>CAIUWA010000011.1 GCA_903902745.1 uncultured Opitutia bacterium | reverse complement strand
TCCACAAGTGGCCGGCGCGTTTCTTGATGTTCTCGATGTGGTTGAAAGTCTCGGGTGCGATCATGGCGAAGGCTGATGGCCGCAAAGACCCCCGCCCGGCGCAAGGGGAAAGTGAAGGGGTGAGAGGAGACCGGGATGAGCCCCGAGGTGTAGAACTACTTACAACACCTAGGTAGTAATACCCCACGCCCTGCCTTGCACCGCTGACACCGCTGTTCAGTCTTTTTTTACTTCGAATCGTACGGCTTTCCCTTCCCACCCCCACATGTCAGACAGCCCCGGCGATCCCCATTCACTTCCGCCATTGGCCAAAAGCGAGCCGGTGGTCACCTCCGGGGCGGAACCTGCCTTGGTCCGGGGCAATTCCAACATGGAGGAGGCCGGCCTGAGGGCGGCTATTCTCAACGCGTTGCCCGCCTGCGTGGCCTTGATTGATGGCACCGGTCGGATTGTCACCGTCAATGAAGCATGGAAGCAATCCGGTGCCGGTGGCAGCGGAGCCGCGGCTTTCTTCGGTGACATCGGCTGCGATTATCTTGGGGCGTGCGATCAGACCTCAGGTTCGGACTCTGTCCAGCTTCACATCATGGCAGCCGGCTTGCGGCGGGTGCTGGCGGGGAAGCAGTCCCGCTTCATGCATGAATTCACGTGCCACCATCCCCTCCAGGGGCGGTGGTACCGCATCACCATCACCCCGCTCAATGGGCCGGGCGGTGGCGCCGTCGTCATGTTTCTGGACATCACGGAACGCAAGGAGACGGAGGAATGCCTGCGGGAGCAGGCGGCACTGCTGGATCAGGCGCGGGATGCCATTGTCGTCCGGAACCTCGAGGACACGATTGTCTTTTGGAGCAAAGGCGCCGAACGGGTCTTCGGTTGGAAAGCGGGCGAGGCGCTGGGGCGTAAAGCCGGGGAGCTGCTCACCAAGCACACGGAAAAACACGAGGCCGCCCGGAAACTCGTGCTGGAACGCGGCGAATGGGCCGGCGAACTTCAGAAACAGACCAAGGACGGCCGGGAGCTTACGGTCGAGAACCGCTCAACTCTGGTCCGGGCCAAGGACGGCACCCCCCGCTCCATATTGTCCATCGATACTGACGCCACCGAGCGGAAGAAAATCGAGTCGCAGTTTCTCCGCGTCCAGCGCCTCGAAAGCATCGGCACGCTGGCCAGCGGCATCGCCCACGACCTTAACAATATCCTGGCCCCGATCCTGATGTCGATCGACCTGCTGGCGGACGACCAGCTGGTCGGGGCGCAACGCACGCACGTCCTCGATGGATTGCGGTGCAGTGCCCAGCGCGGCGGCTCGATGGTCCGGCAGGTGTTGTCCTTTGCCCGCGGCATGGAAGGGCAGAAGATTGCCGTCCAACCCCATCACCTGGTCCACGAACTCGCGGGCATCATCCAGGAGACTTTTCCGAAGGGCATCCGGCTCAAGCTCGAGCCCAACAACTCGCTCTGGTCGGTCTCCGGCGACCCCACCCAGCTGCATCAGGCCCTGCTCAACCTTTGCGTCAACGCCCGGGATGCCATGCCGAACGGCGGCACCCTCACGCTTGCCGTGGAAAGCCGGGTGTTTGACGAGAGTTACGCCGCCATGAATCCGGAGGCCCGTCCCGGACCTTATGTCGTCATCAAGGTCACGGACAGCGGCGGCGGTATCCGGCCGGAAATCCGGGACAAGATTTTCGATCCTTTTTTCACCACGAAGGAATTCGGCAAGGGCACTGGCCTGGGCCTTTCAACCGTGCTCGCCATCGTCAAGGGACACCAGGGGTTCATTCATCTCAGTAGCGAGCTCCACCAGGGGAGCACCTTCCAGATTTACCTGCCGGCGGAAAACGCCAAGGCGGAGGAAGTGAGTTCCGTGGAAGGCAGCGTCGCTCCGTTTGGCGGCGGCGAGCTGATCCTCGTGGTGGACGACGAGGAGGTCATCCTCGACATCTCGCGCAAGACACTCGAAAAGCGCGGCTACCGGGTCCTGACCGCCTTGGAAGGCGCCACCGCCGTGGCGCTCTACGCCCAGCACCGGGGGGAGATCGCTGCCGTGCTGACGGACATGATGATGCCCGTGATGGATGGTATCACCACGCTTCACGCCCTGCGGCGCATCAATCCCGACGTCAAGGTCATCGCGGCCAGCGGCCTCAGTTCCAACGCCAATCCCGCCAAGGCGTCGGACGCCGGCATCCGGTATTTTCTTCATAAGCCCTACCGGGCGGAAACCTTGCTGAAAACCCTGCGCGAGGCCATCGACAGCCCCACGCCGCCCCCACCTGCGGCCAACTGATTGTCCGCGCTAGCGGACAAGTAAGTGACAAGGAGCAAGTAACAAGGGGAGAAACCCAAGTGCCAGGTGGTCGAGGATCTTGGAATCCTGATTTGATACTTGTTACTTGATCCTTGTTGCCTTCTACATCCGCAGGATGCCGGCGGATTTTTCGGCCAAGAAGCTCGCGTAAGTCTTCGCGACCCCGTCGCTCAGGCCGATCTTCGCCTTCCAGCCCAGCGCGGCGAGCCGCGAGACATCCATCAGCTTGCGGGGCGTGCCATCGGGCTTGGACGCGTCCCAGGCAATGCGGCCCTTGAAGCCGGTCACCTTGGCGACGCACTCCGTGAGTTCCCGGATGGTCACATCGGTGCCCGTGCCGACATTGATCCAGTCGGGCGGGTTGGCGAGTTGGAGGAGAAAGGCGCAGGCGGCGGCCAAGTCGTCCACGTGGAGGAATTCCCGTTTGGGCGTACCCGTACCCCAGGCAACGACCTCGGGGCTCCCGGTCTCCTTCGCCTCGTGGAACTTGCGGATGAGCGCGGGCAGCACATGCGAATTCTGCAGGTGGTAGTTGTCGCCGGGCCCGTAAAGATTGGTCGGCATCGCCGAGTGAAAGAGCACCCCATGCTGCCGGCGGTAGGATTGCGCGAGTTTGAGCCCGGTGATCTTCGCGATGGCGTAGGCCTCGTTAGTCGGCTCCAGCTGGCCGGTCAGCAGGCAATCCTCCGGCATCGGCTGGGGCGCGTGCTTCGGATAGATGCAGGAGCTGCCGAGGAAGAGCAACCGCGAGACCTTGTGCCGGTAGGCGGCGTGGATCGTGTTCGCGGCAATGGCGAGATTCTCGAAGAGAAAATCCGCCGGGTAGGTGTTGTTGGCGTGGATGCCGCCGACCTTGGCCGCGGCGATGATCGCGACGTCCGGCTTTTCCGCCCCATAGAATGACTCCACCGCGGCCTGCGAAGTGAGGTCGAGTTCCTTGCGTGTGCGCAGCAGCAGTTGCACCCCCGGCTCCGCCTGAAAGCGCCGCACCAGCGCGGAACCGACCATGCCCTGGTGACCAGCAATATAAAGCTTCATGGTTTTAACACAGAGTCGCCGAAACCTCGGAGGAAGCAAATTTCACCACTCAGCGCGCTCTGTGATCTCAGCGTTAAAAATCCTCAGGGCTTCGGGAGCTGGCTGATCTGCAACTCCTGCTTCGCGAGGGCGAGGTCGTGCTCGACCATGATCTTGACGAGCTCCTTGAAGCGCACCTTCGGCTGCCACCCGAGCTGCTTCTTCGCCTTGGCGGGATCGCCGATGAGCAGTTCCACCTCGGCCGGCCGTTCGTAGCGCTGGTCGTATTTGACGTGCTTCTCCCAGTCGAGACCCAGCAGGCCGAAGGTTTCCTGGCAGAATTCCTTCACGCTGTGCGTCTCGTTGGTCGCGACGACGTAGTCATCGGGTTTGTCCTGCTGCAGCATGAGCCACATCATCTCGACATATTCCTTCGCGTAGCCCCAGTCGCGCTGGGCGTCGAGGTTGCCAAGGTAAATCGACTCCTGCAGGCCCATCTTGATGCGGGTGGCGGCGCGGGTGATCTTGCGGGTGACGAAGGTCTCGCCGCGGCGCGGGCTCTCATGGTTGAAAAGGATGCCGTTCGACGCATGGAGGTTGTAGCTCTCGCGGTAGTTCACCGTGAGCCAGTAGGCGTAGACCTTGGCGCAGCCGTAGGGCGAGCGCGGCCAGAACGGCGTGGTCTCCGTCTGCGGCACTTCCTGCACTTTGCCGAACATCTCGGAGGAGGAGGCCTGATAATAACGGACCTTCCCCACCAGCTTGGCCTCCCGAATGGCCTCAAGGATGCGCAGTGCACCGAGGCCGTCGACGTCGCCAGTGTATTCCGGAATGTCGAACGACACCCGGACGTGCGACTGGGCGCCGAGGTTGTAGATCTCGTCTGGCTGCAGGTCGTAGAGCAGCTTCACCATCTGCACCGAGTCCGCGAGGTCGCCATAGTGCAGGTGGAGGCGGACACCATTGACGTGGGGATCACGGTAGAGGTGGTCGATGCGGCTCGTGTTGAAGGTCGAGGCGCGGCGGATGACGCCGTGCACCTCATAACCTTTGTCGAGCAACAGTTCGGCGAGATACGAACCGTCCTGGCCCGTGATGCCGGTGATAAGGGCTTTTTTCATGCTTAAGAGAGGTCGACGCTAGGGCCTGCCCGGCGACGGGCAAGCCTCCATGCTGGCGGGTGGAACTCAGCCCGCCAGCCGCGTGGCCGTGCGCACGAGCGCCGCGGCCAGGGTCTGCACGGCCTTCTGTGAGCGGGGCTCCTTCAGTGCGCCACCTTCGTCAAAAGCCGCGTCAGCCTGCGGCAGAATGGTCTGCCCTGGCACCACGTGGCAGCCGAGATGCAGCATCAATTGCTGCGCCAGTTTCAGGGAGCGCGCGCCGCCGAGCGCGCCGGGCGACGCGGAAATGACCGCCGCCACCTTGCCCATGAAGGGATTGACGTCACCGCGGGTGCACCAATCCACCGTGTTCTTCAGCAGCGGTGTGATCATCGAGTTATATTCCGGCGAGGCGATGAGCAGCGCGGCGTGCGACGTGACGAGCTCGATGAGCTTCACCGCGTTCGCGGGGAGGCCCTTCGCCTCCTCGAGGTCGCCATGGTAGAGCGGCAGCTCGTAATCGTTGAGGTCGATCAGCGTGACTTCGCCGCCGGCGGCACGCACCGCCTGTACGGCGACGGCGAGAAACTTCCGGTTCAGGGATTCCTTCCGGGCGCTGCCGGAAAAAGCCAGGATGCGGGGCGGTGTGGCCATGGCCGCAGCAAACTCACCCCAGGGCTTTCAGCAAGCGCGTCAGCTCGGCGGACTTCGCCTTCTGGTCGGCCAGTTGCTTTCTGGCGCCTTCCAGGACGGCCGGCGGAGCCTTGCTGACAAAGGCCTCGTTCGCCAGGCGGGCTTCGGTGGCGACAATGTGCTTCGCCAGGGCGTCGAGCTCCTTCGTGAGGCGAACCTTCTCGGCACCGGCATCCACGGTGCTGGCAAGGTCGAGAAAAAGCGTGCCCAGCGGGGTAACGGCGGCGGGGGCGCCGTCGACCTTTTCCTTGCGGAGGATTTCCGCGGCGCCGGCCATGCGCGTGATCTTGGCCAGGTTGGCCTGGACTTTCTCCCAGGCGGCGTCCCCGGCGATGACGAAGAAGCGAACGTCGCGCCGGCTGGCGAGGTTGTGGTCAGCCTTCAGGGCTCGGGCCTGCGAGACAAAGGTCTTCACCGCCTGCACGGCGGCCACCTGCGTGTGGTCGATCTTCACCCCCTGCAGGTCTTGCGTCGAAGCAAGCTCCGAGGCGTTGCGGAGATGGGCATCCTCGATGAAACTGTTGGGCCGGCCGTACCCCAGGAGCTGCCACAGCTCCTCCGTGATGAATGGGATGAAGGGATGGAGCAACAGCAGCGTCTGGCGCAGGACGATGTCCTGGATCGCGAGGCAGTTGAACTTCGTGACAGGCGACTGGAGCTTCGATTTCGACACCTCCACGTACCAGTCGCAAAAGTCATTCCAGAAAAAACCGTACAGCGTCTGCGCTGCCGCACTGAACTCGAACTCGAGGAAGCACCGGTCCACCTCGCGTGTGGTCGTCAGCAGGCGGTCGAGGATCGCGTGGTCGTCAGCGTCGAATTTCGCGACGTCCAGCCGCGCCAGGATGGGCGGGAGCGTGACGCTGGGGTCGGGCTCGCCGCTCATCTGGCGGAAACGGCAGGCATTCCACAGCTTGTTGCAGAAATTCTTGCCGCCCTCGATGCGGTCCTCCTGAAAGCGGATGTCCTGACCCTGCGGCGCGGTGGCAATGAGGCCGAAGCGGAGGCCGTCGGCCCCATACTTGTCGATCAGGTCAAGCGGGTCGGGCGAATTGCCGAGCGACTTCGACATCTTGCGGCCCTGCGCGTCGCGGATGATGCCGGTGAAGTAAACGTGCCGGAACGGCAGGCGGCGCTCGAGCGGCTCGCCGGGATGCGTGAATTCCAGCCCGGCCATGATCATGCGGGCCACCCAGAAGAAAATGATGTCGGGGCCGGTGACGAGCGTCGTGGTCGGATAAAAGTAATCGAAGCCCGCCTTTTTCATCTCGCCGGGATCAGGCCAGCCCATTGTCGCAAACGGCCAGAGCCAGGAACTGAACCAGGTGTCGAGCACGTCTTCCTCCTGCACCCAGCCCGTCGGATCGGCGGGGCCTTCGAGGGAGATGTGCACCTTCGTGGGATCCTGCAGATCCGACGGAGTGAGTTTTTCGCGATCAAGGCCCTGGCGATACCACACCGGGATCCGGTGGCCCCACCAGAGTTGGCGGCTGATGCACCAGTCCTGGATGTTTTCAAGCCAGTGCAGGTAGACTTTGCTCCAGCGCTCCGGATAAAACTTGATGTGCCCGTCCCGCACCGCCGCCTTGGCCTCCTCGATGCGCGGATAACGCAGCCACCACTGCCACGTGAGCCGCGGCTCGATCGGCACGTCGGCGCGCTCGGAGTAGCCGACATTGTTGGCGTAGGCCTCCTCGCCCACGAGGGCGCCGCCAGCCTTCAACAGCTCGGCCGCTTTTTTGCGTCCGGCAAAACGGTCGAGCCCCGCCAGCTCCGGGCCCGCGAGCTCATTGAGCGTGCCGTCGGCATTGAGCACGTCGATGATGGGAAGCCGGTGCCGGGCGCCGACGTCGAAATCGACCTTGTCATGCGCCGGTGTAATCTTGAGCGCGCCGGAGCCGAACTCCCGGTCCACCGCCAGGTCCGCGACAATCGGGATCTGGGCGCGGTTGAGCGGGCGCCACACGGACTTTCCGACCAAACCGGCATAGCGCGGATCCTCCGGGTGAACGGCGATGGCCACGTCGCCCGGGATGGTCTCGGGGCGCGTGGTCGAAACCTGGATGTATTCTCCCGGCCGGTCGACCAGCTCGTACCGCACCTTGTAGAGCGTGCCGTTGACCGGCTTCATGATAACCTCCTCGTCGGAGAGCGCGGTCTGCGAAGCCGGGCACCAGTTCACCATCCGCTTGCCGCGGTAGATGTGCCCCTTGCGGAAGAGATCGACGAAGACGCCGAGCACGGCCCGCGAGTAAACCGGGTCCATCGTGAAGTGCGTGCGGTCCCAGTCGCAGGACGCACCCAGGCGGCGGAGCTGCTCAAGAATGATGCCGCCCTTCTCGTGGCGCCACTCCCAGACTTTCTCCACGAATTTCTCCCGGCCGAAATCACGCCGGGTCTTCTTCTGCTTGCGCAGTTCGCGCTCGACCACGGTCTGGGTCGCAATACCGGCGTGGTCGGTGCCCGGAATCCACAAGGGCGATTTGCCCTCCAGCCGGGCCCGGCGAATCAGAATGTCCTGCAGCGTGTTGTTGAGCACATGGCCCATCGTGAGCACGCCGGTCACATTCGGCGGCGGGATAACGATGCTGTAGGCCTCCTTGCCCGCGACGACCTTGCCCGCGAAAGCGTGGGCGGCCTGCCAGGCGGCATACCACTTCTTTTCGACGTCGCGCGGTTCGTAGCTCTTGGTGATCTCGGCCATGGGGCGTTGCGGAATCTGAACCGCGGAGAAAACCGTCCCGCAGGCTGCGAAGCAAGCGGCGAGTGATGCAAATTATCGCCCATGAACAGGCTACATGGGTAACAAACCCTACCTCCTGCACGACGGACCTTCGACTGTGTTCACCTCATCGTGAGCCCGGCTTGGTCCGAGGGATTTTGGCGCGGCGCGGCCTGCCACGGCGAACGGGCGCAGATTTAATACCGGGATTCCCGATTCCCGCCCCGGCAATTTTCACGCTTTGCGCGGCCGGGTTTTCCAGTCCACTGTGGCCCTCTTCCATGCCCGGCCGCCTCCAACAACACGCGCGTGAGCGCCTGAACTTCACCGGCGAGGTCTCCACCGCCAAGCGCCTGGCTGCCTGCAAGACTTTCCTGCGGCTGGAAAGCGCCATGATCCGCATGCGCCACGAGGCGGGCGACCCGGGCCTCAAGGTTGCCCAAGCCCGGGCCGCGATGATCGACGCTCTGCTGGCCCATCTGTTCGATTATGCTATCGACGCCTATGGGCGCGCCCATGGCCAGCTCCCCTCCCCGGTCGCCCTTATCGCCCTGGGCGGCTACGGCCGGAGCGAGCTCAGCCCCTTGAGCGACGTCGACATCATGTTTCTCTTCTCCGCCAAGACGAAACCCGTCGCGATGAAGCCGCTGCAGGCGCACCTTACGAACGAAATTCTCTACATTCTCTGGGACTGCGGGCTGAAGGTCGGCCACTCGACCCGTACGCTCGATGAAGTGTTCGTCGAGGCGCGCAAGGACATCCAGACCAAGACCGCCCTCCTCGAGGCCCGCCTGATCGCGGGCTCGCACGGGCTGTATGACACCTTCACGCAGGCCTACCGGAGCTTCTACCTCGCCGAGGATCCCAAGGCGTACATCGCCGCCCGGCTGGCAGACCAGGCCGGCCGCCGCTCGAAGTTCGGGGACACGGTCTTCCTGCAGGAGCCCGACATCAAGAACGGGGTCGGCGGCCTCCGCGACTACCAGAACGCCCTCTGGATGGCCCGGGTGAAGCTCGGCATCAACAACCTGGAGGACCTGCACGCGCAAAATTACCTAAAGCGGAATGAACTCCGCGATTTCCAGCGCTCCTATAATTTCCTGCTGCGGGTCCGCAACGAACTGCATTTCATCAGCAAACACGCCTCCGACCTGCTGTCGCTCGATATCCAGCCCAAGCTCGCGCAAAACCTCGGGTACACCCAGCGCGACATGCTCGGGCGGGTTGAGGCGTTCATGCACGACTACTACCGGGCGGCGCAGATGATCTACCGGGTGTCCAAGATCATCGAGAACCGCCTGGCGCTGGGGCTCGAGCGGGAACGGGGCGGGCGCCTTTCCTCCTTCCGCGAGTCCCTCCGGGCCCAGCGCTTCCAGCGGGCCAAGCGCTTCGACGGCTTCGTGCTGCGCGGCCGCGAGCTCGCCGCGGAAAAACCTGAAGTGTTCCAGGAGGATCCCGAAAGGCTCATCCGCGTGTTCCGCCACTGCCAGCAGTTGGTCTGCGCGCCGGATTTCCATCTCACCTCGCTCATCCGCGACTCGCTGCCCCTCATCACGCGCAAGGTCCGGTTCTCGGCCGACGCCAACGTGAGCTTCCGCGCCATCCTGTCCGAGGCCGGAGCCGTGTTCTCCACGTTGAACCTCATGCACGAGCTCGGGGTGCTGGGCCGGTTTATCCCGGAATTCGACAAGCTCACCTGCCTCGTGCAGCACGAGTATTACCATCGCTACACGGCTGATGTGCACACGCTTAACGCCATCCGCCAGCTCGACCTGATTTTTTCGGAGGCGGAGCCCATCACCCTCAAGTATCGCGCCGCCCTGCATGACACCCCCGAGCCGGAACTGCTGTATGTCACATTGCTGTTACACGACATCGGCAAGGCCGAGGGCATCCAGGGGCACGCGGAGAGCGGCGTGAAAATCGCCCTCCCCCTCCTCGAGCGCCTGCAGGTCGCCCCGCAAAGCCGCGAGCTGGTCGCCTTCGTCATAAAAAATCATCTCGTGATGGCACGGTTTTGGCAGAAGCGGGATGTAGATGATCCCCAGACTGCCGCTGCATTTGCCGACGTGGTGGGCGACGCCGAAAGGCTGCGCCACCTCTACGTGCACACTTTTTGTGATGCCCGCGGCACGGCGGCCAGCCTTTGGAACAGCTACAAGGACACCCTTCACACCAGCCTTTTTCGCACTACCCTTGAGCGCCTGAAACTCGGCGCCGCCCTCGACCTTGGCCACCAGGAAAAAAAGCAAATGATCTATCAGGACCTCATCTCCAAGCAGATCCCGGGTATCAGCCCCGACGAAGTCACCGCGCACTTCAATCTTCTGCCCGAGCGCTATTTCATCCACACCGACTCCAGCGAGATCGCCCTGCACATCCAGATGGTGAACCGGCTGCTCAAGTCGATCACCGAGGCCGATTCGATCGGCTCGCTCAAGCCGGTCATCGAATGGAAGGACGACCTCAACCGCTCGCTCACCGTGGTCAACGTCGTCACCTGGGATCGCGCGGGGCTATTCTACAAGCTGGCCGGGGCCTTCAGCGTGGCGGGCCTTTCCATTCTCGGGGCCAAGGTCATCTCCCGCAGCGACCACATCGCGATCGACACCTTCTATGTCGTCGAACCCCGGCGGGGTGTCGTGCAGAGCACCGCGGCGCAGGAGGCCTTCGCCAAAAACATCGAGGCCGCCCTCGTGTCCAACAAGGATCTCTTCCCCGAAATCGTCGCGCAGGCGAAAAAACTCGCCAGCCGCCGGCTCCTGTCGGCCAGCCAGGGCGAGGCCCTCCACAGTTCGTTTCCCCCGACCGTCGAGGTGTACCACGAGCTTTCGATGCAGCGCACGATCGTCGAAATCCAGGCCTATGACCAGATCGGCCTGCTCTATCAGCTGGCGAAGACGATTTCCGACCATGGCTTCGACATCACCTTCGCCCGCATCGGCACCGAGCGTGGCGTGGCCATCGACACCTTCTACATTGAGAGCGCCGACCATGCTCCCATCGAGGGCAACGGCCGCCTGCATGCACTCCGGGATGCGCTCGCCGTGGTAATCACGCCGGCGACCCCCGCGGTCGCCGGGGTGTAGTTTGGAATTGGGAGTTTGGAATTAGGAATTGGTCTGTCTTGGCCATCCCTTGGCAGTTCGAAGTGGCACGGTGCTTTAGCCCGCGTTCCGGGCTTCCAAAACGCGGGCTGAAGCACCGTGCCACCCTAGGCCCCAGCCGTCACCTCAAGGCGCTTTCCTCCGACCAATTCCCAATTACCAACTCCCGATTCCCCCGCCGTCCGCGGGAGCCGAGCGGTAATTCCTTGCGCGCCCCGGCGGCTCTTGACCGACTCACCACCATGGACGCACTGGCGGATGCCCGGGCCTATCCGGCGCTTTATCGCATTAGCACGCTTGTCGGGCGGGTCGACGAGCCGCGCGAGGCGTTGCGCGCCATCCTCGCCATCGCCGTCGAGACGTTTGGTGCGGCCTCCGGCTCGATTTCGCTTATCAACCCGGACTCCGGCCGGCTCGAGATCGAGGTCCACCAGGGCATGCCCGCTGATACGGATGACATCGCCCTGCGGCTCGGCCAGGGCATCACCGGCTGGGTGGCGTTTCACGGCCGGCCGCAGCTGGTCCCCGATGTTGCCGGCGACCCGCGATACATCCGGCTGCGACCCGCCGTGCAGGCGGAAATGGCCGCCCCCATGATCGAATCCAGCGGACAGACGATGGGCGTCATCAACCTCGACTCGGATCAGATCGCCGGGTTCAGCGCGGCCGACTTGCAGCTCTTCTTGCTGCTCACTGCCGAGGCCACGGCGATCATGCAGCGCCTGTGGCAACTCCGCCAGCTCGGGGGCAAGGCTCGCCAGCTCGAGTCGCTTATCACCATCGGGCAATCCTTCGTCGCGAAGATTGAGCCCGAGGAACTCTGCGACAGCCTCACCCGCGATGCCCGTCAGATCACCCAGACCCGCGCCTGTGCGCTTTATCTGCATGATGCCGCGCGTGCCACCGTCCGGCCGGCCTCGCTGACCAGTGGCACCATCACGGAAATTCAAGTCGCTGACCATCCGCTCGACTCCTGCTTCACCGCCGCGGCCATTCACACCCGCCGGCAGGTCGAGTACGCCAACGTCCAGTCGCCCGAATTTGCCGACCTCGTCGACCTGCCCCGCGACCCCGCCCTGTGCTCCGTCCTCGCCACCCCGCTGCTCTACGAAAACGAGGTCATCGGCGTGCTGGCGGTCTTCACCGACCACGTCCACCGCTTCAACAATGACGAGAAGCGTCTCTGCGCCGCGCTCGCCAGCCTGGCCGCGGTGGCGCTGCAAAACACCCGCCTCTATGCCCGCGTCTTTCAAAGCGAGGAGTCGCTGCGCAAAAACGAGCAGCTCACCACGCTCGGGCTCCTCGCCGCCGAGATCGCCCACGAGATCCGCAATCCGCTCACCGTCATCAAGCTCCTCTACGGCTACCTCGGCCTCGATTTTCCCGAGGGCGATCCACGCCGCACCGATGTCCGGGTCATCGGCGAGAAACTCGACCAGCTCGAAGCCATTGTCACGCGCGTGCTCAGCTTCGCCAAGGCCCCCTCCAGCCTCCACTCGCGCTGGAGCATCGGTGAGGTCATCGAGGACACCATCGTCCTCATCCGGCTGAAGCTCGCGCAGAGCAAGATCCACCTGCGCTTCACCCCGCCCGCCCGCCCGCTCGTCATCGATGCCCACAAGGGCCAGCTCCAGCAGGTCCTGCTCAATCTCTTTATCAATGCCACCCAGGCCATGCCCGATGGCGGCTCCATCATCCTCACCGCCAGCACCGAGGAGCGCAACGGCGCGCAGTTTGCGATGATCGACATCACGGACACCGGCACAGGCATCCCCGAGGCGATCCGCGACCGGATTTTCGATTCGTTCCTCTCCGGCCGCCCCGACGGCACCGGCCTCGGCCTGGCCATCGCCAAGCGCATCCTGCTCAGCCATCACGGTGACATCACGCTGGCCGCGACCAGCCCGGCGGGCACGACCATGCGCATCGCCCTGCCGCTCGCTAAACAATAGACAGGTGACAGTGGACAGGAGACGAGAGACGGATAAGCCAATCTCTACCCGCTACCCGCTACCCGCTACCCGCTACCCGTTGCCCTTACCTGAATCATGCCCGACGAGCTCAATCGCTCCCGCCAGAAAATCGTCCTCATCCTGCTCTCGACCGTGCTGATGGCCGGCGGGCTCGTCGTGCTTCTGGTCCTCCGGCGCATGCCGCTGCCGATGCGCCTCGTGGTCGGCTTCGGCGATTTCATCGCCGCCTCGGCGCTGCTGTTGTTCCTGCGGCAAAATTACAACGGGAAATAATCCCGCATTGCGCCGGCCCCGTCCGTTCGGACGGGCTTACTCTTCCAATTCGACGTTCCAGTAGGCGAGATCGAGAAAATCCTTCCACATCTCGCGGTGCTGGGTTCCCAGGACCAGCGAGATGACGGGGCGCCACTTCGGGCGGACGGGCTTGCGGATGAGGCGCATGTGCGCCTCGTGCGGCAGTCGGTTCGCCTTGCGCGAATTGCACTTGATGCACGAGCAGACGATGTTCTCCCATGTCGTCTTGCCGCCGTAATGGCGCGGAATCACGTGGTCGAGATTGAGCTGCTCGCGCGGCAGCACGCGGGAACAATACTGGCAGCTGTTCTTGTCGCGCTCGAAGACATTGTTGCGCGTGAGCTTCAGCTCCTTGCAGGGCAGCTTGTCGAAGAACGTGAGGAGAATGACGCGGGGCAGGCGGATCGTGCGGTTCGGCGTGTGGACCATCTCCAGCACGGCCCGCGGCGGGTTGCTCGCGGAAAAGTCGATCCAGTCCAGCAGGGCGAAGGTGCGGAAATCCTCGTCGTGATGGTGCACCACATTCGCATGGCCCCGGGCCAGCAGGGCAAAGGCGCGGCGGGCGCCAATGACGTTCACCGCCTGCCACAGGCGGTTGAGCACCAGTACCGGTTGATCGAGGGCGGCCTCCATACGGGATCAACGGGATAGCGAGGCGCGTGCCAAGGTGTCAAGCGGCGCGGACTCCGTCCGCGCCGAAGCCCCAGTGAAACCTCAAACTCCAGGACGCAAACACCCAACAACCGCCCCACCTGAGGCTGTCACAATGGGAGCTTTAAGATTCATTGGTACTTGGCGGTTGGAGGTTGGAGCTTTCTGCGCCCGCCACCGCGGGCGCGAGCGCCTCACCTTTCAAACGGATGCCGGCCAGTTTTTTCACGATCAGCGCCGCGTGCTCCTGATCGACATCCACGAGCACATGGCGCTGGTGGATGTCGATCGCACCGACGACGGACGCCGGTAGCCGGGTGACACCCGCAATCTTGCCGACGATATCCGCGGGCGTGACCAGATGCTTGCGCCCCACATTGAAAAACAGCGTGGCCTTGCCCGGCTCACGGCCGGTGCGCGCAGCACGCTCGTACTTCGAACGGCGCGGCGCGGCATCATCGGCATCGCCGCCTTCCTCAATCGGACTGCGGCTTCCGTCGTCGTGCCTGGCCGCCGGTGGAGCGGCTTGCTCCCGGGACGCTTCCGGCGGCGGCGGGTTGGAGACAACCCGTTCCACCTTTTTCGGTGCGGCGGTCTTGGCTGAGACCCAGTCCGGGGGCTTGCTCGGCGAGGACGGGACTTCGGGCGCGGCTTTGCCCTCGGCCTTCAACGTCGCGGCGTGCGGCTTGGGCCCGCCATAACGGGCCTTGGGGCGCGCATCCTCGTCGGCATACGCAGGAGCGGCGGCGGCCGGGGCCTTCTTCTTTGCAACTGGCGCCGTCGTCGCGCCCGGCGCGCCCTGTAACAGGTGAATCAAGGCTGAGCAGATGTCCGTGCTCGCAAAGCCCTGGTCGAGCAGGCGGTCGATCATCCGGTCGTGCGGCGTGAATTGCTTTGCCTCGAGCGTCGCGCGGATCTTCTCAAAGAAAACGTTCGCGCGCGCCTCGTCCACCTCGTCGAGCGAGGGGATGCGCTCGCGGCGGATGTCGAGCTTCGCCCAGCGCACCATGCTCTGCAACTTGTAGATCTCCTGCCCCGAGACGAAGGTGAACGCCCGTCCCTTCCGCCCAGCGCGGCCCGTACGGCCGATGCGATGCGTGTAGTCTTCGGCGTCATTCGGCAGGTCGAAGTTGAAGACCACCTCCAGGTCGTCGACGTCGAGCCCGCGCGCCGCCACGTCGGTCGCCACGAGGAACTCGAAGCCGCGCCGGCGGAACTTGTCCATCACGCGGTCGCGCTGTGCCTGCGTGATGTCGCCGTGCAGCCGGTCGGTCGAGTAGCCGCGGGCGTGCAGGTGCTCGTCCAGTTCGTCGACCATGATCTTCGTGCTGCAGAAAATGATCCCGTAGCGGAAATCAAAGACGTCGATCAGCCGTGTCAGCGCCTCGATCTTCGAGCGGCGGTCCACCTCGAAGTAAACCTGCTCCACCTGCGGGGCGTTCTGGGCGACGGACTCGATCTTGATCCAGGCGGGATCCTTGGAATAGCGGCTGATCAGGTCCTGGATCGCCCGCGGGATCGTCGCCGAGAAGAACAGGAGCTGCCGTTTTTCCGGCACGGCCTTGAGGATGTGCTCGATGTCGTCGCGAAAACCCATGTCGAGCATCCGGTCGGTCTCGTCAAGGATGACGAGCTTCAGCTGGTCGAGCTTCAGGGTGCCGCGGTCCATGTGGTCCATCACGCGGCCCGGGGTGCCGATGACCATCTGCGCGCCTGCGGCCAGCGCCCGGAACTGCCGCTCGTAGCTCTGCCCGCCGTAGACCGGGACGCCCATCACGCCGCGCTTGAAGAGCGCCAGCTTGCCCGTCTCCTCCGCCACCTGCACCGCGAGCTCGCGGGTCGGACAGAGGATCAGGACCTGCACCGCGCGCACATGGGGATCGACGGCCTCGATCGCCGGGATGGCAAAAGCGGCCGTCTTGCCCGAGCCCGTGGAGGACTGGCCGACCACGTCGCGCCCCGTGAGAATCGCCGGGATGACGGCGGTCTGAATCGGCGAGGCCTCCTCAAAACCCATCTTGGCGACAGCCTTGAGAATTTCCGGCGAGAGGCCGAGTTCCGTGAACGGAAGTTTTTCCATGCCACAAGGTGGAGCGAAGCCCCGCCACCCGCCAGCCTGCATTCGACTTTTCGTCCGACCCTGTGCCGAGCCGCCTGCCGGGCGATGGAATTCACCATTGATCATTCCAAACTAGGCGCGCGCAGAGACGCAAAGGCGCGGAGCAGAATGGGAATCATCGCAAAAACTCAGCCGTCAAGTGAGTGGCATCGCTTCCCGCCCTTCGCCTTGTTTCGTTTGCTCTGCGCCCCCGCGCCTCTGCGCGAAACTTCTGGATGATCCCGCTGCGCGGGCTTGATGTTTTCTTAACGTCTTCGCGGTTCCGCTTGATTAGGCGCGCGCGGGCATCGGTGCGATACTCGCCCGCCATGAACAACGAC
Organism: uncultured Opitutia bacterium; assembly: GCA_903902745.1. Lineage (GTDB taxonomy): Bacteria > Verrucomicrobiota > Verrucomicrobiia > Opitutales > Opitutaceae > CAIUWA01. The sequence continues at coordinate 192,169 of CAIUWA010000011.1, read as the reverse complement.
ATTGTCTTCGTCGCCCTCTCCTTCGCCTTTTTCATCCTCAGCGCCCTGTACGCCCACTTCTGCGAAAAAGTGCGCTGATATAACCAAGAAGCATCCCAGCCGGACGCCACCATTTCAACGATTCTCCTCCCATGGAAAACATCCTCATCGGCCTCATCGCGCTTGGCCTCCTCGTCTATCTCGTCGTGGCCGTGCTCCGACCGGAAAAATTCTGACGCCTTATTTCCCCACCATTCCCAAACCCAGTGTCGCGTAATACGTGACGCTTCTTCCACATGAACAATCCCAACGCCTGGTTCCAATTTGCACTGTACGTGGGGGCGCTCCTGCTCATCACGAAGCCGCTCGGGCTCTATCTCGTGCAGGTGCTTGATGCGCGCGGCCGGACCTGGCTCGACCCCATCATCCGTCCGATCGAGCGCCTCATCGCCTACGTCTTTCTCGTGATGCTGCCGGCGAAGCAGATCGCCCGCGCGCAGGGGGCCGCCGACCCCGACATCGTCGCGTGGCAGGCCGGCCTCGTCGCCTGCGTCGGCTCGGGCCTGATCGAGTTCTTTGGCGCCTTCATCAGCGAGCGCATCCGGAGCATGACCCCGCGCGCCGCCTTGCTCGCCGCGCTGTCCGGCGCAGGCATGGCGTTTCTCACGCTCAATTTCCTGTTCAGCACCTTCGCCCACCCGCTCGTCGGCCTGGTCACGCTCGGCCTGGTCCTGTTGTTTTATTTCGGCCGCGTGAAGCCGAAGGGGGGCATCCCCGCCGCGCTGGTGGTGCTCGTCGTGGGCACTGCCCTCTCCTGGCTCACCGGCCTCGCCCCGCAGGGCGCCATGCCCACCGGCTCGATCGGCTGGCATCCTCCCCTCCCCACGCTTGCGCCGCTGTGGGCCGCGTTCGGGGACGGTCATTTGCTGCCGTATCTCTCCGTCATCATCCCCATGGGCCTGCTCAACCTGCTCGCCTCCCTGCAATGTATCGAGTCGGCCGCAGCGGCGGGTGACAGCTACTCGACCCGTTCCTCGCTGATGGTGAACGGGCTCGGCACCTTCGCCGCCGCCTGCTTCGGCTCGCCCTTTCCCACCTCGATTTACATCGGCCATCCCGCCTGGAAGCGCATGGGCGCGCGCGCCGGCTACTCGACGCTCAACGGTGCCTTCATCACCCTCCTCTGCCTCACCGGCTCGATGGCCTACGTCGCGTGGGCCGTGCCGGCGGACGCCGGCCTCGCGATCATCATCTGGATCGGCCTGATCATCTGCGTGCAGGCCTTCGAGGTCACCCCGCAGCGCCACTGGCCCGCCGTCGTCCTGGGCACCACGCCCGTGATCCTGGCGTGGGCCACGTTTTTCACGAAGAACGCGCTGCGGCTGGGCGGCTATGGCTCCACTCCGGGGCTGGAGTTTTCGCCGAAGCTGCTGGCGGCGTTCCATGCCTCCGGCACCTTCATCGACGGCGGCTTTGCGCTCGAACAGGGCACGTTTTATTGCGCCCTCGTGCTGGCCACGGTCACGGTCCTGATCATCGAGCGCCGGTTGCTCGCCGCGGCCGGCTGGTCGCTCGCGGCCGCCGCTCTCAGCCTCCTCGGGCTGATGCATTCCTGGCGTTTCACGCCGAGCGACACGGTCAGTGCCTTGCCGTTGCTCGACCGCTTGACCGGCACGGGCCGGCCCGGCGAGGCGTTGTTTCCTGCCGCGATTTACGCGGCCGGCTACGCCGGCATCGCCGTCGTCCTGCTCCTCGCCCGCTGGTTTACCGAGCCGGACGATAGTGAAGCCAACCCGCCGCACGCCTGATCAGTCACCCGCCTTCAAGCCGCATTGGCCACAAAAATCACGGTCTCAGTCAGCGCAACTGCAACGTCTCGCCCTCAAAGGTGAGCCCGAGGGACGGAGCGACCACCGCCTTGCGCGCACCGTCCTTTTTCACGCTACCGGCCAGCCAGGCGTCGTAGCCGGTAGCCTTCGCCGCCGCCAGGGTCGCCGCCACTTGGCCAGGTGCCACATAAGCCGCGAAGCCGACGCCCATGTTGTAGGTCGCATACATCTCGCGCGGGTCGACCGGGCCCGCCTCCTCGATGAACTTGAACAAGGCCGGCACCGGCCGCGGCGCGGTAATCTCGTAAACGAAGGGCTCCTCCAGCCGCATGAGCTTGCGCCAGCCGTGGCCGGTCACATGCGCCACGTAATTCAGCTTGATCCCGCGGCGCTGGCACTCGCGCACAAACGCCACGTAGATGACCGACGGCGCCAGCAGCGCCTCGCCGAACGTCCGGCCGTCGCCGACCGGCGTCTGGTAGCCCTGGGGCAGCTTGTCGGCGATTTTCCGACAAAGCGTCAGCCCGTTGGTCTGCACGCCTGAGGAAGCGAGAAAGATGATCGCGTCACCGGATTGTACGTCGCCCGTGATGCGCAGGGATTTCGGCGAGATTTTCCCGATGGCCGAGCCGGCCAGCACGATGGTGCCGGGGTCAACGACGCCGCGCAGCGTCGGCGTCTCGCCCCCGCCCCAGACGGCGCCGGCCTTCGTGCAGCCTTCCGCAAAGCCGTCGACCAGCCCGGCCGTGCGCGTTTCGTCCGCAAACCACTCCGAGTCGCCCACCGCCGCGTGCATCGCCACCGCGATCGGCAGTGCGCCGCAGGTAATGAGGTCGTTGACGATCGTGGCCACGACATCGATGCCGATCTCGCGGTAAAAGCTGCGCTTCGTCGCGGCATAGACCGCGTCCGCCACCAGGTTCTTGGTGCCGAGCCCTTCCTCCACGTGGGCCAGGAAATGGTCCGCCGCCTCGATCAGGTAGGCGCTCTCGCCCCGCGTCGTCGCGGGCTCGGCGTAGCCGTGGTCCTTCAGCAGCGGCGCCGTCGTCCGCGCCGCCTGCTGGCACGCGCGCTTGAACGCATCAAGCTGGTCATAGCGGACGCCGGAGGATTCGTAGGACAGGGCCATGGATTTATTCGCGGAAGAGCGGAAAGGCGAAAGATCGGATTCGATTCCGTGCTTCCGCGTTTCCGCGATCAATAACTTCTTCCCGCATTCTGTTCATAGTAGTTCACGTACGCCTGGTTCACCACGCGGTAACCGCCGGGGGTCGGGTACTTGCCGGTGAAATACCAGTCGCCTGTGTGCCCGGGCACGGCCGCATGCAGGTGCTCGATCGTCTGGAAGATGATCTCCACCTCGCCCTTCCACTCGATGTTTTTCGGGCGCACGCGTTCGACAATCTTCGCCGAGATCTCCTCGGGCGTGAACGGCTCGTAGAGCTTGCGCACGTGGTTCGCCGACCCGCCCTTCGCGACCTCTTCGTGGCAGAGCCGGTACACTTCCTCGAGCAGCGCCCCCTGCCCGCGCTCTTTCAGCAGCTCGACCGCCGCCTCGAAGGCGACGAACTTGCCGAGCTCCGACATGTCGATGCCGTAGCAGTCGGGATAGCGGATCTGCGGCGCCGTGGAAACAATCACGATCTTGCGCGGATTGAGCCGCGCGAGGATGCGCAGGATGGACTTCCGCAGCGTCGTGCCGCGCACGATTGAATCATCGACACACACGAGGTTGTCCCCCGGCTTCACTGAGCCGTAGGTGATGTCGTAAACGTGGCTCGCGAGCTGGTTGCGCATGCTCTCCTGCCCGATGAACGTGCGGATCTTGATGTCCTTGCTCACCACCTTCTCGCCCCGCGGCCAGTTGCGCAGGATCAGGTCGTCGAGCAGCGCCTCCGTGAGCTGGCCCGCGGCGTTCGCCTTGAGGATCGCCGCCTTCACTTCGTCGCGGCGCTTCGTGCGCAGGGCGGACATCAGGCCGTAGTAGGCGACCTCGGCGGTGTTGGGGATGAAGCTGAAGACCGTGTTGGCCCAGTCATGGCCGATGGACTTGATCACCTGGTCGGCCAGCCCGCCGCCGAGCGCCTGGCGCTCGCGGTAGATGTCGACATCGTTGCCCCGGGAAAAATAAATGCGCTCGAACGAGCACGACGTGCGCGGCAGCGGCGCGGTGAACGCGTTCTCCGTGATGGTGCCGCGGCGCTTGATCACGACCGCGTGGCCCGGCTTGACCTCCTTCACGTCCTCGACCGCGAGGTCGAACACGGTCATGAGCGGCGCCCGCTCCGAGGCGAAGGCCACGACCTCGTCGTTCTGGAACCAGAAGCATGGCCGGATGCCCGACGGGTCGCGGGCGACGAAGGCGTCGCCGTTGCCGATCATGCCGCAGAGCGTGTAGCCGCCGTCCCACTTCTGCGAGGCGCGGGTGATGACGCGGGTGACATCGAGGTCCTCGCTGATGCTGCGGGAAAGTTCCTCGCCCGCGAGGTCGCGCTTGCGGAGGAAACGGTAGATGTCCTCGTGCTCCTCATCGAGGAAGAAGCCGATCTTCTCGAGGATGGCCTGGGTGTCCGTCGCAAAGATCGGATGCTGGCCCATCGCGGTGAGAGACTCGTTGAGCTCGGCGGTGTTGGTCAGGTTGAAGTTGCCGCAGAGCGCCAGGTTGCGCGTCGGCCACGGGCTGCGGCGGAAGAACGGGTGGCACGAGCTGAGATTGTAGCCGCCGCTGGTCCCGTAGCGCAGGTGGCCGAGGAGCAGTTCGCCGCCGAAGTCGAAGTGCTTCTTCACCGTGTCGGCGAACTCGGGGTGGATCGTGCCGGCGTCGACCTTCTCGTTGTACTGCGTGAGCAGGGTCTTGAAGATCTTGTCGAGCGGGTTCGACTTCACGTTGCGCTCGCGGAACATGAACGGCTCGCCCGCGGCGACGTCCAGCTTGACGCAGGCCACGCCCGCGCCGTCCTGGCCGCGGTTGTGTTGCTTTTCCATCAGCAGGAAAAGCTTGGTGAAGCCCCACAGCGGCGAGCCGTATTTCTCCTGGTAGTAGGAAAGCGGCTTCAGCAGCCGCACCAGCGCGATGCCGCATTCGTGGGTGATCCGGTCGCTCATGACCGGAGGCCGGAGGCCAGAGGCCAGAGGCCGGACGACGGAAGGCAGGGCACGAAGGACGGAGTTCGCTGCGACAATGTCAGGCGGGCAGCGGGGGCTGGCATCTGGCGTCTGGTGTCCGGCATCTGGTGTTTGATCCTCACGGGCAATGGAGACCTCTCATCTCGAAGAGAGGGTGCGAATGGTCAACGGCTTTCTCCAAAAGCGCAAATTCCGCCCGACCCCACTGGGGAAACCGGCCTCACCGCCGGCCACTCAACGATAGTTTTTGTCGTCGAGGGTCTTGAGATCCAGGCCGTTTTCCAGCACGCCCAAGGTCACCACGGCAAAGGTAAACACGGAAGTTCCGGGCTCGAGATGCCCGCCGAACGCATGGTTCGCGTCCGCAAACGTGATATGGGGATGCAGCCGGCCATCGATCACGTAGCCGCTCATGCCGATAATGTCGGCGAAACCCTCGGGATTCTTCACAAAGATGTTCTTCGACGGCAGCGTCCGGTTGCTGACCATGTGATAATGATAGCTGCGGACCGACCCGGCCGCGGTCAGGATCACGGCGTTCTGGATTTTCTGCTCCTTTACCATCCGCTCCAGCCCCGCCAGGAGGTCGGTCTGGTACTTGAAGCGCAGGATCACGATCCGCTCAAACTTCCCCTGCACCGCGAAAACGTCGGGCACGTCGGGACTGTTCGGCTTCCCGTCCTGGGCCGGGGTGGTGGCGTTGACAATCTCGGTCCGGGTTTCCTGGGCGGACACGGCTCCGGTCAGGGATAGCAACAGGAGGGCGATAGAGACTTTTTTCATGGGGATGGGGTCGAAGGGTTGCAGTGATCCAGCGGGGCGAATTTCACCTTCAGCCAAACCTACCCAAGCCACGTTCCAGGGCAAGCGCACCTGCAACCGTGGACTTGGAGTCGGGCCCTTCCCCTGGGCCCATGATTCCATTGGCCAGCCCACGCTTCTCCGGGCGCAAGAAACCGGGACTTGGCGGCAATCTTCTTCTGAGGTCACTTGACCGCGCCGCCGATGTTTAGAAACATCGCCGTTCCTCCTCCATGCTGATCTTACGCGGCTCTCCTGCCCTCTCCGACTTCAGGCTCCAGAAGCTGCTCTCCTCCCTCGTCGCCGCCGGTGTCCCCGCCCGGGCCCTTGGTGCCGAGTTTGTCCACCTCGTTGAGACCCGCGCCGAACTGTCGCCCGCCGATCGCGCCGTCCTCGAAAAACTCCTCACCTACGGCCCTCGCCGCACGGCCGCGACGCTCATCGGCCTCGTTCAGGTCGTCGCGCCCCGCCCCGGCACGATCTCGCCCTGGTCCTCGAAGGCGACGGACATCGCCCACATCTGCGGGCTGGCCGCCGTGCTGCGCATCGAGCGGGTGATCGCGTATACTGTCGATCTGGAAGAACAGGCCGCCGGACGCCAGACGCCAGAGACCGGAGGTCAGAAATCAGACGCTGCCAATCCCTCGCCCCTCGCCCTCGTCCCTAAGCTCACGGCACTGCTCCACGATCGCATGACGCAGGCCGTGTTCACCGATCTCGCCGCGTGTGACGTCCTCTTCACTCACGCCGCGCCGCGGCCCATGACGAGCGTGCCCGTCCTCGCCCAGGGCCGCGCAGCGCTCGTGGCGGCCAACCAGTCGCTCGGGCTCGCGCTCGCTGGCGACGAAATCGACTACCTCGTGACGGCCTTCCAGGGCCTCGGGCGCGACCCCAACGACATCGAGCTCATGATGTTTGCGCAGGCCAACTCCGAGCACTGCCGCCACAAGATCTTCAATGCCACGTGGGACATCGACGGCGAGAAACGCGACCACTCGCTGTTCCAGATGATCAAGAATACCTACCAGCTGCACAGCGACGGCGTCCTTTCCGCCTACAAAGACAACGCCGCCGTCCTCGCCGGGACGCGGGGCGGCCGCTTCTACGTCAACCCGGAGACCGGCGAATACGCCGCGCACGACGAGGACATCCACCTCCTCTGCAAGGTCGAGACGCACAACCACCCGACGGCCATCTCCCCGTTCCCCGGCGCCGCCACCGGCTCCGGCGGCGAGATCCGCGATGAAGGCGCCACCGGTCGCGGGGCCAAACCCAAGGCCGGCCTCACCGGTTTCACGGTTTCCAACCTCCGGCTCCCCGGCGCCGTGCAGCCCTGGGAAAAAGACCATGGCAAACCCGGCCGCATCGTCTCCGCCCTCGACATCATGATCGAAGGCCCCCTCGGCGGCGCCGCCTTCAACAACGAATTCGGCCGCCCGAACATCAATGGGTACTTCCGCACGTATGAACAGGAAGTCCCAGCTGCAAGCACCGGAAGTTTAAACACAGAGGCCGCAGAGAACTCGGAGGGATTGAAATCAAAACCATCTGGTTCCCCTGACTCCGCGCGCTCTGCGACCTCTGCGTTAAAAAATCCGAATTCTGCCCCCCGCACCTCGCCCTCGCCCCTCCCCGCAACCGAAATTCGGGGCTATCACAAACCCATCATGCTCGCCGGCGGGTTGGGCAACATTCGCGCCGACCATGTCCAAAAGGGCGCCATCCATCCCGGCGACCAGCTCGTCGTCCTCGGCGGGCCCGCCATGCTGATCGGCCTCGGCGGCGGCGCCGCCAGCTCGATGGGCAGCGGCTCCGGTAACGAGGTCCTCGATTTCGCCAGCGTCCAGCGCGACAACGCCGAGATGGAACGCCGCTGCCAGGAGGTCATCGACCGCTGCTGGGCCCTCGGCGACGCCAACCCCATCTCGTTCATCCATGATGTCGGCGCCGGCGGCATCTCCAACGCCCTCCCCGAGCTCGTCAACGACGGCGGACGGGGCGGTCATTTCAATCTCCGCGCCGTCCCCAACGACGAGCCCGGCATGAGCCCGCTCGAGATCTGGTGCAACGAGTCCCAGGAACGCTACGTCCTCGCCGTCCCCGCCGCCCGCCTCGCCGTGTTCCGCCAACTCTGCGAGCGCGAGCGCTGCCCCTTCGCCGTCGTCGGCGAGGCCACCGAAAAAAAGCAGCTCGTCCTCGACGATTCCCATTTCAAAAACACCCCGATCGATCTCCCCCTCGACGTCCTCCTCGGCAAACCGCCGAGAATGCACCGCCACGACACCACGCTTTCCCGCCCCCTCGCCCCCCTTTCACTCTCACCTTCACTTTCACTCTCGGACGCGATCCGCCGCGTCCTGAGCCACCCGACGGTGGCGGACAAGACCTTCCTGATCTCCATCGGCGACCGCACCGTTGGCGGCCTGACCTGCCGTGACCAGATGGTCGGCCCGTGGCAGGTTCCCGTTGCCGACTGCGGCGTCACCGCCGCCGCCTTCGATGTCTATACCGGCGAGGCCATGGCCATGGGTGAACGGACACCCGTCGCCATCAACAGCGCCGCGGCCTCCGCTCGCCTCGCCGTCGGCGAGGCCCTCACCAACCTCGCCGCCGCCCAGGTCGGCGATATCGGAAAGGTGAATCTCTCCGCCAACTGGATGGCCGCGCCCGCGATACCAGGCGACGGTGCCGACCTCTACGCCGCCGTCGAGGCCGTCGGCCTGGACCTCTGCCCCGCCCTCGGCATCACCATTCCCGTCGGCAAGGACTCCATGAGCATGAGCACCGCCTGGAAGGACGGCGACAAGGACAAGCGCATCACGGCGCCCATCTCGCTCATCATCTCCGCCTTCGCCCCGGTGACCGACATCCGTTTGTCCCTGACCCCACAACTGCAGTGTGATCCCGGAATTATTTCACGCAGAGGCGCAATGACCGCAGAGGATTCAAACCCCAATTCTTCCATTTCTCAGTCCTCTGCCGTCTCAGCGCCTCTGCGCGAAACCATTCTGTTGTTGATTGATTTGGGCCGGGGCAAAAACCGCCTCGGCGGCTCCATCCTCGCGCAGGTCCTCTCCCAGACCGGCAACGTCCCGCCCGACGTCGACAGCGCCGCCGACCTGAAGGGTTTCTGGAACGCCATCCAGCAGCTCGGCCGCGAGAAAAAACTCCTTGCCTACCACGACCGTTCCGACGGTGGACTTCTCGCCACCGTCGTCGAGATGGCCTTCGCCGGCCATGTCGGTGTCGACCTCGAACTCCCCATCACGCCACCTCCGGCCGCCGCCGACGCCCGGAAGCAGGGTGCCACCTCCGCCAACGCCCCCTTCGCCCAGCTCTTCAGCGAGGAGCTGGGAGCGGTCATCCAAATCCGCACGGAGGACCTCGACGACGTCTCGCTCATCTTCCGCCAGCACGGGCTCAAGGCCTGCGTCACCCGGATCGGCACGCTCAATTCCCACCACGCCCTGCGCATCAAGCGCGGCAGTGAAACCCTCCTCAACGAAAGCCTCCCGACCCTCCGCGCCCTCTGGTCCGACGTCACCCGCCGCATCGCCGCAATGCGCGACAACGCCCAGTGCGCCGAGGAGGAATTCCAACTGAAGCTCGATCAGACCGACCCCGGGATTTCTCCCAAGATCACCTTCGAATTCCCCGGAAGTGTTTCCAGCAGAGGCGCAATGACCGCAGAGGATTCGAACCCCAATTCTTCCATTTCTCAGACCTCTGCCGTCTCAGCGCCTCTGCGTGAAAATATTCCGGGCTTGGTGCTGGGAGCCAAACCTCCCGTCGCAATCTTGCGCGAGCAAGGGGTGAACGGCCAGGTCGAGATGGCCGCCGCGTTCACCCGCGCCGGCTTCAAGGCGGTCGACGTCCACATGACCGACATCCTCAGCGGTCGCATCGCGCTGAAGGATTTCCGCGGCCTCGCCGCCTGCGGCGGCTTCAGCTACGGCGACGTCCTCGGCGCCGGCGAAGGCTGGGCCAAGAGCATCCTCTTCAATCCCCGTGCCCGCGCCGAATTCGCGGCGTTCTTTGCGCGCGAGGACACCTTCGCCCTCGGCGTGTGCAACGGCTGCCAGATGATGAGCAACCTCCACTCGATCATTCCCGGCGCCAGCCACTGGCCGCGTTTCGTGCAAAACCAGTCCGAGCGCTTCGAGGCCCGCTTCGCCTCCCTGAAGATCGAGCAAAGTCCCAGCCTCCTCTTCGCCGGCATGGAAGGCAGCGTCATCCCCATCGCCGTCTCGCACGGCGAGGGCTACGCCGAATTTGCGAGCGTCGAAGCGGCCAAAAAATGTTCGGACTCGGGCCTCGTGGCGGCCCGCTACGTCAACCACCGACACGAGATCACCGAGCAGTACCCGCTCAACCCCAACGGCTCGCCCCTCGGCATGACCGCACTCACCACCACCGATGGACGAGTCACCATCATGATGCCGCACCCCGAGCGCGTCTTCCGGTCGGTCGCCATGAGTTATCACCCGTCGGACTGGCCCGAGGACAGCCCTTGGATGAAATTATTCTACAATGCCCGCGCGTGGGTCGCTTAAATTTCGTCGCATGCTTGTCCGCCATAGCCCAACGGGCGAGGGCGGAAGCTGGGCGCCCGCCGACTGGCCGGAAGACTCGCCTTGGATGAAGCTTTTCTACAATGCGCGCAGCTGGGTGAAATGAGGGAGCCTAAAGTTTCCCGATAGATTTCATGAAAAGGCTACGTTCCATAGGGCTTATAAGACCTATGGGGCGTATAAGTCCTATTTTTATGCCCAACCCCGGCTTCATCCCCGCCCACGGGAACTACCACGAGCTTCTCTCCTACCAGAAGGCCGAGGTCATCTACGATCTCACCTTCCGCTTTTGCCAGCGCTTCCTGAGCAAGGGCGACCGCACCGTCGACCAGATGGTGCAGGCCGCACGCTCCGGAAAACAGAACATCCTCGAAGGCAGCAAGGCCTCCGGCACTTCCAAGGAAATGGAGCTCAAGCTCACGAATGTCGCCCGGGCCAGCCTCGAAGAGTTGCTCGCCGACTACCGCGATTTCCTGCGCGTACGGGATTTCCCCGTCTGGGCCAAAGACTCCAAGAAAGCGCTCTTTGTCCGCCGGATCGGCCATAGGTCCCATGTGACCTATGAGACCTATAGGCCCTAAGTGGAAACCCGCCCACCCGAGGTCATCGCCAACATCGCCCTCTGCCTGATCCACCAGACCAACTTCCTCCTCGACCAGCAAATCCGCCGCCTCGAGCAGGACTTCCTCCAGGAAGGCGGCCTCCGCGAACGCATGACCCGCGCCCGCCTGAAAATCCGGGGTCAAAGTTGATTAACCGGGCCATATTTGTCCCCGCAGTGTTCCCATAAGATCCATCCGTCGCATAAGTCCCATTACGCTCCCTTAAATTCTGATCGAAGTTCGAAAGCAGAAGCCTTCCACTCCTGCTCCATGCGCCCCCAGATCCTGACCGTGGATGATTCCAAGAGCCTGCGGATCTTTGTGCAAAAGGCGTTGAGTGGCTTCGACTGCGAGGTGGACGAGGCGGCGAATGGCTTCAATGCGTTCTTCAGCATCGAGCGCACCCGGCCGGATCTCATCCTCCTCGACGTGAGCATGCCTGTCATGGACGGCATCGAAATGCTGCGGCGATTGAAATCGACCCCCGAGATCCAGGCGATCCCCGTGATCATGCTGCCCTCGCCGCCCGATCACGCCGTCATCCCCCAATTCACCGCCATGGGCGCATGTGGATTCCTGATGAAGCCTTTCAACGCCGCTTCCCTGATCGAAAAGATCCGCTCCGTCCTCGTCCTCCAGCCGGCCTGAGACCGCCTGCGCCCGACCGACCGCAAGGTTGCCCCGCGCGTATTTCGCACCCAGCCTCGGGTATGAAATGCTTCTACTCGGATGCCGACGCGGTGGGGATTTGCAAATCGTGCGGGCGCGGTCTTTCCCTGTCCTTCGCCAGCGAGTTTCCGCAGGGACTGGCCTGCCGTAACCGGTGCGAAGCCGACGTGCAGCGGTTGATCCGGCTGAGCGGGGCGGCCGCTGATGGCCCAGGCGGCACCGCCAGCAACACCGCGGTATCAGGGGTGTTTTCGATCCTGGCCGGTGGCGCGTTCATTTATTTCGCCGGCGGATTCTCCGGCGGCGTCAGCCTGACGAACTTCATGGGCGGCGCATTTTTCCTCTTCGGGCTATATTCCGTGATCCGTGCCTTGGTGATCGCAAAACGAAATCGGAGCCAATCGCCAAAGGTGTAAGAAGGGAGATCGTTCGGAACGCTGCCCCGCTGGCCTTTTGATGAAATCCCCTTGCCACGGCATCCCTGCGATCGCCCGATCGAAATGACCGGCATAAAGCAAAACCCGCCGGGAACGAGTCCGATGCCCTTCTGTCGCATTTCCCTGATGAGGCCCATCACCTGGAGCTCGACGATTCTTTCGCCGGTCCTCGTCCTGGGCCTGTTGACCGCCCGCGCCGAGGAGAATCCTGCGACGGCTCCCGCGCCCAATCCGCCGCCGACCTTGGCTCCCCCGCCGGCCAATCCACCTCCTCCGTTCCTATCCGAGGAGGGCAAACAGAAGTTTCTATCCGCTCCCTCTCTCCTTGTCACCAGCTCCACCGCCATTGCGGTCACTGATGCTGCGACCGCGCCTCCGGCCAAATCAACCGTGCGTCGGGAGCTTTCCTCCATGATCCGGCGGGCGTTTCCCTACGCCCCGCCGGCGGTAGCCATGGCAGCCAGCACGCCGCCCAACAGCGACATCGTGGAGATGAAGCCCTTCCATGTCACCGGGACCAACATTGCTGAAAGGGCGGAGCGTGGAATGGAAGAAAAAGCCCAAAAACTGAAGGACGAGGCGTTCAAATTCAAAGAGGGCGGCACCATCAAACGGTTCGGCGACCGGGCCGAGCTGCAGCTCAAATACAACCCGCTGCACAAGGGCTGGGACATCCTCGACATCCACTTTTAATCCAAATGCGGAAGGCTAGATAGAGGTCACCGCCCATATTGGAACCACGCCACGCCCAAGCCGGCGATGAGGCCGAAGAGATGGCCCTCCCATGAGGTCCCGTTGCGCGCAGGGGCGAGGCCGGCCAGCATGCCGCCGTAGAAGACCAACACGCCGGCCGCGACCAGCAGGTCGGGGGTGGTGCGCGTGAACCACGCGACCGCCAGCAGCCAGCCGAGGAAACCGAAGATCACGCCGCTCATACCGACGTGCGCAGCCTTGCGGCCGAGCAGCCAGAGCAGCACGCCCTGCCCCAGCGTGATTGCCAGGGTGATCCCGACAAATTGCGATTCGCCGTGATGGAGCACCAGGCCGCCCAGCACAATGAAGGGCGGCAGGTTCGCGGAGAGATGCGCAAAGTTGGCGTGGACAAAGGGCGCGGTGACGAGCCCGAGCAGGCCGCCCGCGGTCCGCGGCACGACGGCGAGCTGTCGCGCGGCCGGCGACGAGAGCATCCCGATGATCGTGCCCACCACCATCGCCACCGCCGGCCACGAGATAAAATACCACGGCCCTTCCGTGAAGAGCCGCGCAAGTTGGCGGGTGATGTCATCCATGCTGCTGCGGCAGGGGTGAACGAAGTGGGCGAAAAACGAAAGGCGATTTTCGGATCGAGCAGTCGGAATAGCTCACGCGAAGCCGCGAAGGTCGCGAAGGTCGCGAAGGGGCAGCGGACTCGATCACTCTCATTGTCTTCTTCGCGACCTTCGCGGCTTCGCGTGACACCTTCCGTGATCGATGGCCCGTCGTTCGCGTTTGACCATGCCTTCTCCACCGGCAAATTTCCTTTTCTCCCCCGGCAATAACCCCAATCCCCCGAGATTTATGGAACGTAAGACCGCCAAGGAATTCGACCAGGAGCTGCTCGACCTCTACGACTACTACGTCCACGGCCAGATCGACCGCCGCGGCTTTTTGGAACGGGCCGCCAAGTTCGCCATCGGCGGCCTGACAGCCGCCGCGCTCCTTGAGATGCTCAACCCGAATTACGCCTTTGCCGCGCAGGTGCCGAAAGAGGATGCGCGGGTGAAGTCCGACTACGTGAAATATTCGTCGCCCGAGGGCAGCGGTGAGATGCGCGGCCTCTTCGCGAAGCCCGCGAATGCGACCGGCAAGCTGCCCGGTGTGCTCGTGGTGCATGAAAACCGCGGCCTCAACCCCTACATCGAGGACGTGGCCCGACGCGTCGCTCTCGCCGGCTTCGTGGCCTTCGCGCCCGACGCCCTCTACCCCGCGGGAGGTTATCCGGGTGATGACGAAGCGGGGCGCGTCATGCAGTCGAAACTGGACGGCAAGAAGATCACAGAGGACTTCGTCGCGGCCGCGAAATTCCTGCACAGCCATCCGGACTGCAACGGCGCGCTTGGCGTGACCGGATTCTGCTTCGGCGGCGGCATCGCGAACACCCTCGCGTGGCGCCTGCCCGACATCATCAAGGCGGCCGCGCCCTACTACGGCGGCCAGCCCCAGGCCGCTGACGCCGCGAAGATCAAGGGCGCCCTGCTCATCCACTATGCCGGACTGGACACCCGCGTGAACGCCGGCTGGCCGGCTTACGAGGCGGCCCTGAAGGCGGCGCACGTCGAGTACGAGGCGTTCATCTACCCCGAGGTAAACCACGGCTTCCACAACGATACCACGCCACGCTACGACAAGGCGGCGGCCGAACTCTCGTGGACCCGCACGATCGCTTTCTTCAAGCGCAAGCTCGTCTGAGGCCGTCCCCTTCCCACCTCGTGAAAAATCCCCTCCCCTATCTTCTGCTTTCGGCCCTCTTCAGCGCGGCAGCCACTCACGCCGAAGAAGCCGCGGCCCCGGCACCCTCTACCTCCACTCCGGCCGCACCGCAGGCTCCCCGCCCACCCCCGGACACGCATGGCGTGGACATGCGCACGCAATCCGGGCCGCCGGGTGCCGCGCGCTACTCGCCGCCCTCGCCACCCGAAAACAAGCTGCCGACTTTCTGGCTGATCGGCGATTCGACCGTGCGCAACGGTTCCGCCGGTGACGGCACCAACCTGAACCAGTGGGGCTGGGGCGCGCCGCTCACGTTTTATTTCGACCCGCAGAAGGTGAACGTCGTCAACCGCGCCCTCGGCGGCACCAGCGCCCGGAGTTTCTACAACGCCAACTGGAAGAACATGGTCGGGCTGATCAAGCCAGGCGACACTGTCATCATGCAGTTCGGCACCAACGACGGCGGCGCTCCCGCCTCCAGCGTGGGTGAACTCAAGGGCATCGGCGACGAAACGCAGGAAATCACCAACCGGGCCGGCAAGCTCGAGACGGTCCACACCTTCGGCTGGTATCTCCGGCAGCTCATCGCCGAAACGCGCGCCAAGGGCGCCACGCCCATCGTCTGCTCGCTTATCCCGCGCAAGGCCTGGGACGACAACGGGCATATCAAGCGCACGATGGACGGCTTCGAAGGCTGGACGGGCCAGGTCGCCACAGCCGAGAAAGTAGGCTTCATCGATCTCAATGAATTGATCGGCCGCCGGCTCGACGCGCTCGGCAAGGAGAAGACCGATCTGCTTTACGTGCCCAATCCGACGCCCGACAAGCCCAAGGGCGAATCGGTCCATCCGGGCTGGGACGGCGCCGTCATCAACGCCGAGGTCGTGGTCTCCGGCCTGAAAGCGTTGAAGGACAATCCGGTCGCCGCTTATTTTTCCGCGAAGGCCGCGGCCATCGCCCCCGCCAGTCCGTAGATCAGCGGGGAATCCGAGTTTGGCAGGGCGAGGGGTCCCTGCCGACTAGTCCGCCGAAGCCTTGGCGAAGGAGGAGCCGCGGTCTTGGAGCGTGAGCTTGTCGAACGGCTCACCGGGACGGTTCGCCCTGCCCCAAGGCAGTTCAGGCCGCCGCCAGTTTCCGTTTGCTGGCGGCGCGGCCGACCGGCAGCACGCCGACCGCCGCTGCGAGGCACAGCAGACCGGCGGCTGTGAACGCCGCGGTGTAGGCGCCCGTGCTCGTGCGCAGCCAGCCCGCGCCGAAGGCGGAGCAGGCCGCGCCCAGCTGGTGCGCCGCCACCACCCAGCCGAACACGATGCTTGCGCGCTCGCGGCCGAAAACTTCCCCGGTCAGCCGCACGGTGGGCGGCACCGTGGCAATCCAGTCGAGCCCGTAGAACACCGCAAAGATCATCAACCCCGCCGATGGCCCCACCAGCGCCGCCGGCAGAAAGAGCAGCGATACGCCACGCAGGCCGTAATAGCCGAAAAGCAGGTAACGGCAGTTGAAGCGGTCCGACAGCCAGCCCGACATCGTTGTCCCCACCAGGTCAAACAAACCCATCATCGCCAGCAGCGAGGCCGAGCGCACTTCCGGGATGCCGCAGTCGAACGCCGCCGACACGAGATGCGTGCCGATCAGCCCGTTGGTGCTCGCCCCACAGACGAAGAATGATCCCGCCAGCAGCCAGAAATCCCGCACCCGCACCGCCGCCAGCAGCGTATCAATCGCCTGCTTCGCCGGATTTCCCAAGGCCATGGTCCCCTGTCTCCTGTCTACCGTCACCTGTCCTCCGGCCTCTCCTTCCCCATACGGCCTGAGGCCGACATCCACCGGGTCGTCGCGCATGAAAAACCAGATCACCGGCAGCACGGCCACCGTTCCGGCGCAGACCACCCACGGCGCACCCCGCCAGCCCTGCGTCGTCACGACCCGCGCCAGCGATGGCAGGAACACGAGCTGTCCCGTCGCGGTGCTCGCCGTCAGCAGCCCGGTCACCAGCCCGCGCCGCTGCGTGAACCAGCGCGTCGCAACCGCCGCGCCCAACACCGTCGCCGCCATGCCCGAGCCCGCGCCCACGACGAAGCCCCACAGGACCACGAACTGCCAGTACTGCGTGGCCAAGGTCGACAACCCGTAACCCGCCCCCATGAGTGTCATCGCCAGCAGCATCGTCCGCCGCAGGCCCAGGCTCTGGTACAGCGCCGCGGCAAACGGCCCGATCAGGCCATAGAGAAAAATGTTGATCGCGATGATCGACGACACCGTCGCCCGGCTCCACTGGAATTCGTTGCAGACCGGCAGGATCATCACCCCGGGAGCGGCCCGCCCGCCCGCCGCCGCGAGCAGCGTGAGAAAGGTCACGGCCACGACAATCCACGCATAGTGAATCGGTGAACGCACGGACGGTGAAGCGGTAGTCATCGCACCGCCAAGGTTGCCGAAAGCCTTTCACCCGCAAGGCCTCCGTGGCTGTACCTGCGGATTTGCGCACCACTGCTCAAAGCGGCGGGACTTCGCACTCCGACACAGCGGCGTTGCGTCGAGGCCTGAAACCGATCGGGCGGCGGATGCGACGGGATGCGGCCGGTTTGGCTCGCGGTTTGCTTTTCAGCCGGCATGAGAAAATCCATCCGGTCATGGCTGAAGGGCGGATTCCTGCAGGCGCTGGCCGGACCCGTCCTGCTCGCGGCGGCGGCGGACCCCGCGCTGCTGCTGGTCAAGAACGGCCTCCTGCTCACCATGAAGGAATCCGAGCGCGCGCCGTTCATCGGCTACCTCGTGGTGGGAACGGACGGAAAGATTCGCGAGGTGGGCCGCGGCGACCCGCCCGCGAACCTCGAGCCGGGAAAATTCGCGGATTTCCTGGTCATCAATCCCCGGGACCGGGATACCGGGCCGGTGCACGATCCCTACGCGACCCTGGTACTGGCCTGCAGCCAGGCCAATCTGGAGCAGGTCTACATCGGCGGCAAACTGGTCAGTCAGCGCGGGAAGATCATGTCGCAGGATTTTGAACGGGTGGCCGATGAAGTCCACCGCCGCGCCGAGTCCATCAAGGCCCGCGTTGATGCCGAGCTCGCGCAAAAGGCCGCGGGGAAAAAAATGCCGGGATTTTAAGCCAAGGATCGGTTTTCCACCGCAATGAACCGGGAGGAAGTAGTGCAGGTTCGATGGCGGAAAGACCGATTGACCCACTCCTGCGCTTTGACGCCACCGGGTTTCCCATGACACATCGCTCGCCCAGCCAATGAAAGCGCGCGCCAAGACCACGATCAAGCCGGGACACTTTGCCTCAAAGACCGAGGTGCTGGCTGAGATCGCACGGGATGATCTCTGGCCGGTCACGGTGCATCAAGGCGGCTTTCCCGCCGCGCCCCTTCACTGCCATGATGCCAGCGTTCGCATTTACGTCCTGGCGGGCACCCTGCTCATAAATGACGGGCGGACCCAACCTGCCGTCCTGGCTGGCGCGGGCACACGCGTGGACATCCCCGCCGGGGCCGCGCACACCGTGAGCGCGGAGGCCCCGGTGGTGACCATCACGGCCTTTGCCTCGTCCGCCGGTGCGGCCGGCCTGCCCCAGCTGCCTGTGCCGGAAAATCCCTGAGAAGCGAGCCGTCCAAAGACCGCCGCTGTGGTGGCCGCGCAAGAGCCGCCGGGGTGACAAGGGAGGAGAGAAGGGATCAGGGTTAATTCCCCCCGCTTCTGCCCAGAGGCCGCCGCGAGGAGAATTTTGGCTGGAATGATCCGGTCTCTTGTCCGCTACTTTTTGCCCCGCGGTTCGTCAACCGGTGGCAACCCCGCTCCTTTCCGTTCCTTTAACCTGCGTCTTCGTTCGTCCTCCCCGCCCCCATCCAGCCCCATGAAAAAAGCCCTCATCTTCCTCGCGATGTCCGCCGCCCTGCTCGTTGGCTGCATGTCGCTCCAAAGCGCGCGGCGGCCCTCAACCCGCTATGTCATTTCCGAGCTCGGGGCCGTGGGTGACGGACAGACCGTCAACACCAAGGCGATCCAGGCCGCCATTGACCAGTGCGCCGCGGCCGGCGGTGGCGTGATCGTCATCCCCAAGGGCACGTTCCTCACTGGCGCGCTTTATTTCAAACAGGGCGTGGACCTACTCGTGGAAAAGGACGCCGTCCTCAAGAGCACCATCACCATCGCCGACTTCCCGCCGATCTACACGCGCTGGGAGGGTATCGAGCGCTATTGGACATCCGCCTTCCTCAATTTCGTCGGCATGAAAAACGTCAGCGTCTCGGGCGAAGGCCTCATCGACGGCTCGGGCGACGCCTGGGCCAACTTCGGCCAGAACGCGCGGATCGTTCCCGGTCCGGGCGGAGCCCCGGCGGCCGGAGGCCAACGCGGCCAAGCTGGCGCGGGCGCGCCACCGGCTGGCGGACGTCGTGGTGGCGGACCGGGCGGGCCGGGTGGACCAGGCGCGCCGGGCGCGGGCTTTGCCGCCACGACGCCCACGGGACCACTCCCGAAGCCCGAGGAGGTTTTCTCCCTGCCGCTTCCGACCACCGGCACGCTCAGCCTTTGGAACACGTCCAAAAATATTCCGATCATCAATGCCGCCGGCGTCGCCATCCCCCGCGGCGGCGGGGGCGGCGGCACCATCAACACCCCGCCGCGCTCGGTCGTGTTTCAAAACTGCACGGACGTGCGCGTATCCGGCCTCACGCTGAAGAACGAGGCCCGCTGGGGCTGGGTGTTCATCTATTGCGAAAACGTCGTCGCCGAGAAGCTCAAGTCCATCGCCGAGCATTACATTCCCAGCTCCGACGGCATGGATGTGGATTCCTGCCGGCACGTGCTGATCACCGGCTGCTACTTCGACTGCAACGACGACTGCCTCTCCATCAAATCCGGCAAGGATGAAGACGGCCGCCGCGTCAACCGCCCGTGCGAGGACATCATCATCGAGAAAACGACCTTCGCCTACGGCCACGGCGGCGCCGCCATGGGCAGCGAGACCTCCGGCGGCATCCGCAACGTCGAGGTGCGCGACTGCATCGCCACGGACGGCAACTTCGCTCCCATCCGGTTCAAGACCCAGCCGAGCCGCGGTGGCGTGGTGGAAAACATCACCTACCGCAACCTGGAGCTGCGCGACACCCGCCAGTTCGTCGAGTTCAACCTGGAGTGGAACATGCGCATCAACGTTTCCGGCGACGTCCGCATGCAACCCATCGTGCGCAACGTGAAACTCATCAACGTCCACGGCACCGTCGCCTCCGCCGGCATGATGCACGGGTTATACGACAGCTACATCGAGGGCATCACGTTCGTGAACTGCGACATCACCGCGCAACGGGGCCTCGTGATTGAAAACGCGCACAACGTCGACACGTCCGGCCTCAAGCTCACCGTCAAGGAAGGCCAGGCGATCACGATCCGCGAGGTGAAGAAGCCCTGAGCTTAAAAGCGCTGCAATCAGCGGAGCAGCTGACCCAAGGCGGCTGGTTCGGAACGATCCGGCTTGGCCGGATCCGGGGCCTGCGGCGACGTGTAGAGAATGCCGGCGATCCGCCAGCGGACTTGGTCGGAAGCGATCCAGCCGTCGCTCCGCGAGTTGGCGTCCCCCTCAAAATAAACTCCATCGCGCGTGACCTCCTTCGCCCGGTGCACGATCCTCATGCCATCCTTCCCGCTCTGATAGATGGCAATGTCGTTCTTCCGCAGTTCGCCGGCTGTCACCCGTTCCATCAGCAGAATGCTGTTGCTATCGAGGACCGGGAGCATGCTCCCGGTCGGTAGCACGGTCGTGAAGCTCCGGTTGGCAAGGTCGCTGGACGCCCAAAGTTTTGCGATCATCATGGCCTCGGATTTTTTCATCCGCGAAATGGGTGCCGGATTTTTCGCCTCGCGGCCCATGCCCGCACTGTAGGCGGCCACGCCGACGGGCAAGGTCCCATTGCAGCCCGCCAGCAGCCCAACCGCCAGCCCGGCGGCTGCCGACCAAAAACGCCTCCATGTGCCCAAGCGAATCAACGTTCGCCTTCGTTCACGACTCCAGCGGGGGTCGGGCCGGTCCAGCATTGCTGGGTGACGCCCGGAAGGCGCAAGGGCTCCACCGGCACAAATTCCCGATGCGGCGGCGTCTTCATCTTTTCATCATACCACTGGCACAGTGCGCCCGCCATCGGGGGAATCGGCCATCGCCGCCACAGTCAGCCACGACCGGAGACTAAGGGATTCCACTCCCCTTCCTCCAAGCGAGCCGCGACGGTCGCGGGCAATGTCTGGGCTTGGTGAAATAGATTCGGGCGGATTTTAAATTGCGTCAGCGCCGGGCCAAATTAACAAGAGATGTGATGAATACCCCTCCGTTCACCCGTCGACTGATTGTTCTTTCATTGCTGGGCACATTCGCGCTGCGCGTCCCGATGGGCCACGCCGCGGATGCCGCCATGGCGGCGCCCGCTTCCGCCCCGGTTCCGGCCGCGGTGGCCATTGCGCGGCCCACGGCTGCCGAGGTCGTGCAGGCCAATGAGAGCCTGAAGCGGTTCGTGAGCCAGGCTGATCCCGCAACCAAGGCCATCGTCGCCAAGTTTCCGGACCTGATCGCCGTCCGCCCGCCGCGGGTGAATCCAGCCACCGTTCCCGCTCTCAATCCGATGCATCGCGCCAAGCACGAGGCCAACCTCGCCGTTGCCCAAAAGGGCGACATCGACCTGCTCTTCATGGGCGATTCCATCAATGACTTCTGGCGCAATAGCGGGCCAGCCGGCGACCCCAACCCTCCCCGGGCCGGCAAGGCGGTCTTTGATAAATATTACGGCGCCATCAAGACGGCGAACTTCGGCATCGGCGGCGACACCACCCAGGGCGTGCTCTACCGCCTCATGGACGGCGAAGGCCGGGGCTTCCAGCCCAAGGCCATCATGCTGATGATCGGGACCAACAACTACACCACCTGCACCTCCGCGGAAATCGCCGAGGGCGTCGGCGCGATCGTGATGGAGATGCGCAAGGATTTCCCCGCCGCCAAAATCCTGCTGCTCGGCATCTTCCCGCGGGGCAATCCGGGCGACGCGGCCCGGAAGATAGTCTCCGACGTCAACCCGATCATTGCGAAGCTCCACGACGGCAAAAATGTCTTCTACCTCGATATCGGCGACAAATTCCTCGACGCCAACGGCGTGCTCCAGCCGGACATCATGGCCGACAAGCTGCACCCGAATGAAAAGGGCTACGTCATCTGGGCCGAGGCCGTCAAAGGCCCGCTGGCCGAGTTGATGAAGTGAGCGGTGGGCGGATGAACTCCGAGCCGACAAGGGAGCGAAGATCGGTCTTCTGCCCGTTCCGCTCCTCGATGGTTTTTTTCGCCCCCTCGCTTCTTCGCGATTAATAGTCCTGACCGGGCAAAATGCTCACGGCCGGGCGGGCGGCAATCGCCCGAGTTCCCGTTGGGCGAGCAGGTATTCGTCGGACGAGATGGAGCCGGAGGCCACGCACCGCTTGAATAAGATCTCCGCGCCCTGCGGGTCTTGGTGCAGCAGATGCATCATCCCGGCATAGTAGGTCACCAGACATTCGTGCCGGCGCAGATCGCGGGCGATGTAGGGAGCAAATGATGTATCTAAAAATACAGATTCCGGCAGGATGCCGGCCAAGAATCGCGCAAAGATCTCAGTCGACCCTCTCGGCCAGTGCTCGACTAGGTGGCCTAGCGCATCCATCGGCTGGTTCCATGGTGCCCGGGCGAGAATGATGGCGCTGCGCAGGCGCGCATAGCCTGCCGTTTCAAGCAGCGACTCGTTGTTCTTCGCCAGAATGATCGTCCGGTTGTAATCGCTCAAAGCGCCCCTGAAGTCGCCCTTGGCGTCCTTCGCCACGCCGCGATCAAAGTGAGCCGCGGCATCGGCCGAATTTTTGCCTATCAGGAGATCGAAGTCGGCAATCGCTCCGGCCAGGTCGCCTATTTGCCTTTTCGCCAGGCCACGGTTTTCCCAAGCGCCCCGATTTTGCAGGCCGCGTACCATGGCCTCGTTGATGTCGGCAATTCCGGCACTAAGCTCTCCCTTATCCCATAGCCGGACGCGGATTCTCTTCAAAACCAGTCCTTCCCATGTCGGGGTTTTCTCCGGCCCGAGGTTTATCGCGGAGCTGTAGTCGGCCATGGCGCCGTCAAAATTACCTGTCATTCTCCTGGCGTCGCCGCGAAGTTCGAGGGCCACGGCATTCTTTGGGCTGAGCACAAGAACGCGGTCTAAATCACCAATGGCTCCCGGGAAGTCGAGCATGGCGGTCTTCGTCCGGGCGCGGGAGGACAGCGCAAATACATTGTTATCGTCGAAGAACATAGCTTTGCGGTAATCCTCCAAGGCTTGGGCATAGTTGCCGAGAAAGCTCTTGGCCACGCCGCGATAGACATAGGACAAAACGTGGCCCGGATTCAGATCCAGCAGGCGGTCAAAATCGGCAACCGCCGCCGCATAGTTGCCCTTGCCCTGGTTCGCGAGACCACGGTTATACCAGGCGGTTTCATTGCGGGAGTCAAAATTCAGGGCGCGGTCAAAGTCACTGATGGCGCCGTCAAAATTCTCCATTTTCATCAGGGCGATGCCGCGATTGCAGAGATCTATGACGTTCCTTGGGTTCAGCGTAATTTCCCGACTGAAATCCGCCACTGCACCCGCGTAATCACCAGCGGAGATCTTGAAATTGCCGCGTTCACTGAAAAGGTGGTCATTGTCCGTACCCAAAGGCATGGCCTGCGCGTTGTCGGCCAGGGCCCCTGCGTAGTTCCCCATGCCATCCTTGGCTCGGGCGCGGTAGACGAGGGTGCGGACACTTTTTGGATTCAACGCTAGGGCGCGATCAAAGTCGGCGATGGCACCGGCGGGGTTGCCGCTGTCATTCTTCACCAGACCGCGACCGAAAAAACCCAGAAAATCTGTCGGACTCAACGCGATCGCGCGATCCATGTCGGCTAGGGCCCCAGTACGGTCGCCTTTATTGTTCCTGGTCAGACCGCGATTGTAGAAGGCATGCGCGAAATCCGGATCCAACGCGATCGCGTGGTCATAGTCGGCAATGGCACTGTCGTAATCTTCTTTTGCTTGTTTGGCATTTCCCCGACTCATGTAAGCGCGGGCAAACGCCGGAGCCAGGGCGACAGCCCGATCGAGATCGCGGATCGCACCGTCGTGATCCCCTTGGTCATTCTTGATGTTTCCTCGCAGCATCCAGGCATAATAATCCCGCGGGTTCAGGAAAATGGCGCGATTGAGATCGGGCAGGGCGTCGGGATAGTCGCCTCGCTGAAACTTGACGGAACCACGGCCGCTATAGGCGTCAGCGTAATTTGGATCCAGGTCGATGGCATGGTCGAAATCGACCATCGCCCCGAGCAAGTCATCCCGGGTGTCCTTGGCACTGCCCCGATTATAGAAAAAAAGCGGGTTCTTCCCATCCAGCATGACCGCGAGGTCAAAATCGGCGATCGCCCCGTCGAGATCGCCTTGGTCCCTTTTCGCCAGCCCGCGGCTTTCGAAGGACCATGCTTGATGGTTGGGCTCAAGGTCGATGGCATGACTGAAGTCGTCAATCGCCCCAGCGAGATCCTTCCGCACAAGCTTGGCCCGGCCGCGCAGGTAGTAGGCGGGCGCGTTTTTCGGATCTTGTGTGAGTGCCTGACTGAAGTCCGCGATGGCTCCCTCGTAGTCTCCCTTGTCGCCTTTCGCCTGCCCGCTGGCCATGTAGTCCGCCAGCGACGTTTGACCCGCGAGTGGAAGGGTGAGCCAGCAAAGGGATAACAGTCCTGCCCGTATGAGCCCCGCACCGGGCCGGATGACGACCTTCGCCCTGTCCTCCGCCTGAGTGGAGACCTCAGCCAGACTGCTTCGCGTGAGGATCGGCATGTTTTGGCTGGAAGGAGGGGCCAAGGCATTGAAAGGCAGCCATGTAATGCGAAGCCTGACAAGGGAACTTCCATCGCACCTGCGCCCCATTGCAACCAACCCCTGCCGTCCGGGTCAGTCGCGGCCTATGAAAACGACACTCGTGTGGGTTCTGGCCGGCCTCAGTGCCAGCGTTCTGGCGGCGACATCGTTTGGCGAAAGCAACCGTGAGACCGCGGCCAATCCCCCACCTCCCGCCGACGCGCCGGCCACCGCCCACGGCGGCTCCGAGACCTTCGGGGCCCGCACGGATCCGACCATCATGGAAGCGCCGCCGCCCAAGCTTCGGGCCGAGACGAAACCGCCTGCACCCGGGCCGCTCTATTTCTGGGTGGCCGGGTACTACATGCCCGTGAAGGGGCAATGGACGTGGGTCTCCGGGAAGTGGAGCATGCCACCGACCGTGGAGTCAGTGTGGATCATGGGCACCTACGATGCCGCAACCAAGCACTGGAGCGAAGGCCACTGGCAGCCAGACGGAAAGCCCACGCCGAAAACCGAGCCGAATGAAAAAGGCCCGGCCGGGAAATAGCGCGGAAGACCCGAGCAAGCTCGGCCCTAACCGACTCTAATCCCTCGTAGGGCCCGACTTTGGCGACACCTCCGAGCTTCCTCCAATACCGACAAATCCATGAATGATCCCCACCCTCAACCACACGACGGCGGCGCCCGTCCCCAGCATCGCCCCTACTGGAAACGCATGCATCAAAGCCCGTTTTTCTGGGTGGCGGCCTTTTTTATCATGCTGGCGATGACCATCTACGTGATGACGGACAACCTGTCGATCCGACCCGATGGAAAGAGACAGCAACCGGTCCCCGCCGTCGCCCCCTGATCCGTCCAGAATTTCGGTAGTGGCTCGATTTGAAAATTGTAGCGGCGGTCTACTTGTCCGCCATAGCTTCAGCGCCGGTGGATGACCGCCGGCCTGGGAAGAGCGGCGCTCATAGAGCGCCGCTACAACAAACTGACCAGCCGCCCGCCTTGCCAAGCAGCCTGCAGGATTCCTAGTGTGGCGGGCGATGAACATCACCCGTGCCGGCATCCCTGTCTCCAAGCGCGGTCCCGCCGAGTGGTTCACGGGCACGGTGTGGCTGGATGAGATCGCCGCCGGGCCAAATACCTCCCGCGTGCGCGTACTGCGGGTGACCTTTGAGCCCAAGGCCCGGACGGCGTGGCACACGCATCCCGCGGGGCAGGTGCTGCACATCCTCTCCGGAATTTGCCGGGTGCAGCGGGCCGGTGACAACGTGGTTGAGCTACATCCCGGTGACACGGTGTGGTTCGAACCCGGCGAGCGTCATTGGCATGGCGCCGCTCCCGGTGGCGTGATGGTCCACCTCGCGGTCCAGCAGACGGACGCCGAGGGCAACTCGGCCGCCTGGCTCGAACACGTCACCGACGTGGAATATTCCAAGCAGTAGAGTGCTTCTATCCGCACTCCGGACGCAAAAAGACACCGACTGAAGCATCGCGCTATCACCGGCGGTGATCACGCAACAAGGCCCAGCCTCGTTACCTCGGCTGCTACGAATTTGACGCAAACCCCGCGACTATTGCGCGAGCACGCGGACCGGGCCGAGCAATCCGGAAGCGACACTCGCGAGTTCGGCGGGCGCATTGCCTTGGCGGCCACCCGCCGGTACCGCCGCGCCGCCGGCAGCCCCGAGACCACCGCGGCCACGTCCACCACCGTTGTCGGCCGTCAGCCCACCGGGAACTCCCGTCGGGGCAAATCCACGAGGCGCACCGGGAGCGGCAGCAGCTCCGGCTCCGCCGCGGCGGCCGGCGGCGCCACCGAACCCACCACGGCCACCACCCGCGGGCGGCATCTGCACCTGCACTTCAAGCGTGTTGGCCCCACCCTTGATCAGCCCGGTTACGTCCCAAAGATACGGCGGCCAAGCCTTGGCCTCGAGATCGGAACCGTTGAAGCGGACACGCACATCCTCATGCGCATTCCCCAGGTCGAGATAGACCCGCTTGCCCTGCGGCAGGGAGGCGGGCGCGGTAAATTCGCGCTTGTAGACCGCGGTGCCGGCAAACGACGTGACGCCCAGATCTTCCCATGACTTGAGTGCCGAGGTCACCTGCTTGGCGCCCAGTGTCACTGACCAGTCCCCGCTCAATTCGGCGAGGGACTGACTGGTTGAAACCGACGGCAGAGGCTGGCCGGCGGAAGCCGGCAGCGGGCCGATTACAATAAAGCGCGACTCCTGCGGCCCGAGCGTCAGCGGCACCGTCACGCTGCCCGCGGCCTTCGCGACCGACGCCAGTGGATGAACCGTCCCGCGAGTGGCGTCCCACACCTGGACCTGCCCGGTGCCAGCCAAGGTCGCCGTGAGCGACTGTAACTGGTTGGACTCATTGAAGAAGAAATATACGTCACCATCCTTGAGCGTGCGGCGGATGTATTTGATCGGCGGGCACGAGGCGCTGAGCCGGACGTCCGAGGGCGGCAACGCCGCGACCACGCGGTCGGTGATCTCCGGCTTGGGCTCGAGCGTGGCGAAGCTGAGATCCGGCGCGCCGGGCTCGGGATTCATGAAGCTGCGGCCAACGACCATCGTGGGAGTGCGTCCGACGAAAACGACCTTGCCGCCGGCCGCGGCAAACGCCCGCAGCCGGTCCAGCATCCGCTTGTCGATCACGGTCGAGGTCGGGATGACAATTCCGCGGTAGACCTGCCCGCTCAGATTCTTCAGGCCACCGTCGGCAAGCGTGCAGTCCGTGACCAGGGCATCCGTGTCGATGTGGTCGAAGTCGATCTGATGCTCCATCAGCTGGGTCGTTAGCTTGACCGTGACATCGTCGGATTCCTTGTCGCCCATCCACATGCTGTCCGTCGGATGAAACAGCGCGACTTGGGCGCCCGGCCTACCGCTTGCGAGCAGGTAGCTGGCGCGGTTGACATACCACGCGGTCGTGGTGGAAGGATTGAGCAACAGCTGGGCGCTGTCGGCCACCGGGTTGGTCAAGCCGCGGATGTTCATAAAATTGACGCCGCGCACAAACTGGTAGTCGGTGACAAACTTGCCCGCCTGGTGCAGGGTGCCGCCCGATTCGGTCCAAACCTGCGGGTGGCCATTCAAGTGGGCCGTCGAGGCGGCGAGTTTTGGAAAATCGGCGACAATGCCCGGCCCGATCTGGCCGAGGTTGTCGATGCCGGACACTCCCACCTGACGCATGGCGCGGAAGAAGGAGCCCTCGTTGCGGATGAGATCCTCGCCGAGGGCGAGATTCAGCATGAGTTCCTCGTGGTTCAGATGCACCATGAAGTCCATGTTGCGCGCCTTGCACCACTCCTGCTGCGGCTTGAAATAATTGTCGCGGAACATCGCGCTCCACACATCCCAGTAATCCGCCTTCGCGCGCAGCACCTCGGGCGTGAACTCCGGGGCGAAGAATTGCGCCAGGTAAGGCTGGAGATCGTAGCCCTTCGTCTGCCGGAAGGTCTCGAGCAGCTTGGGGGTCCAGGGCATGAAGCCCGTGTAGTCGGGTTCGTCGCCGCGGAAGCCCAGGATGGTCTTGCCGAACTCGTCGCCGACGATCTTTTCGTAGGTTTCGTGGATGAGCTTCAGGTAAGTGCGGGTCGCCTCGGGATTGAGATAGTCGATCAGCGAATAGAGGCTGTCCTTGTCCGCGGTGCCGTCCTCGCGGTTGGTGTAGCGGGTGGGCGAGCTGCGCAAGACGTGGCGCACGAAGATGATCTCCGACGAGCCGGGATTCGGCGCGGTGTATTGGAAGCGGCCGTCGGCCGGAAGCGGCAGGGCCTTGGCCGGACCGGCCTGCCGGTTGTAAGCGAGAATGCCCAGCGTGTCGGGCGGCACCGGAATCCTCAGCGTCTGGCCGGCGGCCACCGAGTAGCGCGCATCGGCGACGAGTGCCTGCATGCCGAGCTCGGGATAATCCTTGCTGATGAGACCGCCCGCCATGCCGTCCGGATAGCCCGCGTCGTTCTCGATCCACAGTTTCATCCCGCGCTTTTTCAGTTCATCGACGGTGAATTTGACCAAATCGAGATACTCGGGCGAAAAGTACTTGGGCTGGAGCCCGCGCGAGTTGTTGATCATGTAGACGTAGTTTCCATTCGCCTGCATCCGCTCAATCTCGCCGAGAACCTTTTCCTTGCTCTGGGGTCCGCCCCAGATGGACCAGTTGATGGCGCCATATTCGCGGGCGGGCTTGGGAAAGCTGGCTGCCGCCTCGGCAACCGTCGGCTGGGTGACCTGCCGCCAGGGCTGCTCCGCACCGGACAGCAGGGACGAACCAGCGAGCAGGGCGAGAAGGGGCAACATTTTCATGGGGGTAATTTTCATGGGGCAAAGGGGGTCAGTAGCACGACGCAACTGACAGGTAAAAGATGCGGCGCGAATCAGTCGAAGACAGCTTTCAAAACCGAGCCGCGGCTAGCCGGCGGTCTTCCCCGCATAAAACGGAATTAGCGCCTTGAGATGTCCCTGCACGATGGCCGCGATGGTGTCCGCGGGAAGCGTGCCCTTGTGGAGCTCAAAGATCGCCACGAGCAGCGCGAGTTCGATGTCCACCTTCTTGGGGCTCACGGCCTTCATCGCCGCGAGGATTTCGAGGGCTTTTTTCTCCGCCTTCTTGTAATCGTTGAAATTCTCGTCGGCCGGTGTCGCCATCATACAAGGGGCCCGCAATGCGGCGTGCTGGTCAAGCCTCCAATGCAACCGGCGGATTGGCCACGGAGGCCCGAAGACCCAAAGCAAGGAATGAATTGACCTCCGTGTCTTCGTGCCTTCGTGGCCAAAAATCAGGGCGCGGGATTTTCGTTCAGGTACCTGGCGTCCGCTGAGGCCACCGCGCGGCCCTTGTCCGAGAGCAACGGGAGGAACGGGCTGCCCTTGAACGCCTTCAGGCCGGAGACAATCGAGGCGGCGACAATGTCCGCTCCGGGCACATAGGTGTGGTTGTGGTCGCTGTATAAGGCGTTGACCGTCTCCCGCCCCATTTTTTCGTATTTGTCCGCACACAGGTTGGTCAGGTCCAGCACGGGCAAGTGCAGCTTCGCCCCGATGTCCTTGGTCCACTGGGTGTATTTGCCGTTCGCCGTGCCGCGCTCGATGCGGTCCTCCTTCGGATCGTAGTCCGCCGGCAGCGGCCCGGCGGGCGTGGCGTCGTTGAACTTCACCTTGGGATTCGTCCAGATGTTGCGCGTGGTCACTGTCAGCAGGTAAACGCGCGCCCCCTTGTCCCGCGCCGCGGTGGCCATCGTGGACATGTACCAGCCATAGGTGTGGGCAATCTCGACCGTGCCGTCGGGGCGCTTCAACTCGACGGTCTCATCGCCGATGCCGGGGATCGAGCCGCGGGCGGAAACGGAAGTCGGCGGGCCGCCATCATTGATGCCGAAGACGAGGAGCACGAAATCACCCGCCTTGATCAGCGGCAGGGCGTGCGGCCAGTCCGCGGGATTGTTATAGTAGGTGCGGCTCGACGTGCCGGCGTGGGCGACATTCGCGACGACCGCGCGGGCGGGATCAAAATAATCGGCCAGGGGAGTACCCCACCCGGCCCAAGGCTGGCCGTTTTTGCCATTGCCGGGGTTCCGGGCCGTCGAGTCGCCCATCACAAAAATGGTGGGCGGAACGGCCGTGACGTCGGCCGCAGTGAGCCGGCCGGGGCCGAGCAAAGACGCGCCGGCGAGCAGGAGCTGAAGTATCGCAAGGGGGCGAAGACGGGATGAGTGCATAAGGGGAAACCAAGACGGGGTTTAAGCAGCCGAGACCTGACGAATCTCAGCGCCCAAAGTAACGGAGGCAAACCCAAGCTTCAACAACAGCCAGGATTTTAGCCACTGATTACAGGGTTGGGCCCAGATACAAAACCCCGGAATCACCGGTTCGAGATCATGGGCTCGTATCTGTGCCCATCTGTGCAATCAGTGGCCAAAAACCCGGAAACTCCTCAGCTGCGGCCGGGCATTTCGAGCGGGATGATCGCGTGGCGGCGCAGTTCGACGCCCCGCAGGAAGCTGACAATCGCCCGCTCGCCGATCCGGTCGCCCGTCAGCAGCTTGTGCAGCGCGTCGACCGCCGGCGTGGGCGCACCGTCGAGAGCGAGCACGATGTCGCCCTCCTGCAGGCCGGCGCGGGTCGCCGGGCTGTCGGGCTCCAGGCCCGCAACCAGCACGCCGGTTTCCTCCTTGAGGTGGTGATAACGCGCGACCTTGCGGATCAGCGGGACGGTTTGTCCGGCGACGCCGATGAAGCTGCGGCGGATGCGTCCGTCCTTGATTAGCAATCCCACGACCCAGTGTGCCGTGTTGCTCGCGATGGCGAAGCAGATGCCCTGCGCCGGACGGATGATGGCGGTGTTCACGCCAATGACCTCGCCACGGGAGTTGACGAGCGGACCGCCGGAGTTGCCGGGATTGAGCGCGGCGTCAGTCTGGATCACATTGTCAATCAGCCGACCAGAGGCGCCACGCAGCGAGCGGCCGAGCCCGCTGACAATGCCGGCGGTCACCGTCTGCTGGAATCCCATCGGGGAGCCGATCGCGATGGCAATCTGCCCGGGACGCAGCGTGTCGCTGTCGGCGAGCGTCAGAAAGGAGAGTTCATCGGCGCTGACCCGCAGCACCGCGAGATCCGTGTCCGGATCGTCGCCGATCAGATCGGCAGACAGCTTGCGGCCATCAGCGAGGAAGACCTTCCATTCACGCGCGCCATGGACGACGTGGCTGTTGGTGAGAATATAACCGTCGGGCGAGATGAAGAACCCCGAGCCGGACCCGCCCGGTTGTTCCGACTGGGTCTGGTTGCCAGCGGCAGCGCGCTGACCGCGGACCTCAATATGGACCACCGCAGGATGTGCGGCGGCCACGGCGTCGGACACCGCGCTGGAATAGGCGTCGATGAGCGTTTCATCCACCGGCGCGTCGGATACGGGTGAGAGCAATGATGCCATGATCCCGAAAAGGAGTGAAGGAAATCGCCGGAAGCAAATTGGGGCCATGGAGCAGCCGAGGTGACGAGGCTGGGTAGGTTGTAGCGGCGGTCTATGACCGCCGGCTTGAATTCGGCGCTCATAGAGCGCCGCTACAACAAGCTTCTGCCTCGTCACCTCGGCTGCTACGTCCGAATCTTCGGACTATTACAACCCGGCCCAGCTTTGCACCGCGCCCGGCAGCTCTCGCATGTGTTTCAACGTGAAGAGTCGGCCCGGATGCGCCACCGGCTGCTCCGCGTGCTCGGCCGCCCAGGTGAGGTGATAGGGAATGTGCGCCCCGGCACCGCCGAGTTCGAGCACGGGCAGGATGTCGGACTTCAGCGAATTGCCGACCATGAGAAAGCGTCCGGGGGCGATGCCGTGCCGTTGGAAAAACCGGCGGTAGGCGCCGGCGTTTTTCTCCGAGACGATTTCAACATGCTCGAAATGGACGGCGAGGCCGGACTTGCCCAGCTTCCGTTCCTGGTCTCGCAGGTCGCCCTTGGTGATGAGCACCAAACGATGGCGCGGAGCAAGTGCCGCCAAGGTCTCGGCCACACCCTCAAGAAGGTTGACCGGATGGGCGAGCATCTCGCGCCCTAGCTCGATCAACCCGCGGATTTCACCCGCACTGATCCGGCCGCCGGTAAGCTCGATCGCGGTTTCAATGGCGGAGAGCGTGTAGCCCTTGATCCCATAGCCATAAAGCTCGAGGTTGCGCATCTCGACCCCGAAGAGCGTGCGATCGACCGTCGCGGCATCGTGGTATTGGGCCAGCAAGGCGCGGTAGCGCTCGTGCGCCTGCTCGAAGATCACCTCGTTGTGCCAGAGGGTGTCGTCGGCATCAAAGCCGATGGTCAGGTCGGAAGCGGCCATGGCCGCGAGTCAGCAATGACGGGCGGTCGAGTCAAGCCGGCCCCGGAAAATCCGGGGTCAACCTAATCCTGTCCTCTGATGCCACCAACCGGCTTTACGCCTTGAAGTACGGCTTCAGCGAAGTGACCAGCGCCTGTAGGATCTTCTTGCCCTCTTCGTCAAGCGGCTGGGTCTTCGCTCCACCCGTGGCGATTTTAGCCGCATCGGTGAGACCGCGGGCCACTGGCTTCCGCGCCGCGTAGGTGTTGAACACGCCGCGAAGCTGAAGAACGTATTTCATGCCTTCGGTGCCGTAACGAAGCATTGTGGCGAGCGCGTCGAGCGTCCGGGCGTGATTTTCCTTCGCCGCGTCCTTCTTGCCCGCATGCCAGAGGTCGAAGGTCGTCACATAAAGATCCGCGAGCGACGCCGCGGGCATGGTGCCGGTAAAACCCAGCTCCATCTCCTCAATGAGCTTCCGGCCGTGTCCGCCGGAAAAGACCTTGATCTCATCGTGGCTCTTTTCGCGCAGGGGTACGACGCGCTGCAACGGATCGCCCGTCTCGTCCTTGACGTAACGCATCGTCGGCACCGTGCGGTAAAGCTCAAGCAGGAGATCCACCTCCACGTTGCCCACCGCCTGCACAAACAGCGGCAGATTGCTCATCTTCCCGACCTCCTGGAAGTACTGCAGGATGGTCTTAGCGTCGGCCGTCTCGGAGGGCGGCAGGGAAATGATGCCATCCGCGCCGACGCGCTCGGCCTGCTTCACGAACTTGCGCACCGCCGCGAGGTCCGTCCCCTGCACGCCGAGGATGATCGCCGTCCGCAACTTTGCGCCGGCGTGGCCCACCGCCTCCATGCCAACCAGCCGCTCGTCATCGGTCATGGTCGACCACTCACTCGCATTCTGCGGCCACACGAAGCCGTGCACGCCGCCACGCTCGATGAAATCCACCTGGCGGACCAGGGATTCGAGATCGAGTTTGTCCGCCGCGGTGAACGGCGTCTGGGCGATGGGAAAAATGCCGCGAAGGCGCTTGGCCGCCATGCGTTCCGCAGCCGCAGCCGCGAAACCACGAGGGGCCAGGCCGAGCCCGGCGGCGCCGACCCCGAGGCCGAGCAGGAAGTTCCGGCGGCTGACTTCTCCAGGGCGCGTGGGGCCGGGCGCTTGCATGGGGATGTGAGGGATTACTTCTTGGTCGAGGCCGGCTCGACGACGGCAATCGAGCCATTGCCGAACTGATTCGACACCCGGGTCAGTTTCCCGCCGACAAAGAGCATGTCCAGGAGCTTCTCGCTGCGCAGAATGCGGCCGTATTCATCCTTCATCTGGCCGACGATCTTGTGGGTCTTGGTGTCGATGACATCCCCGGACGAGCAGTAGGCCAGCTTTCCATCCAAGCCGATGGTGATCCAGTAGGCTCCCCCATTGGTCTTGATGCTCGCTCCCGCGATTTGCTTCGGCGGCATCTGGGTGTTGTCGAAAATGTGGATGTAATTGTTGATGCCATCGACGCACCAGACCTCCGTCTCGTTGTTGACCAGGGCAATACCGTGGCTCGGGCAGGCGTGCGGAATGCGCGGGCGCGGTGTGACATCCCAGATCTCGTGAAAGGGGAAACCCGTTACCTCCACCTTGTGGAGGATCGCTCCCGTCTTCACATCGGCGATCACGAATCCGAGCAGGTTGTTCTGGTTGGAGTAGATCAGCGAGTCATCGTGATTCAGCACGAAGACCCGGACGTTGTCCGGAAACGGGATCGTCTTGGTGAGCGTGTTCGTCGTCGTGTCGGCGATGCCCATGACCTTGCCGTTGGGCGACATGAAGGCGGTCTTGCCGTCATGGCTCAGGTTCAGGTTGTGGGCGTTGGGACTGAGGGGGGACCGGACGGTCGTGATCAATTCGCCGTTCTTGGGATTCACGACATACCAAAAATCCTTGAGGTCCGACCCCACGTACATGAACGAGCTGTCGGGCGCCATTTGCGGACGCTCGCAGCAGCTACCGTCAAAGGCGTTTTCCCAGACCATCTTTTCCGTCTTCAAGTCCCAGGCGCCGAGCTTGCCGCGCGCCGCGACGTAAATCATCTGGTTCTCGACACTGGCCGTGACCCCGGCCACCTGCATGGGGAACGCGCTCGCCGGCACGTCCCAGGTGGGAATCCGCTTAACGAATCCAAAGTTGTTCGCGACATCCAGCACCACGATTCCCGTGCCGGCACTATCCCATGTTCCCTCCAGAGTTCCCGGGACGGTCACATAGATCAGTTCTTTCTCCGCCGGCGGCCGGGTGCCGCCGGTGTTCCGGGTGGCCGGCCGCACGTAAGAGGGAACCTGCGACCAGGTGACGGTCGGCCACAGGCACAGGGTGCCGGCCAAAATGATAACTGAGTTCCGAAACAATTTTGTGATGCGCATGGTCGAATTTCTCCAATTCATTGGTGTTTCTCTAACCGGGGATCGGGGGTTCTCTTTCAGTGAAAGCCGCGAAATCCGAGGCGCGTTCATTAATGATGTCAACGTTCAACAACTCGCCGGCCGCCACCGCATGGTCGCGGGCAGTTGGAGTTGCGTAATGCCGCCCGACCGCTCCACTCTTTCCGTCTATGAAACGAATCCTCCCCTGGTTCGCGATCATCCTCGGCGCCTTCCCTGCCATGGGCGCCGCGGCTGATGCCGGCGCCCTGCCCCAGCCGCCGCTCTTTGAAGAAAACTGCACCGACTGCCACGGCAACGATGCACGCGGAGCCGAGCGCGGGCCGACGCTGATCAATCCCGATCATTTCCTCACCCTGTCGGACAGCGACCTGACCCGCATCATCGGCAAGGGGAAGGCCAAGATGCCCGCGTTCGACGACATCGCGGCCGCGGACATCCAGACTCTGGTGAATTACATCCGGTCGCTCAATGCGCTGCAGGCCATGAACGCCGGCGGGGGGGACCCGAAGACCGGCGAACTTCTTTTCTTTGGCAGCGCGCAGTGCTCCACCTGTCATGTCGCCGGAGGCCGGGGCAGTTCCAACGGGCCGAATCTCACCACCGTGGGACGGAGGCTGCGGGAGACGGAATTGCGGCAGTCCCTCGTCGATCCCGGCGCCATCATCACGGAGGGCTATGACCTGG
The DNA here is from genome assembly GCA_903902745.1 of uncultured Opitutia bacterium. GTDB lineage: Bacteria > Verrucomicrobiota > Verrucomicrobiia > Opitutales > Opitutaceae > CAIUWA01. The sequence continues at coordinate 156,846 of CAIUWA010000011.1, read as the reverse complement.
TTTCCGTCGAGCTGAACAATGGCAGCACGCTGCGGGGCTTTGCCCGGGCGCAGGGCAGCCACGACGTCGTGCTGCAGACCGACGACGGGAAGTTGCATTTGCTGGTCGACAGTGAGTATCGCAAAATCACGCCGGAAAAAAATCCCGCCATGCCCGTCTTCAAGGGCACGGCCGCCGAGATGAACCACCTGATCGCCTATCTGGGCAGCCTCAAGGGTATCACGGTCGGCGGAATGACCGAGCCGCAGGCGCCCACGGCCCAAGCGGAGATGGAGGCGATCACGCATCCCAAAAAAGGCGACTGGCCAAGCTACAACGGCAATCTCAACGGCAATCGCCACAGCAGTCTCGACCAGATTGACCAGAAGAATGTTTCAAAGCTCCAGCTGCAGTGGAGTTTCTCCGTGCCCTTCGCCGGCCTCGAAGCAACTCCCGTCGTCGTCGATGGGGTGATGTATGTGACGGGCAACAACCAGGTCTTTGCCCTGAGCGGCAAAACCGGCCGGGAAATCTGGCGGTATGAACGCCCGAAGAGCCCGCGGTCCATCGTCTCGGGCGACGCCGCAATCGGCGTCAACCGCGGCGTCGCGGTGCTGGGCAACCGGGTTTTCTACATGACTGACGATGCGCGATTGCTGGCGCTGGACCGGCTGACCGGCGCCCTGCTTTGGGAAGTTTATGCACCGGAGGAAAGGCAGGCCTACGGCGGCACCTCGGCCCCGCTCATCGTGGGCGACCTGGTGGCCGTCGGGGTGAGCGGTGGCGACAACGGCATCCGCGGGTTCATCGCCGCCTACAAGGCGACGACCGGCGAACTGGCCTGGAGGCTTTGGACCATTCCCAAAGTCGGGGAAACCGGACCTGCCGCCGACACTTGGAAAGGGACCGCCCTCGCGCTGGGTGGCGGAGGCACGTGGCTCAGTGGAGCCATGGACGTGGACGCAAATATTCTCTACTGGGCCACGGGAAACCCCCACCCCGACACCGATGGTGATGAACGCATCGGCGACAATCTCTATACCAATTGCGACCTCGCGATCGACCCGAAGACCGGAAAAATTCTCTGGTACTACCAATACAATCCGCATGACGTGCACGACTGGGACGCGAACCAGCCCATCGTGCTGGTGAATACCAAGTGGCGGGGTCAGGATCACAAGCTCCTGCTGCATGCGAATCGGAACGGCTTTCTCTACGTCCTCGATCGCGCCGCCGGCAAGCCGGTGATGGCGACCAGAATGGTGGACAAGCTGACTTGGGCGACTGGCATCAACCCAACGACCTGGAAACCGGATCTGCTGCCCAACAACGAAGTGACCACGGCCGGCGTAAAAACCGCGCCGGCGGTGCGCGGCGCGACGAACTGGTATTCCACCGCCTTCAATCCCGCCACGCGGCTCTATTATGTGATGACGGTCGAGGACTACGGCGTTTATCGCAAAGCGGAAAACGGGGGTTTCGGCCGCTACAACAATCCCGCCGATCCGGCCAAGAAAATCCTGCGGGCCTTCGACATCGATACCGGCAAGGAAGCCTGGCAGATCGCGTTCCCCGGCGTCGCGGAAAACAACTACTCGGGGGTGCTCTCGACCGTCGGTGGCGTGGTTTTCTTTGGCGAGAGCAGCGGCGGATTTGCCGCGGCCGACGCCAAGACGGGCAAATATCTCTGGCACTTCGAGACGCATGCCCACCCCTTCAAAGGCTCTCCCATGACCTACGCTATTGATGGGAAGCAGTACGTCGCGATCGCCGCGGGCTCAAATTTCCTGTCCTTCGCCCTGCCGCAGTAAGCCAGCCAAGCGCTGGCACGCTCACCATCTTGTAGGGACCGACCTTGGTCGCGGCCTTTGCCGTTGCCAAGGGTCATGCGCCTTCGACCGGCCTAGGCAATGCATTGGGGACCCCAGCCTTCGCTGGAATCTGCGGCGGGCACCGCAACGCGTTCCATCTTTTCAATCCGGAAGAAATCAACGCCTACCTCAGCCGGCACTTGACCGCAACGACGGGCAAGAATACGAAAAGGGAGAGCGAAGCCCCCATCTCGTGTACCCCATGGAGAAAGTTTCTTTCGCGCCCTTGTTTTCCGGCCACCAGCTGAGGGCGGCGCCTTGGATCTTCGCGACCTTTCGAGGCCGGACACCGGTTCAACCGTGAAATAACGCAACCTCAACCAGGATCATCTTATGTTGAAACGACCACTATCACGCCGGGATTTTTTCGCGGCTTCCGCCTTTGGCGCGGTCGCCGGAGCATCGGTTCTTTCCAATCCCGTCCGGGCCGCCGCTGACGCCGTGGGCGTGAAGCCGTCCGATCTGCCCGACCTCACCATCAAGGAGGTGAAGGTTTATGTGGCAAACCTTGGCCCGGCCATCCGCCGCATCAACAGTCCGGAAAGCGGGGAAATCGTCTCGATCGTCACCAACAGCGGGATCGAAGCCAATTATACGCTCGGCAACCGTGTGGGCGGCACCGGCTGGCTCGAATACGCGAAGGGCGTCTGCCTCGGGAAGAATGTGCTCGATCTCCTGCCGGCCCTGGCCGCCGCCGCCCAGCGCGGCCCGACGGGCTTCGGCGGCGCGACCCCTTTTGTCGGCGGGTTTGGCTATCCTCGCGGCATAAAGCTGGGCAGTGCGGGTGAAACGAATTACCACGCCGCCGTCATTGATATCTGCCTGTGGGATATTCTCGGCAAGGCTGTCAACCGGCCCATCTACAAGCTGCTCGGCGGGACGAAGGACAAGCTGCTCGCCTACGGTAGTTCCCTGCACCTGGCGGCGATCGAGGATTTCGCGCCGCAGGCGCTGCAGGCGAAGGCGGACGGGCTCAAGGCCTACAAGATCCATCCCGGCGGCGGCCAGCACACCACCCCCACGGGCGGGGCGATTCCCGCCTACGTCGGCCACATCGAGGAGATCCGCGAGGTCCGCAAGGCGATGGGCGAGGAATTCACCCTCCTGTTCGATCCGGTCCAGCGCTACAATGTCTTCGAGGCCCTGAAGGTCGGGCGTGCGCTGGAAGAATATGGCTATGTCTCGTTCGAGGACCCGATCCCGGAGTCGGACATCGAGGGACTCATCGAGCTGCGCCAGAAGCTGACCGTGCCCATCGAGGTCGGCGAGTTCCTCTACTCGATCCAGGCCTACGCGGAGTATATCCGCCGCGGCGCGCTCGATATCGTCCGGCTGATCGCCGACAACGTCGGCGGCATCACCGGCTCTTTCCGCATCGGCCAGCTGGCCGATGCGTTCGGCATGCCCTGCACCCCCCACAATTGGGGCAACGGGTTCGACCTGGCGGCGCATTTTCAAATCGAGCTAGCCCTGCCCAACACCTTTTGGTTCGAGATGCCCTACCCGCAGACGCTTTCCGACCGCCCCTACCTGAAGGGCCAGTTCCGCGTCGACAAGGAGGGCTACGTCAATGCGCCGAAGGGCCCGGGCCTCGGCATTGAACTCGACCGTGATGTGCTCGACAAGATGATGCTCCGCATCGACCGCTGATTTCCCTGCGTTTCACCACCCCATGCCGGAAAAATTCCGGAATAGAAAAACAAGCCATGAATCCTAGATTACCCTCCTCCGACCGCCCCGCCACCAGCCTGCCCCGGCGGGACTTCCTCCACTATCTGGGCGCGGGCGCCCTGGGCCTCGCCCTGTCGTCCCGCAGCGCCCAGGCGGTCGACTTCGGCGCGGGCACCGCTCCGCCCATGGATCTGAGCCCCGGGCCGAAGAAGCTGCGCGGCCTCTTCCCCATCGGGCAGACCCCGTTCACCGCGGACGACAAGCTCGACCTCGAGTCGCTGGCGGCGCAAATGCCGTTCTGCAACCGCGGCGGTGTGCACGGCTTCATCTGGCCGCAGATCGCCAGCGACTGGACCATGCTCACCGAGCCGGAACGCATGGCTGGAGCCGAGGCCCTCGTCGCTGCCAACAAGGGTGGGGCGACGACGCTCGTGATCGGAGTCCAGTCGAAGACCGGGGACTCCGCGGAGGTTGAACGTTACGCGAAGCACGCCGCCAAGACGGGGGCGGATGCCCTCTGCGCGCTCCCGCCCGCAAATGTGACGGACGAAAAGGTCCTCCTCGACTATTACCAGCAGATCGGCCGCATGACCGCACTGCCCTTGTTCGTCCAGAGCCAGGGCAACATGAGCGTCGACCTGATCGTCGAGATGTTCAAAACGATCCCCACTGTGCGGCAGGTCAAGGACGAGGCCGGCGTTCCGCTCGAGCGCATTGCCGAGCTGCGCCAGAAGACCAACGACCAGCTCCATGTGTTCTCGGGCCAGGGCGTGCGCACGATGATCAACGAGATGGAACTGGGCTTCGTCGGGCACTGCCCGTACACGGGACTGGCTGACGTTTACGCCCAGACCTTCGACCTCTGGCATGCAGGCAAGCGTCAGCAGGCCTTCGACATGTTCGGCCGCATCATGGCCTTCGCCAGCCTCGGCACCGCCGACTGGAGCGACGTCCTCGCCATTCGGGGAGTCTTCAAGCCCGGCTACAAGTCCCGGAAAGCCGGCGGTGGTGGCGCGGGCGGTGGAGCAGCAGGAAAAGGCGGCGGCGGTGGTGGCGGCGGACGCGCCGCCGGCGGTCCCCGTCTCACCGACAAGGAAATCCGCGACGCTCTCAACACCTACATGAAGCCCTATCTCAAGGCCTAATCAGGCCAGAGAACAGACTGTGAAAAAGGGCGTCCTCCAGGACGCCCTTTTTTTGCGTCAACCGACGAAGATGTAGCGGCGGTCAACTTGTCCGCCATAGCCCTGGTCGCCTCTGGCGCCGCCAAAGGCGGGTAAACTTCAGCGAAGGCGGATGACCGCCGTTTGTCGTAGGGGAGTCCGTTGTGGACGATGATTCAAGTCGAGCGGACTCAATCACAGATGGAAAGGACCGCGGCTGCATTCTCGACAACCCGCAGTGGAAATCCCCATCGTTGTGTTTGTTTCCGCACCCTCACCCTACCATGAAATTCCTCATTCCGTTCGCCCTCTCCGCCGCCCTCATCGGGGCGCTCTATGCCCAAACCCCGTCGGCACCCAAGGCGGCCGCTCCCGCCCCAGCCTTGGAAAAACTGACCTCCGAACTCTACGACTGGACAAAGTTGACGCCCGCCACGCTGCCGACGGGCGAGCGCCGCATGGTGTTCGAGGGCACCACGACCACTCTCGACAAGATTCACTGCCATATCTCCACCCTCAATCCCGGCGAGCGCAGCAATCCGCCCACCCTGCACCTGCAGGAGGAGATCGTCATCGTCAAGGAAGGCACCCTCGAGGCGAACTGGAACGGCACGTCCAAGACCGGCGGCCCCGGCTCGGTCATTTTTCTCGCCTCCGGCGCGACCACCTTCCTGCGCAATCCCGGCAAGGTCCCGGTCACCTACACGGACATCTACTATTACACGCCGCTCACGCCAAAGAGCTGAGCTCCGTCCCGTGTCCTCCACGCCTCCGATCCCCTCCTCCACCTCGGGCGCCCCGTTTCCGCTCAGTGGCCCGGCGATGGTGATGGATGATCAGGAAATCCTGGGTTTTCTCCGGCCACAGGTCAGGGACTTCGGGTGCAACCTAGCGATCGGACCGGATGCCTGGGCACTGTTCGCCGTCGCAGCCAAAAACGCGGCGGGCAATACCTTGGCGAAGGATTTGCTCCGCAGCGTCAACTTCACCTATGCCACCGGGGAGGCGGAAGGCGACGGATGGATCCTTTATTACGTTAACACGGAAAACCGCGCCCGCGCCGTTTTCTGGCTGGATGACGTGCAGCGGACGCTCGCCGGTCTCCATCGGCTCCCCTCACCGGCCGAGCAGGCGTTGATCAGAGATCTGGCCGGATCCGCGACGCCGCATCGCGTGGCCCGCAAACTCGCGGACCTGCATGCGAAGGGCGAACTGGCCGCGGGCGCGATCGGGGAACCCCAGGTCGTGCGGATGCTCCTCGACCGGCTGCACGCGCAGGAGCCGCTCTATTTTTCCGCGTTTCTGCTCCTGCTCGAGCAGCACCTGATCGATCTGCTGGTACTGTATCAAATGCTGGTCGACGAGGACATCCGCCTCGGCAACGAGATCGTGCAGGGCTCCATCTCACAGGATCCCTTTCTGCAAAGCCGCCAGGCCGCGGCCGCCAGCATCCGCGAGCAGTGGCTGCGGTTCAAGATCCTCAACCCCCTCGACCAGCAGAAGCACGCCGCCAATTCCAACCCCTATGTCGCCTTCACCGAAACCCGCCTCGTCGGAGATGACGTGATCATCCGCGTGGACGGCATCGACAAAACCAAGTCCCGCCTGGACTTTGTCAGCACGATCCGGGTGCTCCGGAAGAACATATACCGCGGCGAAAGGATCGAGAATCTCAGCACCCAGACCGCTTGGGTCACGGAGGTGACGGCGCAACCGCTGCGCTTCATCAAGCAACAGATGGAGTCCAGGAAGGACATCGCCGGCTTGGACTGGCTTTACATGCTGGAGCGTGCCGTGAACCCGGATGGTCGGCTTTAACCAGAAAAATCATGATCAAACAACTGGCACACCTGTGCTTGAAAACGAGCCAGCTGGACAAATTGACGGTATTCTACCGCGACCAGCTGGGAGCGACCCTCAAGTTCCGTTATCTCGCCAAGGACGGACGGCCGATCGGCTGTTACTTCGCCTTCGGCGCCACGACGTTCATCGAGGTCTTTGACCATGCCGACGCGCACCGCCGGAGCAATTCGCCAAAGCCCCTGGAGCCGCTCGAGGATCCGCGGGATCCGTGGCTGGCGCGTTACAACCACTTCTGCCTGCAGGTTGAAGGCTTGGATGAATATGTCCGGCTGATCGAGTCTCGCGGCGTCTCCGTGACCGGGCAAAAGACGGGCAACGACAACTCGCGCCAGGCCTGGGTCAAGGATCCCGACGGCAACCTGATCGAGCTCCAGGAATACACGCCGGCCAGCCGCCAGTTCACCGGCGAGGATTTCCGGGAGGCGTAGAGATCCGTGTAGCAGCAGGAAACCCTAAATCCCCGCGAGCCGAGCGTCGGCGTCGCCGAACTTGTCGAGCTTAACGCCCATCCGGTCCATGAGCGAAAGATAGAGGCTGCAGAGTTTCCGGTTTTCGTTGCCGGCGTCCAAGTAGTCGAGCACCCGCCCCGTTTCCAACGTGCCGCCGAGTGAGCCGGCGGTGAGGAGCGGCACTTTGCCGCTGTCGTGGTTTTTGCCGGACCACATGTTCGACATGAAAACAATGCAGGAATTGTCGAGCACGGTGCCTTCGCCTTCCTTCATCGCGGCCAGTTTTTGGATGAGGTAGGCATACTGGCTCACGTAATATTTGTTGATGCGCATGAACGCATCGTCGTCCTCGTGGCTCGCGAGATGGTGGGCGAGCTTCGCGTCGAGGAAGGGGTAAACCAAGCCCGAGATGTCGCGGCAGAGCAGGAGGGTCGCCAGGCGGGTTTTGTCGGTCTGGAAGCCGAGCGCAACGATGTCGCACATGAGGCGCATGTGCTCCCGGATGTCCTCGGGGAGGCCGTTCTCCGGGCGCTTCATGGCGATCACGGGGATGTCTGCTCCCTGGCCCTTGGCGTCCGCCTTGGCTTTCGCGGCGCGCATGTTTTCGGCGCGCTTCTCCACTTCGCGAACGCTGGTAAGATATTCGTCGATCTTGGCCTTGTCGGCGGCGCTCACCTGACGGCCGAGGGTGTCGGCCTGGTCCTTTACGCGATCAAGGACACTCTGGTTGCGCTGCGCGCCGCGATTGTCGAAGAGGCTGTCGAAGGCGAGCGAGGGATAGACCTCCATCGGCACCGGCGAGGTCGGCGTCTGCCACGAGATGTGGGAGCTGTAGGCCATCGAGAAGTTGGTCTCGTGGTAACCGGTGACCGGCTGTTCACAGCCCAGCACCATGCTCGGCTGCACGGTCTGGTCGCCGATGCGGGCGGCAAGCACCTGATCCATGCTGACCCCACCGTGGAGCTCGGCGCCCTTGGTGAGCGGCGCGCCCGAAAGCAGGTTGCCCGTCATGCCGGGATGAATGCCGACGCCGACCGCGGCCTGGTTGAAGAGTCCCTTGACGTAATTGATCTTGGTCTTCACCGGCTCCAACGGGGCAAGGCTCTCGCCGAGCTGCATCTCCGCTCCGGCACCGCTCGCGGTCCAGTACTTCTGGTTGATGCCGTTCGCCATGAACATCACGGCGAGACGTTTCGGGCTGGCGGCGGGCGTGCCCTGCTTGGTCATCGGCTCCGCGCCCCAGACGGGGAGCGACTCGAGCCAAGGGAGCGCCATGACGACGCCGGCCCCGTGAAGGAAGCGGCGGCGGGTGAACTGATGACCGTTGCAGGGAAGTGAATTGCTCATGGATCAGTTGTTGGCGAAGTCGGGTGCAACGCGTTTGTGGAGAAACTGCGGGCTGGTCACGATCTGGTCGATCATGGTGTCGAAGCGATAGCCATCGGCAGCAAGCCTCTGGATCATGGTGGCGACGACGGGATCATCGGAAGGGAGGAGTGTGCGACCGAGGGCGTAAGCCAGCAATTTTCGCGAGAGATTGTCGAGAAACTCGGATTGAACCTTGGTGCGGAAATAAGCCTGCAAGCCGGCGAGGCCGGTGCCCTCGCTGCCGTCGGGGAACACGGCGCTCGTCTCGGCCGGGCGTCCGGCGAGATCGGTGGTGCGCACTTCTCCGACGGGACCAAAGCCCTCGAAGACGAGGCCCATCGCGTCGAATTTGTTGTGGCAGCTCGCGCAGGTCTTGTCCGCACGATGCTGGGCGAGAGTCTGGCGGAGCGTGAGATTGCCGAGCTTGGTTTCATCGGTGGGCAGCACCGGGACATTCGGCGGCGGCGCCGGGATGCGCTCGCCGAGAAGTTTCGTCACGACCCAGTGACCGCGCTTCACGGGACTGGTGCGGAGGCCCGGGGCATTCTTGGTGAGGAACGCGGCCATGGGGAGGAGACCGCCGCGCTGGTATTTGTCGGCGTCATCGACGCGCACCCAGTCGGTACCGGAGGCGGGAGCGGGCATGCCGTAGTGCTTCGCGAGGGTGGCGTTGACGAAGGTGTAATGGCCGTAAATGAAATCGAGCACCGAGCCATTGCGTTGCACCAGATCCTCGGTGAAACGGATCGGTTCCTCGAACATCGCTTCGCGCAGCTCGTTCGTGAAGGCGGGAAAGCGGTCGCGGTTGACCGCGTTGTGCTCCTCAAAGCGGCGGATATCGAGCCAGTTGCCGGCGAACTCGGTGGCGAGGCCGCGCACGCGTTCATCCTTCGCCATGCGGCGCGCCTGGGCGAGGAGCACATCCGGCGTATGCAGATCGCCGGCGGCGGCGTGCGCCATCAGCTCCTGATCGGGCAGGCTCGACCAGAGGAAGTAACTGAGGCGGCTGGCCAGCTCGTAGTCGGAGAGCGGCTGCACCCCGTTGCGCGCGATCGGGCTGCTCGGGTTCGGCAGGTCGACGCGGAAGGTGAAGGCGGGCGACATCAACACGCTGGCGATCGACTCGCGAATCGCGTCCTCGTGCGTGAGTTTCTCGGCGCGCAGCGAGCGATAGAACGCGAGGAGGCTTTCCGCCTCGGCGGGGGCCAGCGGGCGGCGGGAGGCACGTCCGGCAAACGCGACGAGGGCCTTAAGTTGGAGGGGCTCGGCAGCGCGCTGGGCCTGCTCAAGGGCGCGGATTCTGGCGTTCATGTCCGAGAAGTAATCGCGGATGGCACCCAGCATGGTGGCGTCGAGCTTGAACTCGGTGAAACCGGGCGGGATGTCCACGGTGGCGCCGGGAGCGGGAGCGCGATAATTCAAGGCTATGCCTTGCCCCTGATCGGGGGGCGGGATGGCGACGCGCGTGTTTTCCGCCCGGTAAAAATAAACCTCCGCAAGCCGCTTCAGCTTGGGCTCGGAAAGGAGATCGTCATCCGCCGCGCGAAAATCGGCGAAGGACGAATCGACCATGATGCTCGGCGGCTCGGCCCGCTCGAACCAGATGAAGTCCTTCAGCTGGCGAAACGGAGTCTGGGTGACGAAATTGAACTCCGACCAAAGCCGGTCGAGCTCCTGTTGCTGGCCGGTATCGAGAACCAGGTCATAGAGGGGTTGGTCGTCGCGGAAATAGCCCATCTGGCTGTGAAAGCCAGCGGTCAGGTAACGGTGTCCTTCGAGGTCGGACAGGATGTCGCGCTCCCGGTCGAGAAACATGCGGGCGCGTTCATAAACGACAAACGCGTCGGGAAACACGGCGCAGAAACGCTTGAACGACTCTTCGTAGCGGGCACGGGCGGCGGCGGCGGTCGGGACTGCCATGGCGGGATCGGTTTTAACGATCTTTCCAAGATCGAGGGTAAGCGCATTGCCGGCGTAAGTGGTCCGGTTTTCGGCGTATTGGCGGTCTTTCCAGAGCACCATCGTTTGCGATCCGGTGGCCACGATCCGGCCATTGGGCACGAGGTTTTCGTATTTCATCCGCACGAGCGGCCGAACGTTCAGGATGAAATCGCGCAGGGCGGCGCAGCCGTCACGAAGATCCGCCGGTTCCTTGCCGGCCGAGGGAGCAGGAAGTTTTTTCCAACGCGCCTGCAGGGCGGCGATCGGACCGCTGTCGCCACCGGGCGCGGTCAGCGTGGCCCAGAGCGTGGCGAGGTATTTGGGACTGAGCTTCGCGTCCTGCGCGAAATCGGCGAGCGCGGCGTCGCCTCGGCCGAGGACCGAACGATTTTGAAAGCGCCATGCCGCAGCAAAGAAGTCGGCATAGTCGAGCGACTGCGCCATATAGTGATCGTAGCGCGTCGCGATGCTGACGCCCTGGCGCTTATAGAAATCAATGATGCGCTTCGTGGCATATTTGTCGCGATCTTCATAGGTCGTCACCGGATAGGGCGCAAAGCCCAGACCGTCGGGCGTAAAGACGACGTGGTCGGCGACCAGCCTCGCGGCCTCGAGATATTTTTGCACGAGCGCGGGCGACATCGCGAGCGATTCGCCGGAGTTGTCGAAGCCGGCCTCATTGGCGGGATCGACGGGAAATTCCTTCGTGGGGCGGATGTCCACGCCGGTCAGGTCGCGGATCGTGTAATCGTATTCCGCGTTGCTCAGCCGCCGGGCCAGCACCACGCCAGGATCGTTGGCGTGCCGCTTCGCCTCCAGCGCGCCCATCGTCCAGATCCAGCCCACAATGGGCTTTCGCTCGGCCGCGGTGGGCTGCTTCTCGGCGTCGTCCGGTGGCATCTCCCCCGCCTTGAGCCGCTCCAATACCAGGCTCCAGCGGCGGGGATCCTTCGCGATCGAATCCACCGTGGCATAGCTGCTGAGATCCAGCTGGGCCTTGGGCTTATCGCCGCCGTGGCAGGTGACGCAGTAGGTCTCGATGAACGGGTGGACGTTTGAGCGAAAACGCGCCTCCAGCAATTGCGGCATGCGCTCCACCGCCACGGCCGGGGTGGGAGCGCCACGCGGCAGCGCATAGTCGAACCAGGCCAGCGCACCGATACAAATCACCAGCGGCGCGACAACGAGGAGCGCAAAACTTTTTCGCATGGGGATGATGGGGAATCAGTCGGCACAGGCAGATGGCCTTTCAGCGGGGACCTGCCAGCAGGGTAATGAAACCTACTGTACTCGATCCGCTCCGACAAGGGTCGAGTATAAATTATCCCGGGCGCAGGCCGGACCGAACCTTCACAGGAGGTTTGATTATCGCGCGCGATTCGCCACAAGGTCGTGGCTCGCTTCCGAATATCCCCCCCGCCCCACCCCTCGAACCCCGGCCCAATGAAACTACGTCATTCCCTCCCCCTGCTTGGCATCCTGATCGCGACCGCTTTGCGCGCCGCACCACCGTTGCCCGTGGCGAAGCCCGAGGCTGCCGGCATGTCGTCGGAACGCCTGCAGCGGGTCGGCGCCTTCGTCGAGCGTCTCGAGGCAGGCGGCCAGATTCCCGGTGCGGTCACGCTCGTCGCCCGGAAGGGCAAGCTCGTGCGGCTGGAAGCCCAGGGTTATGGCGACCTAGAGACGAAGCGGGCCATGCGTACCGACGACATCTTTGCGCTCGCGTCCATGACCAAGCCCATCGTCACGGTCGGCGTGCTGATGCTCCTGGAGGAACACCGGCTCCTGCTCAGCGATCCGGTGGAAAAATATCTCCCGGAGTTCCGCAATCCCAAGGTGGCGGTGGCCAAGGCGGACGCGCCCGGCGGCTACGTGACCGTCCCTGCGCAGCGCAGCATCACCATCCACGACCTGCTGATTCACCGCTCCGGCGTCGCCTCCGCCAACGGCCCCGGGGGCGTGGTCTTGCGCGAGGCCCAGAAGACCCTAACAGACGACGCCACCCTGGCGGAGCAGGTCAAGGCGCTGGCCCTGGCGCCGCTCAACTTCCAGCCCGGCGCCAAGTGGGAATACGGCGCGTCGACCAACCTGCTCGGCCGCGTGATCGAGGTCATCTCCGGGCAGACACTCGACGTGTACCTGCGCGAACGCATCCTCGCGCCGCTCGGCATGGCGGACACGGGATTCACCGTGCCGCCGGAAAAGCTTTCCCGTCTCGCCGCCATTTACACGGTGTCGCCAGAGAAGGGGCTGACCAAGGCGACCCAGCAGCGCACCGATCCGAAATTCTTTTCCGCCACCGGCGGACTTTTCTCCACCGCGCCTGACTACGTGCGCTTTTGCCAAATGCTGCTGAACGGTGGCGTCTTGGACGGCCATCGGCTCCTCAGCCGCAAGACGATCGAGCTGATGACTGCCAACCATTCGGATCCGATTCCCCTGTCATTTTTGGCCGGCCAGTACTTCGGACTGGGTGTCGCCGTGCAAAAGGCCGATGGCGACTCGGGCCTGATCAGCTCGCCCGGCACCTATGGCTGGAGCGGCGCCTATAACACCTATTTCCGCATCGATCCAAAGGAACAGGTCATCATGATTCTGTTGGTGCAGCGTTCACCCGCCAACAACCTCGACCTGCAATACGGCTTCCACAACGTGGTCATGCAGGCGGTCATCGATTAAATCCCGGCGACCTTGCAAACCGGTTTCGCGCAGAGGCGCAAAGACGCCGAGCAGAGCCAGTCCCCTTGTAGGGCCCGACCTTGGTCGGGCCTTTTTTGCGCTGTAGGATAAATGGTGGAGCGTGTTGTCCCCAACGCGCTGAGAGGGCCCTGTCCACGCCAAACCATGGCAACAAAAAGGCCCGAGCAAGCTCGGGCCCTACATTCTATGAGCCAGTGACTTCGCGCCTCTGCGTGAAACCAATCCGACTGCAGGCTTATACGCCCTGCAGGCGGCCGGTGGAATCGCCGATGCGCGTCACGTCCGTCGCGCCCATGCGGTCGGCCATGCTCAGGAACAGGTTGGACATCGGCTTGCCACCCATGGGCGCGTAGCGGCCTGGAGTGAGTGAGCCGCCGCCGGCGCCGGCGAGAATGACGGGCAGGTTGTCATGCGTGTGGCGGTTGCCATCGGCATTGCCGCCACCGTAGACGATCATCGAGTTGTGGAGGATCGAGTTGCCGTCGACATCCTTGGTCTCGTCGAGCTTCTTGAGGAAGCGCGCGAAGTGCTGCATGTAGAAGAGGTCGATCGACGCGATCTTGGCCATCAGCTCGGGGTTCAGGCGGTGGTGCGAGCAATAGTGGTGGCCCTCAGGGATGCCGATCTCGGGAAAGGCGCGGTTGGTGCCGTCACCGGCGAGCAGGAGCGTGGCGATGCGGGTCGAGTCGGTCTGGAACGCCATCGTGAGCAGGTCATACATGATGTCCATGTGCGCACCGTAGTCCGACGGGATGCCGGCGGGCGGCGTCTCGGCGTGGGGATCGGGCAGCTGGCCGAAGCCCTCGGCGCGCTGGATGCGCTGCTCGATCTCGCGCACACCCGTCAGGTACTCCTCCAGTTTCTGGTGGTCGTTGTAGCCGAGCTGGCGCTCGAGCGACTTCGTGTCCTCGCGGACAAAATCCAGCAATGATTTCTGGGTCTGCTGGCGCTCCAGGAAATTGGCTCGGCGGTCGGCGGGATCGCCTTGGCCAAACAGGCGCTCGAACACGAGGCGCGGATTCGGCTCCGGCGCGGCCGGGGTCTCGGCCGAGGCCCAGGACAGATTGTACAGATAGGCGCAGGAGTAGCCCGAGTCACAGCGGCCGGACTTACGCACGAAGTCGCACGAGAGCTCCAGCGACGACAGGCGCGTAAGGTGCCCGGTGCGCTGCGCCACCAGTTGGTCGATCGAGGTGCCCACCTCGATGTTGGCGCTGTCGGTCTTGCGCGCGCGCGCGCCGGTGAGGAACGTCGCATTCGCGCGGGCATGGTCACCGGCACCATCATTGCCCGGGGCGGCCTCCTTGTGGTCGAGGCCACCGACGACCTGAAGGGAACTCTTCAACGCCGCAAGGGGCTGCATGGTCTGGCCCAGCTCGAACGCGCTGCCTTCTCCCGTCGGCCACCAATTCTCCTGGTGCACCCCGTTGGGAATATAGGCGAAGGCCATGCGGAGGGGCGCGCCCGTCGCCGTGGTCGCAGCGGTCCTGGCCCCCGCCGTGGTGGCGGCCCGGAGCATCGACGGGAGTGCCGATTCAAACATGGGAACGGCGATACACGCACCCACGCCCCGGAGGAAGTTGCGGCGGCTGAGGGTGAACTGGCGCTGCCGGGTGGCTTCGCGGGAGGGAATCGGCTGATTTTTCATGGGGCGGTGGGACGGGTGTTTGATTAAGGGGGACTTGAAAGGTTCTGAAACGTCAGTTGACGGCGGAGAGAGTGGAAGCCGGCGGGGTGGCCGGGCCTTTGCCGTCGGCCACGGTACCGGGCGCCGGGTTGCGCTGGCGCTGGAAGGCGGCGGACTGGATTACGCCATCGAGCAGCACCGAGAACTTCCCCTGCTCCTTGTCGAGCTGAGCCACGATCTGGTCGACCGTGGGCACGTCGTAATATTCCAGGCCGCGACCCAAGGCGTAGGTCATGAACTTTTCCGTGAGGCAGCGGTAGAAATCCAGGCGGCGCTCATGCGTGATGATGTGCTTGAGTTCGCGGACATTGGCGAAGGCTTCGCCCGTGACGAGTTTGCCCGCCGCCATGATGGGCTGCTTGGCCTCGGTGTCGCGCCACATGCCCAAGGCATTGAAATTCTCAAACGCCAGGCCCAGCGGATCCATGCGCGAGTGGCAGGAGCTGCACAGCGGGCTGCTGCGGTGCGTCGCGAGCAATTCGCGCAGGGTGGGTTCATGGCCATCAATCCCCTTCTTGGCCTCTTCGAGCGCGGGGATGTCGGGCGGTGGCGGTGGCGGCGGGGTGCCGAGGATGTTCTCGAGGACGAACAACCCGCGCTTCACGGGCGATGTCCGGGTGGGATTGGAGGTCACCACGAGAATCGCCCCGTCGGTGAGCACGCCTCCGCGCGGGCTGTCCTCGGGCAGATCGACCTTGCGAAACGTGTCGCCCGAGACGCCGGTGATGCCGTATTGCGCCGCCAGCTTCTCGTTGAGAAAGGTGTAGTTGGCGTCGATCAGCTCGAGCACGCTGCGGTCCTCGCGCATGACGTAATCGAACGCCATTTCGACTTCCGTGCGCATCGCGCGCCGCATCACGCCGTCAAAATCCACGCGCGGGGCGTTGGCGTTGCCGCGCCGGTCGCCCAGGCCAAGCACCGCCGCCGGATTGATCGGCAGGAATTCGACGTCGCGAGCCTCGAGCCACTGGCCGGTGAAATTCTTCACGAACGCTTGCGCCCGGGCATCCTTCAGCATGCGAGCAACCTGCGCCGACTGCGTGTTCCGCAGTTCGCCGGTGCCGGCGGCGCGAAACAACTCCTCATCCGGCATCGTGGACCAGAGGAGATAAGAAAGGCGCGAGGCGAGCGCGTATTGGTCCACCGGGGCGGACCCGGTGGCGGGCGCACCGGCCGGCGCCGGCTCGATGCGGAAGAGGAAACGTGGCGAGGCGAGCACGACCATCGCGGCCTTGGTAAAGCCCTCCTCGAAGGTCTTGCCCGGCTGCTGATAGGTGTTGCGCGCCACCGAGACGAGCTGGTCAAGCTTGGCTTCGTCCACCGGACGGCGGAAAGCGCGGGTTGCGAAACTGCGCAGCACTTCCCGGGCATAGGCGTCGCGCGCCTTGGGCTCGGCCGGGGCCGCGCCCTTCGGGAAGAACCGGGAGTGGTTCTCCGGCGGAATCCAATATTTCTCCGCCGCCGGGCCGTTGATCTGCACCGAGGCGATGCGGAGATCGAGGCGGGCGGCGGTTCGCGCGGCGACCGGGGCCACCTTCAGGCCCGCCGGGATGGCCGGGTCCAGCGCCACATCGGCGGGGTCCGGAAGTGCAGGAGTGACGGCGGCGGCCACGACCGCGGCACCGGGTGTCGGCGTCGCCGGAACGGGCGCAGGCGCCTCAGGCGCGGCGGCCGCTGCGGCGACCGGGGCGTCGTTGGACCGGCCAGGGGCGCCGTTGGACCGCGGTCCGGCAGGCACCGGCACTCCACCGCCGCGCTGGAAGGGCTGTTGCTTCGGAGTCGGGATCGGATCCAGCGGCTGGATCTCGAAGGCCACGACGTGATCGCCCGCCGTCAGGTGCGCGGGCAGGTCAATGTGGATGGTTTTGTTTTCGCTCCAAATGACTTCTTCCTGATGTCGCTTCTCGCCGTCCACCGTCATGATGAGATTGCAATGGTTGGGATCGAAATCGAACGAGCCCTTCACCCCCAGCTCGGCCACAATGCGGTAATCCTCGGTATCCGTGATGGTGTAGGTGTGGGAGAGGAGCTCGGCCTTGCCCACGGGCATCTGGTCGGGAGCCCGGCTGCCGTCCTTGCGGAGAAATTCGCGCCCGGTGGCGGAGCGGACGGCCAGAACCTTCGCCACCTTGGGTACCGCGGTGTTCGCGATCTGCTCGGCGGCCTGCAGGTACTTTTCGAGATGGAGGGGCGAGATGCTCAGGGCGTCGCCGATGTTGTCGAAGCCATGGCCGGTGTCATCCGGGGGGAATTCCGCCTCGCTGTTGAAGTCCGTGCCCATCAGGTCGCGGATCGTGTTGCGGTATTCGATGCGGTTGAGCCGCCGCACCGTCACGCGGCCGGGATCGGGATTGGCCGCGTCGAGACCCAGCGCCTGGAATTTGATCCAGTCGGCGAGGCGCGTGACTTCCTCCGGCGTCGGGCGCGGGCCATCGTCGGGCGGCATCAGGCCGGCGCGAACATTCTTCAGCACGGCGAGCCACAGGTCGGGCTTCGCCTGCAGGTCAGCATCGGACAATTCGTCGAACGCGACCTTGCCCTTGTGCGAACCGTCACCGTGGCAATCGTAGCAATAGTTCGCCAGCAGGGGTTGGATGTCGCGGTGAAACGACGCGGCGGTCTGCTTGGCATCGGCGCCGAGCAGTGAGCTGCTCGCGCAGACGGCAAATGCCGTCAGATTCAGCCAGAAAAATGGGCGGACGCGCGGGAGCGGGGGCAATGGGGCGGACAAGAGCATGGGGGAAACGGATCAGGCGCAACGGGCGCAGGGGAAAAAGGCAAACTTCAGCACAAACAGCATGACGGGGGAAACGGCGACAAAGTGACAGGCGCCGCCAACATGTCACCACAGAATTGCAGGGTTGGCAAACGGGGTGAGATCAATGCCACAGGGCTCCATTTTGGGCCTGTGATCACGGCATCGGCCGGTCCGGGCTTCCGACTGAAGTCGGGACGCCCTGCCATCCGGAAAAGCCTCCAAACTGGCCACGTCCCTCCCTGTCCAGTGACCGACAATCCTGCCCAACCCCTATTTAACCATCGGCATGTGAATGTCGCCGGAATGATTCAGGACGCCAAATCCGTAGAGGAGCCAAAGAATGACCACGATCACGACGACGATGTTGAGGATCTTTTTGATCGTCGACTGCATCGGGATGTAAGTGTTGATCAGCCAGAGGATCACACCGACGACGATCAGGGTTACGACAACGTTGATTAGGGGCATTCCCGAGGATAACCAGAAACTGCAGAGCCCGGAATGGGGTGTAACCCGAAGTCGCCCGAAAATGGCGCGTCCCCCGACAACCGCGCAGTTTACCGCCCGTCTGGTTCAAGGCGCCGTCGCCGGTGAGCCCGGCAACCGCGCGATAAACCCGCCCGCCTCCAGCCACCGGATCATCAGATCGGGCCACTGGCCCAATTGGGGATCCCCGGGGGAAAGGCTCGTGCCATGCGGCCCGACTTGGTAGAAGTGAGCCTCCACGGGTACGCCCGCGTTGCGCAGCGCATTCATCACCGGCACCTCCACATTGAGATGACTCCCGTCCTCGATCGTGTTGAATAAAAACGTCGGCGGTGCATCGGCCGGATGCTGGAGATTCCGCCCGCCATAGATCAGGGCGCTGAAGTTGGCGCGGGTGGAGACGCGGTCGAGCGGGTCGGCCGCCGCGGGCTCGCCGGCCAGGATGCTGTTATAAAAGGCGTCACCCTGCAGTTCGGCCCCAGCGGAAAACCCGATGACACCGATCCGGTCGGGCGAGATGCCATACTCCGCGGCGTGGGCGCGGATGAATTGCATGGCCCGGTGCCCGTCCAGCGTGGAAGTGGCCCGGGTCGGATAATTCGGCCCGATGCGGTACCGCAGGACAAATCCGGCAATACCGTGGCGGTTGAGAAACTGCGCGATCTGCACGCCCTCGTTGTCCATGCAGCGGTTTGTGAAGGCGCCGCCGGGGAGAACGAGAAAAGCCGCGCCGGTGTTTCCACCCGCCGGTGCCGGGAAGGCGTAAATCGCCGGCTTGTCCTCGTCGGTGAAAATACCGTTCGCGTCGGGAACCGCGCCGGGAGCCCCGTTGGGCCAGAGGAGAATCGGCTCGGGGATGCCGGGAACCGGGCCCGGCGGCATG
This sequence comes from uncultured Opitutia bacterium, assembly GCA_903902745.1. Taxonomy (GTDB): domain Bacteria; phylum Verrucomicrobiota; class Verrucomicrobiia; order Opitutales; family Opitutaceae; genus CAIUWA01. Next base: position 138,027 of record CAIUWA010000011.1, on the reverse strand, counting down.
TGCGTGATCTGATCAACGTAGGCGGCCTGGCCGGGATTTTTCGGCTCGCCCACGATTCCACCCACATCGACTTGGTCGGCGGCACGGTTCGTCGCGCCGGTCACAAGCAGCAGCGCCGGCAACCACGCGATGGATTTAAAGCGTCTGGGATTCATGTGGCGTGGAATGGTTTTAAAAGACGAAACCCTACTTGCTGAAGACCTCGATCTTGAGGTCCAAGTTGGCCTCGGTGCCGGGCTTGAACTCGATGATGAAATCCTCCCGGTCCGTGGGATGAACCTTCGTGAAGGAATGCTGGTCGTCTATGCTCGGGCCGAGCAAACGATGATGGCCGAAATAGGCCTGGGCCGGCGTGGCGCCGCCGCGGGCGTTGACCAGCTCGCCGCTGAAGGAGTTGCTCAGCCAGCGGTTCATGTTCTGGCGCACATCCACCTTGTAGCGGCCGGCCAGGGGCCCCTGCTCCGCCGGCACGGAAAATTCCCCGATCGGGATGCCGGCCGTTGAATTGATCACCCGGCCAATCACCGGGCCGGTGCCGACAAAATCAACCGGCGTGAAGATGATGTAGCCGTGAGGCAGCGGCCGGCCATCCAGAGAGGCGAGGCCCTTGATGGGCACCTTTGGCTCCTCGGTTAGGAAACCGGAAAAACGCACCCAGGCATAAAACATCCCCGGCCAGAGGCCAAGCGACGGACTGTTTTTCGCCATCCCGGACGCGGGATCGGCCTGCGAGAAAAAGTGCGCATCCACCGGCACGCGGGCCGCGCGCAGCTTGGTCCAAAGGTCGATCATGCCCGACATGCCGTCGCTCGTCCGGGTCGAACCTACCAGAAATGTTGGCGGAAGCAGTGCGGCATCGGCCGCTGGCAACGCCGAGCCCCAGATCAGCGCGAGAAAGTCCGGACGGCTGGAAATCTTCTCGCCGGGATCATTCGCCCCGGTGGCGGGCGCGGATTGATGGTTGTATGCCGCGTCAGCGGCCAGTTCGGCGCCGGCCGCGAAGCCGAGGACGCCGATCCGACGGGGAGAAATCTTAAAGTCCGCGGCATGGGCCCGCAGAAATTGCACCGCTTGGTTCACTTCCGTGCTGGCGGCGACATCCCCACCGGCCGGCAAATTGCGGTGGCGCAGGACAAATCCGGCGATGCCCTGCTCATTCAGCCATCCCGCCATTTGTGCGCCCTCGCCCGCGAGGTCACCGGCCTTCGACCCATCAGCGGGCACGATCAACACCGCGCAGCCCGTGCCCTTGCCCGCCGGCGGCAGAAAAGGATAAAAAGCGGGAGCATCCCCACTGGCTCCGCCCTGCCCCGCCATCGTTCCGGCTGACTGCAGCAAAACCGGAGCGGGCAAATCCGCGGCCGCGAGCAGGGCCGGCGCACCGGACGACATCACGGCAGCCAGAACCAAAAACCTTGCGGACATTTTCCAGGGGCGGGGCAACACCGGGCCCAAGTCACAAAATCCGCTGTGAAATTGCAATGCCGTGTTCCGGGCGGTCGTTTCGCGCAAAGGCGCGGAGACGCCGAGAAAGCCCAGAAGCAAGGACACTGAAAACGTCGGCCGCCCTTCTCCCCCGTCTCCGCTCCGCGTCATTGCGCCCCAGTGCGAAACCGGGCTGAAATGACCCGATGCTAGCCCGCGTTGGCAGTTTGCTCAGCTCTTGTTCCGCGGGTGGAACTTCGCGTGGTGGTCGACCAGGCGCTTCGACTCGACGGCGGTGTAGATCTGCGTGGTCGCGATGTTGGCGTGGCCGAGCATTTCCTGGATGGCGCGCAGGTCGGCGCCCCCGCCGAGCAGGTGCGTGGCAAAGGAATGTCGCAGGAGATGCGGCTTCACGTTCCGCACAATGCCCGCGCGCTTCGCGTATTTCTTCACAATCATCCAGAGCATCACGCGGGAAAGCGCCGTGCCGCGGTTGTTGAGGAAGAGCTGGCTGCCCGTGGCCTTTTTCACGAAACGCGGGCGGCCCGCCGTCAGCCATGAGGCCAGTGCTTCGCGCGCGCGGCCGCCCACGGGCACGACGCGTTCCTTGGAACCCTTGCCGAAAACGCGCAGAAAGCCGCCCTCCAGATCGAGCTGCTGCAGCGTAAGCCCGGCCAGCTCGGAGACGCGTAGTCCGCTGGAATAAAACAGTTCAAGCAGCGCGCGATCGCGCAACGCAGGCGCTTCGCCGCCGCTCGGCGCAGCCAGCAGGCGCGACACCTCCTCCGCCGACAGCGTGCCGGGAATGCGCCGGGCCAGCTTGGGGCCGCTGATCAGCACGGTGAAATCCTCGGTGCACACATTTTCGCGCACCAGATGGCGGGCAAAGACGCGCAAAGCCGTCAGCTTTCGCGCCAGCGATGCGGCATTGTATCGCCCGTTGCCCAGCGAATGAATCCACGCCGTGGCCATCGCGCCCGTGACCGCCGGCCAGCCCGCCACGCCATGCTTCGCCAGGAACGATGCGCATTGGTCAAGATCCCGCTGATAGTTCGACCACGTGTTGAACGGCAGGCCACGCTGGTGCTGCAGGCCGCCGATGAACGCGTCGATGTCGCCGGCAAAGGCCGGCGGGGCCTTGCTGGGAGCATCGCGACGGGAACGGATCGGGCGGGCCATGGATTGGGCCGGATGATAGATTGGAAATTAGTAATTGGGAATTTGGAATTGGGGTCGATCAGCGGGTGCGCTGCGCGATCCGGTTCTCCACCAATTACCAATTCCTAACTCCCAATTCCTCCGCCCAGCGGCGGCCTCAATACTGCCGGCGGCGCGGCGGGGGCACGAAGGGGTTTTGCTCCTTCATGCGGAAAGTGATGCGCGCCTTGTCGAGGTCGTACGGGCTCATCTCCATCTTCACCGTGTCGCCCGCGGCGATCTTGATGAAGTTCTTCCGCAGCTTGCCGGAGATGTGCGCCAGCACGATATGCCCGGTGGCATTCGCGAGCTGCACCTTGAACATCGTGCCGGGGAGCACGGCGACCACCTTGCCCTCAACTTCAATCGCGTTGCCTTCAGCCATGGTAAACGCGGGAGTTGGCAGTCGTGGAGGAAATCATAGGTCGTTGCTCGTGAGGGAGAATAAAAGCCCTTCATAAGGCGGAAAGGCGCGGTCGAGGCAAGGATTTAGCTCAGCGAGGGTGATTTAAGGGATCGGAGAGAGTCGGTAGCTCGGCGACGCCGCCACGCGATTGGGAGTTGGGCATGGGGAATTGGGAGTTTGTAATTGGGAATTGGGAGTTGGTAATGCTAGCTGCATGAACCCGTCCGATTGCCCGTTTGAAAAACGCTTCCCCTCGCAGCTCGTCCGCGATGATGCGTTTTTCATGAGCCTAGCCTACAACCAAGCCATCGACGCTTGGCGGCAGGACGAGGTGCCCATCGGCGCGGTCATCGAGATCGGCGGCGAAATCGTTGCCTCGGCGCACAACACGGTCGAGGGCTCGCACGATCCCACCGCCCATGCCGAGATTCTCGCGCTGACGCAGGCCGCCGCGAAGCTCGGTGACTGGCGACTGGAAGGCGCCAAGGTCTACGTGACGAAGGAGCCCTGTCCCATGTGCTCCGGCGCAATGCTCATGTCGCGGGTGAAGCGCGTGTGCTACGCCGTCCCCGATCCCAAGATGGGCTGCCTCGGCGGCGCGACCAATCTCAACGATCTCCCGCGCGTGAACCACCACCTCGAGCTCACCGCCGGCGGCGTCCTGGAGGCTGAATGTCGCGAATTGCTGCAGGCGTTTTTCCGGCTGAAGCGGGCGGAGGAATGAGGTAGGGCGAGGCGTCCCCGCCGAGCCGCGGTCTTGGACCGTGAGCTTATCGAACGGCTCACCCGGAGGGTTCGCCCTACCCCACCATCACCCCATCCGCCAGGCGGACGATCCGCGATCCGTAGCCGGCGTTCTCGTCGGAATGCGTCACCTGCACGATCGTCACGCCGTCCTCGCGGTTGAGCTTGCGGAAGAGCTCCATGATCTCGCGGCCCTGGTCAGAATGCAGGTTGCCGGTCGGCTCGTCGGCCAGGATCACGGCCGGCTTCGCCACCAGCGCGCGCGCCACGCCGACGAGCTGCTGCTGCCCGCCGGAGAGCTGTGACGGGTAAAGGTCCTTTTTCCCCACCATGTGGAAACGGTCGAGCGTGTCGCAAACGATGCTCTCGCGGTCCTTCCGGGGCACGTCGCGGTAGGACAACGGGATTTCCAGGTTCTCGTAGACCGTGAGGTCATCGAGGAGATGATAGGCTTGAAAAACGAAGCCGATGTTCTGTTTCTGCAGGGCGAACCGCTTTTTCTGGTCGTACTTGTGCACCGGCTCGCCACGGAACCAGTACTCGCCCGACCAGGCGCCGTCGTGCAGGCCGAGGATGTGCAGGAGCGTCGACTTGCCCGAGCCCGACGGTCCCATGATCGAGAGGAAATTGCCGGCGAAGTCCTCCGGCGTGATGCCAATGACCGTCACAGCAACGCGGTTGACCCAAATCGTCTTCCCCACCGCCGCAGGGTCATCGGCGAAGCGCCGGTGCCAGAAGCCGTGCGACAGGACTGCGACCGGTGCGGCGTCAGGTCGGTCATCCGGCGGCCCCAGGGTCCGTCCATGTATTGCCGGCACGCCGAGCACCGAATAATAGTTGCCCGAGACCAACTGGCCAAGGCCGGCGGTTTCCACCTCGCCGTCAATCTCCACGCTGGTCCTCGCCAGCGGCGCCAGGGCGAAAATCTCGGCCGGCGGCTGTTGGGGCCCGTCCCTGAGTTGCTCAAATAGGGCGCGAGGAAACAGGCGGCCCAGCTCCCGGCCCGTCCCACGATCGATGTCGGGAACTCCGGTGTCCACCGCGGTCGATTTGGGCCCACTTCCCTGGCGCACGGCCAGCCACTTGAGGAGGACGAGCTCGCGCGGATTTTTAACCGGCAGCGGTTTGAAAACGTAATCGTTGATGACGGAAACAATCGCCGTGTTGGCGCCAATGCCGAGAGCCAGAGAAAGTATGGCGACGGCGACAAAGCCGGGGGATTTCACGAACTGACGCCCCGCATAGCGCAAATCCTGGAAGAAGGTTTCCAGCCAGATGAAGCCCCGCTGGTCCCGGATCCGTTCCTTGATCTGCTCCACCCCGCCGAATTGCCGCTGCGCGGCGGAGCGCGCCTCGTCGGGCGACATGCCTGCTGCGAGATTCACCCGTGTTTGCTCCTCCAGATGCGTCCGTAACTCCTCCGCCATCTCGGCGTCGAGTTGCCCCCGTCGGAAGAAAGCGCGGATTTTGTGAAGGGAGTTCACGAGCGGCCGGGGGGCTTATGCTTTTTTGGGCGGTCCGAGTTTTTGCAGCGCCTGCTGGGCGCGGGAAAAATCCGGCTGCGCCTGCAAGGCGGCGAGATAGGCCGCGCGCGCGGCCTCGGGCTTTTGCTTCAATTCCCACAGGCTGCCGATGCGCCAGTGGACGTTCGCATGCGAAGGCGCGTCGACCCCCTCGGGCGGCGTCTGCTGCAGGCAGCGCTGGAACGCCGCCAAGCCGTCGTCGAGCCGCTGGCCGCTGAGAATCGCAATCCGGCCCAATTGATACAGCGCCACGTAGTCGTCGGGCGTCGAGCGCAGGATCTCGTCGTAGGAATGAAAGGCCTCGGCGTATTTTTTCTCGCCCACATAAAGCTGCGTGAAGGCCTGGCGGCCCTGCTCGGCGTTAAGCTGCCTGATCTCCGCCGCCTGCGCATAGGCGAGTTCCTTGGAGCCACCGGCGAGGCTTGGCGCCTGCTGGTAGTAATTGAGGAGCGCCCAGTGATATTGCAGCGTGCGCGGTTCCAGGGCGGCCGCGCGTTGATAGCCGGCGAGGCATTTCTTGGCGTAGCCCAGTTTGGAGAACAGGCCAGCCTTCAGCGCCGCCAGGCCGTTTGCCGCCGCCCACGCATATTGGCAGGACGCATTCTCCGGTGCCGTCGCCACGGCTTGCCCGGCGTAACGCAGCGCCTTTTCCCACTCCCCGGCGTCACAGGCCAGCAGCGCGAGCATGGTATTGGCCTCGGCGTTCGCCGGCGCGCGGACGAGAATTCGCTCGAACGCCCTGCGGGCTTCCGCCACCTCGTGCGATTGCACCAGCATGCCGGCCGCCCTCAGCTCGGCTGGCAGCGACGCGTCGTTCGTCGCCTCGCGGGCCAAGTCCGCCGCGCTGGCGCCGGCACTGAAGGCCAGGACGAGAAATAAATTTCGCAAGTGCATGCCGGGGATCATTCGATCCGGAGCGCCTCGGAGGGATTGATCCGCGTCGCCCGCAGGGCGGGCACGAGGCACGCGAGCAGCGAGACCAGCGCCAGCACCACCCCCGCGACCAGGAGCGCGATCGGATCCGCTGGGCTGACCCGATAGAGCAGCTTGGAAAGAAACAGCCCCGCCAGGAGCGCGAGGCCGAGGCCGAAGGCGACGCCCAGCACCGTTTGCAACGCACCCTGCTTCAGGATCAAGGCCAGGACGTCCACCGGACGCGCGCCGATCGCGATGCGGATGCCGATCTCATGCGTCCGGCGCGCGACGAGGTACGACTTGACCCCATAAATCCCCACGACCGCCAGCGCCACCGCCATGAGGCCGAACACGCTGAAGGTAATCACGAGGAAATGCGCGCTCCAGACATTCAGATTGCCCTCGATGAGCGCGGCCAGGGGGGCGCAGCCAAAGACGGGCGTCTGGGGATCCAGGGCGCGCAATTCGCGACGCAGCGTGTCCATCATGGCCGGCATCGAGGCGGATGGCGCCAGTTTCACGTGCACGTGGGTGTTGCTGATTCCCGCCTGGGCGAGCGGCCGATAAATGCGGGGAACGGCGGCACCGGACTGAAAAGCGTCCTCCTGCGGACTGCGCACGAGGCCGATGATTTCGATCTCGCGATCGACGTGCCGGCCATCGGCGTCGGATTGGTTGAGCACGAAGTGCCGCCCGACCGGATCCTGATCGCCGAAAAGGATGCGGCCAAACGTGTCGTCGATGATCGCCACGCGCGGACCCGTGCCTTCCAGCCCTTCGGTCGCGGTGAAATCGCGGCCGCGCAGCAGCGGAATGCCGAGCGTGGCAAAATAACCCGGGCTGACGACCGTGTGCGCGGCGTTGTGGCCGGCGTCACTTTGCACGTCACCCGCGCCCCCGGGCCCGATCGGAAACGCCGTCCACCAGTTCGCCTCGAAATTAAACGGCACCGCCGAGGCCAGCGCCGCGCGCTCCACCCCGGGCAGGCGGCCGATGCGCTCCAGCACGGCGCGCTGGCGCGGGAGAATTTGTGCCTGCCGGATCCCGGCGAGATTGTAGTCGAGATGGGCGACCAGCTGGCCCTCGGTCGTGAAACCACGGTCGCGTTCCATCCCGGAAACGGCGCGCCACAAAAGGGCGGTGGTGAAAAGCAACATGAGCGACAGCGAGATTTGCGCCATGACCACGCAATGGCTCGGGGAGAAGAAACGGGCCCAGCGACCGGAGCCCGCCGGCTCGCCACCCTGCCGCTTGAGGTCCTCGACCAGGTTCAACCGCGTCGCCCGCAGGGCCGGCGCAAGACCGAAAACGAGCACGGCCAGCAGGCAGAAGGCAAAGGTTCCGGCCAGCAGCGGCCAGTCGAACGTGGTGCGCAGGTGCATCACCAGGTCTCCCGCCGTCTGGCTGGCCGTCTGCAAGATCCACGCATTGCCCCAGCGATTGAGCAGCAGGCCGAGCCCGCCGCCCGCCAGCGCGAGCAGGAGGCCTTCGACGAGCAACTGCCGGATCACGCGCGCCCGCGACGCGCCGAGGCTCAGGCGGATCGCAATTTCCTTCCGTCGGGAAACTCCGCGACTGAACACCATGTTGGCCACGTTCAGGCACGCCACGAGCAGGACGATGACCGTCATCCCGAGCGCGGCGGCCGCGTAGATCTTGATCCCGCTTTCGTCCAACGGGGCCACCAGGCTCAGGTTGAACCGCGAGGGTGCGGTCACGCTGAGTTCGCGGGCCTGGTTGCCGGTGGCACCGCTCTCCCGGTTCAACCGCGCGCTCACCGGACCGAGCAGGCCGTTGGCCGCCGCGAGCGTCAGGCCCGGACGGAGGCGGCCGAACAGTTCGAGCCGATAGCTGCGCGCATCGAGCAGATCGTTGACCTCCGACCGGCCCCAGCCGCCGGCGAGCGATGACATCCCGAGCGGCAGCCAGGCATACGGCCCAACCGACCACTGCAATCCGCCGAAGCCCTCCGGCGCGACACCGATCACGGTGAAATTGAGCCCATTGATCTGCATCTCGCTGCCCACGAAATCGTCGCGACCGCCCATGCGCTGCCAGCAAGGGTAGCTGGCCACGAGGACCCGCAGGCCGGCGTTCGGCCGCGTTTCCTCCCCGGTGAAGAAGCGGCCGCGGAGCGGCGCGACCCCGAGCAGCGAAAAATAATTCTGGGAAACCAGGCACAACAGCCGCCGCTGCACATCCTCCTCGCGACCCACCGCACTGGAATTGAACTGCATCGCGGCGAGGTCGGAAAAGATTCCGGGGGCGGCCCGCAAGTGCGTGAACTCCGCATAATTGAAGGGACGGTAGGTCCGCTGCGGGCCGAGCTGCGCGGTGTGGAGTGCGACAAGACTCGTCTGCCGGTCGCGCAACAGCGGGCGAACGATGAGGTCGTTGATGAACGACATGATCGTCGAATTCGCGCCAATCCCCAGCGCCAGCGTGAGCACGGCAATCGCCGTGAATCCGGGACTGCGCCGCAACTGGCGCAGGCCATAATTTACGTCCTGCAGAAAATCGGCCAGCCAGCGCAGTCCGCGCTGGTCGCGGGCGGTTTCCTTGATCTGGTCCGCCCCGCCGAACTGCCTCTGCGCCGCGTAGCGCGCCTCAGCGGGCGCCATGCCCGCCGCGAGGTTCGCCTGCGTCTGCAACTCAAGGTGGGCGCGCATCTCCTCGGCCATGTCAGCGTCGAGTTTCCCCTGTCGGAAGAGTGAAAACAATCGGGAGGAAAATTTCATCGGCCGGAATTGGTTTGAGCAAAACGCAACAGGGGAAACGAAGAAGCCAAAGGAGGCGGAATTATGTCGGTTGTTCCGTCCTTCGTTTTCTTCGTTACTTCCGGGAAAAGCCGCGCGCCCCTTAGAGTGATTTCAGGTGGATGCCGCCGTTCACCGTGCTGGCCGTGAGCGAGGCGGTGCCGTCGCCAATCGTGCCGTTCAGGTGGTGGCCGCCGGCCCTAGTCCCCTGCAAAGGGAAATCACAGGAAATCCCGCCGTTGACGGTGGAGGCGGCGACCGTGGCCCCCGTCGTCTTCGGCAACGTGACGGTGACGGCGCCGTTGACCGTCCGGAATTTCAGCCGCCCTTGGGCGCCCAGCGCGGCAAACTCGGCACGGACCGGTCCATTGACCGTGCTGAGCGAGACGTCGTCTCCCAGTCCGGTGGCGCGGATTTCGCCGTTGACCGTGCTGGCCTTGACCGCGCCGCGAATCCCGTCGATCGCGATCCGGGCATTGACGGTGTCGATCCCGTTGAGGCGGACGCCGGCTGGAACCGTGAGCGTGAAATGCACTTCCTCGTTTCCCCACCTTCCGAAGAGCCAGCCAAACCAGCTGGCACGGGACCGGAGAAATTTCGTTTTTACCACGAGTGTGTCGGCGGACGCGTCGATCGACACCGTCAGCGCGGCCAGATCGTCCGCATTGGACGCACGCTTCTCGCCCTCAATGCGGACTTCGGCGTGATCCCAGGTGCGGATGGAGACCGAACCGTTCACGTTCGACAGCCGGATTTCCCCGTGCGGGTCGAAGGGATGAGTCTCGTCGAACGCGGCCTTGAACGTTTCGGCGCGGGCAGCGCCAGCTGCGAGGAGACCGAGCAGGAAAAGAAAGGGCGGGTGCTTCATGGGAGAAGGATGGGCAACGCGCCCTGCCCTCAGGCGTTCTTCAGGATCAGATTGATCGCGGCGGACATGCGCGCCCAGTTTTCCGTCTCGGCATTGAGCTGCTTCCGGCCGGCGGCGGTGAGCTCGTAGAAGCGCGCCTTGCGGTTGTTCTCGGAGACACCCCACTCCGCCTTGATCCAGCCCTGCTCCTCCAGGCGGTACAGCGCCGGATAGAGCGAGCCCTGCTCGACGAGGAGCACCTCATCGGACATTTGGCGAATGCGGACGGAGATGCCGAAGCCGTGCATCGGTTCGAGCTGGAGCGCCTTCAGGATCAGCATGTCCAGCGTGCCTTGCAGCAAATCAGGTTTTTCCTTGGCCATAATTTTTTCCTCCTAGATGTTCTACAGGAGGAAGGAAAACCGCCTCTCCTGTAGAACGTCAAGGGGAAATCGCGGCCCCGGATTTCGGGGCCCGATCTGTTTCAAGCCGAGGCGCTGAGACCGCAGAGGGTTTATCCGATCAATAATCCTATTTCCGATCTCCGCGCCCTCTGCGCCTCGGCGTGAAACCAAGATTGGGATTGGCTAGGATCCCCGCGCGACCACTACTTTGAGTGGAAGAGCCGGGGCGCAAAATCGATCAGGTAGTCCCGCCAGAGCGCGTAGTTGTGGACGCCTTCGGTCGGGTGCCAGATGTGGTCGATCTTGTGCGCGGTCAGGATTTCGTCGATCCGCTGGGAGCCCGGGAAATGGCTGGGATCCTGCCGGCCACAGCCCAGCCAGAACACGGAGATCTTGGCATTCGTCCCCCTCGGGTCGGCGAGCAGGGCAGGAAAGTCCGTCTCGAGCGCGCGATAGCCCGAGGGGCAGAACGCGCCGATCGCGCTGAACTGGTCGAGATGGTGGAAGAACAAATGGAGCGACTGCTCCGCGCCCATCGACATGCCCGCCAGGGCCCGCTGCTCGCGACCGGGGGCGACGCGGTACTTTGATTCCACCAGCGGGATCACATCCTTGAACAAATATTCCTCGAACACCGTGGTGTTGTTGCGCACAGCGGCCGCCGGCTGAGCCGCACCTCCGCGTGGACCACCCCCGTCGCCGCGAGCGCCGAACGGCAGGGCGTGGCCGAACGGCATGACGATGATCATCGGCACCGCCTGCTTTCCGGCGAGGAGGTTATCGAGGATGAAGTTGGCGTTGCCCACCGTGGTCCAGCCGGCGGCCGTGTCGTTCGAGCCGTGGAGCAGATAGAGCACGGGATAGCGGCGATCGTGCTCCTGGCCGTAACCGGGCGGGGTGTAGACCCAGATCGCGCGGTTCTCACCGTTGAGCACCGTGGACTTCTGCCAGTTGAGTTCGACCGCGCCATGGGGCACATCCCGCGCTTCCGACAGCGAAGGAGTTTCAGCCGGGACCTCCACGAGGCTGGCCGAGCCGCGCGCCCGGAGCTTCATCCGCGGGTTGACCGGATCCGCGATCGCGACGCCATCCATCGTGAACGAGTAGATGTAGGTGCTGGGCGCCATTGGACCGACCGTCAGGCTCCAGACTCCATCCGCGGACTTTTCCATTTTCTGGACCGCACTGGTCCAATCAGCCGTGAAGGTGACTTCGGAGGCCTTGGGCGCAGAGAGGCGGAACGTGACGGTGCGATCCGGATGCACTTCCGGTGAAACCAGGGCCGGGGCCTGGGCATAAGCGGCGCCGGCCGCGAACGAGAGGAAAACGAGACACGCCGCTTTCATCATATTCATATTGGGCAGGAGGGTAAGAAGCAGACCGCGCCACTCGGAATGGCTGCGGGAGGGTTTGCCGAACATCCCAGCCGTGAATGAAAATGCAATCTGGTTTCCCCACCGAACCTCCGGTTGCCCTCCAGGCAAGATACGGTGTTTCGCGCCGGCAATTTCAGGGTGCAGCGGAACCTTGCATCGCAATTGGGCTCTGTGACTTGACGCCTTTTCTGGCCGCCGGAGTTGACGCCGGCGACACCGGGCGCATCCTTGAACCTCCTTTCCTTCAACCCATAAACACATACGACCATGGCTTACGAACTCCCGAAACTGCCTTACGCCCTCACCGCGCTTGAGCCGCACATCGACGCCAAGACGATGGAAATCCACCACGGCAAGCATCACCAGGCCTACATCACCAACGCCAACAATCTCCTCAAGGACCAGCCCGCGCTCGCGGCGCTCGACGTCAACGCGCTGATCGCCGACCTGAGCAAGGTGCCCGAGGCCATCCGCGGCGGTCTGCGCAACAACGCCGGCGGCCACAGCAACCACTCGTTTTTCTGGACCGTCATCGGTCCCGGCAAGGGCGGCGCCCCCAAGGGCACGCTGGCCCAGGCCATCACCGCGACGTTCGGTGACTACGACAAGTTCAAGGCCGCCTTCGCCGCCGCCGCCACCACGCGCTTCGGCTCCGGCTGGGCCTGGCTCTACGTCGGCGCCGACAAGAAGCTCGCGATCGGCTCCACGGCCAACCAGGACAGCCCGCTGATGGGCAAGGCCGTCGCCGGCATCGAGGGCAAGCCCGTCATCGGCCTCGATGTCTGGGAGCACGCCTACTACCTGAACTACCAGAACCGCCGCCCGGATTACATCGCCGCCTTCTGGAACGTGGTGAACTGGGACGCCGCCGAGGCGAATTTCGCCGCCGCGTCGAAGTAAGGCAGCGGGAGAAATCTCAAAACAAAAGCCGCACCGAAGGGTGCGGCTTTTTGTTTTCCGGTAGGGCGCGGACTCCGCTCCGCGCCGGGTATGTCTCCTGACCCGATTCGAAGCCGCTGGCTGCGAAGTGACTCTGTCCTTTTGCCCGGCGCGGAGCGGAGTCCGCGCCCTACCGGCGGAAAGAAAGTCATCCACCAGCGCTCACGGCGCCCACACGCTGGCCTGCAGCGCGCTAGCCCCCAGACCCTTGCTGATTGGTGCGCTCACTCCGGTCTCGGTGTCGAGGATGCACAGCACACTCGAGCGGCGGTCACGCGCCGTGTAGACGAGATGCCGTCCGTCCGGCAGCCAGGTAGGTTCCTGACCGTCGAAACCCGCATGCGACACCTGCTCGTTCTTGCCGCTCGCGAGGTCGAGCACGGCGATCTGATAACTGCCATTCACCTTGGCGGTGTACGCAATCTTGTTGGGATCCGCCCGGCTCCAGTCGGGCTCCGCGCAAAAGCTGCTGAGGCCCGTCGTCACCCGCCGCATGTCGCCGCCGTTGACCGGCATCACATAGAGCTGCGGGCCCGGCTCGGAAGAAAAGACGAGGCGCGTGCCGTCCGGGGAAAAGCAGGGCGAGGATTTTACCAATTCGGAATGTGTCTTGCGCACCAGCCCGCGCCCCTGCGCATCACTCACCCAAATTTCCGAGGTGCCCGTGCCGCTCAGCACCATCGCGACCTGGCGACCATTGGGACTGTAACGCGCCCCGAGATTGGTGCCCTTGACGCTCATAAACGTGTCTCGGTGCGTGGCGGCCAGGTCGATCAGGTAGATGTCGGGGAAGCCGGATTTGAAATAACTCGTGTAGATGATCTTCGTCCCGTCGGGCGACCAGCGAGGCATGAGCGCGAAGGCGTTGTCGCGCGTGATTTGCTTCACCTCGCCGCAGAAAAGATCGGATGTGTAGACCTCGGGCTTTCCCGTGCGCTCGCTGATGAAGGCCAGCTTCGCGGTGAAAAAGCCCTTCAGGCCCAGCCCGTTGGTTTTTTCCACGGCCAGGTCCGCCGCGCGCAGCAGGGCGTTACGCGCACTCGCGCCGCTGACCGTCTCGGAAAACACCGCGCTGGCCGCCATGCCCTTGGTGACATCCACCCGCACCTGCGTGGCGCCGACGGCGGTGAAATTGATCTCGTAGGTGTAGGGCCCGGACGCGGGCAGCCGGTAGCGGCCGTGGGCCTTGAACGCCTGGTAGGCGAGCGCATTGAGCTCGGGCGTGTTGCCGGTCACGCGCACGGGAATCGTTTTGCTGTCGGCGTTGACATTGACCACGCCGATGTCGGTCGCGCCCTGGACGGCCAGCGTCAGTTGGGCGGCGCAGCCCAACAGCAGGAATAGGCGCAGAAATTTTTGCATGTGCGGAAGAACGGCCTTAAATGAGAAGGTGAAGAGTGCGGCCTTTCTATTTGCCCGCCACCGCCGCATAACAACTCTTATTTCCCGCTAACTCGATTTTCCTCCCCGTGACTCCCGACGACCTCAAGGCGCAGCTCAAACAGGTGAAGTATCCCGGCTTCAGCCGGGACATCGTGTCGTTCGGCCTCGTCCGCTCGGCGTCCTTCGCCGACGGCACGGCCCGGGTCGCCATCGGCATCACGACCAGCGACCCGAAGGTTCCCCTGCAGCTCAAGCGCGAGATCGACCAGTGCCTGCGCGCCCTGCCCGGTGTGAAGGAGACGGTCATCGACGTGGCCGTCTCGGCCGCCAAGGCGCCCTTGACCGGCGGCGGCAATCTCGGCGGCAACCAAGCCGCCCCCAAGACCATCAAGTACGCCGTCGCCATCGCCTCCGGCAAGGGCGGCGTGGGCAAGAGCACTTTTGCCGTCAATCTCGCCTGCGCGCTCGCGCAAGTACTGACGGAGCAGGGCCGCCCCGGCCGCACCGGCCTGATGGATTGCGACATCTACGGCCCGAGCGTGCCGCTGATGATCGGCCTGCACGGCAGCCGGCCCAACACCGAGGGCGATGGCGCCACCGCCACCCTCGTGCCCATCGAGCGGCACGGCGTGAAGGTGATGAGCATGGGCTTCCTCGTGGACGACAACACCCCCGTCGTCTGGCGCGGCCCGATGATCATGAAGACGATCCAGCAGTTCGTCCAAAACGTGAAATGGGGCGAGCTCGACATCCTGATCGTCGACCTGCCGCCCGGCACCGGCGACGCGCAACTCTCGCTCGTGCAAACGCTCCCGCTGGATGGCGCGGTCATCGTCACGACCCCGCAGCCCGCCGCGACTAACGTCGCGATCAAGGGCGGGCTGATGTTCCAGAAGGTCAACGTGCCGCTGCTGGGCGTGGCCGAGAACATGAGCTATTTCACGGACCCGGCGGGCATCAAGCATGCCCTGTTCGGCGAGGGCGGCGGCATCATCACCGCCGAAAGGCTCGGCACCTCGCTGATCGGGCAGGTGCCGCTGCTCCCTGAAGTTCGCCAAGGCGGCGACAGTGGCCTGCCCGTCGTCGTGAGCGCGCCGCAAAGCCCGGCGGCGCTCGTCTTCCGCGACATCGCCGAAACCCTGCTCGCCCGGCTCGCGAAGCCTGCCACCGTCCCGTCAAGCACTTAGTGTATTCACCCCATGGCGGCATTGACAGACCGCCCCGGCTCCCTCTCATCTAGCGCCCTGTTGATCGCCGCATGACACCACCCGTCAAAGAACCCGAGGCTTCACGTGATTTTGTGAAGCAGTCCAGCCTCTACCAAGAGTTCCTGGCCGAGAGGGAAGAAATTTTGAAGCACAAGTGGATCGAGTCGGAGCGGCTCGGCTACGACATCGGGTTTGAGCGGGCGCTGCTCGACTGGATCCGCAAGCATCGCGAAAGCTGGCGCTCGGCGCGCCGCTCCCAGCTCCAAGTGCAGCAACAGGTCGCCCAGCAGCAGGGCCCCTTCAACAGCCGCGCCGCCCGCTAAGTCGGAACACTTGCAGATGAATGTAGGGGCGTTCCTTGCGGACGCCCTTTTTTACGACCACAAACCGGGCGTCCGCAAGGAAAGCCCCTACATGGCCAAACCAGCCTCGTCTCCTCGACTGCTACTTCGAGACGTTTACCCAATAAAAAAGCCGGGCGGAAAGCCCGGCTGGGAAAAGACCGACGGAAGGGAGACTTACTTGATCTCCTTGTGGAGCGTGTGGCGCTTGAGGAAGGGGTTGTACTTCTTCTTCTCGATGCGCTCGGTCACGGTCTTCTTGTTGCGCGTGGTGAGGTAGCGGGAGACGGGCTTCCCCTCCTTCTTGGCTTCGGTGCATTCCAGGGTGACGACTTCTTGCATGGTGTTTAAATGGGTTGAAGGGTCAGTAGGAAAGGGCCGCCCGGGGTGGGTGCAATCCCAAATTTGGGTCGTGGTGTCCTGAATCGTTCTCGATCCTCATTCTCGCGTCGGTCCATTCGAGAACGAGAACGTTACGCGGCCACCCTACCCACTCATGCTCATCTTCTTGTCCGTCAATGGGAGCATGACGCCCCGGCGGAAAAGCATCACCTGGCCCGTGCTGGAGGAAACGACGATCGAGATGCACTGCGTCGCCACGCTGATCGCGGCGGCCGCGGCGTGACGGCTGCCCAACCCGCTCGGTAGCGCGTGGTCGTAATCGGTCGCCTGGATCAGGCTGCCGGCAGAAACCACCACCCCGTCACCCCGGATGATGAAGGCCCCATCGATCGAAGAAAATTCCTTCACCGTCTCGTCCATGAAGGGATTGAGGATGTTCCGGTCCTCCTCCTTGTAGCCATAAAATGGATTGAGCACGAGCGGCTTCGAGAGCTTCTCGACCTTCTCGGTGTCACCCACGACGAAAAGGCAGCCGACGGGCCGGCCTTCCCGGCCCTCGACAGCCAGCTCAGTGGCGACGGCGATCACACGTTCGATCACCTCGGGCTTCACGTCCTCCGGCACGAGGTCGGCGTGGCCGGTCAGCAACGTCTGGAACTCGCGCTCGATGTCGACGACCACGAGGGTGTCGAACTGGTTGCTGCCCGTCTGCCCGCCCAGGCAGCAGACCCGATCGGTGAACGCCACGATCCCGCGGGTCAGCGCGACGAGGATCGCGCTGCGCAGTTGCGCCATGCGCTGGTTGGAAAACGAGCGCACCTGGATCGTCTCGGTGAATTCCTCCTTCTGGCCCTCGCCCGCCTCAATCGGGTTGCGCGTGACCAGGATCGTCTTCGTCCGGGTCTGGATGACCCCGGGCTCGATCCCGCCGACAAAAGTGTCGCCGAATACCATGATCGCGGCGCAGCTCGCGCCGCCGGCCACGCGCTCCGCCTCGCGGAACATGAGGCGGTTGACGCGGTTCTGCTGCGCCTGGACCGGACGGATGCCGGTGAAGCCGCCGATGAGGCGCTCATAAATCGAGTCGAGGCCGGGGGCATGGACGAGGTCGTCCACGAAGGCGGGCTCGTTCACCAGCCGGGCGATGGAGGCGAGCACCTGAAGGTAGTCGCGCGCCTTCTCATCCGCGATGAGCATGAAGATGAGGCGGACCGGCTCGTCATCCTTCGCCCCGTCGTGCCGGATGCCGACGCGCGTGCGCCCGATGGCGAGGATGTAACGGCGGCTCATCTTCACCCGCACGTGCGGCAGCGCGACGCCGAAGCCGAGATAGGTGGTCATCGTGCTCTCGCGCGCGAGCAGGCCGCGCAGGAGGACATCCTGCTTCAGGTCGGGAAACTTGGCCGCGGACACCTCCAGCAATTCCTCGAGCGCGCCCTTCAGGTCGGAGCTGCGCAAATCAATGATGCGGCTCCGGGCGATGATTTTGTCGAGACGCATGAATTGAAAATCCCAAATCCCAAAAACCCAAACGCCAAAAAATACCCGGGGCCAATCACCCGCGTGGTTCCAGTTGGTTGGACTGCTTTGGAATTTGGAGGTTTGGCGTTTGTGATTTGCCGCGCCAGGGCGCGGCCGTTATTTTTCCCACTCCAGCGCGCCCTTCTTCACCTCGTAGAACAGCCCGAGCACGAGCACGCCGATGAAGAACATGATGGGGCCGAGGATTGCGATGTGGTGGGCGAGAAAGTCGCGGTAGACGAAGCTCCACGGGATGAGGATGACGACCTCAAGGTCGAAGAGCATGAAAAGCAGCGCCGTGAGGTAGAACTTCACGGAGAAGCGCGTGTGGATCACGCCCTCCACCGGCACGCCGCACTCGTAGGCGCTGTCCTTGATCTTCGTATGCTTCGCGCGCTGCCCCAGCAGATGGCTCACGCCGACGATGAGCGCGCCGACGCCGGCGGCGAGCAGGGCCTGGATTAGGAAGGGAAGATACGCGGCGGACGTCATGACGCGTTAGAAATGGGCGCAGCAGCGCGCCGGTGACAAGAGGGAATTTTGCCGGGCGCACTCAGTCGCCGAGGTGGATCATCTTCACGGAACCGGTTTTCGTCGAACCCACACCGAGCTGCTCGGCAAACTGGAGCGTCTGGATCTCATCGGATACAGGCTGGAAACCGGTTCGCTGCCGCCATTTGTTCATGCGCTCGAGCATGAGCGAGTCGAGCATCACGGGATCGGTGCTGAGCCAGACGAGGGGCTCCGAGACGGTATAGAGTGAATTGAAGTACGGCCCGCCGATGAACTGGTAGCGCTCGAGGCTGACAATGGTGAAGACCCAGGTCGCGCGCAGCTCGGGGATGGCGCTCATCTCGGCGACTGCGGCAGGGGCGCTGGCGGGGCTGCGGAAAAAGCGCGAGGTGTTCGAGGCATTCCAGAGCGTGGCATTCACGAGCGAACCGTTCACGCCGAGGATCGGGTGATCGGTGTAAACCGGCAGGTTGATCCAGAAATCAGCGTCCAGGAAGAGCGGCGTGGCGAGGTAGCTGTTGCGGTCCTCGTCTTTCGTCGAGGTGTTGGGCACGTCGCGGACCTGCGTCTCGGCAAAAATCGGGTCGAAGCGCTGCGGCAGCGGGCTGTCATAAAACCACACCGGATCGTAGTACCGGCCCGACTCCAGCACGTAGATCGGATGGCCCTTGAAGTCGGACTCGCCCTTCACGAGCGAGGGCAGATAGCCAGTCATGCGCAGGCGCAGCTGGTTGAGGCCGACGAGAAAGATGCCCCCGGGTTCAAAACCACGCCGCTCGAGCGAGGCGATCACGGCCTTGACCAGCGCCTTGGGGGTGGCCACGCCCGGGCCCGAGTCGGTGTAGATCTTGAGCCCGACCTTTTTCTTGGGGCCGGGCACGAGGTGGCGGCCAGTGGTGGCCTCGAACTGGGTGATGAGTTTTTCCACCTCGCGCTCGTAGATGGGGGTGTCGAAATTCTGCAGCGACGCCTCCCAGACGATCTCCTTCGCGGGGGCGGCTGGCGCGGAAGTAACGCCGGCCTTCAGCAGCGGGGGCAGCTCCGCCCGGCCGGGGCTGGCGGCGGCAAGCAGGAAGAGGGATAGAACCGGGATCGGGAAAAAACGCATGGTAGGTGAGTCGCCCAAAACGGGCGAATGTTTCGCCGGGGAGCCACGAAACTTGACAGGGCGCAGTCCGGGGGGAAAGTGCATTCTTCGTCGCGCGCGCTGTGGTGCCATTTCCCCGCCCTTGGGTAGAGAGGTGTCGTTCCGCCCCGCCCTCCCTTCCCATGCCTTCCATAAAGTCCACCAGCGTCCGCGACCTGAAGCTGCGCGTGAACATCGCGGACGTGGTCGGCCGGGTCGTGACCCTGCGGAAAGCCGGCGGCACGCGGATGAAGGGCCTGTGTCCCTTTCACAACGAAAAGACCCCGTCCTTCCACGTCGATCCCGACAAGGGGCTGTACCACTGCTTCGGCTGCAACAAGTCGGGCGACATCATCTCCTTCGTGCGCGAGACGGAGCAGTTCAATTTCACCGAGGCGATCGAGGCGCTCGGCAAGCGCTTCGGCGTCGTCATCGAGTACGAGGAGGGCTCCGGCGGCCCGAGCCGCGAGGAGCGGTCGCTACGGCAGGAAATCTTCGACCTGCACGACGTCGCGGCCGAACACTTCCACCAGGCGTTCAAGGCCAAGGACGCCGCGGGCGACTTCATGCGCGCCTACTGGGTGGAAAAGCGCCGCTTCACGCTTGAGTTGGCCGACGAGTTCAAGATCGGCGTGGCGGATGAGCATGGCAGCGGCCTGGGCGCCACGTTGTTGAAACGGAAGTTCTCCGATGAGGCGCTGCGGCGCTGCGGGCTGTTTTTCACGCGCGATGATGCCGTACTGACAATCGGCGCGCTCAAGCCGCGTTTTCGTGGCCGGCTGATGATCCCGATCCGCGACCACCAGGGACGCGTCGTGGCGTTCACGGCACGCCAGACCGACCTCACCCCAGCGGACGACCCGGCGCGCGAGGCGAAATACGTCAACTCGCCCGAGACGCCGATTTTCACCAAGGGCAACCTGCTCTTCAACCTCGACCGCGCCCGCACCGCCGTCGGCGAGGGCCGGCCCTTCGTCCTCGTCGAGGGCCAGCTCGACGCGCTGCGCTGCTGGTCGGTCGGACTCAAGACCGCGATCGCCCCCCAGGGCACCGCCATCACCGAGTCCCAGCTCGTGCTGCTGAGGCGTTACCAGACGCAGGTGGAATGTTTTTTCGACAGCGACAGCGCCGGGCAGAAAGCCTCGCTCCGCTTCCTGCCCATGGCGCTCAAGGCCGGGCTGGAAGTGCGATTTCTCACCCTCGCCGGGACGGACAAGGTCGATCCCGACCTGCTTTTCCTCGAGCGCGGGCTCGCCGCCTATGACGAAGTGCGCCGCGGCGCCTTGGGTGCAATGGCGTTTGCCTGCCGGGCAGTCCTGCCGTCGCCGGATGCCGCCACGCCCGAGCAAAAGGCCGGGGCCGCCCGGCAGCTCCACGAGATTGTCTCTGCCGCGGAATCCGAGGTCGCCCGCGCCGGGTTTATCGGTGAAATCGCCACCTATCTGAAACTGCCCGTCGCCGCGCTCCAGAAGGACTTCCTCACACAGCAACACCGGCAGCAGCAACAGGACAATGCCCGCAACGCGGCCGCCGCGCGAGCGCGCCTGCCCGAGGGCGGCGTCCAGCCCGTCGCCAGTGCCCCCTCAGCCAGCGCCGTCAACACGCCCGAGCACCATCTCCTCCGGCTCTGCCTGCATTTCGAGGCGCTGGGACCGCCCATGGCGTCCGCCTTTCCCCACGATTGGATCGACTCGATGCATCCGGCCGGCGTGCTGCTCAACCGCTTCCTCAGTGAGTTCGAAACCAACGCATGGCCGGGCCGCGACCACCTCGACCCGCTGCTCGAAACCGCCGAGGAGCGCACCCTCGTCGCCTCCCTGCTCTTCGAGACCCCCGTCATTGACGATCCGGCCAAAATCGCCGCCGAAGGCATCCGCCACCTTCGCGCCCGCGCCCTCGAACCCCGGCTGCGGCAAATAGAACTTGCATTGTCCAACCCTCGTGCGGACAGTGAAATTGACCCAATTTCACTGCTGAAAGAACGTTCTGAACTACAACGAATGCTCCGCCAGCCGATCGTCCTGAATTTGGCGGCGTGAGCCGTTTTGGCGCTGAATGTAAAACCCTCGCTGTTTTTGGCGTATATATAGAGACCCAATTATTTTTATCCATGCCGCGCAAAGCCAAGTCGTCCTCCGCCCCCGCCAATTCCGCCCAGTCAGAAGCCGTGGAAGCAGTTCTTGCCAAGACCGCCACCGGTGAAGCCGGTGTACCCGGACCCGAGGGCGTGGCCGGTGGCATCAACGAAAAGATCCGCCAGCTCATCCGCCTTTCCAAGGAGCAGGGCTACCTGACCTTCGACGACATCAACGAGGCCCTGCCCGAGTCCGTCGAAAACCAGGAGGAAATCGACAATGTCCTTTCCATCCTTCAGAACCTCGAGATCGAGATCCTCGAGCCTGATCAGGTCGAGGATTACAAGCAGCGGCAGGAGGAGGCCGAGGAGGAGGAATCGCGCACGTCGCAGAACGACATCCTCGACGACCCCGTCCGGATGTACCTCAAGCAGATGGGCCAGGTCCCGCTGCTCACCCGCGAGCAGGAGGTCGAAATTTCGAAGCGGATCGAGAACGCCGAGCTCAAGGCGCAGGAGGCGCTGTTCCAGGCCTCGGCCATTGGCAAGTACATCGGCACGCTGGGCGCCAAGCTGCTCAACCGCGAGGAGCGCTTCGACCGCGTCGTCATCGACAAGAAGATCGATTCGCGCGAGGCCTACTTCAAGTCGCTGCCCAAGCTGGTCGAGGGCACCCAGAAGGCCGAGGCCGCGACGGCCGAGGGCTGGCATGAATACGTGAAGGCCCGCACGGAGGCCGAGAAGAAGAAGATCCATTCCAAGTTCAAGAAGCGCGAGACCGTGCTGCGCTCCCACTTCTCCAAGTTCTATTTCAAGCTGAAGGTCTACGAGGAATACCTCGAGCAACTGCGGCCCGCGATCGAGGAAATCGAGTCGCTCCACCGCCAGCTCGAGCGTGCCAAGCATCCCAAGACCAAGAAGGACGCCAGCATCGACCCGCGCAGCGTGAACAACCGCCTCAAGCACATCGAGGCCGAGCAGCGCATCCCCGCGGCCGGTCTGCTCGCGGTCGTCAACCAGACGATGGTGCACGTCCGCGAGGCCCACAAGGCCAAGACCGAGATGGTCGAGGCCAACCTGCGCCTCGTCATCTCCATCGCGAAAAAATACACGAACCGCGGCCTCTCGTTCCTCGACCTGATCCAGGAGGGCAACATGGGCCTGATGAAGGCGGTCGAGAAGTTCGAGTACCGCCGCGGCTACAAGTTCTCCACCTACGCGACCTGGTGGATCCGCCAGGCCATCACCCGCTCCATCGCCGACCAGGCCCGCACCATTCGCATCCCGGTGCACATGATCGAGACCCTCAACAAGGTCATGCAGGTGCAGAAGCAGCTCCTCCAGGAATACGGCCACGAGCCCACGCCCGATGAGGTGGCCGACGAGATGAACCTGCCGGTCGAGCGCGTGCAGCAGATCATGAAGATGGCCCAGCAGCCCATCTCCCTGCAGTCGCCCGTCGGCGACGGGGACGACACCAGCTTCGGCGATTTCATCGAGGACAAGTCGGCGGAAAACCCGTACGACATGACCGCCTATTCGCTCCTCCGCGAAAAAATCATCGACGTGCTCGACTCACTTACCGAGCGCGAGCGCCGGGTGCTCTCCCTCCGTTTCGGCCTCGTGGACGGCTACAGCCGCACGCTCGAGGAGGTCGGCAAACAGTTCAAGGTGACCCGCGAGCGCATCCGCCAGATCGAGGCCAAGGCGTTGCGCAAGATGCGCCACCCGACGCGCATCCGCCAGTTGCACGGCTTTTTCGACGCCGAGCAGCTCGACACGCAGCAGAACGCCTTCAATGCCGCCACGGCCGCCCGCATGCAGGGCTCCCTGCCCCCGTTCCCCCCGCCGGCTCCCACCAAGCCATCCTGAGATTGTTGGAACGCCGGCAAAGCAGCTTTGTCACTTTACACTGTCATTTTGCGTCATAGCTTAAATCCATGGATATTTTACATACACCCCTCGCGGGAATTCTGGGCCTTGGTGCACCGGAGTTGATGGTTATTTTGGTGATCATGCTCGTCCTTTTCGGCGGGGCCAAGCTGCCCCAGCTCGCCAAGGGCCTCGGCCAGTCCATCAAGGAGTTCAAGAAGGCCGCCAAGGAAGGTGACGACGAACCGAAGTCGGATGAGGCGAAAAAGCCCATCGAGGCCGGCAAGACCCACGGCTCAAACTGAGCCTTGGTTCAACCTTCCCTTTCAAGCGCGCTATTCGGCGCGCTTTTTTATTGCCCGTTGTAGCGGCGGTCTACTTGTCCGCCATAGCCCTAATCGCCCCTGGCGCCGCCAAAGGTTTATCCGCCTATGGCGGGCGGATAAAGTTCAGCGACGGCGGATGACCCGCCGGCTCGAAAAGATCGGCGCTCATAGAGCGCCGCTACAACAACTGCGAACTGCCGGGAGCCTAACCGAGAAAACTACCCCTCCGCCGCCGGTTCCTCGCGCAACCAGGCCTTGAAGTCACGGATCTGCGCGGGGGTGCCCAGCGCCAGCACTTCATCGCCCGCCTGCAGCACTTCCTCCGCCCGCGGATTGAGGATGCGCACGCCACTGCGGTTGATCCCCGCTACCAGCACGCCATGCGCCTTCATGGGCGCAATCTCGCCCAGGGTCCGGCGGACGGCCCGGCTCCAGAGCGGCACCATCAGGGCCTCCATGCTCACCTCCTCGAACACTGAGATCGCCGCCGGCGTGCCCGAGACCGCCCCGAGGAATTTCTTCCCTCCCTGGACTTGTTCAATAGTGCCCATGAGCAGCACCTTGTCGCGCGGGTAGAGCACCGTTTCCGGCGTGGGCAGAGAGATCATGAATCCCTGACGCTCGATGCCCACCACGGAGCAGCCGAACTTGGTGCGGAGACCGAGCTCGGAAATTTTCCGGCCCTGGCAATCGGCCAGGTCGGGCAGCAGACAGTCGGCGATGTGCAGGTTCCAGTCCTCATGCGGGCGCAGCCAGGGTGCGGTCGTCGCAGTCATCTTGGTCTCCGTCGCCAGCATTTCCTGCAACTCCACCTCGAGCTCACTGTGCCAGTAGATGAGCTTGCGGCGCAAAACGAACAGCGCGACCGCCGCAAACAGCCCGCTCAACAGCAGCAGCCATTTCGCGGTGCTTTCATCGGGCAGGATGGTCAGGAGCCACATGAACAAGGCCACGCCGGCCGCGAGCTTGAGGCTCGTTTCCACGATCGGGCGCAGGGTTTTTTGCCGCGCATGGCCCTTGGTGGAAACCTCGGCGTAGAGCAGCGCCATCGCCGAGAGGTTGCGCCAGATGGCGACCAGCGGCGCCAGCGTCATCAGGACCAGTGCCGCCCAGAAAATCACCTCGATCCCGTGGGGGAAAAGCCAGTCCCGGCCCAGCCAGCCCTCGACGAGGGCGAAGAGCTGCTTGGAAAACACCACCAGCCCGGTCACGAACAGCACGCCCACGCCCACCTGCACGATGCGCTTGCGGCTGAGCTGCCAGAGGAGGTTGCGCGACTGCCGGCGCTGGATGCGCTCGAGCCAGTTCTGATAATACTGCAGACACGTTTCGAGCCAGCGCGGCTGGCGGACGAGCACGGCGTCGGCGATCTGTTCCGAACGCCGCGTCAACGCGGGGGCGCCGAGAGTCGTCAGCAGCGACACCCCGACCGCCAGGGGATAAAATTTCGGCGGCACCACTTCGTGTGTCACGCCAAGCTGCGCGATGATGAAGGAGAACTCGCCGATGGGTGTCACCGCCATCCCGGCGCGCAACGCATCCTTCGTGGGCGTGCCGATGAGGGTGAGACCGGTCGTGGCCGCCAGCGTGCGCGCGAGAAAGGTGAATGCCGCCACCCCGATGATCAGCCAGCCCGCCTCCCACAGGAGGTGCAGGTCGATCTGCATGCCGATCGCCACGAAAAACACCGCGCTGAACACGTCGCGCATGCCCTCGAAGGTCCGCTCGACCTGCGTCCGGTGCGGTGTTTCCGCCACGATCGTGCCGAGGAGGAATGCGCCCAGCGCCAGCGAATACCCCGCGCGCTGCGCCACCAGCGCCAGCGCGAAGAGCAGGCCCGCCAGCCCGAGCGTCTGCAATTCCCCGTCGGCCGAGATGCTCATCCGCTTGAGCAGCCAGGGCACCACCAGCAGCCCCGCCACGCCCGCCAGCACGATGAAGGCCCCCAGCTTTCCCAGTGTCTCCATCACCGGCACGCCGTGGGCCGCGCCGCCGAACTGCACGATCGAGTTGAGCAGCGTCAGCATCACGACGGCCACGACGTCCTCCAGCACCGACACCCCCATGGCCAGCTGGCCCGAGCGCTCGTGCGTCGCGCCGGTTTCATGGAGGATCTTGCTGATGATGGCCGACGACGAAATCATCAGCATGCCCGCGAGAAAGAGACTTTCCGGGTTGCTCCAGCCGAGGGCCAGCCCGAGCAGGCGGGAAAGAAAATACATCACGAGGGCCGAGGCGAAGACCGCCGCGAGCAGCGCGGGCCCGAGCCGGCGCAACTTCCGCACGCTCAGGCGCAGGCCGATGCCGAACATCAGGAAAACGAGGCCCACCTGTGCCGCCGTGTCGATGCGGTCGGGATCCGTCACCAGCGAAAACGGCGGCGTGTGCGGGCCCACCACGATGCCCGCCACGAGAAAGCCCACCACCACCGACAGGCCGATGCGCTGGCACGCCCAGCCCACCGCCGCGGCCACGGTGAGAATCACCGCCAGATCCTGGATGAAGTCGATGCCGTGCATGCCGAGAAGATTGAAGGACGCGATGAAGCCAGCAGGTCGTCAACCCAATCGTTCTTCGTTCTCCTACTCGAAACCGGTCAGTCGAGAACGAGGAATGAGTACGAAGTACGAGCACGATCAAATTCCACCCATTTTCCCTCGTTGACACCCCCGCCGACCGCCGATTCGTTTCCGTCGGCGGAAACGCCGCCCCTCCCTAAGTCATCATGGCCAACTTCCTCGGTTATTTCTCCAACGACATTGGCATCGACCTCGGCACCGCCAACACGCTGGTTTATGTGAAAGACAAGGGCATTGTCCTGCGCGAGCCCTCCGTGGTCGCCCTCGACACCGTCACCCGCAAGGTCCGCGCCGTCGGCGACGAGGCCAAGCGTATGCTGGGCCGCACCCCGGGAAACATCACCGCCATCCGCCCGATGAAGGACGGCGTGATCGCCGACTTCGACGTCACCGAGGCCATGCTGCGCTACTTCATCCGCAAGGTCACCGGTCAGGCCTTCCGTGTGAACCCGCGCGTGGTCATCGCCATCCCCTCCGGCATCACCGAGGTCGAAAAACGCGCCGTGAAGGAATCCGCCCTGCACGCCGGCGCCCGCGACGTCATCACCATCCCCGAGCCGATGGCCGCGGCCATTGGCGTCGGCCTGCCCATCGAGGAGCCGGCCGCCAACATGATCGTCGACATCGGCGGCGGCACCACGGAGATCGCCATCATCTCGCTCTCCGGCATCGTGTTCTCGAAGTCCATCCGCGTCGCCGGCGACGAGCTCGACAGCGCCATCATCAACTATATGAAGCGCGCCTACAACCTCCTGATCGGCGAGCGCACGGCCGAGGAGATCAAGATGCGCATCGGGTCGGCCTACCCGCTCGACGAGGAGCTGACGATGGAGGTCAAGGGCCGCGACTCCGTGGCCGGCCTGCCCAAGACCATCCATGTGACCTCGCAGGAAATTCGCGAGGCGTTGAGCGACACCGTGGCCGCGATTGTCGACGCCGTGCGTGCGACGCTGGAGCGCTGCCCGCCCGAGCTTTCCGCCGACCTCGTTGACCGCGGCTTCGTGCTCGCCGGCGGCGGCGCGCTGATCCGCGGCATCGACCGCCTCCTCAGCGAGAAGACCGGCCTGCCCGTCACCGTCTCGCCCGACCCCCTCTCCGCCGTGGCCAACGGCACCGGCGCCGTCCTCAACGACTTGAATTGGGTGCTGCAGAACGTCTGACGGCCGCGATGCGGCCGGGTGAGGGGTGTAAGTGAAAATGAGAGTGTAGGGTGGCAACCCGACCGCTTTCTGTTTGAAGTTTTGCCGCACCCGTCACTTTCACTCTCACTATCACTCGCGCAACGCGCGCTCCCGTGCAGCCCAAACGCTTCGACCAGGCCCGACCCTTTCTCACCCTCGGCCTCCTATTCCTGGGATGGCTCGCCGTCCCGGTGGCGGTGAAATCGTTTCTCCGGGCGAGTTTTTTTGAATTCCAGGCGCCGCTGGCGCTCGCCGCTTCCCATGTCCGCGACCTGCAGGAGTACTGGTCGCTCCGCCTGCATTCGAACGACGAGCTGATCCAGGCCGGCCGCGACCTCGGGCGCCTCACTGCCTCCTATGAGGACAACGTGCAGGAAAACGCCGCGCTCCACGATGAGATCACCCGCCTGGAGGCGCTGCTGCACCTGCCGTCTTTCGCTGATTTTCGCCTCGAGCATGCCCGGGTGGTGCAGCGCGACTTCTCGGGCTGGTGGCAGCAGCTGGTCATCCGCAAGGGCCGCAATTTCGGCATTCCGGTCGGCGCACCGGTGATTTTCGCGGGCGGTGTCGTCGGCCGGGTGAAGGAAGTGCATGCCTACACCGCGGTGGTCGAACTCGTCAGTGATCCGGGCGTCCGTCTCGCCGCCGTCATCGAGGGCGACGACCGCCCGGTCAGTTTCCAGGGGGGCAACAACCCGACGTTTGGCCCCGCGCAGGGGATCATCGAGTTTGTGCCACTCAATGTTTACGCCAGCTCCACCATCCCGAAAACCCTGATCACCTCCGGCCTCGGTGGCGTCTTCCCGCCAGGTCTGGTCATCGGGCAGATCACCAGCGTCGAACCGGGTGCCGATGGCCTCTTCAAGACCGGCGAGGTGCGGCTCGACCCGCGACTCTCGTCGTTGACCGAGGTCACGGTGCTCGTGCCGGTGAATCCGGAGTGAAACCGGGGACAAATGGGACTTATGGACTGCACTTGTTGAAATAATCTCCGCCCCCGATATTCTCCAGCCTCTCTCGCCTCTCACATGCGCCGCGGCCTTGTCACTTTTCTCACCTTGCTGCTTCTCTGGGTGATTGTCGCGCAGGCGAACCACTATCTCGCCCAGCTGCACGTCCATCTCTTTGTCGGCGGATTGTTCGTGGCTTTCGTCGCGTTGCGTCTCCCACACCGGGCGGGCCTTGGCGCGGTGCTGCTTGGCGGGATGCTCTGCGATGCGACCGCTCCTGTCCGATTCGGCACGTTTGCCCTCCTGTTCCTCGTCGCCCATGCGGTGATCTTCAACCTGCGCGACCGCCTGCCGCGCGAGGAGACCATCGTCCGCGTGCTGGTGGCGCTCCTGGCGAATCTCGGCCTGTTCCTCGTGCTGTCGTTCATCCTGATTGGCGACGCGCCGTCGCCGGCAGCCGCGTGGGGCCGGCTCTTTTTCGACCTGCTCTGCTCGCAGGTCGTGATCGCCCTCATCGGGCCTTGGTTTTTTGCGCTGCAGGGCCGCGCTCTCGATCTGGCCCGCACCGAGCCGCTCACTCTCGACTGAGAATCCATGGCCACGTCCGATATCAATCTTGCCGATCGCTCCGGCAGCCTGGTCGAATCCCACCGGAGCTTCCAGCCGCGGGTGGTTTTTTTCCACTTTGTCATCGTCCTGCTGCTGCTCGTCCTCGCCGGCGGTCTGGCCTACCAGCAGCTGTTCCGGAACGACGTCCACCAGGACCGCCAGCGCATGCAAAGCTGGCGCCGCACGCTCGTCCCGGGGCCACGCGGTGACCTGCTCGACCGCGAAGGGCGGGTCCTCGCGGGCAACGGCCAGCGGCTCTCCGTCGTGCTTTATCTCGATGAGCTGCAGGGGGAGTTGCGCCGCGAGTACCTCCAGATCCGGAAAAACTACCGGGACAGCGGGGACAAGGGACTGCCCAACGCGGGTGAAATCGAACAGATCGCCCGCGTCTCGGTCGTCCAGCGTTACCTCGACCGGGTCAATGCCATCATCAACCGCGAGGAAAAGATCAACCGCCAGGACTTTGATTCGCGCCACTTCACGAACAGCATGCTCCAGCTGCCCTACCTGCTGATCGATGACCTCGAGCCCGAGGAGTTCGCCCGCCTGATCGAGCGGCTGCCGGTGAATTCGCCGCTGCAAGTCTATACCTCGAGCCGGCGCGAGTACCCCTATGGCGTCTCGGCGGCGCATGTCCTCGGCATGGTCATGCCCGATCCGGATATCGCGGCGAAGGATTTCCAGGAACAGGATCTCACCACCTTCAAGATGAAGGGCACGGTCGGCCGCGACGGACTGGAGAAGCAGTTTGAATCCACGCTGGAGGGCGAGGCCGGCGGTTCCATTTTCCAGGTCGATCGCCTCGGCTACAAGGTCAAGTCGAGCATCAAGCAACAGATGCCCCGGCAGGGGAAAACCATCACCACTTCGATCGACATCGACCTGCAACTCGCCGCCGAGAAGAAATTTGCCGAGATGACCGACGGCAAATCCGGCGCCGTGGTGGCAATCCAGGTCAACACCGGCGAGGTACTCGCGCTCGCCAGCCTGCCCAACTACAATCTCAACGAAACCTCGCCGCGGATCTCCACGGAAAAATATGCCGAGATCGAGGCCCAGGGGGGTTGGCTCGATCGCACCACCCACGGCCTCTACCCCCCCGGCTCCACGTTTAAAATCCTGGTCACCATCGCGGGCCTGCGGGCGGGGATGATTGATCCGGCGGACGACTCGATCAATTGCACCGGCGTGATGCAGATCGGCAACCGGCCCTTTTACTGCGACCGGACCGCGGCGGGTTTCGCCCAACACGGCCACATTGCCCTGCGCGAAGCCATCGCCAGGAGCTGCGATTACTACTTCTACACCCAAGGCCTGAAGATCTCGCCCGAAACCATTGCCGCGGAGGCACGGCGTTTCCATCTCGATCAACGCACCGGGATCCAGCTGACCGAAACCAAGGGAATGATCATTCCCGACCCGGCATGGAGGGAACGCGTGCGCCATGAAAAGTGGTTCCCGGGCGACACGGCCAACATGTCCATCGGCCAGGGCGACGTGCTCGTGACTCCGCTCGAAATGGCCTGCTTTGCGGCATCGGTGGCGCGCGGCGAGGTTTATACCAAGCCCACGCTGCTCCACGACCCGAGCGCCGCCCCGCAGCACACCGAGTCGATCGGACTGACGCCCGCCCAGCGCGCCGTCCTGCTGGGCGGCATGGAAGACTGCACGATCTACGGCACGGCCGATGTGCTCACCAAATTGAAGGAACTGCGCATTCCCGGTCTTCGCATCGCGGGCAAAACCGGCACGGCCCAGATTGGTGAGAAAAAAACCATCGCCTGGTTCATTTGTTTTGCCCCCTTGGAAAACCCGGAAATTGCCGTCGCCGTGGCCATCGAAGGAGACACCCCCGGCGAGACCGTCGGTGGCGGCCGTTATGCCGCTCCGGTCGCCCAAGCCGTCCTGAAGGAATGGTGGGATAAGAAATCCCGTCCGGCCGGCCCGGGCGTTTCGGTCAAGGCCGTGAAATAGGATCGTCGGTCTTGCTCACTGCATCGTCCGCGATGCAGGTCCGCCGGTACCCCGGTAGGGCGCGGACTCCGTTCCGCGCCGGGCACGCTAGCGACGCGGCTCCCACACATGCGGCCATTCAGCCGATGTCTTCACCAACCCGGCCCGAACAGGATTCTGTCTGATATAATTCGCCTTTTCATCGTAGCTCTCATCACCGCGCAGCCGATGATCGAAAAAATCGCGCTGCCATTGGAGGGCATATTGCCTGGCAAGATAATGTTTCCAGGCCGTTATCACCACGGACATCGATTCCGTCGCGGGAAACGAGACAAGACAGTGAACATGATCTGGCATCAGGAGCAGGAGATGCATCCACCATCGCCTCTGCTCGTGATAAAAGGCCGCGCTCTCAAGAATTTTCTCCGCGACATGGGGTTGGCAGAACTGATTTTCTCCCCGCATTTTTCCACAGACCGTCACAAAAAAGACCGGTATATCCGGGATGCCCCAAGGCGGTGTATGACCGAGGGTTTTTCGCTGCGGCAAAATCATGGGTATGCCCGGCGCGGAGCGGAGTCCGCGCCCTACCGGGATGGCGCCACCGTTTTCGCGCTCCGCCGTGTCCGCCAGGCCTTCTGCGCCCGGCGGAACACTTGGTCGAGCTCGGGCCAGGTCGCACGCGCGCCGTAGCGGATGCGCTCGAGTTCCGGCCACACCGCCGTGGCCGCCGGCTCCGCGTCCGTCCGTTTTTCGCGCAACCGCGCCAGCCAGCGCCCCGCCTCCCGGCGGGCCGGGTCGGCCCGCCGCCCGTCCCCGCCGCGTCTGCGCCGCCACCGCCAGCCGCGAAACAAGGCACTCACCGTCCAGCCCGCCCCCGCCAGCGCCAGCAGCACGATAGCCGCCGTGGCAATCCGCCGGGCATCCCACGTCGAGACCAGCCAGGACTTCAGGGACTGCACGACGCGCTCGAGTGACGCCCTCACCCGCAGGCCTGTCTCCTGGGTCGCGGTTTTGACCGCCCGCAAGGTGTCGAGCTGGTTGCCGCGGTCGAAGTTGACGATGCGCCGGTACCAGAAGATGCGCAGGCTGTCGAAGCGCGCCGACCAGCTGCGGTCGAGCCGGGCGGCCAACGCCGCCTCGCCCTGCGGATCAATGGTGCGCGTGACCGGAGCCGATCCCGGGGTCGGGTCGACGCGTAGCCACGCCCCTGTCCCGTCCCAGATCTCGCACCAGGCATGCGCGTTGCTGTTGCGGATGGTGAGGCTGTTGCTGAACCCGTTCCAGGTACCGCCCTTGAAGCCGCTGATGAGCCGCGCGGGAAATCCCGCCGCCCGCGCCAACACGATAAACGAGCCCGCATACAGTTCGCAATGTCCAGGCTCCTTCCCGCCGATCCAGCGCACCAGCGGATCGCCGGGGCCCGGCGCCAGCGCCGATTGTAGTGAATAACTGTGCTGCTGATCGAGCCACTCGCAGGCCCGGCGGGCAAACTCCTCGGGGGTCAGCGTCGCCCCGCCCGTGATCGTGGCGACCGCGGCGCGCAGCGCGGCCTGGTCCGCGGCTCCGGCCGGCAGGGCCAGCTCCCGGCGCGTGCTGCGCAGGGGCTCACCATTGGCGTCGCGCGGCGTGGTGCGCAGGGTTTGGGCAAAAGCAGCGTCCGGCAGCAACGGCGAGGTGTTCACCCCCTCAACCCGGTAGGCCGTCATCGTCACCGGCTCGTTGCGCAGCGTCAGGACGCGCAGGCTGTGGCTGAACTGCGCGTTTTGCAGCTCGCGAAAATTCAGCCGGTCAAACGCGCCGGGCAGCGGCAGATAACGGCTCACCCCCGACTCGAGGTAGAATGTCCAGTAAACCGGCGCGCCGGGTCGCGGGCGTTCCGTCCCATTCACCTCGACCACATTCTGTTCGCGCTCGAAGGCCGCCCGCCGCAGCGGGGCCGACAGCCGGAAGGAGCCGTCCCGGTACTCGTCCATCACCACCATACGCAGGTAGAGCGTGGCAGGCATCTGGGTCGGATCGGAAATATCGACGCTGACCGCCAGCCCCGTGTCGGAAATGATGTCGGTCACATCGCCGAACTTGATGTTGTCCGTGAATCCCGTGCGGGCCTTCTTCGAGATGAAGCGGTCGAGAAACAGGCTGTTCTCGAGCTGGAAGCGGGGAATCGCAAGGAAGAGCAGCCCAGACAGAACCACGACGCCCGTGAAGAGCACGCCGCCAAACGTGAGGCTGCGCCAGTCGGCCACCGCCCGCAGCCGCGAGAACAGCCGCGGCCAGTCGGCGTGCGCGGTCCACGCCGGGGTCGCGACGGACAGCCGCCAGCTGAACAGGGGCGTGTGCACCGGCGGATCCTTGGCCTCGGCCGCGTCGACCAGCGTGATCACGAACAGGAAGGCCAGCGCGCAGCCCGTGAAGGCCAGGATCTGTCCCGCGAACGCGAGCGAAACCGTAAGCACGCCAGCCACCACGACGAGGAAAAGCCCGAGCACGATGAGCTGAAGGTCGTCGCGCCGCTGCCGGTAGCTCAGGCTGCGGTAGAGGATCAGCATCAGGTCGAGCCGAATCATCGCGGGCAGGATCTGCGCATTGGCCCAGAGATCCGCGGCAAAGCAGGTGACGATCACCGGAAACGCCGCCACATGCACCGCCACTGGCACGAGTGCCAGCCAGCCCGGCCAGATCAGTGCCGACAAGATGGCGACGGTGTTGAGGATCAGCAGCGTCCACGCGTCCACGTCGAGATAGAACACGGTCCAGACCGAGAACAGCGCGAGTACGCCGCCCAGCAGCCATTTGAGCTGGTGCAGCTCGTCGAGGTTAAGCTGAGGCCGTTTTCTCTCCATCGACATAGGCGGCGACCCCGCGCATCCCGTCGGGCGCGAAGGTGATGACGTTTTTCCGGCCGCCCAGGGCAGGCCGGAGGCCCTCGCCCAACGGCCTGGAATGGGCGGTTGCGGATCCGGGATTGTCCTCCGCCACGGGCTGCACGACGGCGAGCTCGTCGAGGAACGATTCGAAGTCCCGCACCCGGCGGATGGGTTGGGGCGGCCGGTCGTTGACCGCCACACTGCCCAGCTTGCCCGCGCGGAAGAGGTCCTCCGCCATTGTCGCGGCGAGGCCCACGAGCAGTTCAAACTGCTCGGGCCGGGTCCAGACATCAGCGGCGGTTTGCAGCCACAGCGCAAAGATTTCCTGGCTCTCCGCGGAAAACTGCCGCACGAGGAGCTGCCGGCTGCGCGCGCTGGCCTTCCAATGGATCAGGCGGTGGGAGTCGCCCGGCTCGTACCGGCGCAACGCGAGCAGGTCGCCCCCGCTGCCGGCGCGCGCCATCCGCAGGCCCGCCGCCAGCGGCCGCGCCGCGGTCGCGCCCCAGCGGCGGTACTCGACGGGCGCGGGCCAGACCACGACCTCGTGACGCAGGCCGCCGCCGATGTGCTTGTGCAAAAACCCAAAGGGAAAAAGCGAACCCACGCTTTCCAGCGCCAGCTTTTGCGCGCCGCGCCGGACCGGCCTGAAGATCCACTCCAGCCGCGCCGTGGCCCCCGGATCCAGCCGCCCACGCAGGAACAGCCGCGCGCGGAGGCGGTTCCTCTCGGCAGCGGCGAGGATTTCCCGCACCGGCCGCTCCTTGCCTTTTTTTCCGCGGGGCGCCGGGACGGAAGGGGGTTCCACCGGATTGGCCACGACCCCGAACCACAGGCCGTAGGTCGGCAGGTATTTCTTTCCGTTGCGCAGCTCGAGTGTGACCATGGCTTCCTGGCCGGCCCGGAGCGACGGCGGCGGCTGCAGGCGCCACGCCACGCCCTTGGAATTGAACCACGCGAGCACGCCGCTCAGGATCAGGCAGGCCAGCAGCAATGACAGCGTAATGAACAGGATGTTGTTCGCCGTGTTGTAGGCCGCCGTGCCGATGCCCATCGCGAGCGAGATGAGGATCACGCCCGACGCCGTCGGCATGATGCGCTGCCCGGTCCGCGGAAAAACCAGCGCCCAGAGCAACTCGCTCCATTTGAAACCCCAGCGGGCTCCGGCGCGCTGGCCGGGACCGTGCCAGTCTGCAGCGGTCGCCGTGCTCATGCGCGAGTAAGCTCCAAATTCCAAACTCCAAGCTCCAGAGAAGCTCCAACCTCCAAACAGCAATGGTTCAGCTTGGTCATTGAAGTTTCTCTGGAGCTTGGAGGTTGGAGTTTGGAGCTTTCGCCGGTCACACCGGCGTCGGCAGTGACGTCACAATCCGCCGCAGCGTCGCGGTGACCGCGCGCCGTTCCTCCAGCGCGTCGCTCGTCTGGCGCGCCAGTCCCAGGCGGTGGGCCAGGACAGGGCCGACCAGCTCCGTCACATCCTCGGGCACCACGAAGTCGCGGCCATTGACCAGGGCACGCGCCTGGGCGGCGACCTTGAGGGCCAGGCCGCCGCGCACGCTGGCGCCGGCCTTGAATTCCGCCTCGGTGCGTGTGGCGGCGACAATCTTCAGGATGTAATCGAGCACGCTCTCCTCCACGAAGACCTGCTGCGCCAGCGCCTGGAGCTTCAGGACGTCGCCGCGGGTGATGACCGGGTTAAGCGCGATGGAGTCGTAGGCCAACCGGGCGGTGCGGAGGATGTCCAGTTCGTCCGCCGCCAGCGGGTAGCCCATCTGGAGGCGCATAAGAAACCGGTCCATCTGGCTCTCGGGCAGTGGAAAGGTGCCCTCGTAGTCGACCGGATTCTGCGTGGCAAAGACCATGAAGGGCGTACCCACCGCATGCGCCTCGCCATCCACCGTGACCCGCGCGCGATCCATCACTTCGAGCAGCGCGGACTGGGTCTTCGGCGTCGCGCGGTTGATCTCGTCGGCCAGGACCACGTTGGCGAACACCGGGCCCTTCTTGAAAATGAACTCCTTGATCGTCTCGTCGTAAATCGCGACGCCCGTCACATCGCCCGGCAGCAGGTCGCTGGTGAACTGGATGCGGGAGAAAGCGCAGTCCATCGAGCGGGCGAGCGAATAGGCCAGCGTGGTCTTGCCGACTCCCGGCAGATCCTCGATGAGCAGGTGGCCGCCGGCGACCAGGCAGGTGAGCACCTGCTCGATGACGTTGTCCTTGCCCTTGATCGTGACCCGCATGTTGGTGCGGAGCCGGTCCAGCGCCTGTTTCGCCTCGGTGATTTGTCCGCCCTGCACGAAGTCGCTCATGGATGTGGAAACTGTCAGGGAGCAGAGCCGTCGTCAAACCCAGGCCCATCGCGAAAGCGCGAAAAGGCGGAAACACGGAAACCAATCCAAATCACTTTCGCGTTTCCGCTCTTCCGCGTTTCCGCGATAATTCAACCCAGGATTTCCAACATCCGCGCGAAGAGCCGGTTCACCTTCTGCTGGTTGGCCTTCACCAGCTCCTTGAACTTGTCGAAGTCGATGTCCTCCTTCATCAGGCCGTTGCCGTAATTGTCGATGATCGCGAGGCTGTTGTAGTTCAGGCCGAGCTCGGCGCAGAGGTCCGCCTCGTGCGCGGCGGTCATGCCGATGACATCACCCCAGTCCTTCACGATCTGGATTTCCGCCTGCGTCTCGAAGCGCGGCCCGCGCATCTGCACATAAATCTTGCCGGGATGGATCATGAACTCGGGCGAGAGCCTCATGACGAGGTCCGGGATCAGGTTGTTGGCGATGCGGGGCGACCCGCCCTTGAGCTCCTGGTCGAAGAACGTCGCCGGCCCCTGCTGCAGGCCCACGTAGTCGCTGCAGGAAACGATTGTGCCCGGGGGCAGCGCGGCCTTCAGCGAGCCGACGGAGTTGAGCGACACGATGTCCTGGTACCCCAGGTCGGCGAGCGCGCGGATGTTGGCGCGGTAGTTGATCGAGTGCGGCGGCAGCGGAAACCCGTAGCCATGGCGGTTGATGAGGACGTGCTCTCCCCGCGTCTTGTAGGTCACCTGGCCGTAGGCCGTCTCGATGGTCTTCACCGCCCAGGCCGCAAACAGGTCGGAGTTGACGATGCTCGTGCCACTGATGAACGCGACTTTCATGAAAATCCATCGTCCGGCCCACCGGCCAGTCGGGCAACCATTTTTCAGCCCCCAGAATAGTTTCGCGCAGTGGCGCTGTGACGCAGAGGACGAGCTGCCTTGGTGCTCCGCGTCACGGCGCCTCTGCGCAAAATTCTTCGGAAACCAGCCCTTACCCCACCCAGGATATTTTCTGAATGCGCTGCGCCAGCGCCACGTCCTTCGCGGTCACCTTGCCGCCGGCGTCGTGGGTGTTCAAGCGGATGGCCACGCGGTTGTAGACGTTGGTCCAGTCCGGATGGTGGTCGAGGGCCTCGGCGTCGAAACTCACGCGCCCCATGAAGGAAAAGGCCTCGCGAAAGGTGCCAAAGGTGAAAGTCTTCACCAGCGCGTTGCGCTTGAAGCTCCAGCCGGGCAGCGAGCCCAGGGCAGCTTGAACCTTGGCCGGAGTCAGGGGTTTGCTCATGGGCCTTTTTTGTCCCGCCACCCTCGCCGCGTCAAACGCGGGACGATGGGGTGATATGCTACCGCCAATCTTCAACGGATGGCCGCCCACCTCCGGTTGGAACCTGGCTTGTCAAACTCTGCCCCCACACCCTAACTCCCCCCGTCACCGCATGTCCGCCGCCTCCACGCCTGCCCCGAGCCTGTCGAACGGGTCCGCCCTTCCCGGGCATGTAGCCATCATCATGGACGGCAACGGCCGGTGGGCCCGGCAGCGCAAGCTGCCCCGGATCGAGGGCCATCGCCGCGGCGTGGAAACCGTGCGGGCCATCATCGACGCCACTCGCGAACTCGGGATCCGTTACCTCACCCTTTACGCCTTTTCCGTCGAGAACTGGAACCGCCCCCAGGAGGAGGTCGGGGCGCTCATGGGCCTCCTCGAGTATTTTCTCAAGCGGGAGACCAAAACCCTCGTGAAGAACCGGGTGCGCCTGCTCACCATCGGCCGCACGCACGAGCTGCCGGCGGTCGTGCGCACGCAGCTCGAGGCCGCCATCCAGGCCACCGCCAAGTTCACCGACCACACCCTGGTCCTCGCGCTGAACTACGGCGCACGCACCGAGGTGGTCGATGCCGCGCGGGCCTATGCCGCCGCCCTGGCAGCGGGCCGCGAAAAGCTCAACGACGGCTCGTGGGCCACGTTCCGCCGCTATCTCTATACGGCGGACATCCCCGACCCCGACCTCGTTATCCGTACCTCGGGCGAGACACGCGTGAGCAACTTCCTGCTCCTGCAGGGCGCGTATGCGGAGTTCGTCTTCTCGCCCGTGCTCTGGCCGGATTTCACGAAGGCCGACCTCGCCGCCGCCTGCGCCGAGTTTGCCCGGCGCGAGCGCCGCTACGGCCTGACCAGCGAACAGCTGAAGCCCATTCCCGCCGCCTCGAAATAGGCGCCCCGCCCCACCGTGACGAAACGCATCCTCAGCACCGTCGGCCTCTGGACCATCGTGTTGCTCTGCGTGCGCTTCTTTGGTCCGACAGGCGGCGTCTGGCTCGTGACGCTCATCAGCGTGCTCACCCTGCGCGAATTTTACGCCATGGTGAAGCGCATGGGGCCCGATCCGTTCGACCGGTTCGGGCTCTGCCTCGGCGCGGCCCTCATGCTCGCCCCGTGCTACCTCCCGGCCTATGCGCGGCCGGATGAACTGCTCGCCCTCGCCGTCATCGTTTTTTCCGTGCGCATCCTCGGCGAGCGCGAGCCGCACAACCGGGTGGAAACCCTCGCCTGGTCCCTCTTCGGCGTGATTTACGTGCCGTTCATGCTGCAATTCATCGTGCGCATCCTGCTGATCGCGGCGCCGGCGGCCCAGACCGGCCTCGTGCTGACCATCTGGCTCATCGCGGTCTCAAAGTTCTGCGACGTGGGGGCCCTGCTCACCGGCCTTGCCATCGGCCGGCATAAGATGACCCCCCACATCAGCCCGAAGAAAACCTGGGAGGGAGCCGCCGGCGGCCTGGTGGTTTCCGCCGGCGTGGGCGCCGCGCTGGCCTGGTATTGCCGTGCCTACCTGCCCGCGGCCTTCACCCCGGCGCTCGGCGCCGTGATGGCGCTGCCCATCGCCGTTCTCGCCATCGTTTCCGACCTCATCGAGTCGGTCATCAAGCGCCGCGCCGACACCAAGGATGCCGGCCAGGCGATCCCCGGCATCGGCGGGTTCTTCGATCTTTCCGACAGCCTGATCCTCACCGCCCCGGTGGGCTACGCGCTGTTCAGCCTGCTGTAGCGAATCTTTCTCTTTCCTCCTTATCTTAATCTTTCTCTGCTTCGCTGGCTTCCCCTGACGAAAGAGAAAGATAAAGAGGAAGGAGAAAGATTTCCCGCATGTCCCTCTCTCCCAAAAAACGCGTCGTCCTGCTCGGCGCCACCGGCTCCATCGGCGAAAGCACGCTGCGCGTGATCGCCGCGCATTCCGACCGGCTCGAGCTCGTCGGCGTGGCCGCCCGCTCGAACTGGCGGAAGCTTGCGACCGTGGCGGCGGACTTCAAGGTGCCCCACGTCGCCGTGTTCGATGATGCCGCCTGCCGCGAGGCCCGCGACTCGGGAGCTTTCCCTTCCGGCACGCGGCTTTATGGCGGCCTCGCCGGGCTGGTCGAACTCGCACAATTGCCCGCGGCGGACATCGTCCTCGTCGCGGTCGTCGGCACCACTGGCCTTGAGCCCGCCCTCGCGGCTCTCGCCGCCGGCAAGGACCTCGCCCTCGCTTCCAAGGAAATCCTCGTCCTCGCCGGCAAGTTCGTCATGGCCGCCGCCCGCCGGCACGGGGCGAAACTTCTGCCCGTGGACAGCGAGCACAACGCCGTCTTCCAGTGCTTGGAAGGCCATCCCGCACCCGGCAGCGGTGAGCCCGGTCGAACCGGCGTGCGGCGCATTGTGCTCACCGCCAGTGGCGGAGCTTTCCGCGACTGGCCGGCCGAACACCTCGCCCACGCCACCCCGGCCGATGCGCTCAAGCATCCCAATTGGGCCATGGGTCCGAAAATCACCGTGGACTCCGCCACACTCGCCAACAAGGGCCTCGAGCTCATGGAGGCCCAGTGGCTCTTCGGCCTGCGGCCGGAGCAGTGCCAGGCCGTGCTGCACCCGCAAAGCATCGTGCACTGCCTCGTGGAGTTCACCGACGGCGCGATGCTCGCCCAACTCTGCCCGCCATCGATGACCTTCCCCATCCAGCATGCCCTGCTGCATCCGCACCGGGCGCCGGGCACGGACCGGCCGATCGACCTCACGCAATTGCTCACCCTGGAGTTCCGCCCGGTCGACGAAGGACGCTTCCCGATGCTGCGGCTGGCCCGAGAGGCGATGGTCGCCGGCGGCGGGGCCCCAGCGATCTATAATGCGGCCAATGAATTGGCGGTCGCCGCCTTCCTGGAGGGCCAAATTCCCTTTCTTGCGATTTCCCGCATTGTTGAGCAAACTCTCTCCTGCCTCGTTAACGTCGAACCCCCAGACCTGCCCGCCGTACTCGCCCTTGACGCCGAAGCCCGCCGCATCGCCGCTCTCCAAGTCGCCGCTGTGAAGGCCAAAGCCTAGCTCCCTCCCCTCGTGTCCACCGACATCCTTTCCGCCTTTTTTTCGAGCATCTGGTCGATCTTTCTGGTCGTCCTGTTCTTCGGCGGGTCGATCTTTGTGCATGAGCTCGGCCATTTCCTCGCCGCCCGGCGGCGCGGGGCGAAGGTGGAGCGCTTCTCCATCGGCTTCGGGCCGGCCATCTGGTCTCGCCGGGGCAAGGACGGGGTCGACTACCGCCTTTCGTGGATTCCGCTCGGCGGCTATGTGCTCCTCCCGCAGCTCGCCGACCTCGGCCCCATCGAGGGGGAAAGCATGGCCGATGTCAAAAAACTGCCTCCCATCGATTACGTCTCCAAGATGCTGATCCTGGTTGCCGGTGCGACTTTCAACATCCTCTTCGCCTTCACACTCGCCTGCATCGTCTGGTTCGTGGGTCAGCCGGTCTTCGCCGATCTGGCGACGACCAAGCTCGGCCCCGTCTCCGCCACGATCCGGCTCTCCGAGGGCGTCACCGTTCCGAATCCCGCCGCCCAAGCCGGCTTGATGGCCGGTGACATTGTCCGCTCCGTCGACGGGCATTCGGTCTCAAATTTCGAGGACATTTGGAAGGACGTGGCCCTCGGCGACGGACGCGAAAGCGATGGCCGCCGGCGCTCGGTGTTTGAGATCGAGCGGGACGGCAAACTGATGCACGTCACGGTCTATCCCCTGCTCCTCTCCGAGGACAAAATGCGCGTCGCAGGTGTCGAGCCTCCCGACAATTTCCTGACTGCAGAGTCCACCCTGCCCGGCTCGCCTGCCGAGGCGGCGGGTTTCAAGTGCGGCGACCGCATCCTGGCCATCGACGGCAAACCGGTGATCCAGCGCTCCGCCATCAGCGAGCACCTGGCCAAATATCCGGGCCGTCCGAGTGACTTTCTCGTTCAACGGGGTCTGGAACAAATCACGCTGAGCGTCCAACCCCGCATGGACGCCGATGTCGCCGGCGGCAAACCGGTCGCCCGCATCGGCCTGCGCTACCGTGATCCCGTCATCATCATTCACCCCACGCCGTGGGCGCAGATTTCCGACGCGGCGGGCGCGATGGTCCAGACCCTCTCGGCCCTCGTGAGCTCGACCTCCGATGTCGGTCCCTCGAAGATGCAAGGGGTCATCGGCATCGCCCGTTCCCTGCACCAGCAGGCGCAGTGGGATATCCGCCGCGCGATCTGGCTCACCATCATCCTGAATGTTAACCTCGCGATCCTGAACCTCCTGCCCATCCCGGTGCTCGATGGCGGCCACATCCTCTTCGCGACCATTGGCCGCATCCGGCGCCGCGAGTTGCCCGCCCGGCTCATCATCGCGACGCAGAGCGCCTTCTTCGTGCTCATCGCCTCGCTGATGCTCTACGTGAATTTTTACGATGTGCGGCGCTGGGTCCATGAGGGCAGCGCGGATCATCCTGCACCCATTGCCGTGCCTGCGCCGGTGGCTCCCGTGACCCCCGCGCCCGCCGGCAAGTAACCCGCGACGCCCGCGCGGAGGGCCGCCGGCCAAACTGGGTTTGCCATTCGTCGTTCGACGTTCGTCATTGGGCGCTCCTCCCATGTCATACTGCGTCTCCCGTTTCCACACCGTCCGCCGCCCGACGATTGAGGTAAAAATCGGGACCGTGGGTGTCGGCGGCGCGAATCCCCTCCGGCTGCAGTCGATGACGACCAGCGATACCCAGGATGTCGCGGCCACCGTGCAGCAGTCCATCGCCCTCGCCGAGGTCGGCTGCGAAATCGTCCGCATCACCGCGCCCAATGTAGCGGCCGCGCAATGCCTCCGGGACATCCGCGCCCAGTTCACCGCCGCGGGCTTTGGCCATGTCCCGCTGGTGGCCGACATCCATTTCCTCCCGTCGGCCGCCATGGAGGCCGTGGAGCATGTCGAGAAGGTGCGCGTCAACCCGGGCAACTACGCCGACAAGAAAAAATTTGCCGTCCGCGAATACTCCGACGCTGACTACGGCCGCGAGCTGGAGCGGCTGCACGAGGCGTTTTCACCTCTTGTTCTGCGCGCCAAACAGCTTGGCCGCTCGCTGCGCATCGGCACCAACCACGGCTCGCTGAGCGATCGCATCATGAACCGCTACGGCGACACGCCACTCGGCATGGTCGAGAGTGCACTGGAGTTCCTCCGCATCGGGGAAGCGCACGGCTTCAAGCAGATGATCCTGTCGATGAAGGCGTCGAACCCCAAGGTGATGATCCAGGCCTACCGTCTGCTCGTGGAACGCATGCAGCAGGAGGACATGCATTATCCGCTGCACCTCGGCGTCACCGAAGCGGGGGACGGCGAGGACGGCCGCATCAAGAGCGCGATCGGCATCGGGTCGCTGCTGCTCGACGGCCTCGGCGACACCATCCGCGTTTCCCTGACCGAGGACAGCGTCTACGAGATCCCCGTCGCCCGGGCCATCGCGGACAAGGCGATGGCCCTGTGGAAACCGGACGCCGCCGTCCGGAAGCCGGATCAGCCGGAGGATGGCATTGATCCCTATCACTTCGCGAAACGGGAGACGGCTGCCCTGGAGCTTTCCGAACATTGCATCGTCGGACCGGAACAACCCCCACGGGTGATCGTCCGGGTGCCGTCGGTCGCAGCCGTGGCGGCGGCCATGCAGGAACTCGCGTCGCCCAAACTGAAGGAAACGCCGGCCGAGGGATTGCTGGTGCCGGTGGCCTCGGCCGAGGATCTAACCGCACTCCCCACCGCGCTGGGTGCGGCTGCCCTGGCGGTGAATTTTCTCGCGCTCGAACTCGCGCCCTCGCTCCAGCCCGCCGACTTGGAAAGCCTGCTCTCCCGCGGTACTGGACGCATCATGCTCGTCCGGAAATTCGGCGCCGGTGACGAGGGAGCACTCCGCAACTATACCGAGCTCGTGCGCCGGCATGGACACTTCCTCGCCTGCGCCGTCATGCCTGATGATATCGCCGCACTCGCTGAAACCTTTCGCTCTCTGGGTGACAGGCATCTGCTGTTCACCCTGCACTCGCCACCCGCCACCGCGACGAGCCACCCGGCCCACCCCGTGGGCCGCTACCGCCAGTTGGCGGAGGAACTCCGCCGGCTCGGCTCCTGCGCGCCGGTCTGGATCCGCAACACGGCCCAGACCGCAGTGAAAAACGAAAATTCATTTCTCTCCAAGCTGATTGAGGCGAGCTTTCTCACCGGCGCGCTGCTCTGCGACGGCACCGGCGATCTCGTCAGCATCGAGACCGAGGCCGATCTCACCCGCGCGACCCGGCTCGCCTACAATGTGCTGCAGGGCGCCGGCGCGCGCATCTCCAAGACCGAGTTCGTCGCCTGCCCGAGCTGCGGCCGCACGCTCTTCGACCTGCAGACCACGACGCAGCGCATCCGTGCACAGACCGGCCACCTCCGGGGCGTGAAGATCGCCATCATGGGCTGCATCGTGAACGGTCCCGGCGAAATGGCCGACGCCGACTTCGGCTACGTCGGCGGCGCGCCCGGCAAGATCAACCTCTACGTCGGCAAACAGTGCGTCCAGTACAACCTCCCCCAGGCCGAGGCGGATGGCCGCCTCATCGCGCTCATCAAGGAGCATGGCAAATGGGTCGAGCCCGCGCCGGTGCCGGCCTGACCGGATCGGACAGAAAATTTTTCCCTTTCGTCGGCTCCTCCGCGTAATCCGCAGTGAAAAATCCGGTTGTCACCCGTCCGTCACGCGATTGACACCGGTCCT
This sequence comes from uncultured Opitutia bacterium, assembly GCA_903902745.1. Classification (GTDB taxonomy): domain Bacteria; phylum Verrucomicrobiota; class Verrucomicrobiia; order Opitutales; family Opitutaceae; genus CAIUWA01. Next base: position 94,279 of record CAIUWA010000011.1, on the reverse strand, counting down.
GCCCCGAGGGCGAACGGCCGGCCGAGATCGTAATTGTATTTCGATACGAGCAGTCGGCGTCCGAAAATCGCCCCGCGCATGCAAACAAAATCCATCGAAAGTTATGCCCAGAAGATGTGTGAATAACTTGTTGGAAAGTTGCTCTTGAAATGCTTTTTTGGTTCCCCGTAACTCCGCATTCGTCCAATACGTTTTCGTCGTCCAGTTCGTTCTTTCACACGTCTGTTGGGATCACTTTTCAGCCGAGCAGCAAAGCTCACCAATATTCCTTGGCCATCAATGTCTTATCATTCTCATCCGCAATTACCCTTCCTGCGGTGGCCGGACCCGATTTTCTTTGCGGCTTGTGGCTTCTGAGTGCCGCCCTCGGGACGTGTTGAATCGACTGCCGGCGGCACCGTGTGAATAAACCAGCTCCCCGCCCGCCCATGCCTGCCTCAACCTTGTCTCCCAGTCTTTGGGAAACCGTGAAGTGCGACTTCAAGGGCCTGTTCCCCGAGGACGTCTTCCAGATGTGGTTTGAGCCGCTTGTTTGCCTGGATACCGCGGAGGACGTCATGACGCTCGGCGTGCCCAACGATTTCGCCGCAATCTGGATCAACGACAACTACCTCGACCTCATCACCCAGCGTTTGCGGCTGACCGCCGGGCGCATGGTGACCGTCACCCTCAAAAAGATCGATTCCGGCGCCGGCCGCACAGGCGCGGCCAGCCGGCCGGCGGCCGGCGAACAGGCCGCCGCCCGGGCCAAGGCCGGCACCCCGCGTCGCACACTGCGTTACGATGAGCGCGGTCACTCGGCCACCGGCTCGCTCAACCCCCGCAACACCTTCGAGACCTTCGTCGTCGGCAACAACAACCAGATGGCGCACGCTGCGTCGCTCGCAGTCGCCCAGTCTCCCGCGCAGGCCTACAACCCCCTGTTCATCTACGGCGACACCGGCCTGGGCAAGACGCACCTGATGCATGCCATCGGCCATGCCATCCTGCGCAACAACCCCGACTCCCGCGTCGCCTACCTCTCCACCGAGAAGTTTACCAACGAGTTCATCCAGGCCCTCCAGGAAAACGCCCTCACCAAGTTCCGCCAGCGCTACCGCCACGTCGACGTGCTCCTGATCGACGATGTCCAGTTCCTCGCCGGCAAGGAGCGTATCCAGGAGGAGTTCTTCCACACCTTCAACGACCTCTTTGAGTCGGGGAAGCAGATCGTCCTCTCCAGCGACCGCCGCGCCAGCGAGATCCAGAAGCTCGAGTCGCGCCTCGTCTCCCGCTTCGAGTGGGGCCTCCCGGCCGACATCCAGGCGCCCGACTTCGAGACCCGCGTCGCCATCCTGCGCACGAAGGCGGCCAGCCTGAAGTTCGACATCCCCGCCCCGGTCCTCAATTTCATCGCGCAGAACATCTCGAAGAACATCCGCCGCCTCGAGGGCGCGCTCATCAAGGTCGCCAGCTACGGCGCCCTGACCGGCAAGCCCCTCGACCTCGCGACCGCCGAGATGCTCCTCCAGGACGTCCTCATGGAGCAGGCGCAGAACATCCTCACCATCGAGTCGATCCAGAAGCGCGTCGCCGACCACTTCCAGATCCGCCACAGCGACATGACGAGCAAGCGGCGTCCCAACAACATCGCCATCCCGCGCCAGATCGCCATGTACCTCGCCCGCACGCTGACGAAGCACTCCCTGCAGGAAATCGGCGACGCTTTCGGCGGCCGCGACCACGGCACCGTCATCCACGCCTGCAAGGCCGTGGACAACATGATGGATCAGGACGCCTCCATGCGCGGCAGCGTGGAGTTCCTGCGCGCCCAGCTCTCCCGCTGAACGCGCGCTTGCGCGGGCGCGTTCACTGTTCACAGTTTACGGTTCACGGTTGCCTCACCTTCAACGGTGAACCGTTAACCCGATCACCGTGAACCCTCTCCCATGACCCTCACTCCCGAGCAGAAACAGGCCGTCACCGGCTGGATCGCCGCCGGCGACAATCTTTCCGCCGTCCAGAAAAAACTCGCCGAGCAGTTCAAGCTCTCGATGACCTACCGGGATGTCCGCTTCCTCGTCGACGACCTTAATCTCGAGCTCAAGGACCCCGCGCCCAAGGTCGACACAAGCGACGTCTCCAAGACTCAGCCCGCCAAGCCCGCCGCTGCCGAGAAAAAGGGCTTCCTCGACAAGGCCAAGGAAAAGCTCGGCCTCGGCAAGGATGAGGAGGAAACCGAACCGACGGATGAAAATCTGACCGCCCCGCCGATGGGCATGGGCGGCGTCGGCGTCACCGTGGACAAGGTCACGCTCATTCCCGGTGCGCTCGCCAGCGGCACGGTGAAATTCAGCGATGGAGTGACTGGCAAGTGGATCGTCGACCAGCAGGGCCGGCCCGGTTTCACCGAGGTCAGCCAGCCGAACTATCGCCCCACCCCGGCCGACGGCCAGGCCTTCATGCAGGAACTCAGCCGCCAGCTCCAGCAACGCGGGTTCTAAGCGGTCCAACGTAGGGGCGTCCCTTGTGGACGCCCTGCCCACCTGTCTGGCCAAAAATCGGGCGTCCACAAGGGACGCCCCTACATTTCGGCCCGACTCACTCCACACCGGGCCCGAGCTGTTTCTCGAGGAAGGTCACGACCGTCTTGTAGATCTCGATCCGGTTCTTCTCGCGGCCAAAGGTGTGCCCCAGCCCGGCGATGAAGAGGCTCTCCGGCTTGTGCCCGGCCTTTTCCAGCGCGCTGATCATGCGCCGCGCCTGGTCCGGCGGCACCCGGCGGTCTTCCTTCCCCTGCACGATCAACACCGGCGCGGTGATCTTGTCCGCGAAATTGACCGGGGACGCCGAGCGGAGCAGCTCCTTGTCCTTCTCGGGATCGCCGAGCTGCTCGCGCCAGTAGCTGCTGGCCTGCTTGTATTCCGCCACATCGCTCTTCTCGAGGAACGCCGACCAGTCGGTCACACCCGCCAGGGATATGCCGCAGCGATACAGCTCCGGGTTGTGCCCCAGCGCAAACAGCGCGGAATAGCCGCCATAACTGTTGCCGAAGATCGCGATCCGCTTCGGGTCGGCCACGCCCGCGGCGATGGCCCAGCGGGTCGCATCCTCGATGTCATCCTGGATCTTCCCGCCGATCTGCCGCCGCGCATTCTGGTAAAGTTCCTCCCCGTAACCGGGTGAGCCGCGGTAGTTCATCTGCAGCACGGCGTATCCGCGGTTCGCGATCAGTTCCACCAGCGGGTCGAAACCCCAGACGTCCCGCACCCAGGGTCCGCCGTGGGGCATCACCACCAGCGGCAGATCCTTCGGCTGGTGTCCGGCCGGCACCGTCAGGAAACCGTGGACGACCAGGCCGTCCCGCGCCTTGTAATTGATCGCCAGCATCGGCGCCATTTTCGCCGGCTTGATCCACGGCATCCGCGCCGCCAGCGCCTTGAAGGTCTTCCCTTCCTCGTCCGCCAGGTAATAGACCCCGGGATCCTGGTCCGAGAAGGCAAACCAGAGCATCTTTTTTCCATCCAGTGAAATATCCACGAGGATGTTGACCGTGTCCGGCAGGATGCGGTCCACCGCCCGCTGGCGGTTGGCAAAGGCCGGGTCAAACCACTGCACCCGCGGCGCGTCCGTCACAAAGCGGATGCCCAGCAGTGCATCGCGCTTGGGCGAAAAGATCGGCGCGGCCAGCGCGAGGCCGTCGAGCGACGGGGTGAAATGGTCCGGGACGATGTCATACTCCGCGTTGCTCAGCAGCGGCTCGCCCATCACGCCGGTGGCGGGATCCAGCGGGAACACGGTCCAGCGCTGCTCCTTCGTGAGTGCCGCGACGAAAATCTTGTCGTGCGCCGAGTCAAAACCGACGGTGCGCAGCTGCCCCTTCCGGTTTTCCAACGGGAGAATGGTCCGCCAGGGCGCCTTCTCATTCTCGCGGTAAATCACCCCGGAGAGTTCACCGTGGGACAGGATGCCCAGCCGCGCCACGCCGTTGCCGTCCACACCCCAGGATCCAACCTCGCCTGGATTTTTCACCCGGTCACCCATCCTGCCGTCCTCCGTGTGGATCGTCACGATGTCCGGGCGGTTCGGGGCGCCCGAGGCATCCTCATGGCGGTCGAGCATGAGGATGCTCTGCTCCTTGTCGTAGAAACGATGGATGATCTCACGGCCGAAGAATTTTGGGCCACTGACGGCGATCTTGTCGTCCTCGTAGCCGCTGATGGGAACGGCGTGGTCGCCGTTGCGGTCCAACGCGAGTACGCCATTGAGCATGTCCCACACCGCGGTGGTGACGACCAGACGTTGGTTGCTGATCCATTCGAAGGACGCGACGCTCTTGGATGCGCCATTCACGAGGTTCGCCTCACCGAGGTCGAGCCGCCACGACTTCTTGCCGATCTCGCTGACGTGCAGCACGGGCAGCCCGGAGTAGTTGCGCAAAAACGCAATGGAGAGTCCGTCGGGCGAGAGCCGCACCCGCGACGCCTCGGGCTCCTTCGCAAAATCCTCGATCGGCAGGCGCTCTGCGGCCACCAGGCGGATTGATACGGACACAATTAGCAGGGGCAGCAGACAGCGGGGTAGCTTCATGACAGGAACGAATTACAAAATTCGAAGAACAAATTACGAATTAAAACCGCCTTCATGGCGAAATCTGCCTAACACGCATTCCCAATTCCCAATTCCCAATTCCCAATTCCCAATTCCCAATTCCCAATTCCCAATTTCAGATTTTCAGCATTTTCCTCAGCTCCTTCTCATCGATCACCGGCACGCCGAGCTCCCGGGCTTTTTCCAGCTTCGAGCCGGCTTCGTCGCCAGCGAGGACGTAACTCGTTTTTTTGCTCACGCTGCCGCTCACCTTGCCGCCGGCGGCGAGGATATTTTGCTCCGCCTCCTCCCGCTTCAACGTCGGCAGCGTGCCGGTGAGCACGAAGGTTTTTCCGGTGAATAACCCCGCTTCCATGACGGTGCCCTGCGGGTCGATCCGCAGCGTGCGCAGTTTCGCCAGCAGCCGCTTGCCGGGCGTGCCGGCGAAAAATTCCAGCGTGCTGGCCGCCACTGCCGGCCCGATGTCCTGCGGCACGCCGGCAAGCGGCCCGGCATCGAGCACGGCGATCTCGGCGTCGAGCCGGGCGCAGAGTTCCTTGCGCCGTACTTTGTCCTCGTCGGATTTCGCGGGGTTTTTCCGCGACGCCGGCGCCTCGAGCTCGCGCTGCTCCAGCAGCCGCGCCTTTTCCAGCACGGTGCGCAGCAGCTTCGAGTCCGCCAGCTCGGCCAGGTTGCGGTGCCGGCGGCCCAGCTCTCGCGCCGTGCTCTCGCCGACGTCAGGCACGCTCAGCGCGTAGAGCCATTTTTCCAGCGGCAGCGCGCGCGCGGCCTCCCGGGCGGCGACGATCTTCGTGGCGTTCTTCTCGCCAAAGATGCGCGGCTCCTCCGCTGTGCCGAGATTCAGCGTCGCCAGGGTTTCCAGCGGCACATCGTAGAGGTCGGGCGGATCGCGCACGAGATCAAGCTCGACGAGCTTCGCGGCGACGATGTCGCCCACACCGTCGATCGCCAGCGCCCGGCGGCTGCAGAAAAATCCCAGCCGCCCCGCCCGCTGCGCGCGGCAGTCGTAGTTCTGGCACTTCCACGCCACGCCTTCCGCGCCCTCGGCCGCGACCTCAAGGCGCGCGATCTTACTGCCGCAGACCGGGCACTTGCCCCCAACCGCTTCGAATAGATTGAATTCCTTCGCGCCCTTCGGCCGTTCCTCGGGGAAAGACCGCAGCACCGCCGGGATCACCTCACCCGCCCGCTCGATCTCCACGAGATCGCCAACGCGGATATCCTTGCGCCGGATCTCGTCCTCGTTGTGCAGGGTCGCACGGCTGATCGTGCTGAGCGAGAGGAAGACCGGCTCAAGTTCCGCCACCGGGCTGAGGATGCCGGTCTTGCCGACCTGGATCGTGATGGCGCACAGCCGCGTGCGCGCGGTGTCGGGCTTATATTTGTAGGCGATGGCCCAGCGCGGCGCCTTGTCGGTCGAGCCCACCGCGCGCTGCAGTTCAAAGTCGTCAAGCTTCACCACCGCCCCGTCGGTCCCGTAGGCAAAATTGCGCCGCAGCGCATCCAGCTCGCCAATCGCGGCCCAGGCCTCGTCAATGCCACGCACCGGCCAGATGCGCTCGACCAGCGGCAAACCCCAGGCCTTGAGCTGCGCCCGCAGCTCCGACTGCGAGCCCACGACCTCGGGCTCGCAGTAGCCGAGGCCGTAAAGGACGATCGCGAGCTTGCGGCGCGCGACTTCCGCCGCGTCGAGCAGCTTGATTGTGCCCGCCGCGACGTTGCGCGGGTTGGCATAGAGGTCCTCGCCCGCTGCGGCGCGCTCGGCGTTGATGCGCTCAAACTCCGCCGCCGTCATGTAAATCTCTCCACGGATCTCCACCACCCGCGGAAGCTCACCCTTCGCACCTTGCCTGCCCGCCGAAGCCTTGGCGAAGGAGGGTCCCTCGCCCCTCGCCAACTCGCGCGGCAGCGAGGCGATCGTGAGCGCATTGACTGTAATGTCGTCGCCCTTGTCGCCCTGGCCACGCGTGACGGCACGCACGAGTTTTCCCTCCTCATACGTCAGGCTCACGGCGAGCCCGTCGATCTTGGGTTCGACGGTGTAGCGGAGGTCGTCGCGCTCGAGGAGCTTCACGAGCCTCGCATGAAACGCGCGCACCTCGGCCTCGCTGTAGGTGTTGTCGAGGCTGAGCATCTTCTGCCGGTGCGCGACCTCCTTGAAGCCCTGCGCGCGGTCGTCGCCCACTCGCTGCGTCGGCGAGTCTGCGCTGGCGAACTGCGGGAATTTTTCCTCCAGGTCCGCCAGCCCGCGCTTAAGCTGGTCGTAATCGAGGTCGGTGATCTCCGGCTTGGCCTTCCGGTAATAAAGCTCGTCATGCCGTGCCACCTGCGAGCGCAGGGCGGCGATTTGTTTTTTGGCCTCGGCCGGGGTCATGGCTCCAAGTGTGTCGCGACCGGTGCGGGTTTTTCAACCCGGCGCTTGCGCTTCACCGGGATTTCCAGCCACCCCCGGTAGCGCGGCCAGGCCGTGTAAAGGGTCACGGCCAGCGCCGCCCCGAGCGTGTCGGCGGCCCAGTCCGCTACCTCGACCGAGCGGCCGGGGGTGAAGCTCTGGTGCCATTCATCCGAAATCCCGTAGAGCGAGGCCGCCAGCAGCGCCCAACCCGCCGCCCTCCTGCCCCGCCCCAGCCGGCCAAGCAGCGTGCCCAGCAGGCCGTACACGAGAAAATGGGCCACCTTGTCGATGCCCGCGATGTCCGGACCGGCGATCTGCGACCGGCTCGAAGCCAGGAAAATTACCGCCGCGAGCGCCGCCGGCCACACCCGGGCCCGCCGGGACTTGGAGGGATCATGCGGGACATCGCGCGGGGCCATCCGCCCATCCGCACCCGGAAATCCGCCTGCCGCAACGGGGAAATGGCAAGGCCGTCAGTTTGAAGCCGGACTCCGGATTGTTTCCGGAATTCAAGGGCGCGTTCGGCTTGTGATTCCAGTGACATCGCGCAAGTTTCATCCCGCATTTGCCCCGTCCCATGGATCATCCCAATCACGAACCCGGCGGACCCCCAGAGGACCAGACCAGCTCGCCCTTCCAAAAAAAGTGGCGGCGGCGGAGAGCTCGGGCGAGCGAAACCTTCGCGCCGCGCAATCTCTGGTGGCGGCTGCTGGATGCGCTGGAGGCTCACCGCACCCTGCGGCGAACGTTTTATGTCACGCTGGCATTGCTGGTGGCGGGCGGGGCTTGCTGGGCGTGGCTTTACCCATGGTGGACGAGGCGCAATGCCATCCGGATCACGCGGCAGTGGATGGCCACCGGCCACCTGGACTACGCCGCCGAGGTGGTGAAGCAGGCGCTCGCCAACTCGCCGGAGCGTCCCGAGGTGTGGCAGCTCGCGGCGGAGCTGGCGCGGAAGGCCAAAAAACCGGCGGAGGCCGCGTATTACTCGCACTACGCCACGACCCTCGCCCCGGACAACCCCGCGCTTATGCTCGGCTGGGCCGCAGACGCTTTGCTGGCCGAGCAACCGGAGGTCGCGGAGCGGGCACTGGCCGGCTTGCCGGACTCGTTCGTGGCCGGCTCTGCAACCGCCCAGCGGATCGCCGGCGAAATCGCCCGGCGGCGCGTGCAGCTCACTGCCGCCCGCGGTCATTTTGAGGCGGCCCTCCGCCTCGACGGGCCCGTGGCCATCGATGAAGTACCGCTGGGCGGCATCCTGATCTATTCCCGCGATGCCGCCGAGCGCCAGAATGGCCTTGCCCTACTCGCGAAATGGGCCGCCGACCCGGAATGGGGCGCGGCCGCGTTGCGCACGCTGCTGGGCGATGCCCTGGATCACGACGACCGGCCCGCGATGCTGAAGTGGGCCGAGGCCCTGCGCGCCCATCCCCGGTGCACGCTGACCGACATCCCCAACTGCCTGCTCGGCCTCTCCAAGGCCGACAACGCCCATTTTGCGGAGGTGCTGGTGCTCTTGGAAAAAAAGTCGGCCGTCAATTCCACCCAGATCGCCCAACTGGTCGGGTGGTTGAACCAGATTGGCCGCAGCCACGAGGCCGTGCAATGGGTGCAAGGCCTGCCAACGGAGCTGACCGGCCGGGCTCCGGCCGTCATCACGATCGCCGAAGCCTTCCGCCAGATATCCGACTGGCCCGGACTCAACACCTGGGTGGCGGGAAGCGACTGGGGCCGCGACGTGGAATTCCTCCATCTGGCCTACAGCATGTTGGCCGCCCGGCAGCTCGGAGACACCTCCCGGGCCGATGAACTCTGGCGCACGTTGCAAAGCGATGCGCAGACCACCGGTCTGCATGCCCTCTTTGCCGCCGACACCCTTTATACCTGGGGCTGGCAGAGTGAGGCGGTGACGCTGCTGGAAATGGCCGCGAACCAATCCGGCGTGGCCGTGGAAGCGCTCGGAACCTTGGCGCGACATTACCAGACGCACCGCGACGCGGAGGGGCAGTACCGGATATTCCGCCGCCTGCATGCGTTGCGCTCCCAAGACGCAGCCGTCGCCAACAATTACGCCTTCTTCGCGGCGCTGACCGGCAACGATTATGGCACGGCCGAACAGATCGCGCGCGAAAACAAGGCGCGGGCGCCGGCCAGCCTGGATTACCTTTCGACCTATGCGTTTGTCATTGGCATGCAAGGCCGGGTCGATGAGGCCCTGGCGTTGCTCAAGCCGGTGGCCGGCGAATGGAAAAAATCCTCCGGGGTGGCCTTTGCCTATGGATTGGCGCTCGCCGGCGCCGGCCGGAAGGACGAAGCCCGGCCCATCCTCGGCTCGCTCGACCCGGCCACGCTCAGCCTCCGCGAGGAAGAACTGATCAGGGCGGCGTCAAACTGAAGCCGCGGCGTTCCGCCCAACGCGGCGCCGCCAGGCAAACACGCCGCAAAGCCCCACCGCGGCGAACACAGGCAGCCAAGTCCCCTCCTCCGGGATGGGTGAGCCGTTGATCGTGATCGCCGAACCGACCTGGTAGACGAGCAGTCCGCTCGCGTTGGTGGCCGTGCTGGTGCTGCTGCCAACGACGCTGTTGGTGTTGTTCACCACAATCACCAGGTAGTTCGTGCCAACCTTGAACTGCGAATTGCCGTTGAAGCCGTTGGTGCCGTTTTGGAGCGTCGCAGACGACGTGTTATTCCATGCGCTGGTGCCGGTCGCCGCCGCCGTTCCCGTGGGGACGGAGGCGCCGTTCCCCGTGGGATTGACATAGACCGAATATTGGTCGTCCGCCGAGATGGTCAGGCCGATCGAGACGGCATTGGTCACCGTTCCGCTGCCCGTACCGGAGATGTTGAACGCCAGCGTGTAAATGTAGATGCCTTCCTTGGTGCCCGTGTTGCCGTTGCCGGGCAGGAAATCACCACCGGTGTTGACCGAGTTGCCGTTGTTCGGATCCGCGGCCCCCGGGGCGACAATCCATTGGGAGGTGGCGCTGTTCTGCGTCCATCCGGAGCCGACCACGTTGCTGTTGTTCACCACGTAGGCCGAGCCCTGGTAGGTGGAATTTTGCGAGCCGCCTCCGTTGATGGAAGCATAGGTAACGGTCCAATGGGTGTCCGTGGCCCCGCCGGTCAAAAGCCCATACCCACTGTTGACTCCGGTATAGTAAAGCCCGGTCACATCCGTCGCCAAACCACTGGCATGGGCCACGCCCGCCAGCCCGAGGGCAAAGGCGGCGACCATCATGGTCCGGAGAAGGGAGTCGTGGCGTTTCATCTGAGAAGGCCAATCTAGGGTGAATCACCTAGGTCGCAAATCAAATGCCCCGAATTGCGTAGTACTACTTAGATCGGACCTGAAAAAATCCGCCACGGGCAACCTGTCAGGCCGCCGCGGTAAGCTCCGGGGAAAATGGTCGGGCTGGTGAGACTTGCCCGCCTCCGGCGGGTTCGAATGCGCCACAGGCGCACGAGCTCACGCCTTCCCGATAGCCACGCTGAAGGAAGCCGAGCCGAAAGGCCAAGCCGAAGGGGTCCACCCTTTCGGCTCGGCGCTCGCAAATAGTCACAAAAAGACGCAGACCGTCGCCAGTCTGCGTCCCGGGGAAATGGTCGGGCTGGTGAGATTCGAACTCACGACCTCTTGCACCCCATGCAAGCGCGCTACCAGGCTACGCTACAGCCCGAAAAAGGAAGGGTCACAAAGCGGCATGCCGTTGACCGAGGCAAGTGCTTTTTCGTCACCGGGTGAAACCGCTGCTCTTTCCTGCACCGCCTCAAACGTAACCGGGATACTTATGATCCAGCTCTTTGCGGCCCTGTCCCGACTTTAAGAACTTTTCCCGCTCTCTGGCCTGAACATAATCCTTAAATTCTTCGGTCTGGAGCACTTCAAATGCACCCAGTAATTTTCCGACCGTGGAGCTGGGCCGGCGGTGTTCCTGCAGCCTGCGATCAGGATTATCGGTGATCCCGACATAGCGCTTCCGGTTGCCGAGGCTGCGTAGCACATAGACTGTTATCATGGAAAAATGGACGGTGATGAGACCGGCCAAAGGCAGGCAAGCTTGCACGCCTGCGGCGGTTCGAATGCGCCAGGGGCGCACAAGCTCACGACCTCTTGCACCCCATGCAAGCTTGCCCGCCTCTGGCGGGCGCGCTACAGCCCGAACAGAAGAAGGGTCACAAAGCGGCATGCCGCATTGCCCGGACCTTTTCGTTGCGCATGCTGCCGGAACGGATTGGAACTCATGTCCGTTTCCTCAGTACCGAAATTCCTCCACTCTCTTTCCCCATGAGCCGGATCATCTCCCCTTTTTGTGCCCCGCTCCTCGGCCTGGTCCTCATCGCCAGTGCCGCACTCGGGCCCACGATGGCCCGGGCCCAAACCGCCGCCAGCACCATGGCCGGGGGCGGCAACGCCCCCACCGGGTATGACATGGCGCCGGAGACGCGCCTTGAGGTCGTCGAGGCCGCCGTCGCCGCTCTGCCGACAAAAATGCCGGCGGGCCCGTTCCAGCCGACCTGGGAGTCGCTCAAGCAAAACTACCGTGTCCCCCAGTGGTTCGTGGAGGCGAAATTCGGACTCTTCATGCACTGGGGCCTCTACACAGTGCCCGCATATCACAACGAGTGGTACGAAAAGCACATGTATGGCACCTACATCCAGTGGCACCGCGAGCATTTCGGACCGCAGGACAAGTTCGGCTACAAGGACTTCATCCCGTTGTTCACGGCGGAGAAATTCGATCCCGGCGCCTGGGCGGCCCTGTTCAAGAAATCGGGCGCGCGCTTTGTCATCCCGACCGCGCAGCATCACGACAATTTTGCGCTCTGGGACAGCGCCGTCACGCCCTTCAACGCGAAGCAAATGGGGCCGAAGCGCGACCTGATCGGCGACCTGGCCAAGGCCGTAAGGGCGCAGGGCCTGAAGTTCGGCGTGTCCAACCATGGCATCGAGAACTTCCAGTTCATCAACCCGCCCGCCGACCTCGCCGCCGAACTCAAGGCCAAGCAGGCTGATCTCTATGACCCCCAATGGGCGGATTTCTACCACGTCGCCGACCGCAGCGACGCCGCGTGCGAGAAATTCCTGGTCAACTGGTTCGCACGGAACGTGGAGCTGATCGACAAATACCAGCCGGACATGCTGTGGTTCGACAACGGGGTGGACCAGCGCTACCTCGATCCGCTCAAGCTCCGGATCGCCGCCTATTACTACAATCGCGCCCTGGCCTGGGGCAAGGAGGTCTCGCTCAGCACGAAGAAAGGGGCGTACGCGCCGGACAACGAGAACCTCCATACCATTGGGTCCATCATCGATTTCGAGAAAATCGGCGCCCGTTCGCCGGCCGGCATCCGGCCCGGCGCGTGGCAGGTGGACGAGCCGATCGGCAGCACCTGGGGCTACACCAGCGACATGAAGGTTTCGGACGCGCGCTCCATCATCGTGAAACTGGCCGACACCGTGAGCAAGAACGGCACGCTCCTCCTCAACCTCTCGCCCAAGGCCGACGGCACATTCCCCCAGGAGCAACAGGACACCCTGCTGGAAATCGGCCGCTGGCTCGAGGTGAATGGTGAGGCGATTTATGGCACGCACAACTGGACCAAGTTCGGCGAAGGAGACCTCTCCGAAAAGGGGTTCGCCCCCGTCCGCTTCACCGTCAAAGGCGCCAGCCTTTATGCCATCATTCTCAACTCATGGCCGGCTCTGAACAAGGTGGCAGAACCTGCCCAGAGCCTCGTCCAGGGACCCGAATTCCTCATCCGTTCATTGGGGACCGATCAAGCCATGGAGGGTCGGATCGAGTCCATCAGCCTGTTGGGTGGCAGCGATCGTCTGACGTTCACCCGGGATGAGCACGGACTGAAAGTGCAGATGCCCGCCACCCCTCCGGGTAAGTACCCGGTTGTGCTCAAGATCACCGGCCTGAAGATGAACCCACCCACTTCGACGTCATCGGGCAACCCGGAATGACCAGATCGGCCGGTTCGCCCCAAGGGCCGCTTACTCCGCGATGCGAAGTTGCCGGTAGGTCACACGGTAGCGGGTGCTGAACTCCAGGCCCGTCGGATTCTTGATGTCCTTCGCCTGCACGCGCCACGCGCAGCTTTCATGTCCGCCCGGGACCACCCGCTGGGCCTGGCAAAAGAGGAAATGCGGCGTGCCGGCCGGGACCAAGAGTGTGAACGCCCCTTCCGCGTCCGAGGTGGCGGTGGCCAGCGGTTTCGGCAGGTCGACCGGGTCGCGCTCGCCGTCGAACGCGCTCAGCGCCGGGAGCGCGAAGGCATACACCGTGACGCCGCTGAACTTGTAGATGCCGGTCTCCGGCTGCGCCCCGGGCGCGGGCTTGATGTCATGCCTGACCGTCTGCACAAAAATCTTCCCCGTGTAAGTGATGGCATTGGCCGCGGCCGGATCCGCCGCCGGGGGGGTAGCCGCCGCATTGCGCGGCGCCGCGGGATGCAAGAGTTCGTATTCGCCGCGGGCCATGATCGCAGCCTTCTGGCTGGGCGCGATGTCCGCATACCGTACCGGATCCGCGCCCCCCGCATGCTTGAGGACCACGCGGTCCTTTTCCCAGCGCACCACGGTGACACGGTGCAGGACGGCACCGCTTTTCAACTGCACCTCGCTGGGCACGGGCGGCGGCGGCCCGGCAGGCTCCTCGTCGGCCGCCCGCAGCCAAAGCGCGGTCGCAATCAGGCCGATCACCCAAAACCATCTCGGCGTCTTCATGCCCGCATGCCAGCGCATTGCCGGCGCACCGGCAATTCGCAAAATCGCAGCGACCGTCAAATTGGAGCCGGCCCGGCCGACCATATTTCCCGGGACGCGGGCTGGTGACTGCCTGCGTCTGTCCGGACACGGCCGAAGGATATCAGGGTCAGGCCTTGGGGTAGTGGTTCCGTTGCTGATGTCCGAATGTAGGAGCGGCTTTATGCCGCGCTGCTTGGGTCCGCAGAGCGATTCATCGCGGCAAAAGCCCATCCCCCAGTCGAGGCGATGGACAATATGCCGACAAAAAAGCCGCCCCTTTCGCGGGGCGGCTGGAGTGAAAGACAGGCAACCTGCGCTTACTGCAGGTACGTGAGCGTGCGGGCCCCGGCGATGCCCGAGACGATGACCGGGTTGCCCTGGGTGAAGTTCAGCGGATACGCCTCGTTCGCCACCGTGTTCAGGGCCTTCACATAGGCCGAGGACCCGATGAGCGACCCCAAGGCGGCCGTCGAGGTGCCGTTCTCGAGAAAGTACTGGTCGGCGGCGGCACCCAGCTGGCGCATGTTGTTCAACACGGCCTTGTCCTGGGAGCTGGAACGAACCTTCTGGAAGGCGGGAATCGCCATCGCGGCCAGCAGGCCGATGATGACGACAACGATCATGATTTCGACAAGGGTGAAGCCCTTGGTGGATTTGGACTGGGTATTCATTTTATTCGTGGGTTGTGATGATGTATGATGAACGCAACTAGACCCGTGGACTATAGGGACGACCGTGAGCCGCCGCTATGGGTTGAAGTAAGTATACCCACGCACTGCTGCCGCCGGGCCCGGTTTGTGTCTTTTGTGGCCAAAAAATCCGGGCCTATCCGGGCAACTTTTCATCCCGAAATGCGTTACTCATCTCTGGATCGAGGCTTGTCGCCCCTGACTTCACGGGTCCAACCTCGGCTCCGTTGGGCTTCCCCCTTGCCGGCATCAACTTCCCCTTAAGAACGTGGCCATGACCCCCTGCGCTACTTCCGCCCCCCTCCGACCCTTGGCTTTCCTGGCCCTCGCTCTTGGTCTCGCTGGATTTGATCGCGCCACCGGCGCCGAGTTGCCGGGCTCAGCGGCCACGTTCCAGTCCTCGGTGAAGCCGCTGCTCGAGAAGTATTGCTATGAATGCCACGGCAACGGCCGGCACAAGGGCGATGTCACGCTCGATTCCGATCTGTCCGTCGCGGCCATCCACGTGAACGCGAAAAAATGGGAGACCGTGATGGAGCGCGTCCACTCCCATGAGATGCCGCCGGAGGATGCCGACGCCCTGCCCTCGAATGCCGAGCGCGAGGTCATCAGCGGCTGGATCGAGCAGGAGCTCTTTCACGTCGACCCAACGAATCCGGATCCCGGCCGTGTCACCATCCACCGGCTGAACCGCACGGAGTACAACAACACCATCCGCGACCTCGTCGGCGTCGACTTCAAGCCGGCCGACGACTTCCCCGCCGACAATTCCGGCTACGGCTTCGACAACATCAGCGACGTGCTCTCGCTCTCCCCCGTGCTGCTGGAGAAATACCTCTCGGCCGCCCGCCGCATCCTTGACGAGGCCCTCCCCACCGAGCTGCCCAAAACCAAGACCGCCCACCTGCGCGCCAATCTCATGCTCGTTGGCTTCAACGCCAATTTTGACAGTGGTGACGGCTGGATGCCCATCGGCGGACTGGAGGAGGACGCGGTCTCCACCATCACGAATTTTATGCCGGGCGATTACATCGTGCGCGTGCTGGCCTACGCCACGCCGGAGGGCAAACACGTCTCGTCCGAGAAGCCGCTGTCCGAAGTCCCCATCGTGCTGACCTGCATGCTGGACGACACGGTTCATGGCACGTGGAAAGTCGATGTGCCCAAGGACCAGCCGCGCCTCTATGAGATGCGCATCGGCCTGCCGGCGGGCCGGCACCGCCTCGGCTTTGCCAACCGCCACTTGCGCGGCGGCGAAAACGAGTTGGTCCTGCGCAACGGCCGTCCCGGTCCGACGCAGGGCGGCACGGTCTATGTGAAGACGGTCGATATCGAGGGCCCCTTGCCAACCGCCACCCGGCGCGTGCCCGCAAGCAAGCTCGAGGCCACCGGGAGCGGCGTGGTCGTCTCCGGCGACCAGCGGATCCTCAAGCACGAAGGCGAAGTGGCGCTCACCCACCACGTGCCCGCCGAGGGGGAATACATTGTGCGCGTCCAGGCCAGCGCGCAGCAGGCCGGCTCCGAGCCGGTGCGAATGGAACTCCGCGTCGATGGCAAACCGGTCCACACCTTCGACGTGCTCGCTCCCGCCAAGCTGGAGCCGCCACCGGGCGAGCGGATCTTCTCCCTCGTGCTGCTCAACGCCGTGCCGTACGTCTACGAATACCGCGTGAAACTTCCGGCCGGCGATCATCGCCTGGCCGCAGCGTTCATCAACGATTTCGCCGATCCCGAGAACAAGAACCCGAACCTGCGCGACCGGAACCTGATCATTGATTACCTCGAGATCGCGAGCCTGGCCGATCCCGCGCAACTCCCGCCCCGGGCGGAGCCACTCCAGCGGCTGTTCACCAAGGCCGCCACCCCGCCGGCCCCGTCCGGCCTCTCCGGGCTGTTCGCCCGCCTGGGCGGAAGGAAATCCTCGCCGCCGGCCCCCGCGGAGCAAGCGCGCACCATCCTTGCGGAATTCACCCACCGCGCGTGGCGGCGGCCGGTCGCCCCCGCCGAGGTCGACGCGCTGATGCAGCTCTACACCTCGGCCGCTGCCGAGGGCGCGTCGTTCGACGCGAGCGTGAAATTCGCGCTGCAGGCCGTGCTCGTCTCGCCCTACTTCCTCTTCCGCGGCGAGGCGCCGCCCGCGGTCATCGCGTCGAATTCCAGATAGCGCCGGGTCTATCGGTTCGAAACTGTAGGAGCGGCTTTATGCCGCGATCATCTGTCATCCTGACCAACCATCGCGGCGTAAAGCCGCTCCTACAGCCGATCTTGAACGAATTGATACACCACCACCCAGACAAGTTGGTTGATCTGGGCGTCGAAATCAGAAACACCTAGGCGCGATTTTCAGTGCTTCAGTTGGTTCGCTCCTCCCCTCCTAAAACCCCCGCCCTCCGATCCGCTGTCCTCCCGCCGGAACGCTTTGCAGGCCCCCCTCTACCCCATGGCTGATCTCATTGCTTCCAACCGCATCAAACGAGTCCAGGTCACCGCGCTCGCCTTGCTCATGATCAGCGGCGCGATCAATTACGTGGACCGTGCCACCCTCGCGGTCGGCATGCCGTTGATCCGGCCGGAGCTTGGCCTGTCGCTGACGCAAAGCGGCGTCCTCCTCTCCGCCTTCCTTTGGACTTATGCCGTCTCCCAGCTTCCCGCGGGCGTCATGATCGACCGCTGGGGCGCACGCATCATGCTCTCCGTCGGTCTCGGCCTCTGGTCGCTGGCCCAGGTCCTGGGCGGACTGGTGCATAATTTCACGCAGTTCATCGGCGCCCGCGTCCTGCTCGGCATGGGAGAGTCCGCGCAATTTCCCAGTTGCGCCCGCGTCGTGGCGGATTGGTTTCATCCGCGGGAGCGGGGTCTCGCCACCGGCTTCTGGAACAGCTCCAGCTCCCTGGGATCAGCGATCGCCCTGCCGCTGCTCACTTTCCTCATGCTCAATTTTGGCTGGCGCTGGATGTTTGCCATCATGGGCATTGCCGGCCTCGTCGTCGCCATCGCCATTTATTGGCTGCACCGCAACCCTGCCGAGGTGGAGCTGACACCGCCGGAGCGCGAATACCTCGCCGACGGCCTCCCCAAGGCCTCCAAGGTCACCTGGGGTGACTGGGGCCGGCTCTTCTGCTTCCCCACCACCTGGGGCATGATCGGCGGTTATTTCGGCGCCATGTATGTACTGTGGATCTACACGGCCTGGCTGCCGCAATATCTGGAACTGGAATTGCATGTCACCGTCGCCAAGACCGGTTGGATCGCCTCCATTCCCTACATTTGCGGAGTGGTCGGCAGCCTCGTCACCGGCCGCATCTGCGACTTGCTCCTCCGCAGCGGTTTCTCGCCCATTGCCAGCCGCAAGATTCCCCTGGTCATCGCCATGTTTGGGGTGGCGCTCCTTACCCTGCTGACCGCCAACACTTCCAACGTCACGCTCGCGATCACCTACATCTCGGGCACGCTCTTCCTGCTTTATAGTATCGCCTGTGCGGCCTGGACGATGGCCACGGTGGTGGCGCCCTCCCGCTACACGGCCTCCCTCAGCACCATCCAGAATTTCTTCGGTTATCTCGGGGCCGCACTCGCACCCATTGCCACCGGCTGGATCGCGCAGGAGACCGGTTCATTCCGAAACGCCCTGCTGGTCGGCGCCGCTCTCGTGCTGACGGGCGCGATCATCCACCTCGTCCTCGTCCGCAAGCCCGTGGTCGTGGGCGCGGCGTAGTTTGGCGGGAGCAATCTAGCAGCCGAGATAACGAGGCTGCGTTGTAGCGGCGCTCTATGAGCGCCGATCTTTCAAGCCGGCGGTCATCCGCCTTCGCTGAAGTTTACCCGCCTTTGGCGGCACCAGAGGCGACCAAGGCTATGGCGGACAAGTAGACCGCCGCTACAACTTTCCAATCCAGCCTCGTTACCTTGGCTGCTACGACCAACCGGCCTGAGACGGTTCAGTGAGCCAGGGCCATCGGAATGATCCGGCCCGCGGCGTCGAACGCCAGCGGGTGCGCCTCGCCGATGATTTCCAGGTTCGGCGACTGCCTGATCTCGGACAGCAGGGATTCCGAGCACTCCATTTCCCCGAGCATGAGCGTGTTCTTGACGTGGACGAGGCGCGCCTGCTCGGGTGGCGTCAATCCGATGCAGCCGAGCGCGCTCTCCACGGCCACCTGGTCCGTCTCAAAGGTCAGCGGCAGCATCGCAGCATTCGGCGCGGACGAGGTGAGGACGTTGATCGAGGTCTTCCGCCAGTCGATTTTTCCCGCCAGCAGCTTGGTGGTGAAGTCGGCGTTGCCGATGCCGGTCGCGTTGCCCATCGTCACTTCGGTCAGGTCCAGCGCCACGATCCGGAGGATGCGCGGATCCCGGGGGAAATTCTCAAAGGTGTGCAGCGTGCGGCCGATGACATTCGGATCCATGCCGGCGCCGGAGATGTTCTTGCCCACTTCCTCCACCACCAGCACGTCGAGATCGGAGAAGGGCAGGCGCGCCATCCACTTGCGCGCATCCTTCAGCAGCCGCCGCTCGCCCGCCTCAAGATCGGCGGCGTTGAACGCCTCGATGCACGCCGTCTCGTCGTAGCCGTTCTCGACGATGCCGAGGCCGAAGCCGATGCGCGCCTTCGCCAGCATCTCGCGGCCGACCGTCGTGATGACCTTCTCGTAGGTGTGCTTCACCATCGCGGCATGATACTGCTTCGCGCCCTGGTGCTTGCCCAAGCCGATCGCCATCATCTTGAAGAGGCCCGATTCGATCTCACCCTTGAAATCCGTGTGCGGCTTGATCCGGTTGACCACGCCGATCCAGTCGGCCCCGTTGGCGATCTTGTCGCACCAGACCGGCAATCCCAGGGCCTCGCCGACCTGCACCACTTCCATCGTGGCGCGCAGGGGGCAACCCATCGTCGCCTCGGTGATGCCATAGTGCTCCAGCACCTCAAGCTGTCCCTCGGGCGTGGCCCCGCCATGGCTGCCCATCGCCGGAAAGACGAAGGGCTTTGCGCCCATTTTTTTGAGGTAGCTGACCGCCGCCCCGACCACCACCGCGATGTTCGCGATGCCGCGGCTGCCCGCACCGACGGCCACCGTGTCACCGGGTTTGATCGGCAACCGGGCCTTGGCCATGGCCGCGTGCACCGCGGCCGGAATGTCGGCGACCCGCTGGTCGGCTAACTTCTGCCGGACGCGATACATTTTGGGCAAGGTCATGAGGTGATGACGTTGATCCGATTGAGGCCGCAGTCCAATCCCGGATTTTTTGGCCACGAAGAGGCACCAATGACGCGAAACCGATCCGGCTCACACAGAGCCACAGAGGGCACGGAGAATTTTAATCATCAGAAATCCCGGATTGATTTTAAATCCAAGGCATCCGGCTTCTGCGCTCTGTGTTCTCCGTGCCTCCGTGTGAAATCACCCTTCCGAGTCTTTTTTCGTGTCATTTCGTGCCTTTTTGTGGCCAAAAAATCCGAGGCCTTGCGGCCCCCGTGCTTGCCAAGCGAAAGTCCAAAAGGTAGGCCATCCCCATGCCCCTTTTTTCCTCGAAGCTGACTGGCAAACGCGCCCTGGTGACCGCCGGCGCCCAAGGTATCGGACTGGCGATCAGCCGCGAGCTGCTCGCCGCCGGTTGCGACGTTTTTGTCCATTACCACAAGAGTGCTGACGCCGCCCGCGCCCTCGGAGGCGAGGCCGCGAAGCTCGGCCGCCGCTGCGGCAACGCCGGTGCCGACCTGACGGCCACGGAGGAGAGCAACCGCCTCGTCGCCTCCGCCGTGGCGTTTCTCGGCGGGCTCGACATCCTCGTGAACAACGCCGGCACGATGGTCGCCAAGCGGCTCATCGCGGACTCCGACGATGATTTCTGGGCCGAGACCATGTCGCTCAACATGGGAACCATGCGCAAAGTGACGCGCGCCGCCGTGCCTCACCTCGCCGCTGCGGCCAAGACCGGCGGAGGCGCCAGCATCATCAACCTCTCCTCGGTCGCCGGCCGGAAGGGTGGCGCCCCGGGCACCCTCGCCTACTCGACCGCCAAGGGCGCCACGCTCGCGTTCACCCGCGCACTGGCCGAGGAACTCGGCCCCCAGGGCATCCGCGTGAACGCCATCGCCCCCGGCCTCATCCTCGGCTCCCAGTTTCACGTCACCCACACCAAGCCCGAGGCCATCCCCGGCATCGTCTCCGGGATTCCGCTCGGCCGGCCGGGCACCACCGAGGATGTCGCCCGCGCCACCGTCTTCCTTGCCGCCGAGTTCGACGGCTTCATCAGCGGAGCCACCCTGGACATCAACGGCGCCGCCTACCGCGCCTGAGTTGCGGGAACTTCATTTTTCCGCCGCAGACTGAAAGGCTCTTTTTCGTTCGGCCCGATCCCGCTTGCCTGACGCCATGTCCTTTCACGCCGCGTTTCGCGTTCTGGTTTTTTTTCCTCTCGCCGCCCTGTCGCTGAAAGCCGCCGGGCCGGCGCCCACCCTCCTCCCCGAGGTGCGGGTGGGATCGACGGTCCAAACCGACACCAGCCTCGGGACCGGCACCTACAACCTCGATCTCGGGCAGATTCAGACCATCGCCCAGGGTCCGGAGTCGACCTTCAACCAAGTGCTCTTCCGGGCCCCGGGAGTCTCGCAGGACAGCGCCGGCGAAGTTCATTTCCGGCAGGAGGATCCCTACTTCCAGTATTACATCAACGGAGTCCTGCTGCCCCGCGCGATCAACGGCTAGGCCCAGGAAATCAACACCCGCTTCGTCGACGCCATCTCGCTCAAGGTCGGCGCCTTGCCGGCGCAATTCGCCTGGGGCAACTACGGCATCGTTTCCGTCCAGTCGAAGACCGGTGCCGGCCTCGCGGGCAGTGAGCTTTCGTTTTATGGCGGCAGCCACGACACGGCCCACGCGAGCGCCGCGGTCGGTGGCACCCGGGGCCAGACCGATTTCTATTTCACCGGGGGATATGTCTACAACAGCCTCGGCATCGAGAACCCCACGCCGGCGGCCGAGGCGATCCACGACCGCACCCGCCAGTTTCACGCGCTGGGTTATCTTTCGCACGCGTTGTCCGACACCAGCAGCTTGAGCCTCATCCTCAGCGCCTCCCACGCCGACTTCCAGATTCCCAACAACCCCAATCAGGTCAGCACGATTGAATTTGCCCGCCGCGCCGCGAACTTCCCCGTCGCCCAGTCCAGCCGGCTCGACGACAACCAGACCGAGCAGTCCTATTATGCGATCGCCACCTACCGGCAGACCCGGGGCGACCTCTCCTTCCAGGTCGCCCAGGTCAACCGCTACAGCGGCGTCCTCTTCCGGCCCGATGTAAACGGCGACCTCTACTTCAACGGCGTCGCCAGCCGCGTGTTTCGCGACATCCAGACCAGCGGCCTGCAGGCGGACTTCACCTACCGGGCGTCCGACCTCCATACCGTCCGGGGCGGACTGCTCTTCGACATTGCCGGCGCCCGCGATCACAACCGCGTGAGCGTCTTCGCCGCGGAGGACGACGACGTGAATCCGGTCACCGGGAAGCTGATCGCGAAAAACGCACCCTTCACCATCACCGACCATCATTTCAAGCGCGGCTATGACTCGACGCTCTACCTGCAGGACGAGTGGCAGGCGGCGCAGCGGCTGACCGTGAATTTCGGCGGCCGCTTCGACCGGGTGGATGCCTACGTGCACGAGAGCCAGCTCAGCCCCCGGATCAATGTCGTCTACGCCGCGGACTCCGAAACCAGATGGCACGCCGGTTTCGCCCGTTACTTCATCCCTCCCCCGCTCGAAAACGTCTCCCCGACCAGCGTCGCGAAGTTCACCGACACCACCAACGCGGCGGAGGTGGCCACCGACGACCCGGTCCGCTGCGAGCGCTCGAATTACTTCGACGCCGGCTTCACGCACAACTTCTCGCCGGCCTGGGAACTCGGGGTCGACGCCTACTACAAGCGCGCCCGCAACCAGATCGACGACGGCCAGTTCGGGGCGGCGAACATCAACTCGCCCTACAATTACGAAACCGCGACGATCTACGGCGTCGAGCTGGCGCTCGGCTATACCCGCGGTCCGTTTGCCGCGTATGCCAATTTTGCCGCCTCGGACGGCTGGGCCCGCCACATCGTGTCGAGTCAGTTCGAGTTCGAGGGTGACGAACTCGCCTACATCGCGAACCACAACGTCCCGCTCGACCAGACGCAGCTCTATACCGCCTCCGCCGGGGCCTCCTACGCCTGGAAGCAGACCACCCTCCACGCCGATTTCATCTACGGCAACGGCATGCGCAGCGGTGATAACAACCGGGAAAAGCTTCCGGCCTATTATCCCTTCAACCTCGGCCTCGCGCACCGGGTGCCCCTCGGCCGGTCGGGCCTCGCCACGCTCCGCCTGGATGTCGTGAACGTGTTCGACCAGAGCTATGTCCTGAACGACGGCACCGGCATCGGCGTCGGCGCCCCCAAATTCGGCGCCCGTCGCGGAATTTTCGGCGGCATCTCGTGTGCGTTTTAGTAATCGTCCGGGACACGGGATCGGTCGGGTCCGGGTTGGAACCGGGTAATAAGGCATCGCCCTTGGGCGCCCGGCGGCTTATTCATTTTCCGTCATCATGAATTACCCCTTCTTGCGCCGGCCCGCGGGCCGCTCGTTCCGTCTCCTTCTCCTCGGCAGCCTCATCGGCGCGATCAGCGCCGGCGCCCTGCGGGCGGATGACCGGGTCGCGGTCCGGGCCAAGGCGAGCCCCGAGTATGCGGCGTGGAAGTTCGGCTCCGGCACGGTCAAAAACGAATCCTATGTCTTCAGCCAGGGCCACTTCTACGGGGGCGCGACCCACGACGCGGGACTCGAAAAGATCCCGTTCCTCGATGTCGTCAAGTCCTTCGCCCGGGACCTGGTCGGCCAGCACTATTATCCCGCCGATACGCTCCAGAAGGCCAACCTGCTGATCACCGTGGACTGGGGTGTGACCGCGGTGGCGGAGAGCGCCGCCGAGCAGACCGGCCAGACCAATCCCGTCGGCGTCGCCGACACCGATTCCGCCCGCCGGGAATCCATCCACCAGATGGCCGTGACCGAGCGCGCCAGCAACTCACCCTCGGCGTCGGTCCAATTGATGGACCGCTCCTATGAAGCCACCCGCATCAACGGCCTGATCAGCGACGCCAACGCCCAGAACCTCGACCAGAAATCCCAGGGCCTGGGGCTGGAGGCGAATGCCTCCCTGGTTGGCTTCGACGACGACCTGCGGGCCGACAACCAAAGCGCGTTCGGTACTCCCCAGGGCAGCCTGCTGCGCGGTCTCCTGACCGAGGAGCGCTACTTCGTCGCGCTGAACGCCTACGATGCCCAGAAATACCTGAAGACGAAGGAGCTCGTGCTGGTCTGGAGCATGCGCCTCAGCATGCGGGCGCTCGACACGGATTTCCGCAAGGGGGTCAGCTTCATGAGCGCGGCCGGCCGCGCCTCGTTCGGCCACAAGACCGACAGCGTGGAGATGAAAACCCCGCAGATCGAAATCGGCACGCCCACCGTGGTTCAGCCCGACGCCCCGCAGTCCAAGTGACAGCCGTCGTTTGGAAGTAGGGCGGGTTTTTAACCCGCCTTCTGGGTCCAAGCCGGCGGGTCAGAGACCACGCCCTACGAGTCACCGGCCGGAGGATCCGGCCTTCGTGCACTCGCGGTGAAAACGGATCGATCCGAACTCGCGCCAGATTCCAATTGTCCGATGCTTTTATCCGTAGGGCCGGACCTTGGTCCGCGCCTCGGCCGCGTTTCGACGTCGAACAGGCATCGACCAAGGTCGAGCCCTACCATGAGGCAAACGCCCCGGGCGATTGCTCCTACAGCTCGTGCTCGAACGAGACGTAGGCGAGCGGGCCGCGGAAGTTCGTGCGGCCGCCGGTGGTCTCGTTGCGGCTGTCGATGTAGCCCACCTTGGCGGTCGCAAGCCACTTGGCTGACAGCTTGCGCTTCACGCCCACGGTGCCCGTGGTTTCCGTGTAGCCCGCGCCGTAGGGCTGCGTGCCGGTCGCGATCTCCGGCTGGAAGTTGTGCGCGTGCTGGTGCGTGAACAGGAGCTGGATGTCCGTCGACTTGTCGACGACGAAGCCGGAGACCAGGCTCTCCACGACGTAGTTGTTGTCCGAGTTCCGCTGCGGCGCGATCGTCAGGGGCGTCTGGGCGGCGGGATAGGCCGTGCTGATGTAGTTGAAGGCGACGTTGAGGTTGCCCTGGACGTAGATCCGCGGATTGGGATTCCAGTCGACCGTCTCGCCGATCAGGTGGCTCTTCGCGGTCATCGAGTCGAAGCGCTTGGTGGATTCCGTCGTGACCTCCATGTAGCCGGTCTGCGGGACATAGCGCGTGGTGAACGACCACTCCGGCACCGGCTTCAGGATGGCGGTCAGCTTGACGCCCGTGAACTGGTAGCCGACGACATAGCGGCCGCCCAGTTCATTGGCGTAGCCGATGAACTTGTTCTCGTGGTCCTTGTAGAAGAGTTCGCCGCGGAGAACCATCGCCGTGGACTGGTTCCAATTGGCGCCGACAGTATAGTGCGCCTGGTCCTGGCGGACGTTTTCGTTCTCCAGCGAGCTGAGGGCGGGCAACGCCGTGGTGAAGGGATCCGTCCGCCGCCGGTCGCCGCGATCGAGGCGGTCGCTGATCGAGGTGTAGAGGACGAGATGATTGAAGCCGGTGTACCTTGCACTGAGATCCGGAGTCACGATGTGGTCCTTCACGCGGGAGTTCTCGTTGACCACCGTCGTGACCGGAACCGCCACGGTCCCGGTGACCTTGTTGTAGGTGCCGGCGGACTTGGTGTAGTTCTCCTCGCCGCGCACGGTCAGCTGCACGAGCCAGTTTTTCGGATGCAGCCCAAGGGAGAGGTTGCCCGTGAAATCGTCGACCTTCGAGCCGCCCACGAGATCCCTGAAGTCGAATGTCGGCAGCACCCCGATGGCCGTGGGGCGCTCGCCGCTGACCGCCGTGGTGATGTGCTGGTAGCTGAGACCGGTGTTGAAGGTGATTTTTTCCGACAGGGGCGTCTCGGTCGTGGCGATGGCCGCAAATTCGTTCGAGCGGACGCCGTTGCTCTCATAGTTGACGCGCTCGGGATTCGGCAGAACCTCGCCCGCATAGCGCGTGAAATAACGGGTATCGAGGTTTTTGACCCAGTCGCCGAGCACGGTCAGGCTCACCGCGGTCTTGCCGACGTTTTGCTCAATCCGGCCCTGCAGGATTTCGTGGCGCTCGCCGAGCTTCAGGTAGGCCGGGATGATTTTCCTCGTCGCATTGTTCGCCGGGACCAGGGGGAGGCCCGTCGAGTTGCTGTCGCCCCAGCTCGTGGAGTCCTTCGTTCCGCTGCGGGTCTCGTTCTGGTAGCGCAGCGTGATCACCGGCCGGTCCGGCAGGTTGATCTTCGCCTCGGCCCAGAAGCGGCCGCGGTCGGTGTGCAGATCCTGTTGCACGAGCGGGCGCCAGTAGCCGTTGATCGGGAAAAATCCGCCGATGCCGTCATAAAACGTGCGGAAGCGCTTGTATCCGGCGTCCACCGAGCCGACTTCCGTTTTACTGAGGTTGATCCGCCCCAGGTAATCCTCGACCCCGGCCAGGGCGCGGCCGTCGACAACCACACTGGTCGTCTTGTTCAGGTCCCGCGCAATATGGAGATCCTCGATCCCGCCTCCGCCCGCGTCAGACTGGCGGGCACGGGTCTGGTAGGCGGCGCCGTTGCCGGAGATGAAGGGGGCCTGGCCGGTAACCTTGATGTAGCTCTCGAAGACGGGAAACGCATCGGCGTCCGCCGCCCGGCCCGGCGCCACGAGCGCCAGGCCAGCCGCGGCAAGGAGCGTTGAGGTGCAAAGGACGCGGGAATGGTTCGCAGGCATGGGGGATCCTCCTTCGAGGGTTAGAAGCGGAAGTGGTTGTTGGCGTTGGAGCCGTGGGGCGACTCATGGCAGCCCGCGCTCCAGCAGGTGCCGCGTTGCAGCCGGGAGGCATGGTCCTCGCCGCCGGCGATGATCTGGCCGGCGCCGGCGACCTCGAGGTGGCAGCGCAGGCAGAGGTTGTCGTCACGGGCGACGAGCATCTTGTCGTTCACCGAGCCGTGAGGGTTGTGGCAGGCGGTGCAGCCCTCCCGCATTGCGGCGTGCTCGAAGACGAACGGGCCCTTTTGCTGCGTGTGGCAGGCGGTGCAGGTCTCGTTGGCGGTCGCGAGATTGATGCCGCCGCCCTTGATGGCCTCGCCCTTGTGCGGGTCGTGGCAGTCGGCGCAGGAGGCCTGGCCGGAGAGCACCGGGTGCGAGTGCGGCAGGCTCATCTGGCCGCGCTTGTCGACGTGGCATTGGAAACAGGTTTCCGGCGAGCGGCGCGGGTTGACGATCGTGCCGCGGGCGCCGCCCGACTGGACGTGCAGGCTGCCCGGGCCGTGGCAGGCCTCGCAGCCCGTGTCACCCACCTTGGGATCCGAGAGGGCCAGGCGGCTGTGGGTGGCGGTGCCGAAGTGCTCGGTCTTGTCGGAGTGGCACTGGGAGCACTCCTTGGTGCCGACGAAGGTCGCGCCGGCGATCTTCGGCGGCGCCAGCGTGGCGCGGTTGGCGACGACGCACGAGATGAGCAGGATGCCCCACCCGATCGTGCCGCCGAAAATCAGGGGGTTGGTCCAGCGAGAGGAGAGGCGCATGGCGGGAGTGGATTAATTGGAACTGATCATCGGCAAATGGGCGGTGCTGCGGGCGGAGTATGCCGAAATTCCCCGGAACCGGCTCCGCATATCTTGGCCTGTTGCGCGCATCCCTTGCGCCGGGCCGCTGGCGGCAAATAAAAAGGCGCCGCGACTTTCGCCCGGCGCCGGCAGTTTCAACCGTGGATGGGGATTATTTCGCGAGGGTGCGGACGTAGGCGACCAGCGCCTTGATTTCGTCGTCCGTGAGCTTCTCGGCAAAGGGCTTCATCTTCTCCTTGCCCTTGTCGTCCTTCTTGCCGTCTTTCACGCTCGCGATGGCTTGGTCGTCCGTGAAGGTCTTCTGATAGGCCGCGTCGGCGAAATCCTTCACGCCGGCCATGCGCCCGGCCTTGGTCGCGCCCTTGCCGTCCTTGGCGTGGCAGGCCGCGCAGTTCTTGTCCCAGTTCTCCGGGGCGTCCGCGGCGCGGGCCCAGGCGGTGAGAGCGATGATCGAGACGGCGGCGAGGAGGAGTTTTTTCATGGAGTGTAGGCTAAGGTGGCAGGTTTCGCCTCAGCGTGCCACACCTCCCCCGACTCCGCAATGCGCCGCTTGCGCATTACTGCGCATTTCTTGTCCCGGAGCCCCTGTGCAAGATATGCGCAGGGTTGGCCAAGCGATGGAGCGCCCCGCTTTCCCGATCTTGCTAGTCTTGCTCCACTGCATGAGCGACGAATCGAAGAAAACCACCCGCGCGCTGGCCGGCCTCACCGCCGGGTTTCTCGCCTTGGCCGTCGTCTTCTATGTCAGCTCGCGCCCGCCGACCGCCGCGAAGACCCCCTTCCCCGGCATCACCGCGCCCAAGCCCACCACGATTCGCATCTCCGCCGCCCAGCTGGTCAAGAGCGGGGGCGACGCCTCCGGCCTCGAGTGCTACACCTGCCATGACGAGAAGAAGCCCCCCGAGTTGAAGTACGACGCCGCGCACCGGCTGGTTTTCCCCAAGGAGCACGCCGACCTTATCATCTCGATGCGCAACTGCGAGTCGTGCCATGGCACGGATCAGCCCGTGAAGCTGGAATACGCCGCCGACGGCGCGGTCATCATGCCCAAGGCCCACCAGGACTTGCTCGTGATGGCGCACGGCCGGAACAACCGGAACGACAATTGTTTCAACTGCCACAATCCCGCGAAGCTCAACGAGCTCGTCACCCGCGAGGGCCTGCACTTGAAATTCGACCAGGCGACCGCCCTCTGCGCCAGCTGCCACGGTCCGACCTTCCGCGACTGGGAAGCCGGCGTGCACGGCCGGACCTCCGGCTATTGGGACCGCAGCAAGGGCCCCATCACCCGCGAGGAATGCGCCTCGTGCCACGATCCGCACGCGCCCGCCTTCCCCCAGCTCATTCCTTTGCCCGGCCCCCGTCCCATGCACCCGGTCGCCCCCGCGACGCTCCCTCCTCCCTCTGCCCACTGACATGACCACCTCACCGCCCGACGGCGCCGCCCCGCCTTCCGAACCCCGCTCGATGAGCCGCCGCAGTTTTCTGCGCGGCTCGACCGTCATGGCCGCCGGCGTCGCCGCCATGGCCGCCGGCCTCGCGCCGCTGCGGAAGCTGAGCGACTACGGCTCGGTCGATGAATTCCTCCAGATGCACTACTCGGAGCTGAAGCCGGAGCAGATGAAGGTAATTCTCGAGCGCATGGAGCGCGAGGTGCAGCGGCAATACGGCGTGCGGCCGCACGTCCGCGACTTCAAGCCGATGAACGGCGTCGAGTTTGTCTACGCGCTCAACCTCACCCGCTGCACCGGCTGCCGCAAATGCGTCCACGCCTGCGTCGCCGAGAACAACCAGTCGCGCGATCCGGGCCTCGAGTACATCCGCGTCCTGAAGATGCCCAACGGCACCTTCGACATGGAGAAGGGCGACCACAACTACGCGCCGGAGTCCGTGCCCGAGCCGGGCTTCTTCTACATGCCGGTGCAGTGCCACCAGTGCAAAAACCCGCCCTGCGTGAAGGTCTGCCCCGTGAAGGCGACCTGGCAGGAGCCCGACGGCATCACGGTCATCGACTATAACTGGTGCATCGGCTGCCGGTATTGCGAGGCCGCCTGCCCCTACTTTGCCCGCCGCTTCAATTTCACCGAGCCCTCCATCCCGTCGGAGAAGCTGAATCCCAACATGTCGTATCTCGGCAACCGGCCGCGGCACAAGGGCGTGATGGAGAAGTGCCACTTCTGCATCCAGCGCACCCGC
Source organism: uncultured Opitutia bacterium (assembly GCA_903902745.1). Lineage (GTDB taxonomy): Bacteria > Verrucomicrobiota > Verrucomicrobiia > Opitutales > Opitutaceae > CAIUWA01. The sequence goes on along the minus strand of CAIUWA010000011.1, from coordinate 64,956 downwards.
GCCGGCCGCTACCCGGCGTGCCTCGAGGTCTGCCCGACGGGCGCGCGCAAGTTCGGCAACATCCTCGATCCCGACAGCGAGGTCTCCTACATCCTGAAGCACAAGCGGGTCTTCGTGCTCAAGGAGGAGGTCGGGACCCTCCCGCGGTTCTTCTACTACTTCGACGTATGAAAACCGCCGTCCGAAACTACTTCGTCTTCCTCGCGCGCTCCGCCAGCGTGGCGTTCGAGGGCGACTGGCGCTACTTCACCTGGATCGGGGTGCTGTTTGCGATCTGTCTCCTCGGGCTCAACGCCTACTCCCGGCAACTGTCCGAGGGCCTGGTCGTGACCGGCATGACCGACCAGGTTTCCTGGGGCGTCTACATCGCCAACTTCACCTTCCTCGTCGGCGTCGCCGCCGCCGCCGTGATGCTCGTCATCCCGGTCTACGTCTACCGCAACGAGGAGCTGCACGACCTGGTCATCTTCGGCGAACTCCTCGCTGTCGCCGCGATCCTGATGTGCCTCGCCTTCGTCACCGTGGACCTGGGCCGGCCGGACCGCTTCTGGCATCTCATCCCGGGCCTCGGGAAATTTAACTTTCCCGGCTCGATGCTTAGTTGGGATGTGATCGTCCTGAACGGCTACCTGCTGCTGAACGTCCACATCTGCGGCTACCTGCTCTATTGCCGGTACAAGAACACCAAGCCGGCGAAATGGTTCTACATTCCCTTCGTGTTCATCGGCATCTTCTGGGCCGTGTCCATCCACACCGTGACCGCGTTCCTTTACGTCGGCCTCGGCGGCCGGCCCTTCTGGAATTCCGCCGTGGTCGGCCCGCGCTTCATCGCCTCCGCCTTCACCGCCGGCCCCGCGATCATCATCCTCGCCCTGCAGGTCATCCGCCGCTTCACCACCTACCGCGTGCCCGACAAGGCCCTGCTCACCCTGCGCTCGATCGTGCAGGTCTCGATGCTCATCAACCTGTTCCTGCTCGCGAACGAGGTCTTCAAGGAGTTCTACACCGACAACCTCCACGTCGCCTCCGCGCGCTATCTTTTCTTCGGCCTCGACGGCCACCACGCACTCGTGCGGTGGATCTGGACCGCCGTCACCTTCAACATCATTGCCATGATCCTGCTCGCCCTGCCACTGAGCCGCAGCCTCAAGTGGCTCGATGTCGCCTGCGTCCTCGCGATCATCGGCATCTGGATCGAGAAGGGCATGGGCCTGGTCGTGCCGGGCTTCATCCCCTCGCCCCTCGGTGAGATCGTCGAATACCTGCCCACCTGGAACGAGACGGCCGTCTGCCTCGGCATCTGGGCGTTCGGCTTCCTGTGCTACACTTTCTTCCTGCGGATGGCCGTTCCCATCCTGCAGGGCACGCTGAACAAATCCAACGAGTCCGCCGCCGCGCCCGCCGCCGGCATCGTGTCCGTCAAATCCTGAGGATCCCCGCCATGGCCGAAAAACTTACGCTCGCCGACGCCCAGCAGTCCCTGACCGCGCATGTTGCCGCCAAGGGCACCGACATTCGCGAGAAATACGGCCCGCAGATCGGCTGGCCGGAGCTGCAGCTCATCCTGGCGGACCGCGACTGCGTCCGCTATCCGTGCGAGATCGTCTTCGACGAGCAGCCGCTCCGGGACGGCGAGTTCGCCCACCCCGTCGCCAAGAGCGACAACCCCGAGGACGGATTCACCATCAACGTCCACCCCTTCTTCTCGCTCCAGCCGCAGCACGTGCCGGCGCTCGTGTTGTACCAGCTCGTCCTGGTGAACTACGGCGACTTCGCTTCGCCGGAGGACGCCGAGACCTTCGGCGCAGCGGTGCTGGGGGTTTCGGAGGACGAGTATTATGCCAAGCTATGCGAGCTGGCCGACTTGGTTAGCGAGGGTGTCGCGACTGCGGAGCCGGTGGCAGAAGAGAAATCCGGCGGTTGTGGCTGCGGGGGCGGGGGCTGTGGTGGTGGCGGTGGCGGCTGCGGCGGGCATTGATGACCGCTCATACTTTCCTATTCGGATTTTGGCCGCAAAAAGACGCAAAAATCGCAAAAGGAAAAGCCATCTTCTGAGATCCGCGGATTTAAGTCGGGAATCATTTTTTGCGCATTCTGCGCCTCTTTGCGGCTAAATCGGTATTCATCGCCACCCGGTGACAGAGGCGGAAATCGGCGGGTGTGGTTGCGGCAGCGGCGGCTGCCGTGGTGGTGGCTGCGGCGGGCATTGATGGCCGCTCATACTTCCCTATTCGGATTTTGGCCGCAAAAAGGCGCAAAAATCGCAAAAGGAAAAGCCATCTTCTGAGATCCGCGGATTTAAGTCGGGGATCATTTTTGCGCATTCTGCGCCTCTTTGCGGCTATATCGGTTGTCATCGCCACCCAGTGGCCGAGGCGGAAACCGGCGGGTGTGGTTGCGGCAGCGGCGGCTGCCGTGTTGGTGGTAGCTGCGGCGGGCATTGATGGCCGCTCATACTTCCCTATTCGGATTTTGGCCGAAAAAAGGCGCAAAAAGCGCAAAAAAGAAAAGCCAACTTCAGAAATCACAGGATTTAAGTAAGGGATTTATTTTGCGCATTCTGCGCCTCTTTGCGGCTAAATCGGTAGTCATCGCCACCCGGTGGCAGCGGCAAAATCTGCGCAGTGCTCCGCAAGCGAAGCGCAGCGGGATCGGCGCCCTCCAGCCATACTCAGGGCCGGCACATGATCCTCCCTGAAACACTTCCCGCGCAAACCACGCCGCCACTCGACCTCGAGCTCATCCGCAAATATTCGATTCCGGGCCCGCGTTACACGTCGTATCCGCCTGCGACCAAGTTCACCACGGACCTCGCCCCGCTCCGGCTGGAGGAAGCGATCGCCGACGACAACCGCCCCGGCGCCGCCGGAGGTGAGCCCGGTCGAACCAGCCCGCTCTCGCTTTATTTTCACCTGCCGTTCTGCGAGACGCGCTGCTGGTTCTGCGGCTGCAACACCGTCATCACCAAACGCCGCGAGGCCGCCGGCGAATACCTGGACGACCTTGCGCGCGAGCTGCGGCTGACGACGTCCCGGCTCGACCGCCACCGGCCGGTCACGCAGATCCACCTCGGCGGCGGCACGCCGACCTTTTTCCCGCCCCGCGAGCTGCAGTGGCTCGGCGAGCTGATCAAGGCGCACTTCCCGGTGGCCCCCGACTGCGAGTTCGGCGTCGAGATTGATCCGCGCCGGCTGACGGAAGAGCATGTGCTCGCCCTGCGGGACATCGGCGCCCGCCGCGCCTCGCTCGGCGTGCAGGACACCAACCCGCGCGTGCAGCTGGCGATCCACCGCTTCCAGCCGCACACGCGCAACGAGGAGGCGTTCAAGTGGCTGCGGGCCGCCGGATTCACGTCGATCAACGTCGACCTGATCTACGGCCTGCCGCTGCAGACGCCGGAGTCGTTCGGCGCGACGATCGACGAGGTGCTCGCCCTCGGCCCCGACCGGCTTTCCGTTTTCAGCTACGCCCACGTGCCGTGGATCAAGCCCGCGCAGCGGATCTTCGACGACCGGGAGCAACTGCCCGGCGCCGGGGAGAAACTCGCGATGTTTGCCATCGCCCATGAAAAGCTCTCCGCCGCCGGCTATCTCGACATCGGGCTCGACCACTTCGCGAAGCCCCAGGACGAACTCGCCGTGGCCTTGCGCGAGGGCACCCTCCACCGGAATTTCCAGGGTTACAGCACGCGCGGCGGTGCCTCGCTGTACTCCTTCGGGATCTCGTCGATCTCCTCGACCGCCGACACCTACCGGCAGAACGCCCGGACGCTGCCGGAGTGGCGCGCCGCGCTCGATGCGGGCCGCCTGCCCTTCGACCGCGGCCTGCGGCTGACCACCGAGGACCAGCGGCGGCGCACGATCATCATGCGGCTCATGTGCGACCGGCGGCTGGATTTCGCGGCCCTCTCCACGGCGCTGGGCCTCGATTTCACCGCCACCTACTCGGCGGAAATCGCGAGCCTCACCGATCTCGTGGACGACGGCCTCGTGCGGCGCACTTCCGCCGGGATCGAGGTCACCCGTGCCGGCGTGCCGCTGCTGCGCGTGATTGCGATGCGCTTCGACCCCACCGTCACCGGCGCGCCGCTCCAGCACTCGCGCACGATCTAGCCGTGTTTCGCTTCATCTTTTTTGCCCAACGTTGCAGATGAGCCGCGGCTACGGCCGGCGCGGCTCCTGTCCCGCAGGGGCCGTGATGGGCGTGGCCGCCGGCTCGGGCGTTTGGTTCGGCTTGCTGACGCTTTCTGAATCGAGGAACGCGAGAATTACCGGATTCACCCAATCCGGTCGCGTTCGGAAGGTGTGATGCGACGTGCCAGGGAGGATGAAGAGCTCCGCGTTCGGCAATGAGCGATAGAGCTCGGTCGTATGGGCCAGCGGAACGACATCGTGATCGCCCGCCATGACCATCACCCGCGCGCGGATTGTTCGCAGGATCGCAGGACTCAACTCGTCTGGCGTGGGATGATGCAGCCAAAGATCCTTCAGCTTTCCCCCGATTACGGGAATGTGAGCAGCGCCGTCAGGCGTCAGCGCGGCATATTCGGTTCGCTCTGCCTCGTCCATTATCTCGAGCGGCGACGACGCTTCCAACTCCTTTAAATCTTTCGGGTCTATGCCAGACGGAGAGAAATTGGCTCCACTGACCACCAAGCGACGAACCAATGCCGGATGCCGTGCCGCCAACATCAAGCCTACGTTACCACCATCACTCCATCCGACTACGTCGACTTGGGTGAGATTAAGCTGCCGCAATAGTTCAGCGGTGTCCTCGGCCATTTGACTGTAGCTAAGCGGCCCGGCTATGTCGGGAGTGTGCCCGTGGCCGGTTTGCTCCGGGGCAATTACCTGATGCCGGACCGCAAATTCGTCGATTTGGCTGGGAAACGAAAAGGCCGCGCTATCGCCGCCGCCGTGCAGAAAGACGATGGGGCGTCCCTCCCCGAGCAGCTCGTAGGTGAGCTTATGCCCATTGACGGTCGCCGAACGGTTTGCCGCGGCCGCGCTGGCCGCGATGGAAAGGAGAATTATTGTGATGCGTAAGTTCATGTTTTTTGCCCAACTAAGAGATCAGCCACGCGCGAAGCGCGTTGGCTGTAGCGACTGGTCGGGCCCGCGCACGCGTGCAGCACAACAGCTCAATCTTAGGCGCGGAAACGGACGCATCTCCCAAAGCTCCGTAAAACCCAGTTCGTGATTTGCCCGCCGCACAAATAAATATAAACGGCACAAAGCCGCCGGAACTCTTAGGGATGAAGCAAACGTCACCGGGCTGAAGTCGACTTGTGGACGCGGGAAGGGTGACCGCGTAAATGGCTTCGCCAACGCGGCAGCATGAAAACCTGACTGCCATGCACTACACCTATGTTCTACATTCGGAATCAGACCATGGGTTGTACATCGGCTATAGTTCCGATCTTCGGCGGAGATTGGCCCAGCATCAGACGGGGTTGGCTCCGGCTACTTCTCATCGTGGCCCGTGGCGCTTGATTTACTATGAAGCGTACTTTGAGGAAGCCGACGCCCGTGGCCGGGAGGAGTTTTTGAAAAGCGGTTCAGGTCGCAGGCATTTACAGCGCCAATGTCGTCATTATTTCGCCAGACTTCCTGCCAGATCAACCGCGTGAGGCGCAGCCTCTTTACGCGGCAGGATTTGCTCGGGCATGAGAGCGTCGAGACGACGCAGATTTATACCCATGTGATGGTGAAGCCGGGGATGGGCGTGCGGTCGCCATTGGACGGCTGAACCGAATCATTCAATCGTGTCACGCGAAGCCGCGAGGGTTGGGTCCGCCGGACTGATGATCGCGGCGTAAAGCCGATGGATAATGACAATCGGCTCGGGGGCGGCGGGGAATTTCATTGAGCGAAATCCATGAGGGCCCTCGGCCGCCGCTCACTCCATGTCGGCGGAATATTTCCCGAGTCGGGCGGCGGCGTTGCACTGCGCCCGATGGAGCAGCGCCTTCTGCGCGAGGCCGGCATTGGCCGCCACGCCGGCCCAGATGCGCAGCGCCGGCGCCTGCAGGGCGCGGCCGTAGGAAAAACTCAGCGCCCAGGGCGCGGGGCCGACCCGGTTCATGGCATTCAGGTGCTCCGTCGCCTGCTCGTCGCTTTGCCCGCCGGAGAGAAACACGATGCCGGGCACCGCCGCAGGGACCCCGCGCCGCAGGCAGCGCAGCGTCGCCTCGGCCACCTGCTCCATTCCGGCCTGATGCGAACACTCCTTGCCGCTCAGCACCATGTTCGGCTTGAGCAGTATCCCTTCCAGATGCACGCGATGCTCCGACAATGATTGGAAGACCCGCTGTTGCGCCGCTGCCGTGACCTCGAAATGGCGCTCGATGGTGTGCTCGCCGTCCATCAGCACCTCCGGCTCGACGATCGGCACCAGCCCCGCCTCCTGGCTGAGCGCGGCGAAACGCGCGAGCGCCTCGGCGTTGGCCGCGAGGCACGTGCGGCTCGGGTGGTCGTCATCGACCGCGATGACCGCCCGCCACTTGGTGAAACGCGCCCCGAGCCGCGCATACTCGGCCAGCCGCTCGCGCAGGCCGTCCAGGCCCTCGGTGATCTTGTCCTCGGGAAAGCCCGCGAGGGCCTTCGCCCCGAGGTCCACCTTGATGCCCGGGATGATCCCCTGCCGCTGCAGCACCTCGACGAAGGTGGCGCCGTCCGTCGCCTTTTGCCGGATGGTCTCATCGTACAAAATGATCCCGCTGATGAATTCCCCCAGCCCCGGCGCGGTGAACAGCAGCTCCCGGTAGGCGCGCCGGTTTTCCTCGGTGACCGGCACCGCCAAGGCTTGGAACCGCTTCGCGATCGTCGGCCCGCTTTCATCCGCGGCTAAAATTCCCTTCCCCGCGGCGACGAGCGCGCGGGCGGTGGCTTCGAGTTCGTGTGGCTTCATGGGTTTTCCTTTCTTTGCAGAGTGCACTCCCAAAGGTTTGGTTCCGGCCGGGTGCAAATATACCCCGGCCGCCCCACCCCTCGCTCCGCGGCGCTTGTCATTTTTCCTGCACTATTTGCGTCGCGCCGCACCGGCCGGCCGCGGGATTCGGCTCAGCCACCGGTGAAGAACCCGCGGAGTCGATCCAGCACGGACATGCCGCCGAGTGCCACCAGGGTGAAATATGCCACGCTGAGGGCGAAGGAAACGCAGCCGAGGATGAAAAACAGGCCATCGCGCCCGAGTGACCCCGCCGCGAGCAGGATCACTGTCCACGCCGGCAGGGAATTACTAAACGGCAGCGGGAGCGGCAGCATGAGCATCAGGCCAGAAATCGCGATCAGCAGGCCCGCGAGGCGGCGAAAGACCGCCCGGTCCGACACAAAGGCCAGCCGCGGGCGCAGGAAGTATTCGATCCCCCGCATGATCCGCCGGACGGCGCCGAGCAGTTTCCCGAGGGACCGCGCCGGGAACTCATGCCGCAGCAGTCGTTGGGGCAGCCAGGGCTTCCGGTCCAGCGCCAGGCGGGTCCCCAGCAGCGTCACCGCCAGCCCGAACGGGATGGAAACGCCGGGCAACGGAATCGGCCCGACGAACGGCAGCGCAATGAGCAGGAGCAGCAGATAATAGCCGCGGCCCTGTGTGGCCTCGAGGATCTCGCCCAGGCGCACCGGCCGGTCGTCAAAGCGGTCGATCAAGGCCTGCAGCTCCGCGGAAAACGCGGTCGGTTTGGAGTCGGGAGGATTCCGGCTCATCGGGGGAAGTCTCTGCCGCAACGAATCTCGTGGCGGCGCGGGCCGTCAGAGATCATGCAGCACCTTGGGCGGAAATGCCGCCCGCAACGCGTTCAGCACGGCCAGCACGTCGATGATTTCCTGCGCGATGGCGCCGCTGACCGGGCTGAGGTGACCGGTGGCGGCGAAGGCCATGCCCACCATGCTCAGGATCATGCCGCCCACCGCGCTCTGGAGCGCGATGATCCGCATCCGGCGGCTGATGTGCATGAATTCGTCCACCTTGGTGAGCGAGTTGTCCATGACCACGACGCCCGCCGCCTCGGCGGTCACGTCGCTGTTCTGCCCGATGGCCATGCCCACGGTGGCGGCCATCATGGCGGGGGCGTCGTTGATGCCGTCGCCGACATAGAGCGTCTTGGCCTGCGCGGTTTCCGCGCGGACGATGGCGAGTTTTTCCTCGGGACTCTTCTCGGCGTGGATTTCGGTGATGCCCACCTGCTCGGCGAGGTAGCGGACTTCCGATTCGCGATCGCCCGACACGAGCATCACGCGCGAGAAGTGATGCTTCGGCCCGAGGTGGCTCACGAACGGCCGGCTGTCCGTGCGCGGCGCATCGCGGAAGCGCAGCGCCGCGGCATAGCGGCCGTCGATCACGACCACGCATTCGAGGCCCCCGGCGATGGGCGGGAGCTGCGCGGCGCCGGGAATGTTTTGCGCGAGGAGCTTGTTGCGGCTTGTGACCAGCAACTGGCGGCCGGAAACGGTTCCCCGCAGCCCCTGGCCGGGTTGCTCGCCGACTTCGGCGGCCTCGGGCAGCGCCAGACCCGTCTCCTTCGCGGCGGCGAGAATGGCGCGGGCGAGCGGATGCTTGGAGTAACGCTCCATGCTGGCGACGAGCGTCAGCACTTCCGGCTGCCCGAAGCCGGGCGCGATGAGCTGCTCGGTCAGCTTCGGCTCGCCGTAGGTCAGCGTGCCCGTCTTGTCGAAAATCGCCGTGCGGCAGCCGGCGATTTGCTCGAGCACGACCGGGCTCTTGACGATGATGGCCCGCCGGGCGCAGAGGGAAATGGAGCCGATGATGGCGATGGGAATGGCGAGCAGGAGCGGACAGGGCGTGGCGATGACCAGGACGGCGAGGAAACGCAGCGATTCCCCGCTCAGTGCCCACGCGAGGACGGCCACGGTCAGGGCCACCGGCGTGTAGATGGCGCCGAGCTGGTCGCCGAGGCGCTGCAGCTGGGGACGCTTGCTCTCCGACTCGCGCATGACCTCCATGATCTTCGCGTAGCGCGAATCGGCCGCGAGCCGGGTCGTGCGGATGGTGAGCGCCGACTCGCCGTTGATCGCGCCCGAGAGCACGCTTGAGCCGGAGGTCTTGGTGATCTGGAACGGCTCGCCGGTCAGGTAGGATTCATCCATCACGCCGTGACCCCCGGTCACGACGCCGTCCACCGGGCAGATGTCGTGCGGGTAAATCTCGAGCGTGTCGCCGACGGCCACGTCCGGCAACGCCACGTCCGCGATTTCAGAACCGCGTTTCCGGTGGGCGACGGACGGCATCCGCTTCGCCAGGGCGGCCAGCACCGAGGAGGCGCTGCGCAACGCGTAACTTTCCAGCGCCTCGCCACCCGCGAGCATCAGCACGATGATGGACCCCGCGAGATATTCGCCGAGCACCACGGAGGTAATGATGGAAATGCCGCCGAGCAGATCGGAGCCGAATTCCCGCTTCAGCAGCTTCCGCAGCAGATCGTAGAGCAGCGGGGCGCCGCCGATCACGAGCGTCACCAGCAGCGGAATCCGGGAAAGGGGGGGCGTCGCCTGCCAGCCGAAGCGGAGCGCCAGATGCGCCGCGATGCCCACCAGGGCCAGCACCGCGATGACCGAGGTCTTGCGCTGCCAAAGGGCGGCGGGCGCATACCACGCGCGGGTGGGCGCCGGCTCCTGGCTCGATTTTGGGGCCGGTGATTTTGGCGAGTCCTGGGCGGGGGGATTTTTCGGGGTGGGATTCACAAGCAAAGATGGTCCTCAGGGGAGCGCGAGTCCGGCTCTCGGGACCGACCACGCGGCAAGGCGACAGTTGCGCCCTCCTTGGCGATTGTTGGAAAATCAATTTCCCGGCCAGTTCGCCGCGGGTCCTCGGGGCACGCGCAATCCGTGGCCAGATCAAACAGCTGCTCCACCTGCTCCCGGTCCATCTGCTTGAAGAGCGCCTTCCGGCTGGGCCAGGAAACCCCGGCGAGTAATTTGAACGGACATTTTTCCGTGAAGTGGTCGTCCGGGCATTGGGAACAAAGGGCGACGAGTTTCGCGACGAGTGACGGGGGAATTTTGGCGTTATCCATGGTCGGGGCGTTTTTCCGGCCAGCGCCCCGACCCTATTCTGCCCGTGGTTCGCCTCGCGGGGAATCGGAGGTGCGGCGATTTCCCGCTAGGGAAAATCCCTAGCGAACTGCGACCTTCCGCCGGCGACGCCGCCGCGCGAAGACGGGCCTTGCGGCGCAAGGGCGCGATTAACAAATTGCCGGCGTGCCAACTGAAGATTTTTCCGCGCTGACCAAGGACGAATTGATCGCGCGCCTGCGGGCCTTGAAGCAGGAGCGGGTCGAGTCGGCGCAAGAGCGGCTCGCCACCCTGAAGGAGCTGAGCTACGTCAAGGCGGCGCTGGATGAGCACTCGATCGTGGCGATCACCGATGCCACGGGCAAAATTACCCACATCAACGACAAGTTCTGCGCGATCTCCAAATACTCGCGGGAGGAGCTACTCGGGGAGGACCATCGCATCATCAACTCGCATTACCACCCGAAGGAGTTCTTCCGGGACCTTTGGGGGACCATCGGCCGCGGTCTGGTTTGGCACGGGGAAATCCGGAATCGCGCGAAGGACGGCACGCTCTACTGGGTGGACACGACCATCTTCCCGTTCGTCAACGCCGCGGGCAAACCGGTCCAGTACGTGGCCATCCGCACCGACATCACGCAACGCAAGGCAGACGAGGCCGAGCTGCAGCAGTTCGCCACCGACCTCGCGGAGAAGAACAAGGAGCTGGAGACGATCGTCTACACCGTGTCGCACGACTTGCGCTCACCGCTGGTGAACGTGCAGGGCTTCGGCAAGCAGCTCACCCGGGCCTGCGATTCCATCCGCACGGCGATGGCCGCCGCCGGCAGCGGCGGCATCCCTCCCCTCGAGCTGAAGCAACCGGTCGAGGTCACCATCCCCCAGGCGCTGCGCTTCATCAACGCGGGCGTGATCAAGATGGAATCGCTCCTCGCGGGCCTGCTGCGTTATTCGCGCCTGGGCCGCGTGGCGCTGACGATCGTTCCGCTGGACATGAACCGGCTCCTCGCGGAAATCCTCGCGGCCATGAAGTTCCAACTCGACGAGGCCAAGGCCGAGGTACACGTGGAACCACTGCCCCCCTGTCTGGGCGACAGCGCCCACACCAGCCAGGTCTTCGCCAACCTCCTCGACAACGCGCTCAAGTACCGCGACCCCGCCCGGCCGCTGCGGGTGAAGATCAGCGGCCGCTCCGAGGGCGGCGATTCCGTCTACACGGTCGCCGACAACGGCATTGGCATCGCGGCCGAGCACCAGGCCAAGGTCTTCGACATTTTCCACCGGCTCAACCCCGACCTCACGGTCGGCGAGGGCCTGGGCCTGACCATCGCCCAGCGCGTGCTTGAGCGGCAGAAGGGCCGGATTTGGGTTGAGGGCCAGGAAGGCGTCGGCTCCAGTTTCACAGTCTCCCTCCCGGCCGTCCCGGCCGATGGCACCGCGCCATGAACAATGCCCCCACGATCCTGATCGTCGACGACGACGAGGGCCACGCCATCCTCATCCACCAGAATCTGGAAATGGCCGGGCTGACGAACCGCATCGAGCATTTCCGCGACGGCCAGGCGATCCTCGACTTTTTTTTCGAACGCGACGGCAGGACGGCCCGGGTCCTGGAGGGCACCTATCTCGTGCTGCTCGACATCCGCATGCCCAAGGTGGACGGCACCGAGGTGCTGCGCCGCATCAAGGCGCACCCGGAATTGAAAAGACTCCCGGTCATCATGCTCACCACCACCGACGACTCGCGGGAGGTGGAGCGGTGCCACCAGCTGGGCTGCAATGCATATATTCAAAAGCCGGTGGACTATGACAAGTTCGCCGAGGTGATCCGGCGGCTCGGGTTGTTCGTCATGCTGCTGCTGATCCCACCGGTCGGCCCGCGCTAGTCCCACCGTGTCCTCGCCGGCCCCACCCTCGCGCATCCTGATCGTCGATGACGACGAGGGTCTGCTCATCCTCATGGCGGAAGCCCTGCGGGCCGAGGGGCATGACATCGCCACGGCGGCGTCCGGCCAGGCCGCGCTCAAGTGGCTCGGCGCGCACACGCCCGACCTGATGCTGCTCGACTTGAAGCTGCGCGACGTGAACGCGCTGGCCATGCTGGAAAAGCTGCACGCGGCGGCCTCACCCGTGCCGTTCATCATCGTAACCGGCCAGGGCGACGAGAAGGTCGCCGTCGAGGTGATGAAGCACGGGGCGCTCGACTACGTGATGAAAAACACGGCGCTGCTCGACCTCCTTCCCGGGGTCGTGAAGCGCACGCTCGGCGCCATCGCGCAGGAGCGGGCGCTGGCCGCCGCCGGGGCCGAGCGCCGGCGCCTGGAGGCCGAGGTGATCGCCGTGGGCGAGCGGGAACGGCACAGCATCGGGGCCGACCTGCACGACGGCCTCGGACAGCAGTTGACGGCCATCGAACTGTTGTGCGCCGCGCTGAAGAACGACGTGTCCGGGAAGGATCGCCGGCTGTCCGAGCGCCTGGAGAACATCAGCGGCATGTTGCGGGAGGCGGTGGCGCAGACGCGCTTTCTCTCGCGCGGCCTGGTGCCGCTCGGCCAAGGCCCGGACGCCCTGCAATCCGGCCTGGCGGAACTGGCAGAGCGCACGAACGAGCTCGCCGGCGTCCGCTGCCGCTTTGAATGCCGCGAGCCGGTCGCGCTGGCCGACCCGGCGGTGGCCGGCCAACTCTACCGCATCGCCCAGGAAGCCACCAACAACGCGCTGAAGCACGCCCGCGCGAGCCGTGTGACCATCCGGCTCGCAAAAAAAGGCGGCCGGCTGCTGCTGGAAGTGGCGGATGACGGCGCCGGCCTGCCGAAGGAGCCGGGCGACCGGCAGGGCCTGGGCCTCGAGGTGATGCAGCATCGCGCCAAGGTGATCGGCGCCAAGCTCACCATCCATTCGAAGCGTGGCGAAGGTGTCACGATTGCCTGCGAGCTCCCGTTCAAGTCATGAAGAAAACTTTGAAAAAAGCGCCGGCTCCGCCCCGGCCCGCTCCCGTTCCGGCCCAATCTGCGCGCCGCCGCCTCCTGGTGGTCGACGATCATCCGTTCATGCGGGCGGGACTCGCCCAGCTGATCAACCAGCAGGCGGATCTGCAGGTCGTGGCGGAGGCCGGCAACCCGGGCGACGCGATCCGGGAACTGGCGCGGTGCCAGCCCGACCTCGTGCTCAGCGACATCACGATGCCGGGCCGCAGCGGCCTCGAATTCATCAAGGACCTGCATGCGGCGGCACCCGCCCTGGCGATCCTCGTCGTCTCGATGCACGACGAGGCGATCTACGCCGAGCGCGTGCTCCGGGCGGGCGCCCGCGGCTACATCATGAAGGAGGCCGGCGGCGAAAACCTCCTCGCCGCCATCCGCCAGATTCTCCGCGGCGAGGTCTACGTGAGCCCGCGGATGGCCGCGCGCATGATGGAGGCCTTCACCCACCGCACGCCGCGCGGCTCGTCCTCCCCGATCGGGCAGCTGACCGATCGCGAGTTCGAGGTCTTCCAGCTCATTGGCGCCGGCAAGAGCACCCGCGACATCGCCGCGCAACTCCACCTCAGTTCCAAGACCGTCGACGTCCATCGCGGCCACATCAAGGAGAAGCTGGACCTGAAGGACACCACGGCCCTCGTGCGCCATGCCGTGCGCTGGGTGGAGACCCAGGGCGCGGAAAGCCAGGGGCATTGAAATAGCCAGTCCCCTTCAAACCCCAAAAATCCGATCGTTTCCCGCGAAGCCGATCCAAGGGGAATCGATCCGCCCTACGCGACCTTCGCGCCTTCGCGTGAGCCCTGCCGGGTCCGGTCGTTGCGCCACTGCCAGCGATCTTCCAGACGATCACGGGAGGCCGACGGACCGGGAGGTCCGTTCTCAGTCGGGCTGCGCCAACCCAGGGCGATTTTCATGTCAGCGGAGCGCAGACCAAGGTGCCCACGAGACTGCCGGACATCTCCCGGCGGCGGCTGGGGTTCTCCCGGCGTGGAATTTCCCTTCGCCGGTCGGCGGTAGTCCGGCGGTACTGGCAGAGGGAGCAAAAGGATTCGACCTCGCGGCGGGCAATCCGGCGGATGGTCAGGTGCAGCTCGGTGGCCGCGTGGTCCTGCTTGCCATGGGCTGACGCCTCCAGCAGCACGAGGGTCTCGAGCAGCGCCTGCTCGCCGGCGAGGAAATAAGCCAGCAGCGGATTGCGGTCACAGGTGCAGATCGCGCGGATGGCGGCATAGGCCGGAGCGGGCGCGGAACGGCGCGGCGCGGGCTGGTCCTGCAGCGTGCCAAACACCTGGTCCAGGGTGTAATCAAACAACCGCACGAGGATGGCGGGATTGGCCAGCGGCGTGTTCACCGGCTCCGTCCACAGCAGCGCCTCCCAGTGGGCGCGGATGTCGGGCCGGCGCTCCTGCAGCGCATGGACGAGGGCGGGTTCCATGGCGGCGAGTATACCGGAGGACCGCCGAGCCGGCTGTGCGGAGCTTGGCAAAGCATGCGCATCTTTTGCCGCGCAGTTCTTGGCGCAGGACAAGATATGACCATTCCCCGCCAAGGGCTGCGGAGCGGGCTGGGGCCCCGTCCGGTAAAGTGGGCGCCATGAAACTGAACCAGGCGCATTCCATGAATCCCAACCCTCCCCTCGCCCGGCCCGACCCCGCGGAAACCGAGATCCAAAAGGAGGCATACTACCTCTGGGTGGAAGCCGGCCGCCCGGAGGGCCGCGACCTCGAGTTCTGGCACGCCGCCACGGAACTGCTCCGCCATCGCCACGGCGAGGCCGGAACCCCGTTGCTCAACATCGTCCATTTTCCACCCAGCCACGCGGCCCAGCGTTCCGCCGTGCCCGCCGTGAAACCTTGATCCTCCTCCACCATGCCCGTCATTCCGCTCACCCTCACGATCAGCCTCTGCCTGGTCTTCACTTTCGTGGTCTTTTTCCTGAGCGAGCACGCCCGGGGCCGCACCGGCGGCACCGCGCACGACTCCCTGCTGCCGCTGGCGGACGAGACTCCCCGCCTCGCCCGGGCCGCGTTGGACCCTCGCACTCCCGTCCCGCCCGACGATCAGGCCCGCCGCTGAATCCGCCCTGCACCTGGCGCGCCGCCCTCCCCGGCCCGCTTGGTCTTTTTTCCCATCCCTGAATTTTCCGCCCGATGTCCGACCAAAAAATCACGATCGAATTCAACGACAAGGTTGTCCGCCAGTTCCTGCTCGCCTCCGTCATCTGGGGCGCCGTGGGCATGCTGGTCGGCGTGCTCATCGCCGCCCAGCTCAACTTCTGGCAGCTCAATTTCAACACGCCGTGGCTGACGTGGGGCCGGCTGCGCCCGCTGCACACCAACGCCGTCATTTTCGCGCTCGTCGGCAACATGATGTTCGCCGGGGTCTATTACTCCACGCAGCGCCTGGTGAAGGCCCGGCTGGCGAGCGACTTCCTCTCGGCCGTGCACTTCTGGGGCTGGCAGCTCATCATCGTCGCCGCCGCCATCACCCTCCCGCTCGGCTTCACCCGCGGCAAGGAATACGCCGAGCTCATCTGGCCCATCAACATCGCCGTCACCCTCATCTGGGTGGTGTTCGCGGTGAATTTTTTCTGGACCCTCGCCCGGCGCCGCGAGCCGAGCCTGTACGTCGCGATCTGGTTCTACATCGCGACGATCATCACCGTGGCGATGCTCTACATCGTCAACCATCTCTCCATCCCGACGAGCTTCACCCACAGCTATCCGGTCTTCGGCGGGGTGCAGGATGCGCTGGTGCAATGGTGGTACGGGCACAACGCCGTGGCCTTCTTCCTCACCACGCCGATTTTGGGCATCATGTACTATTTCCTGCCGAAGGCGGCGGAGCGGCCCGTGTATTCCTACCGGCTGTCCGTGATCCATTTCTGGTCGCTGGTCTTCGTCTACATCTGGGCAGGACCGCATCATCTGCTCAACACCGCGCTGCCCGGCTGGCTGCAGACGCTGGGCATGACCTTCTCGCTCATGCTCTGGGCGCCGTCGTGGGGCGGCATGCTCAACGGCCTGCTGACGCTCCGCGGCGCGTGGGGCCGGCTGCGCACGGATCCGGTGCTCAAGTTTTTCGCCGCCGCCGTGACTTTCTACGGCATGTCGACCTTCGAGGGCCCGCTCCTCTCGATCAAGGCGGTGAACGCGCTGGCGCACTACACCGACTGGATCATCGGCCACGTGCATGTCGGCACGCTCGGCTGGAACGGCTTCATGGCCGCGGGCATGACCTACTGGCTCCTCCCGCGCCTCTGGAACAAGCCGCTCCACTCGACCGCGCTGGCCAACCTCCATTTCTGGCTCGGGACGTCCGGCATCCTCCTCTACGTCGCGGCCATGTGGACGAGCGGCATCACGCAGGGCCTGATGCTGAACGCGACCACGGACAACGGCACCGTCCTCGCCTACCCCAACTTCCTCGATACGCTCAACACCATCCGGTTCATGATGCTGATGCGCGTGGTCGGCGGCGGGCTCTATCTCTCGGGCTGGTTCCTGATGGGCTACAATATCTGGCGGACCATCCGGCACGCCTCGGCGGTCAACGGCACCATCGAGGTGTTTGCGGATGAGCCGGCGCCGGCCGCGGAGGACAAAATCACGCTCGTCGGGACGTTTCTCAACCCACCCGTGCTCTTCTCGATCCTCGGGGTCGCCTTCGCCTGCGCGTGGATGTTCGGCGGCAACTTCACGAGCATCGCGGGCCTCACCGGCCTGATGCTGTGCGTCGTCCTCGCGGGCGCCCATTTCGAGGCGCGCGGCGGCAAGTGGGCCGACTGGTACGACCGGCTGCTGGTCAACACGGCGCCGTTCACGATCCTGACCTTTCTTGCCGTCGTGGCCGGCGGCATGATTCAGATCATCCCGACGGTGATCGCGCACCACGCCGCCAACGTCGAGGACCGCCGGCAGATCCCCTACACGCCGCTCGAACTCGCGGGCCGCGACCTGTACGTGCGCGAGGGCTGCTATCTCTGCCATTCGCAGATGATCCGCACGCTCGTGCCGGACGTGCTGCGCTACGGCGACTACTCGCGGCTCGGCGAGTCGATCTACGACCATCCCTTCCAGTGGGGCTCCAAGCGCAACGGCCCCGACCTCGCGCGCGTCGGCGGGAAATATCCGAACATCTGGCATCTGCGCCACTTCGAGAATCCGCGCTCAATCTCCGTCGGCTCGAACATGCCGAACTATCCCTGGCTGCTCGCCAACCCCCTCGATGCGACCACGCTGCCGGCGAAACTTTCCGTGCAGCGCACCTTGGGCGTACCCTATCCGAACTGGACCCCGGAACAGATCTCCACGCGGGTCAATGAACAGGCCCGGGCCATCGCGCAGGACCTCCGGACCGCCGGCGCCTACATCGCGCCCGACAAGGAAGTCATCGCCCTCATCGCCTACCTCCAAACCCTCGGCCACTCCGAAATCGTCGCACCGATTCACGCCGCCGGCCTCTGATCGCCGGCCGCCTCCCACCTTCCGCCTCACGCCTCCTTCCCATGTTCCAACGCCTCATCTTCGAAGATTCCGCCGCGCTCTTCACCATCGCGGCTTTCATCACCGCCGTGTCGATCTATGGTACGATCGGCTGGCGGGCACTCCGCATGAAGCGCCCGCAAGTGGACCATTTTGCGAACCTGCCATTTGCCGCCGCCACCCCTCCCGCCCGCCATGACACCGACACCACCGACCACGCCCACTGAGGACGCCCTCCGGCCCCACACCTACGACGGGATCCGGGAATACGACAAGCGTCTCCCGAACTGGTGGCTGTTCACCCTGTATGCCACCATCGTTTTCTGGGTGGGCTACTGGTCCTACTACGAGTGGTTCCACGCCGGCCCCACCGGCCCGCAACGCGTCGAGCTGGCCATGGCACGAATCGAGGCCGACCGGCTCGCTGCCACGCCCACCCTCGACGAAGCCAGCCTCTGGAAGATGAGCCGCAACGCCGTCTTCGTCGAGGCGGGCAAGGCCACCTTCACTTCCACGTGCGTCGCCTGCCACCTCGCCAGCCTGCGCGGCAAGGACGAGAACCCGACGGCGATCGGCCCGAACCTGACCGACCAAAAATGGATTCATGGCGGCCAGCCGACCCAGCTTTACGACACTGTCACCAAAGGCGTCCTTGCGAAGGGCATGCCGCCATGGGGTCCCGTGCTCGGGCCGAAGAAGATCACGGAGGTCGTCGCCTATATCCTCAGCCACCACCAGGAGGGTGAGCCCATCGTGCTGGTGCCCGCCGAACCCCCGCCGCCAGCACCCCAATGAACCATGGCCGTCATCCTCCCCAATCTCGACGAGGTCACCACGATCCGGGCCGACGGTTCGCGGCCGTTCGTTTATCCGGCTGACACGCACGGGCGGTTCACCCTCGCGCGCCGGGTCTCGGCCCTGCTGCTGATCGCATTCTACCTGTCGCTGCCGTGGATCCGGGTCGGTGGTTTTCCCGCGGTATTTCTCGACGTCGCCAACCGGCGCTTCCACCTGTTTGGCATCACACTCGCGGCGCAGGACATGTGGCTGCTGTTCTTCGTCATCACCGGCCTGGGCTTTTCGCTTTTCTTTATCACGGCGCTACTCGGCCGCATCTGGTGCGGCTGGGCCTGTCCCCAGACCGTGTTTCTAGACCACGTCTACCGCCGCATCGAGCGCTGGATCGACGGCGACGCGGTCCGCCGCCGGGCGCTGGCCGCGGCGCCGCTCTCCGCCGGGAAAATTCTCCGGCGCGGCCTGAAGCACGCGCTCTACCTGCTCGTCTCGGCGGTGATCGCGCACCTGTTCCTCGCGTACTTTGTCTCGATCCCCGACCTCTGGGCGATGATGCGCGCCGCCCCCGGCGAGCATTGGAGCTTGTTCGTGTTCATGGGGGTGTTCACCGGCGCGCTGTATTTCAATTTCGGCTGGTTCCGCGAGCAGCTCTGCATCGTCATCTGCCCCTACGGTCGCATCCAGTCCGCCCTGATCGACGACCACTCGCTCGTCATCGGCTACGACGCGGCGCGCGGCGAACCGCGGGGGAATCGGAGGACGGAGGACGGACGCCGGACGCCGGAGGACGGAGGACAGAAAACGGAAATTGCGGCACTGGTTACCGAGCCGTCCTCTGTTCTCCGTGTTCCATCCTCTGTCCTTGCCGCCCCGGCTTCCGTCCTCAGTCCTCCGTCCTCAGTCCTCCGTCCTCCGACTCCCGCCACCGGCGACTGCATCGCCTGCAACCGCTGCGTCCACGTCTGCCCCACCGGCATCGACATCCGCCAGGGCCTCCAGATGGAATGCATCGGCTGCACCGCCTGCATCGACGCGTGCGACGACGTGATGACGCGCCTGCAGCGGCCGCGCGGGTTGATCCGCTATGATTCGCAGAACGCCTTCGCCGGCCGAACCACCCGCTGGCTCCGCCCGCGCACCCTGCTTTATGGCGTGCTCCTGGGCATCGGCGCGGCCGTCGCCACCTGGGCGCTTTCCACGGTACGCCCCGCCAGCTTCGGCGTGACCCGCATCCCGGGCGCGCCTTACATCGTCGATGCTGAGACCGTCCGGAACCAGTTCCTCGTCCGCCTCGTAAACAAGCGGCCGGAGCCGGCCACCTTTGTCCTCACCGTGGCGCAACTGCCGGAAGCCATCCGCCTGAGCGGCTTTGAGCAGCCCGTCGTGGTCGCCGCCATGGGCGAGGAAGTCCGGCCGCTCATCCTGCAGCAGCTCCGGGCGCGCTACACCGTCCCGTTCAAGTTCATCGTGCAGTTGCGCGACCGTGACGGAAAATACCAGTTGTCCCGCGAGGTGGAATTCCTCGGCCCCGAGGCGCGGCTGTTGCGCGAGGAGGAGGCGGAGCATCATGGCCGCGGCCAAGAACATGAATAAACCCCGCCGCTCCCGCCTCTGGCTCTGGGTCCTCGCCGCCTTTGCCGTGCAGCTCACGGCCTGGACGGCGTGGTTCGTCGTCGCCGCGCATCATCCCGTCGCCGAGGTACCCCTCGCCCCGGCCCGCTGAGCCCATGGAACTCGCCGCCATCAATTCCCCCACGACCGCCTTCATCGCCGGACTCATCACGAGCCTGCACTGCGCGGGCATGTGCGGACCGCTGGCCTGCGCACTGATGCCGATGCGGGGTGACCGGGCCGATGCCCGGACGGTGAGCACCGTGTATCACCTCTCGCGGCTCACCGGCTATGCCGCGCTGGGCGCGCTCGCCGGCGGACTCGGGAGCGCACCGCTCACCTGGCTCTCGCACTCCGCGCTGCGCTGGCTGCCGTGGGTGATGGTGCTGTTCTTCGTCGCGCTCGCGCTGCGCTGGGACCGCTTCATTCCGAAACTGCCCGTGCTGGGCCGCTTCGCCTGGAAACTCCAGGGCTGGCTCCGCGGCCGCCCGCGCACCGAGGCCGCGGCCGCGCTCGGACTGGCCACGCCGCTGCTCCCGTGCGGTCCGCTGTATTTCCTCGTGACCCTCGCGTTGCTCTCCGGCTCGGCGCTGCGCGGCGTGGAGTTCATGTTGGCCTTCGGGCTCGGCACGGTGCCGCTGCTCTGGCTCGCCCAGTCGCAATTTCACTGGGTGCGCGCGAAACTCTCGCCGCTCTGGCTCGGCCGGATGCGGCTCACGCTGGCGCTGGCCACCGCGCTCGTCATCGGCTGGCGGCTCCGCGGCACCCTGGGCTTCGCCGGCCCGGACCCGGCGGCCTTGCTGTGCTTCTGACATGAGCGCGACCCCAACCAGTGCCGCCGTGCTTGAGCCAACGCTGGCACCCCTTGGACGCGGACCGAAGCACCGCGCCACTCCGGCCTGCCGGCACTGCGGCGCGTCGCTCGTCGATGCGCGCATGGTGGAGTCGGGTTTCTGCTGCGCGGGTTGTGCTTACGTTTACCGACTCGTGAATGAGCACGGGCTGGCCGGATACTACCGGATCAAGGACACCCTCACCACGCCGGCGGATGCTGCGGTCTTCCAGCCGCGCGATTATGCCTGGCTCGGGACGGCCCAGCGGGAGGCTGAGACCGCCACACCGAGCCCCCGGATTCCGGAGCTCACCCTCGATGTCCAGGGCATTTCCTGCGCGGGCTGCGTCTGGCTGATCGAGCGGCTCTTCCAGCAGCAGCCGGGCGCGCGGGACATCACGGTCAACGCCCAGCTCGGCACGATGCGCCTGCGCTGGGTGCGCGGGGAGTTCTCCGCGGCGGATTTCGCGCGCAAACTGCAGGCCTTTGGCTATCTCGCTGGCCCCGCGGGAGCGGACACGGCCGAACCCGAGAGCCGCGGCCTGGTGAAGCGCATCGGGTTGTGCGCGGCGTTCGCGATGAACGTGATGCTCTACACCCTGCCCACGTATTTTGGGATGGAGCGCACGTTTGAATATGCCCGGCTGTTCGGCGTGCTCTCGCTGGTCTTCGGCACACTCAGCCTGCTCGTCGGCGGCAGCTATTTCCTGAGCCGCGCCGTGCGCGCGCTGCGCGAGGGCGTGATGCACATCGACCTGCCCATCGCCCTCGGCCTCACCGGCGCCTACGCGGGCTCGCTCTATGGCTGGCTGGCGGGCGAGGAGCGGTTCGTCTATTTCGACTTCGTCTCCTCGTTCATCCTGCTGATGCTCGTCGGCCGCTGGGCGCAGGTCGCCGCGGTCGAGCGCAACCGGCGGCGCCTGCTCCAGCAGCAGCCAAAGCCGCGGATGGTGCGCGTGGCTGCCGGCGACGGATCCATCCGCGAAGTCACGCCCGAGGGTCTGCGGAAAGGCGCAGCCTTCCTGGTCGGCCCCGGCCAGACCGTGCCGGTCGAGTCCCGGCTGGAAACGGAGGCCGCCGCCTTTTCCCTGGCGTCGATCAACGGCGAGGCGGAGCCGCGGATGTTCCGTGTCGGGTCGCGGGTGCCTGGGGGCGCGGTCAGCCTCGCCCGCGGGGAAATCCGGCTCGTGGCCCTGCAGGTCTGGAACGAATCGCTGCTCGCCCAATTGCTCGCCCCCGCGCCACGCCCCGGCTGGCGGCAGGTCTTCCTCGAAAAAATCATCCGTGGCTATCTCATCGGCATCATGGCCGCCGCCGTGCTGGCGGGCTTGGGCTGGTGGTGGGTGACGGGTGACGCCTTGCGCACTTGGTCCGTAGTCACCGCGGTGCTCGTGGTCTCCTGCCCCTGCGCCATCGGCCTCGCGTTTCCGCTGGCGGACGAAATTGCGACCGTGGCGGCGCGCCGGCACGGCGTGTTCGTACGCGACGGCGACCTGTGGGCGAAACTGGCGCGCGTGCGGAAGCTCGTCTTTGACAAGACCGGCACCCTCACCTTGGAAAACCCCGTGCTGAAGAACCCGGAGATGCTGTGCGCGCTCGATCCGGCGGCGCGCTCCGCCCTCCTCGCGCTCGTCCAGGACAACCCCCACCCCGTCAGCCAGAGCCTCTGCGAGCAACTGCTGGCGGACGGCGCCGGCCTCGCGGCGGAGGGTGAAATCCGCGAGACCGTCGGCTTCGGGGTCGAACTCACCACCGCCAACGGCGGCGACTGGACCCTCGGCCGCCCCGGCTGGATCACGGACGACCCCAAGCCGCTTTTCACGGATTACGTGAAAAAAACCTCCGGGGGTGAAGTGGTGCTGGCCTGCGATGGCGCAGTAGTGGCGCGGTTTTGGTTTGCGGACACGGCGCGGCCGGATGCCCGGGGGGAAATTGCGTCCCTGGCGGCGCGGGGCTTGCCGGCGTTCATCCTGAGCGGTGACCAGCGCGAAAAAGTCGCCGCGCTCGCGATCGACCTCGGGTTGCCGGCGGACCGCGCGCAGGGCGAACTCACTCCGCAGGGCAAGGCGGACTGGCTCATGCGGGAGGGGGCGGATGAAGTCCTGATGCTGGGCGACGGGGCCAACGACAGCCTCGCGTTCGACCGCGCGCTCTGCCGGGGCACGCCAGTGATCCACCGCGGCGTGCTCGAGCAAAAGGCGGATTTCTATTACCTCGGTCGCGGCATCAGTGGCATCCGCGCGCTGTTCGAGATCAACGCGGTGCGCCGGCGCACGCAGACGGTGATCCTGTGCTTCTCGATCGCCTACAACCTGCTGGTCGTGGGCTTGGCTGTCGCGGGCCGGGTGAACCCGCTCGTCGCCGCGATCCTCATGCCGGCAAGTTCACTGGCCACCCTGGCGATCGTGGGCCTGGGCATGCGGCCGGTCCTGACGAAGGCATGGAATTAGCCGGTCCCTTTCAAAAACCTAAAAATCCGTTCAGTTCACGCGAAGCCGCGAAGTCGATCCAAGGGGAATCGATCCGCCCTTCGCGGTCTTCGCGCCTTCGCGTGAGCCCTGCCGGATCCGGTCGTTGCGTCATTGCCAGCAACCCACGGGTCAGCCGCTTCAGGCGGCGCCGGCGTAGGCGAGGCTGGCTTCGCCGGAGGGGGCCCGGTGGTGCAGCTTTTCCCGGTAGCTCGAGGGTGCCTCGCCCGCGATGCGGCGGAAGACGCGGTTGAACTGGGAGAGCGATTGGAAGCCCACCTCGTAGGCGGCCTCGCTGACGCGCTTGTGCGGGTTGAGCAGCAGCTGCTTGAGGGTCTCGACGCGCACGCGGGCCAGATAGTCGACGAAGGTCAGGCCCGTCTCCTTCTTGAAAATCTTGCAGAAGTAAAACTCGCTCAGGTTCACCGCGCGGGCCACGTCGGCCAGGGAAATCTCCTCGGCCTGGTGTGCGGCGATGAACGCCCGGGCCTTCGTGATCGCGGGCGCCTCGGCCTGCGCCTCCTTCACCACGATCTGGTTGCTCAGGGCGGAGAGGTGCTGGCCGAAGATCGCCAGCAGGCGCAGCACGGAGTCATACTGGCGCCGGGCGAGCACCCGGGTGCCAAAATAGGCCTTCTCCAGGGCCGCCCGGTCCACGTTGACCTTCCATACCACCAGCTGGGCGAGGATCTTCTTGAACTGGACCTGGGAAGGCTTGCGCAGCTGGACCTGGCCGGTCTGCAGGTAACCAACCACGGATTCCCCCACCCGGACGGGCACCGCGGACTCGCTCAGTCCCGCAAAGCATTCCAGCGTCTTGGGCTCATGGTCCGCCTCCTGCTCGACACGCTGCTGGAGTTGCAGGCAGGCCGCGCAGGATTTGTTCGTGCCGGACATCAGCGCGCAGAACGGGTTGATCTGCTTCGAGCCCTGGAGCGGCGATTGGAAGGACCCGGCGGCCCTCAGCCCCAGCGGGAGACCCGTGGTGGCCTCAAAGGCCTGGTGATAGTCGCGGTAGATCTCGGACTTTTCCAGCTGCGCCACCATGTGCCGGGTATGCCGGACGGCCGTGTCGCCACTGGCGAGGAAGGAAGAGGAGGATTGCATGCGCCAGACTACCAAATCCACGTTGCCGGGGTAATTGGAGGCGTGGCTGAACCTCACTAAGGAAATTCCCTAGGGCGGTTTCAAAAATACTGTGGCCGGGGTCGCCGACCCCGGCCCGGCCTCAGCGAGGCCGGTTACAACAAGGGCGCCGTTTCCCTAGGACCACGGAGCTCACGCGGTCGTCGAGTTGGAAGGAGGATGTTGCCGGAGGTGGCGGCGGGCCAGCATGGCTTCATGGAGCATCCACCGGTCCAGCTGGGCGCAGGCCTTCAGCAATTTCGTCTTTTCCGAATGCAGCCGGTTGCAAAACGCCCGGATGGACGCGGCCTGGATTCGCCCGTCCGCGACCGACCGGTCGATCCGGTGCAGCAACAATTCGCGGTCATGAATCTGGCCGATGATCTCCTGGTAGGCCTGCAGGTTCGTGACAAACCGTCGGGGTTCGCAGCCGCGCCAGCGGGGCCGCAGGGCCTCCGCCATGTAGCGATATTCGCGCGACAGCACCCGCGCCCGGTGCCGCACCGCGGAGTCGGCGGGCGTGGAGGGGGAGAAGGCCGCCATGGGATCGAAGGCGCGCTGGAGTTTAATGTCCATCAGCCGGCGGAGCCGCGGCAGCAGGCGGTGATCCTCCGGCGCCGGGGGCCGGGCCCACCGCTTCAACCGCTGCATGGCCTTGGTTGATTTCAAGGCCTTCCGCGCGGCCTTCTCCCGGCGCTGCTCGCGTTTGCGCAAATGCCGGCGGAGGGGCTCCAAGACCGCCGTCAACTGGGGCTCGTCGTCAATGCGCTGCAGCTGGATCTGGACATTGCGTAGTTCGCCCAAGGTCTTCAGTTCGCGGCGCAGCAGCTTGCGCACCTCCGGCGGCTTGCCCGGCAACGCGCCCAACAACTCCAGACCGGCGAGCAGCCGGCGGATGGCCACCCTCGCCTGATGTACTGCATGGCGCGACATCGCCCGTCCGCAGGCCGCGCGTTTTCCCCGGTAGGTCCGCAGCCCCGACTCGTACAGGCGGCCCAGATGGCGCCCGAGCCGGAGGGCGGACGGGAGCCGGGCGGGGGCTTTGGCTTTCGAAGCAGGCGGGCGCATGACGGGGATTGGCCGCGGATAGTGGACGAACCGGGACGTTCCGGCTCCGCGTTTCTGGATGAAGAATGCGCGTATTTTGGCGCCGCCCACGCCGGATGGATTTCCGGCTTGGTCCATGTTTGATGAAAGCCGGGCCGCGGTTTTGCCCGCGCGGCAAAAAATGGCGGCCTTTGGCCAATTTGTGCGAAGCCGGGGAATGGCGCCTGAGGCAGAATATTCCCGATGAAACACCTCGATAAAATCGACCCCCGCTGGACGTGGCATTATGAAACCCTGCTGGCGTTGCGCGAGCAGCTGATCCAAGTGCGGGAAGAACACCGGTCGGACGCCACCGCCTCCGTGGAATCCGGCGGCACCGATGTCGCCGACCACGCCACCGAGCAGACGGAGCGCGAGGTCATCATGGCCGAGCTCAGCGCCGAGGAGGACGAACTCGCCGCCATCGATGCCGCACTGCAACGCCTGCGCGATGGCACGTACGGCATCTGCGTCCAGACCGGAAAATCGATTTCTTCCGACCGCCTGCAAGCGGTGCCGTGGACGCCCTATTCCCGCGAAGCCGCCAGCCGCCTCGAACAAGTCCCCGGAGCCAAGTCCCCGTAACCTCCCCCTTCCCCATGCCCACTCCCCTGCAGATTGTCTTCCGCCATACCGATCCTTCCCCCGCCGTGACCCAGCGCGTAGAGCTGGAGGCGGCCAAACTGGGCCGTCTTTGCGGCGACATCACCCGTTGCCGCGTAGTCATCGAGGCGCCCCACCCTCACCACCGGCACGGCGGACGCTTCAGCGTCCGGATCGAACTCCGGATTCCGCGGCACGAGATCGTCGTGCACCATGATCCCGCGGTCCACCGGCCTCCCGCCGGCTCTCCGCTGGGAGAAGCCGATGCCCCGCACAAGGACGTGTACATCACGATCCGCGACGCCTTCGATGTTGCGCGTCGCCGCCTGGAGGACCAGGTGCGCCGGCCGCGGACGAAGCTCAAGGCCGGTTCCGTCCGGCCGGGAGCCGCCCGGAAATCAAAATGACCGGGCCTTCCCCCCATTCGTCGACCAGGCCGGGCTGGTCGTGAAGAGACTGGGTTTCGCTGAACTCTGCTGCCGGGCTGGGTGGTAAAGGCACGACCTGAGGGGGAACCTGACGGAACCGAAGGAAGATTCAGGCCTCAATTGCCTGAACCGATATCGTGCCCGCCCCCCCCGCTCCCTACACCCATGAACGACCGACTCAACACCCTGCTTGATCAAATCCACCTGCTGGAAAAGGAGCTGCTCCAGGAGAGCAGAAAAAAGGAGGAGGCGTTCTGCTACAAGGTCCACGAGAAGAAGGTGCAGTTCACTGCGGCCGCGAAAGCCAAGCACCGGCAGCTCCGCGTGAGCTTCCACCGCTATCTGCTCCATTCCCGCTTTCTCGTCATCCTCACCACGCCGGCCATCTGGATGTGCCTGATCCCGATCGTTTTCACCGACGTGATTGGCTCCCTCTACCAGGCGATCTGTTTTCCGATCTATGGCATCCCGAAGGTGCGGCGGCGGGACTACCTGGCGTTCGACCGCCATCACCTGTCCTACCTCAATCTCGCGGAGAAGCTCAGCTGCGAATATTGCGCCTACGTCAACGGCATCCTCGGCTACTTCACCGAGATCGCCGCCCGGACCGAGCAGCACTGGTGCCCCATCAAGCACGCGGGCTGCGTGAAATGCGCCCACAGCCGGTACAAGAAATTCGTCGATTTCGGCGACGCCGGGCAGTACCGGCGGCACGTCGAGGAAATCCGCCGGGACTACAAGGACTTGGCGGGCGGCAAGGCCGGGGCAAAAGCAAACTGAACAAATTCGGCCGGTGCCGTGGTTGAAGCGCCGCTGGCGGTTCACGTCGACGCCCCCTTTTTTATGATGCCCGGGCACAACGCCCATTTTCACGGAGGCGTTAATCCGCCGGCCCAGGCCAAATATTTTTGCCCGATGTGCGAGGGCGTGGTGGCCGACCAGCCCGGCGACTGCCCCAAGTGCGGCATGGCCCTGGAGCGAAATCCCGCGTGGGTCGCACCGGCGGCCGGCCCGACGATCTACACCTGCCCCATGCATCCGCAGATCGAGCAGGACCATCCCGGCGCGTGCCCCATCTGCGGCATGGCGCTGGAGCCAAAGACGGCCGTGGCGGGTGAGGCCGGGGAGGAAAACGCCGAGCTGCGTGACATGACCCGCCGGCTCTGGATCGGAGGCGCGCTGGCGGCGCCGGTGCTGCTGCTGGCGATGGCGCATTTGCTTCCGGCTGCCGCCCATTCAGCCAACAGCATGTGGAGCCGGTGGCTTCAATTCCTCCTGTCCACGCCGGTCGTCCTGTGGGCGGGCTGGCCGTTTTTCGTGCGCGGGGCGCGTTCCTTCCGCAGCGGCCATTGGAACATGTTCACCTTGATCGCGCTCGGCGTCGGCGCCGCGTGGCTCTTCAGCCTCGTGGCCTTTTTCCTGCCACAGCTATTCCCGCCGGCCATGCGCCCGCACGGCATGGTCGACGTCTATTTTGAGGCCGCCGCCGTCATCGTAGTTCTCGTGCTGGTCGGGCAGGTGCTCGAGCTCCGCGCCCGCGCACAAACCTCCAGCGCGATCAAGGCCCTGCTCAATCTCGCCCCGCCGACGGCACTGCGTGTCACCGCCGCGGGCGACCGCGAGGTGCCGCTCGCCGAAGTGCGGGCCGGCGACCGGTTGCGCGTGCGGCCCGGTGCGAAGATCCCGGTTGACGGCGTCATCGAGGAGGGCTCGTCCTCCGTCGATGAGTCCATGATCACCGGCGAGTCGCTGCCGGTGGAAAAACAGGCGGGCGACCGCGTCACCGGCGGCACCATCAACGCCACGGGCAGCTTCATCTTCCGCGCAGACAAGGTCGGTGCGGACTCCCTGCTCGCGCGCATCGTCCAGCTGGTCGCCGAGGCCCAGCGCAGCCGCGCCCCGATCCAGGGCCTGGTCGACCGCGTCGCCGCCATGTTTGTGCCCACGGTGCTCGCCGTGGCGGTCGCAACGTTCCTGATCTGGTTTTTCGCCGGGCCCGAGCCGCGGCTGGCCTACGCCGTCGTCAACGCCGTGGCCGTGCTCATCATCGCCTGCCCGTGCGCCCTCGGCCTCGCCACGCCGATGTCGATCATGGTCGGCGTCGGGCGCGGCGCGCAGCACGGCATCCTGGTCAAAAACGCCGAGGCGCTTGAATTGCTCGGCAAGGTCACGTGGCTCGTCGTGGACAAGACCGGCACCCTCACCGAGGGGAAGCCGCGGCTGACGGACGTCCTGCCGGCCGCCGGCCTGGATGAAAACACTCTGCTCCAAGTCGCGGCCTCACTCGAGCGAGCCTCCGAGCATCCGCTCGCCGCAGCCATCGTACGCGGGGCCGAGGAGCGGAAAATCACCCTCGGCGAGGTGGCAGATTTTCGCTCCGTCACGGCGGGCGGCGTAGCCGGGACCGTCGCCGGAAAAATGGCCCACGTCGGCAAAGCCAAGTTTCTCGCAGCCGAAGGCATCGCCGTGGACGCGGCCCTGCAGGAACGCGCCGCCGCCCTTCAGGCGGACGGCAAGACCGTGCTCTTCACCGCCGTTGACGGACGCGTGGCCGGCCTGCTCGCGGTGGCTGACCCGATCAAGGAATCCACCGCCGAGGCGATTGCGCTGCTGCACGAACTCGGCGTGAAGCTCGTCATGGCCACGGGTGACAACCGGCGCACCGCCGAGGCCGTGGCGCGGAAGCTCGGCCTCGACCAGTTCGAGGCGGAGGTCGAGCCCGCCGGCAAGATCGCGAAGGTCAACGCGCTCAAGGCCGGCGGCCAGGTCGTCGCGATGGCCGGTGACGGAGTCAACGATGCGCCCGCGCTGGCGGCCGCCGACGTGGGCATTGCGATGGGCACGGGCACCGATGTCGCGATGGAGAGTGCCGGGGTCACGCTCATCAAGGGCGACCTGCGCGGGATCGCGAAGGCCATCCGGCTTTCCCGCGCGACCATGCGCAACATCCGGCAGAACCTTTTTTTCGCCTTCGTCTACAATACCCTCGGCGTTCCGCTCGCGGCCGGGGTCCTCTATCCGTTTTTTGGCGTGCGGCTGAGTCCGATGCTCGCCGGCGCCGCCATGAGCCTCAGCTCGGTCTCGGTGATCTCCAACGCCCTGCGCCTGCGGCGCCAGCGGCTCTAGCCCGCCCGGCCTGCGCCGGCTGGCCTCACCGGCGGGATTTGCGCGAGGTCTTTTTCCGCGCGGGCACGACGACCACGGGGCAGGAGGCACGTTTCAGCACGCCGCTGGCCGTGCTGCCGATCAGCAGGTCGTAGAAGGCGGTGTGGCCATGCGAGCCAATCACGATGTAGCTGGCGGCCAGCTTCCTCGCCTGCTCGAGAATGCAGAGCGCCGGGAAACCGATCACCCTCACGGTGTCGGCCCGGAGGCCGCCGGCCCGCAGTTTCGCCTTCAACCGGGCGAGACGCCGGTCGGCATCCCGGGCGGCCACGACCGTGAATTCCCCCATGTTTTCAAACAACATTCCGTAGTCAGTCGCGATGACCGGCAGCTGGACCACATGCAGCAGAACCACGCGGGCCTTGGCCAGGCGGGCGAGCCGGGCGGCATCACTGACGACCTCGCGACTGACGCTGGAAAAATCAACGGGAACGAGAAGGGTGTTCATGGGAGCCGGGGTTGCGAACGCATGGGCCGAGCTGGATCGGGCAGATCACTCCGGTTTTTTCTGTGCCGCCCGCAGCGAGCCGCCGAACCGCCGGCCGCGAACTCGCTGGCGCGCCTCGCCGGCCACCACGTTCAGCCGGCCGTCATGGACGGCCCCCGGCGAGTGGAAGCGGTGCGCGGGATCGCTGAGGTTCGTCGCGACCGTGGTTCGGATGGAATAATGCGCTGCCGCGGCATCGCCCGGGGTGCCCGTGCCGGTTGCCGCCGGACTGAGCTCCAGGAGCAGTTCCTGCCGGGCGGCGAACCAGTGGTCCCAGTCGCCGCCCTGCGGACAGCCGCGGTCGAGCCACAGAAAATAAGCGCGCTGGCGGATCCGTTCCTCAAGCAATCCGGACTCGGGCGTGGAATGGGGCAGGACCGGCTGCGCGGGGCGATCGTTGGTTGGTTTCATGTGTAAATGATAGTTTTCCCATGGGAACTGCACTCGGCATTCCTTGGCATTTTCGCGGCGGAAATTGGTTCACTTTCTCTTCCTCGACTGGCGGCGGTTGATTGAGAAAAAGCAGGTGCGCTTCAATTTTCACAGTTGGAAATAGGCTTCGAGGAAACGGCCGGCCCACCGGGGTTGCCCCGGCCAACATCTCCCCTGGCTCAACCACTGACAGTCCCGCCCCAAGGGCGAAACTAGCCAAGCGCGGCCACTTTGCGGCGGATATCCGCGACGAGGCTCGCCAGGTGGTCCAGATCGAAGAACCAGTAGACGTGCTGGGTGTAGTAGGTGTCGGCGAGCCGTTGCATCACCTCGTCCCGGTAAGCGGCGACCTGTTCTCCCGCCTTGCTTGCCTCCGCCACGTCCGCGGCCGCCTTGGTGAGCGTTGCCTTTTTCGTCCAAAAACAGGCGACCGTGCAAAGGCAGTAGCCCCGGACATAAAGCTGGTAGAGCTCCAGCATGGCTTTCAGCGAGTCCTTGAATTCGACCGGCAGATCCAGCTCGTCCAGCCGCAGGATGCCCGGCAGCCGGGCCACGTCGCGCTGGGCGCGTTCCTTGTCGGCCAGGATGATCTTCATGTTCTCCTCCGTGGGCTCGACGCGCTTCGACGAGCCGGGCTCCCAATCCTCCCGGCCCTGAAACACGAGCATGTTGGAGAACGCCCGGTCCACCGAGACTGGAAACTGGCAGCTCCCCTCGGTGAAAACCAGGCCGCGGACATAGAGGGTGCCCTCCAAGACCGCCCAGGAGACCCGCATGAATTCACGAAAGCGCGGCAGGTACTCCGCTGGCACCGGCACCGGCGGCCCCTGCTCGGATTCGGATTTCAGCGGATCCGCCAGCCCGTAGGCGAGCCAGGCGCGGTAGACATTGTCGAGATCCTGCTCGATGCGTTTGGATAGAAGCGCACCGCCGAAGAGGTTGAGCACGTCGAAACTATTGAAGGCGCCGTGGTCGTTGATCACCTCGAGGTCGGTGCGGAACCACACGCCGCTGACGCCGCTCTCCTTGCAGTGGCGCAACCGGCGCTGCATGTCCTCCACGACGCTGCAGGGAAAGAGGCCCATGGCAAAATACTGCCCCCAGGTGTCGAACTCCACCCATTGGGGATGGCCGTTCGAGTGTCCGATGCGGGGATTGTCCGGAAAGGTCGGATAATAATCATGCGGCGTGTTCTTCATCGCCATGATCACTTCCGGCGAAACCGCCGAGCAGGCGTCCAGGATGAAATTCTGGTCGGTCCGGCTGAAGGCAAAGTCCCGGATCGTCAGGGTCTTGTTTCGCGCCTTGAGCGGCTCGTAGATGGACCGGATCAGGTTCGCGTACCAGACCGCCGGGTCGTAGTTGCGGCATCGCTCGCAGGTGCAGTTGCGGACCGCCAGCGTCAGTTTGCTCTCCCGCGATCCCGCGCTCATGATCACCCCCGCGAGGTCGGGAATTTCCTCGAGCAGCTCCTCGTATTTTGCCCGTTCAAACTCCCACCAGAACGGATGGGTCGGGCAGACGACGCCCTTGATCTCCATGAGTTCGGGATGGAGCTCGATGATCTCGTCGGGATACCAGATTTCCTTCACCTCGAGGTAGAAGCCGGCCCGCTGCTCCGCGGCGCGGCGCACCACCTCCCGGATGTGGCTGCGGGCGTTCTCGACGGCGGCCAGGCGCGCCGGCCAGCGGGAACGCATGATCTCCGGGGTGAAGAATTTCCTGGGCCACACCAGCCAGTCGGTGAGGTCGACCTGGTGAAAGATGAGCGCGTTCAGATCGTTCCCGCCCATGAAGCGCAGCACGCGGTCCAGGGATTTCCACCGCCAGGAGCCGGTCTGAAACCGGTTGTTGCTGTGCATCTCGACGCCGCGGATGGAAAAATCGTTCGGGTCCATGATTGTCGATTCGAGGGTTCTCGGCGCCGGGGCGGAGGGTGCAATTCCCGCCCTCAGGCCCGGTTGGCGGCGTTTTTCTGCGCCCATTCCAGCTCGGTCATTTTTTCCTGCAGGTCCGCCGCCAACCGCAGGGCGGGCGCCGGATCGAGCAGGCGGCGCACGAAATGGGGCGGCGGCATTTCCCCCAGCTGCCGGCCGGCGTCCGCGCCGTGCACCCGCAATTCCGCGACCGCCGTCCTCGCGGCGGCAATGTCCGCGGCAGCGCGCGTGGCCAGCGCCCGCCGGGCGAGGAAGCAGGCCGCGGTGGCCCGGCTGAAGCCCCGGACGTAGAGCGCATAGAGCTTGAGCAACGTGGCGTAAGAGGACTGGAGCGCCGCTGGAATAGGCAGACGTTCCGGCTGCAACAATCCCGTCAACGCCGCGACGCCACTTTCGGCTTCGGCCTTTTCCGCGAGGATGAACCGGAGATTCTCCTCCGTCGGCTCAATGCGGCTGGCCGCACCCGGTTCCCACTCCTCCCGTGCGTGGAGCACGAGCAGGTTGTCAATGGCCGCGTCGAGCGAATCGGGCAGGGCGCCGGTGCCATCGGCAAAAATCAATCCGCGGACATAAACGGTTTTCGCCATCACCAGCCACGAGGCCCGGAGAAAATTTCCGAACCGCTCGGCCTCGTCCGGACTCACCGTGACTGGATCGCCCTGCTCCGACTCGGTCCGGAGGGGATCCGGGATCCCATGGGCCAGCCACCGCTGGAAGATTTCCGGCGGGCGGGTGGCGACCCGGACCGTCAGCATGGCGCCGGCGAACACATTGAGGAGGTTCACGCTGTTGAACAGGCTCGCATCCGAAACCGCCTCCACATCCGCCCGGAACCACGCGCCCTTCACTCCCTGATCCCGCGCGTGAAGAAGCCGGCGCTGAAAATCGTCCACCAGGCTCACCGGAAACACCCCGAGCCCGGAAAATTGACCGGCGGCGTCGAATTCCACCCAGGTGTCATTGCGTTTCGTCCGCCCGATTTGCGGATTGTCGGGAAACACCGGGGCGAATTCCTGCGGGGTGTTTTTCAGGGAGACGACCACATCGCGGGAAACTTTCGCGCAGCCCTCCAGAATGGAGGCCTGCTCGCTGCGGCTGCTGGAACAATCGCGGACAACCACCCGCTTGCCTTGGGCCTGCAGCGGCTCGTGGATCGACCGGATCAGGTTTTCATGCCAGTCCGCCGCGGCATATGTCCGGCATCGGGCGCAGGTGCAGTTGCGTGCGGCGAAGGTAACCTGGCTTTCGTTGCTGCCCGTGCTGATCACCACTCCCCCGATGCCGGGCAGCGTCTCCACCACTTCCTGGTAGCGCGCCCGCTCGAATTCCCACCAAAAGGGATGCGTGGGGCACACCACGCCCTTCTTTTCCATCAGCTCGGGATGCAGTTCGACGATCAGGTAGGGATAGGAGATTTCCTTGGCCTCCAGAAACACTCCGATGTTTTTTCGCGCGGCCCGGCGAATCACCTGGCGCAAATAATCCCGCCCGGTGTGGCTGACCGTCATATGGGTCGGATCGCGGGCGTACATGAAATCCTCGGAGAAGTAAGCCCGCGGCCAGACGATGGAGTTGGGCAGATTGTCCTGGCCCAGGATGAGCGTGTTGAGCCCGAGCCGGTCCATCAGGTCCAGGGTCCGGTCGATGACCCGCCATTGCCAGAAACCGGAACCGGACAATTCAAGGCCGCGGATGTCAAAGTCCGGGCCGGGAGCATTGCCGGCCGCCATGATCCGGGAAGGCCTCACCCCGGCCAGAAGTGCCGAGGAGGAAATGAACTGAAGGAAGGAGCGTCGATCTAAGATCACGGGGGTAATGGACCTGATGCCGGACACGTTCAGCTGCCAGACCGGCATCTATGGGGACCGGCCGGGAGAAGGCGAGGCCTGCTTTTCATTTTCGCCCGCGGATCGGTTTGTAACCGTCGGACCGGCCTTACGCCGCGATTGCTCGCTCCGCAGGCCAATGACTGGCGTGCCAGCCGTAGCCCAACGGGCGAAGGCTGGCCGCGCCATCCGTAGCTCCACAGGAGCGAAGGATGGTGCCCGGAGAGGGACTCGAACCCACACGCCTTTAGAGGGCGACGGATTTTGAGTCCGTTGCGTCTACCAATTCCGCCATCCGGGCGGGAATGAAGCGCAAAAACTAGAATCAGGCCGGCGCGTGTAAATCCAATTCTCGGACGGAAATGATCCGGTGTAATTTTGAACACTTGAGCCGCCGTCACGTCATACTCCCCCGTTACCCGTTCTTTTTGGCAGTTCATAGTTTGTCAGATAAGTCGGCAAGGGCGCTGGATTAAAATCCAGCGCCCTTACTGTTTCAGGGGCCGGAATCCGGCCCCTGCCCTGCGCAGCTCAACGAGCGAAGCAGGGTCCTGCCGGCAGCCAATCACTCCAGCCAAACCGGGTTTCGCGCAGAGTCGCAGGGGCGCAGAGGAATCTCATGCCCGGCTCTGCGCCTTTGCGCCTCCGCGCGAAATTCATCGGGCCACTCCCCCCTTGCCACGCCGCCACCCGTCCCTCGACACTCGCGCAGCGTATGCCCGACTTCCGCGCCTTCTGCACCCCGGCCAACCGTGAGCCGGCCGAAATCACCCTCTCATCGGACGAGTCGCACCACCTCATCGCCGTCAACCGTGCCCGGGTCGGTGACACCGTTGTCGCCTTCGACGGCCGCGGCGCCGAGTGGATCTGCGAACTCATCAGCGATCCGCCGTCGTCCCGCGGACGCGGGACTATGGCGGACAAGCCGGCCGCGGTACTCAAGGTGCGCTTTGCGCAAAAGGCGAAGCCCCTGCCCTACGAAATCACGCTCGGCCAGGCATTGCCGAAGGGCGGTTTCATGGACGCCATCGTGCGCAAGGCGACCGAGATCGGCGTCGCCCGCATCGTGCCCCTCGAGAGCGAACGCACGCAGGTGCATCTCGACGGCGAGCGCTCCGACAAAAAGATCGAAAAGTGGCAGGTCGCCGCGCTCGAGGCCGCGAAGCAATGCGGCAACGCGTGGCTGCCCGAGATCACGCCGGTGCAAACGGCTTCGGCCTTCATGGAGGGCGCGCGCGGCCACGACCTGAAGCTCATCGCCAGCCTCCAGCCCGGCGCGAAGTCGCTGAAGACCGTGCTGGCCGCCTTTTCCGCCGCGAACGGCCACGCGCCGAAAAAAGTCCTCTGGCTGATCGGCCCCGAGGGCGACTTCACGCCGGCGGAGATGAGCCAGTCGCAGAGCTGCGGCTTCGAGCCCATCACGCTCGGCCCGCTGGTCCTGCGCTGCGAAACCGCCGCCGTCTACGCATTGAGCGTGCTCAGCTACGAGTTGCAGAACGGGTAGGAATCGGATGTTTCACGCCGAGGCGCAGTGCCGCCAAGGAAGACCCATAATCTCAAAAACCGGTTTGCTCTGCGCCCCTGCGCCTCTGCGCGAAATAATTCCGGTTACCAAACCAGCAGTCCGCCGGCGAACGTCAGCCCCGCGCCCACGCTGCAGAAGATGATCTTGTCCCCCGGGGCGAAGAGGCCTTCCTCCGCCGCCCAGCCGAGGGCCATTGAGACGCTCGCGGCGCTCGTGTTGCCGTACTGCGAGATCGTCATCACGAACTTCTCGTAGGGAATCCCCACGCGTTTGCTCACCGCCTTGAGGATGCGCTCGTTCGCCTGGTGCGGCACGACCCACGCGATCTCCTCGGCCTTCAGCCGCTCGCGCCGCAGGGTTTCCTCGATTCGGTCGGAAAAACCGATGACCGCGTGCTTGAAGACCGCCGGGCCGTCCATCGTCAGGTAGAAATGCGCCATGTCATCGCCCTCGACCGCCGGCCAGGGCATGCGCGCGCCGCCACCCGAGCGCTGCATCGCGTCGTACTGGTCGGCGTCGCCGGTCAGGTCCATGCGATGCAGGCGGTGGCCGTCGGTGGCGCCCGTCAGGATCGCCGCGCCGGCGCCATCGCCAAACAGGAAGGCCGTGTCGTGATCCTTCGGGTTGGTGATGCGGGAAATGAGCTCCGCGGTGACGACGATGAGGTTCTTCGCCGTGCCGCCGCGGATGAAGGCGCGGCCGATCTCCAGCGCGTACAGCCAGCCGGAACAGGCGGCGTTGACGTCAAACGCGAGCACCCGCGGGATGCCGAGGAGCTTGGCCAGCGCGCTGGCCATCGCCGGCACCGGCTGGTCGGGGATGAGCGTCGCCATGATGATGCCATCGATCTGGCTCACGTGCATGCCCGCCTGCGCCAGCGCGTGCTGGACGGCGGTGGCGGCGAGGGCGGTCGCGCTCTCGTCGTCGAGAGCGTGGCGGCGCTCCTTGATGCCGGTCAGGCGGACGATTTCCTCCTCGGTCCGGTGGGGGAAGGCCTTCAGGATTTCACTGTTGGCGCGGATGTTCGCGGGGACCGCGTAACCCACGCCGGCAATGCAAACGGTATCAGCAATGGTCGATTTCAACGGAAGAAAGAAGAGTGAGACGCAGGCTGGTCCGGGGTTCAACCCTTGCGGCTCGCGAGATAGCGCGTGACATCATCGCCCGAAACCCGGCCACCCGGCCCGGTCGCCGTGATGTCGGTGAGCCGCGCGGGATCGAGGCCGGCCTCCTGCGCCAGTTTGGTGGCGCGGGGCGTCCAGATCGGAGGACGGAGGACCGAGGACGGAGCGGCGGAATCCGACGGCGGAGTTTTCGCTGTCATCGGTCCTCCGTCTTCCGTCTTCCGCGCCGTCAGGTGCCGGAGCGAGGCATCCGCGGTTTCGATCTGCAGGAAGACCGCCCCGGATTCCTTGATCTCACCCGGCTTGGCCAGGATGGCGCGCACCGTGCCCTCGCAAGGGGATTCAAACTCGAAGATCGACTTGTCACTCTCCAGCTCCGCGAGCTTCTGGCCCTTGGCGACCCGGGCCCCCGGCGTGGTCTTGAGGGTGACGACGGTGAGTTCATTCACGGTCGCACCCATGGAAGGCATGGGTACGTCGATGAGAAAAGTTTCCATCAGGAGGGTTGGTTGGGGCCAAGTGTGGGACTGAGTCGGACTTGGTCAAGGGGGGGAATCATTCTCTGCCGCAACCTTTGTGCGGGAGCAATCTTCGCGCAGATGAGGAGACTCAAACGGACCAACCATTCTTCAGAAGGTAACGAAGGCCGCAAAGAGTTCCTCGCCAGCTGCTCTCCTTCGTTCCCTTCGTGACCTTCTATACGGCGAATGAGGCTAGGGACAAATCCTGGATTCCGTCCTCCGCCCTCTTTCCCCCGTGCGCTACGCGCGCACCGTCCGCCAGACCGCGAGGCATTGCGCGAGCAGCGCGGGCAGCTCCGCCAGCGGAATCATGTTGGGGCCGTCGCTGATGGCCTTCGCCGGATTGGGGTGCGTCTCGATGAAGAGGCCGTCGGCGCCGGCGGCGAGCGCGGCCTTCGCCAGCGGCGGCACGAACTCGCGCTGGCCGTCGCTCTTGCCGCCGCCCGCCCCGGGCAGTTGCACGCTGTGCGTAGCGTCGAAGATCACGGGAAATCCATTCTGCTTCATGATGGCGAACGACCGCATGTCGACGACGAGGTTCTGGTAACCGAAGGTGGTGCCGCGCTCCGTCTGCCAGATCTCCTTCGCGCGGCCCTGGCGGAGCTTGTCGGTCACATGCTTCATTTCCGGCGGGGAGAGAAACTGGCCCTTCTTCACGTTGACCACGCGGCCCGTCGCGGCGGCGGCGAGCAGCAGGTCGGTCTGCCGGCTGAGGAACGCGGGGATCTGCACGACATCGCAGACCGCGGCGACGGCGGCCATCTGGGTGGATTCATGGACGTCGGTCAGCACGGGAAACCCGTAGTCGCGCTTGATGAGCGCGAGCAGCTTCAACCCGGCCTCCATGCCGGTGCCGCGCGCCCCGGCGAGCGAGGTGCGGTTGGCCTTGTCGAAGGAGCCCTTGAAGACGAACTGCAGCGCGGGGTGCGCGCGGCCGATCTTCACCAGCTTTTCCGCCACGGCGCGGCAGACGCGCTCGTTCTCCAGCGAGCACGGCCCGGCGATAACGAGGAGTTTCTTGGGATTGAAGAGCATGGTTCTGAAACTGACTTCAAATTAATTACCAACAGACTGGCACCAATTGCAAACTGTCAGGTTTCGGCGGAGCGAGGATGGAATTGGGAGTTGGGAATTTGTAGTTGGCAGTTGGTAGTTGGTAATTGGGGGCGAGGTGACGGGAGGGGAGGAGGCTCTCTCAAACCGAGTGCCTAGACGAGCCCGATGGAAACCAATTCCCAATTACAAATTCCAAACTGCCAACTACCCGCGCCGTTGCGGCGCGTCGCGTCAGCGCCGCTTCTTATGCTTGATCGCCGCGCCGATGAACGCGGCGAAGAGTGGGTGCGCCCGGTTCGGCTTCGACTGGAACTCGGGATGGAACTGCACCGCGAGGAACCACGGGTGGCCCTTCAGCTCGATGATCTCGACGAGGTTGCGGCGGGGATTGATGCCGCTGACCACCAGGCCGGCGCGCTGGAGCTGGCCGACGTAGGCGTTGTTCACCTCGTAGCGGTGGCGGTGGCGCTCGCGGACACTCTCCTCCTGGTAGGCCTTCGCGGCCAGGGTGCCGGGCGTGAGCGCGCACTCGTAGCTGCCGAGCCGCATGGTCGCACCCTTGTCGATGATCTTCTTCTGCTCCTCCATCATGTTGATGACGGGGTGGCGCGAGTTGGGATCGAACTCGGTGCTGTTCGCGCCGGGAAGCTTCAGGACGTTGCGGGCAAACTCGATGACCGCGATCTGCAGGCCAAGGCAAAGACCGTAATAGGGCACCTTGTGCTCGCGGGCGTAGCGCGCTGCAGCGATCTTGCCTTCCGTGCCCCGGTCGCCGAAGCCGCCCGGCACCAGGATGCCGTCGAGACCCTTGAGCCGCGCCAGCCCGCCCTTTTTCTCCAATTCCTCGGCGTCGATGCGCCGGATGTTGATCTTGCAGTTGTTGGCGATGCCCGCGTGCGTGATCGACTCGTAGACGGATTTGTACGCGTCCTGCAGCTCGATGTACTTGCCCACGACCCCGATGGTCACCTCGTGCCGCGGCGTGAGGATGCGGCGGACAATCTCCTCCCAGATGTTTTTCTTCGCCGGCGGATTCTTCAGGCCGAACAGGTCGAGGACCAGCTGGTCGAGACCCTCCTTCTGGAGCGCGAGCGGGAGCTGGTAGATCGAATGGTCGACGTCGCAGCACTCGATGACGGCCTTCACCGGCACGTTGCAGAACATGGAGATTTTGTCGCGCAGGTCGTGGTCGAGCGGGTGGTCGGTGCGGCACACCAGCACATGCGGCTGGATGCCGATTTCGCGGAGCTTGGCGACCGACTGCTGGGTCGGCTTCGTCTTGAGCTCGCCGGCGGCGGCGAGGAAGGGCACGAGCGTCACGTGGATGAAAATCACATCCTTCGGCCCGGCCTCGAGGGCGAACTGGCGCATGGCCTCGAGGAACGGGAGCCCCTCGATGTCGCCGGTGGTGCCACCGATCTCCGTGATGAGGATGTCCGCATCCTTCCCCCCGGCGTAGATGCGCTCCTTGATCTCGTTCGTGACATGCGGGATCACCTGCACGGTCTTGCCGAGGTAGTCGCCGCGACGCTCCTTCTGGATGACGTTCTCGTAGACCTGGCCGGAGGAGAGACTGTTGAGCCGCGAAAGTTTCCCGCTCGTGAAGCGCTCGTAGTGGCCGAGATCGAGGTCCGTCTCGGCGCCGTCCTCGAGCACATAGACCTCGCCATGCTGGAACGGGCTCATCGTGCCCGGATCGACGTTGAGGTAGGGGTCGAATTTCTGGATGCGCACCTTGAGCCCGCGCATCTCCAGGAGCGCGCCGAGCGACGCCGCGGTGAGCCCCTTGCCCAGCGAGGAAACCACTCCGCCCGTCACGAAGATGTATTTCATCGGAGAGGGTTAAGCGGGCGCCCGCGCCCCGCGCAAGAAAAAGCTCGGCAGCCCTGCAGATGCCGCGCTGCAACCAAGACCGTTTGGCCACGAAAAGTCACAAAATGACACGAAAAAAGACCAGGACGGATTGGATCCAAATCCTCCGCCTGATCCGGGATTTTTTTCGTGTCATTTCGTGCCTCTTTGTGGCCAAAAACCGATTGGGATTGGCCGGCCCGTTTTCCCTCTGGTTGCGGCCCTACCGCCGGCTCCCCGCAAAATGAATTGCCCCGCGGCCGCCTCCCCGCCTCCCTCTCGGCGTGAACTCCAAGCCTCAGCTCCTCTGCTGGCTCACCTGCGACGGCGTCCATCTCGACCCCGGCTCCGGCAAGCACACCATCCTCGGCGTTTTCTCCAACATCAAGGGCCAGCACTTCCCGGTCACCCATCCGTTCATGGTCTGGTTCATGACCATCACCGACTGCGCCACCGGCCCGCACAAGCTGCGCATTTCCATGGGCCTCGACCCCCAACGGATGCAACCGCTGCTGGAGCGCCCCTTCGACTCCCAAAGCCCGCTGCACCGCATCAACCTCATCAATGAGATCCGCAATCTCAGCTTTCCGGCCCCCGGTGAATACGCCCTGCTCGTCGAAATCGACGATGAACCCCTGCTGGCCACGAATTTGACGGTGACGAACTGAGTGATTTGTTATTGGTTGTCGCTCATGGCGCATTTGGTCATTGGCCGAGGCTTCGTGATCAACATGACCACTGTCCAATAACCATTAACCCATGACCAATCCCTCCCCGTCCGCCCCCGCCTTCGACCTCATCGGGGTTGGTTCGCCGATCATGGATCTCTTCGCCCGCGTGCCCGAGGAATTCCTGAAGAACCTTTCCGGCGACAAGGGCGGGATGGTCCTCGTGGAGCACGACGAGATGCAGCGCATCCTCGCGCTGCTGGACGGCGAGCCCGCCTACTCCACCGGCGGCTCCGCGGCGAATGCGACGTTCAACTCCGCGCGCCTCGGCCTGCGCTCCACCTTCCTCGGCAAGCTCGGCCACGGCCAGCTCGCCCGCAGCTACCGGGAAACCTTCGAGGCCGCCGGGGTCGACGGCAGCCGCTTCAAGCATCACGCCACGCACGCCAACGCCCGCTGCCTCGCGCTGGTCACGCCCGACGCCCAGCGCACCATGCGCACCCACCTCGGCGCCGCCATGACGCTCGCGCCGGAGGAAATCACCGCCGCCGATTTCCGGGGCTGCCGCCATGCGCACATCGAGGGCTACCTCGTCTTCAACCGCGCGCTGGCCGAGGCCGTCTTCAACGCCGCCCGCGCCGCCGGCTGCACCACCAGCATCGACCTCTCCTCCTTCGAGGTCGTGAACGCCTCGCGCGACTGGCTCTTCAGCCAGTTCAAGCGCGGCATCGATGTCGTCTTCGCCAATGAGGACGAAATCCGCGCGCTCTTTCCGGACGACAAGAACGCCGGCTATGACACCCTCGCGCGCAAGCTCGCCGGGTTCGGCGTGCTCGCCGCCGTGAAAGTCGGCAAGGACGGCGCGTGGGTCGCACGCGGGAGCGAGCTGCATCGCATCGCCCCCGTCACGGTGCCCGACCTCGTCGATACGAACGGCGCCGGCGATGCCTGGGCCGCGGGCTTTCTGTTCGGTTATCTCAACGGCTGGTCGCTGCCCGCGTGCGGCGCCCTCGCCTCGCTGGTCGGCGCCGAGACCGTCCGCCACATGGGCCCGATCATCCCCGACGAGCACTGGCAGGCGCTGCACCCGCAGGCGATGGCGCTGGGACCGAAGAAATAGCGCATTCATGGTAGGGCGCGGACTCCGCTCCGCGCCGGGCATAAGGACAGGTCAATTCGCTCAACAGTGCCGCAGGTAATCCCGGCGGCGAGCGGAGTCGCCGCCCTACCGGAATCCCCGCCCTCCGGATTTTCCCTTTGCGAACTTCGCGCCTTTGCGTGAAGCTTCCCGTCTGAATGTCCGACGACCTCGTCCAACTTGTCACCTCGATCGCGCAGCGCGCCCGCGCCGCGTCGCTCGTGCTCGCGACCGCCTCCACTGCGGCCAAGGACGATGCGCTGCGCAAGCTGGCCAGCCTGATCGACACTTCCCACCCCGCCCTGCTCGCCGCCAACGCGAAGGACCTCGCCTCGCCCGAGGCCGCCGCGCTCACGCCTGCGGCCCGCGACCGTCTCACCCTCGACGACGCGCGCCTCAAGCAACTCGCCGAATCCGTCCGCGCTGTCGTCACCCTGCCCGATCCCGTGGGAACCGTGCTGGAGGAATTCACCCGGCCCAACGGCCTGCGCATCCGCAAGCTCCGCGTGCCCATCGGCGTCATCGGCATCATCTACGAGGCGCGGCCCAACGTCACCATCGACTGCGCCGTCCTCTGCCTGAAGTCGGGCAACGCCTGCATCCTGCGCGGCGGCAAGGAGTGCTTCCACACCAACACCGCCCTCGCGGCGCTGGTCTCCGCAGCCCTGGCCGCGGCCCGGCTGCCGGCCGAGGCCGTGCAGCTCATTCCCACCACCGACCGCGCCGCGCTCACCACGCTGCTCAAGCTCGACACGCTCATCCACTGCATCATCCCCCGCGGCGGCGAGGCCCTCATCCGCTTTGTCGCGGCCAACAGCACCATCCCGGTCATCAAGCACTACAAGGGCGTTTGCTTCGTGTACGTTGATGCCGCCGCCGACCCCGCGATGGCCGAGGCCGTCACGCTCAACGCCAAGGTGTCGCGCCCCAGTGCGTGCAACGCCGCCGAGCAGCTCCTCGTCCACCGCGCCATCGCGGAGAAATTCCTCCCGTCCACCGCCCGCGCCCTCCGCGCCGCGAAGGTCGAGTTGCGCTGCGACGCCGCCAGCACCGCCCTCCTCGCGCAGGCCGGGCTCGCGACCGTGCCGGCGACGGAGGCCGATTATTCCACCGAGTTCCTCGACTACGTCATCGCGGTGCGCATCGTCGATTCGCTCGGCGACGCGATCGCGACGATCAACCGCGACGGCTCGAACCACAGCGACGCCATCGTGACCGCCGACGAGAAGGCCGCGCGCCAGTTCCTCGCCGAGGTGGACAGCGCGACGGTTTACTGGAACGCGAGCACGCGCTTCACGGACGGCTTCGAATTCGGCTATGGCGCGGAAATCGGCATCAGCACCGACCGCCTCCACGCCCGCGGCCCGATGGGCCTGCGTGAACTCTGCACGCA
This sequence comes from uncultured Opitutia bacterium, assembly GCA_903902745.1. Classification (GTDB taxonomy): domain Bacteria; phylum Verrucomicrobiota; class Verrucomicrobiia; order Opitutales; family Opitutaceae; genus CAIUWA01. The sequence goes on along the minus strand of CAIUWA010000011.1, from coordinate 21,392 downwards.
CAAGTTCGTGATCGAGGGCACCGGGCAGGTCCGGAAGTAAGGGGTGGCTCCAAGGTGGGTGCCTCCGGCGGCCAGCAAGACATGCGCAGCCTTGCCCAAATCCTGCGCGGAATACCTGGCGGCGGGAGACTATCATGGCGGCATGATTCCCTGCCCTGGCTGGCGGCGGAGTAACTAAAAGTTGCGCGGAACACCTCGGCCCGCCAAGTTTCCATATGACCATGATGACCTACCCTGTCCGTCTCGTCTTGGCTGCCGCCGTGTTCGCCACGGTCGCATCCGCGCAGGAAGTTTCATCCGCCCCGCCGGTCGCAGCCCCGGCGGCGCCGACCGACAACAAGCCCGCTTTTGCGGCAGATGCCCCCACCGGCACCCCGGCCAACGCCGCCCCCGCCGCGCCCAAAAAGCCGCGGGCGGTTTCGAGTGAGGTGGCCGCCATCATGGCCACGGGCCTGCCCAAATACAATCCGCCGCCCAAGCCCGTGGTGAAGGCCGAGGAGGAGGTGGATTCACGCGATGTCGACAAGCCCAAGAACGATATTCCCCGCCTGCCTTCGGTCGTGGTCCGGGGCAACCGCGTGCCGATTTTCCGCGAACGCGACCTCAATACCGAAAAGGGGCTCAGCCAGATGGCGATGCGGCACTACGCCGGACTGAACATTCCCCTGATCGGCTTCATGAACCGGCCCATCGCGCTGCAGATGTACCGCGATGAGCAGCGTCTGAGCGACATTGACGAACTCCGGAAGGCTGCGAGCGATGCCGCGATGGCCGGGGACACCGCCGGCAGCGATTACATCAAGCGCACCGGCGCCGAAAGTTTTGTCCGCCGTGCGGACTTCGGTTCGCTGGGCGAAAAGAAATAGCCGGGAGCCAAGCCAGGTTTCGCGCAGAGGCGCAAAGGCGCAGAGCAGGGAGGCGGTTCGTGGGAATTTCCTCCGTGGTACATTTTTTGAAGCTGGCGATTCGGATCCCCGGTTTCAGCCGGTCCCAAATTCCGGATTTCTCCGCGCCTCTGCGCCTCTGCGCGAAATAATTCCCCGATCCGCCAGCTCAGCGGGCCAGCAATTCCCGCGCGATCGCCGCCCACTCCGCTTCCGGCGCGACCTCCGCTCCCGGCATCGGCCGCGCGGCCCGCGCATACCAGTAGCCGGCGTTGCCGAGATCGCCTTCCTTGCGGTGCAGGTAGGCATGCACCCACGAGCCGTCGCGAGCCTTGTCCTCCTGCGCGCATTCATGCGCGCGAGCCCAGTCGCCGCGCGCGTCCTGCCAGAGCGCCTGCAGGGGCAAACTGAGTGAGGCAGGGGGCGGGCCGGAAGCGGCGAGGACGGCCTGAAATTCCTCAAATGACATTTGCGCAGCATGGGCCGACGCCTTGTAGTTGGCAACGCCGCTTCCCGCATGTCCGCCGTCACCTCCGCCTCATCGCCCGAGTTCGTCATCCTGCGCGAACTCCTCGAACATGAGCCGGCCTTCGTCTCCGGCAGCCGACTCGCCGAGAAGTTGGGCGTGAGCCGCGTCGCCGTGTGGCATCAGATGGAAAAACTGCGCGCCCAGGGCTTCGGCTTCAAGGCGGTGCGCAGCCGCGGCTACCGGCTGGTCCGCCGGCCGGCCGCGCTCCACTCCGCGCTGGTCGCCGCCCACCTCGGCGCCCGCGCCCGTTCGATCCGGCTCTTCTGCCTCCCGGAGGTCGACAGCACCAACGACGAGGCCGCCCGTCTCCTTGCCGCCGGCCGGTCCGCGCCCTTCGTCGTGCTGGCGCGCCGCCAGACCCGCGGGCGCGGCCGCCTCGGCCGCGCGTGGCACAGCGCCGACAACGGCAACCTTTACGCCAGCTTCGCCTTCCGCCCGCGGCTCGCCCCGGGACGCATGCAGACCTTCACGCTCTGGATGGGCGTCAACGTCTGCGAACTCGTCGCCAACTTCTGCCGCGCCACCCCCGGCCTCAAGTGGCCGAACGACCTGCTCTTCGACGGCCGCAAGGCCGGCGGCATGCTCACCGAGGCGCGGATCGACGCGGACCAGATCCGCGACCTGGTCTTCGGCCTCGGCCTCAACGTCAACAGCCCCGCCAACGCCTGGCCGGGCGAACTCGCGCGGCGCGCCATCTCGCTCGCCGAGCATGTGGGCGAGCCGCTCGACCTGAACCGTTTCACCGCCGCCCTCATCGGCCGTGTGCTCCTCGCCTACGAGCGCTTTGTCGATGGCGACTACCTCGAAAATTTTGCCGACCTCTGGCACCGCTACGATGTCCTCCGGGGCCGGCCCGTGACGCTGCTCGAAGGCGACCGGCGCCACTCCGGCACCGCCCTTGGCGTCGACGACGAGGGTGCCCTCCTCCTCCGCGACGAGCGCGGGCGGTCCCACCGCTTCCGCGCCGGAGAGGTCACGCTCGAGAAAGGGAGTTGAGAGTTGGGAACCCAGCCCCGAAAGTCGCACTCAAACCTAGCTCGCATGCCAGACACCACCCCCGCCATTGAAGTTGAGCACCTGGTCAAGACCTATGCCGGGGTGACGGCGGTCAACGACATCAGCTTCACGGTGGGTCGCGGCGAGATCCTCGGCTTCCTCGGCCCCAACGGGGCCGGCAAGAGCACGACCATGCGCATCCTCACGGGGTACCTGCCCGCCTCCAGCGGCAATGTGCGCATCTGCGGGCTGTCCGTCACCACGCAGCCCGACGAGGTCAAGCGCCGCATCGGCTACATGCCGGAGAACAACCCGCTGCCCGAGGACATGCGCGTGAGCGAATATCTTTATTTCCGCGGGCGCCTGAAGGAGATCGCCCGCCGCAAGCTCGGGCCGCGCATCGATGAGGTGCTCGAGCTCTGTGACCTGAAGCGCGTCCGGCACAAGATCATCGGCAAGCTCTCCAAGGGCTTCCGCCAGCGCGTCGGTGTCGCCGAGGCGATCCTCGCCGAGCCGCCCGTCATCATCATGGACGAGCCGACCATCGGCCTCGACCCGCACCAGATTCTCATCGTGCGCGACCTCATCGCCAGCCTGCGCGGGCGCATGACGCTCATCATCTCGTCGCACATCCTGCCGGAGATCGAGATGACCTGCGACCGCGTGCTCATCATCAACGGCGGCCGCGTTGTCGCGCAGGGCACGCCCGCGGCGCTGCGCCGAGAAATCCTCGGCCGGACCACCTACGCGCTCGAGATCACCGGCGATCCCGCGACCTTGCCCATGTTGCTCGCCGTCGTGGAGCCCACGCTCCGGATCACGGCCACGGCCGAGCCCGATGCCGACGGCTTCCGCCGTGTCACGCTGACCACCGAGAACACCGCGGAACTTGGCGAGCCGCTCCTGCGCGCCCTGACCAACGGCGACGCCTGCCGCGTGCGGTCAATCAGCCGCGCCAACCCCACCCTCGAGGATGTCTTCCTCGCCGCCACGCGCCGCAGCTGGGACGTGCGGTCGGAAGACCTGAAGAAAAACTGAGATGAAACACTTCACCACCATCCTCGGCCATGAAATCCGGATGCTGCTGGTCAGCCCGAGCACCTACATCGCCGCGGCCTTCTTCCTCGGGGTCATGGGCACGATCTTCACCGGCATCCTCGAGAGCTACAGCAAGGCCGCGCAGGAAGCGTCGCCCGCCCAGGTGTTTTTCCAACTCTTCTGGATCCCCGTGCTTTTCATGGTGCCGCTGCTGACCATGAAGTCGCTCGCCGAGGAGCGGCGCCTCGGCACGATCGAGACCCTCCTCACCACTTCCGTCTCCACCACCGAGGTCGTGCTCGGCAAATATGGGGCGACCTATTTACTCTACCTGCTGCTCTGGGGCTCGACCGGCGGCTTTTTCTACATCCTGCACCGGTTCGCCAGTGACGCCCGCTTCCTGGATCCCGGCCCGCTCATCGGCGGCTATCTGTTCATCGCGGTGTCAGGACTGTTGTTCGTGGCCATCGGCATTTTCGCCAGCTCGCTTTCGCGCAGCCAGGCCGTCTCGGGCATCGTCTGCTTTGCCGCCCTGCTCGGCCTGATCATTGGCGTGCCCGGTCTCCTGCAGCTCCCCGCGCTCAACTCCGAGATGTTCCAGCCCGTGAAGTCCGCGGTCGAGTCCGCCCAGGTCATCGAGCACCTCGGCGACTTCTCCCGGGGCGTGGTCGACACGCGGGAGGTGCTGTTCTACCTGAGCGGCACGGTCCTCGTGCTCATCTTCAGCATCCTCGGCATCGAGGCCAAGCTCCTGCACTCATGAGCCAGCCAACCGAGATTCGAGAGGCGAGGGTCGGACCAGCCCCGGCAACCGCTGTCCCCTGCGCGTCCGCCATAGCCTTAGCGACGGCGGATCCCCCGCGCGTCCGCCATAGCCCTGGTCGCCTCTGGCGCCGCCAAAGGCGGGTAAACTTTAGCGACGGCGGATCCTCCGTCCTCTGACGAGATGCCCGCCTTCGACAATTTCCGGACCGTCCGCTGGTTTCGCACGTTCAACCTCGTGCTGCAGGCGCTGCTGTTCCTGACACTGTTTGGCGGCCTCAACTACATCGCCCTCAACCACGATTGGGGGCGCATCGACCTCACCCGCCACCATCGCTATTCACTCTCGCCCGAGACGCTCGCCTACCTCGGAAACCTCAACCAGCCCGTCCGCGTCATCGTCACCCTGCCCGAGGACTCCGACCACCCCGAGGTGGCCGCCGCTCTGCCGGACGTGCGCGGGCTGCTCCGCGAATACGCCTTTGCCACCGAGGGCAATCACGACGCCAAGACCGGTCATGACGGCCGGGTCCGCGTCGAGTACCTCGACGTCGACCGGCGGATCCGCGACGCCAGCCAGCTCGGGATCGAGCAGCGCAACGCCGTGGTGTTTCTTTGCGGCGACAAGCGCCGGGTGGTCGAGCTGGGGGAACTCTACCGCGTGGAAAACTACCAGGCCAAGGACTTCATCGGAGAGCAGGCGTTCACCTCCGCGATCCTCAATGTCTCGAGCCCCGAGCGGAAAAAAATCTATTTCCTCAGCGGCAATGGCGAGGCCCGCACTGACAATGCCGATCCGGCCCGCGGCCTGTCGGTGCTCGCCGGCGAGCTCGGCCTGCGCAATTTCGCCGTCGAGTCCTTCAGCCTCGGCATCGCCCACAGCAAGGTGCCGGATGATGCGGCGCTCGTCATCGCCGTCGGCCCGCAGCGGGTGCCGCCCTACGCCCAGGAACAACTCCGCCAGTATCTCGGGCCGCGCGCCGGGCACATGTTGTTGCTGCTCGCGCCCGGTTCCGCCCCCGGCATCCCGACGGGACTGACCGACCTGCTCCTCGACTGGGGCGTGCTCGCCGACGACGATGTGATCTCCGACACCAATGACCGCACCGAGCAGGGTGAGCTGCTGATCCATACGCTGGGCGTCCACCCGATTACCAAGTCGCTGATCGAGATGAAAAACGTCCCCCTGCTGGTCAGCCGGGCGCGCAGCCTGCATCCTTTGCCCACGAGCGGGCTGCTCGTGTCCACCCTCGCGGCCTCCTCCCCCACGTCGTGGGGCGAGGTCAACTTCACCCGCCTGCCCGAGTTCAATGCGGGTGACATCAAGGGCCTGCCCCAAAACAAGAACGGCCTGGCTCTTATTGTCGCCGCCGAGCACGCGCAGCCGCGGGACCACCTCCCCTACACGGTGCCCAACGGCCGGCTGGTGGTTTTCGGCTCCACCGATTTTGCGACCAACAACGGCTTCGTCATCGCCGGCAACCAGAACATCCTCATCAACGCCATCAACTGGGCCATCGGCCTCGAACAGCTCAATGTCCCCGCCCGGCCCGTCGAGCGCTTCAAACTCTCGCTCAACGAGCAGGAGCTGGTCAGGCTGCGCTACAGCCTGCTCTTCGTCGTGCCCGGCGCGGCCGCCCTGCTCGGCCTCATTGTCTACTGGACGCGCCGCTCCTGACCTGCTCCTCCCCACCCGCCCTTTTCCGCCATGCGCACCAAAGTCACGCTTGTCCTGCTTTTCCTGAATGTCGCGGTGTTCTTTTTCATCTTCAAGTTCGAGCCCGGCTGGCGCACGGAACACGCCGCGCAGGAGGCGCGCCGCCGCGTGCTGGGCTCCGAGGCCGCCAACATCCAGTCCCTCGAGATCACCGGTCCCGCAACCACGCCGGCCGTCAACCTCGTGCGCCGCGGAACCGCGTGGTATCTGACGAAGCCGTTCGACTGGCCCGCCAACCCCCTCGCGATCCAGCGCATCGTCACCGACCTGCTCCTGCTCGACCATGAAACCAGCTTCAGCGTGCCCGAATTGATCAAGAACGGCCAGAAGCTCTCCGACTACGGCCTCGATCCCCCGGCGCTCACCGTCACTTTTTCGTCTGCCGATCCCTCCGCCGCCAATCCCGCCGACCCCGCCGCCACGCCCAAGTCCTTTACCCTTCGCCTCGGCAACAAGACCAAGGATGGGAACCTCCTCTACCTGCTTTCTTCCGACGGCCAGAGCGTGCATGTCGTGGGCCACAGCATCGCCGACAGCCTCGCCCAAACCATCGACGATCTCCGCTCCAACACGATTTTCACCATCCCGGTGTTTGAGGTGGGGTCCTTCAATCTCACCGCCGCGGCCACCACCCAGATCCGGCTGCACCGCACCGGCAACCGCTGGTCGTTCGAGGCGCCAATCCAGGCCCGGGCCAGCAAACTCGACACCGAGCTCACGATCCATGCCCTCAACGATCTGCGCGTAAAATCGTTCCTCCCCTCGACGCCGCCGGAGGCCGCCACCCTCCAGCCGCTGCGCATTTCCCTCGAGGGCAATGGCCGGAGTGAGACGCTGCTCCTCTTTGCCCCCGTCCCGGGCCCCGGCCCGGCCCAGCCCGCCGCCACTCCACCCGATGGCGTCGAATACTATGCGCGGATGGATAAGAAGGATGCGTTCTTCACCGTTGCCATTCCGGCGGAGCTCAAGCGCAGCCTCGAAACCGCACAGGTCGCGCTGCGCGAGCGGCGTTTGCTCGAGTTCGAGCCGCGCGCCATCTCCACCATCTCCCTCGCCGACGCCTCGGTGCCCAACCAGCCGGAACTCCGGCTCCAGCGCCTGGACGTGCCCGCCACCGCCACCGCCGAGTCCACCCCTTGGCAGATCATGCAGGGTGACGCCGGTCAGGCGCCCCAGACGCAACGCGCCGATCTCAAGACCGTCCAGCGCCTCCTGGAACAGCTCGCGCTGCTTTCCGCCAAGGAGCCGGACGGCTTTCTCAATGACGCCCCCACCAAGCCCGATCTCGAAAGCTGGGGCTTCAATCGTCCGGTGCGCACCATCGTCCTCACCCTCGCCGGCTCGCCCACTGCCCCGGCCTCCAGCCAAACCATTCGGATCGGCGTCAGCGCCGATCGCAGTCACGCCTACGCCCAGGTCGGCGCACCGGAATCATCCGTCTACGAGGTTGATCCCGAGATCCTGGCCGCCACGCCCGTGACCCCGCTGGCCTATCGCGACCGTCTGCTGCGGGAACTGACGGCCGGCGCCCAGATCATCGGCCTCAAGCTGACCGACCTCACGACCCAGGCCGTGCTCCTGGACAAAACCCTTCCGCCCGCGGCGGGTGGCCAGCCGGCAGACGCGGCCCTGCAGCGCCTGATCGACCAGCTGCGTGTCCTGCGCGCCAAGGATTTTATCGAACCCGCCGGGATCGAGCGCGCGTGGAAATACCAGCTGGAGGTGACCATCACCCTCGGGGGCGGTTCCGCCGCCGCCCAGCCCGGCTCGATGAAGCTCCTGCTCAGCGCGCGCCTGGGCGGCACCACGCAGCTGGCGACCTCGGAGGAATTTGGCGGTGCGGTGTGGACCCTGGAACAATCGTTCACCGATGCCTTGTGGCCGCTGATCTACCCGAACGACCCCGGCCCGGCGAAGTTGTAGCGGCGGTCTATGACCGCCGACCTTGGAGCCCGATGACTATAACGCACAAGCCACGGCTGCAGCTGGTGGTAGGGCGAACCCTCCGGGTGAGCCGCGGCTTCGCGGGACGCCTCGCCCTACCCGCCCCATGAAACCGTTTTTCAAACTCTGCTGGCAGGGCGTGCGCTTCGGCGCGGCTGGCGTGTTTTCGGTCGCGCTCTGGACGTTGTGGCTGCTGCTCGCCGTTTTGCTCGCCGTCCAGGTCTGGTGCGCGGCGTCGCGTGAAATGGCCGTGCCGGGTTTTGTCCTGCGGGCCCTCGAGGACCGGCTGGCTGCGTCCCAGCTCAAGGCCGCCTTCGGCCGGACTTCGTTCGACCCCTCGGGCCGCATCCTGGTGGAAAACGTGCGCCTCCTCTCGCCGTCCTTCAACGAGCCGCTCGTCACCGTGCGCGCGGCCTATGCCCGGCTCGACCCCTGGGCGCTCCTCGCCGGGCGCTTCGAGCCGCTCGAATTCCGCGTGAGCGGCGTCAGCCTGTTTGTCCCCGCCATGCTGTCGGCCTCGGGTCGCGCCGAGGCGCTCGTGAGCGATCTCGACGCCACCCTCGTGCCCGGCGAGCACGACGTCGACCTCCGGCTGCTCACCACGCGCCTGGCGGGGCTCGTGATCACCGCGCGCGGCACCGTCCACACCGCGGTGTGGCAGCACGAGCGCGGCGCCCCGCTGCCGGTCGCCGATTTCATCGCCCGCGATTATCCTCGCCTGAGCCGGCACATCGCGGATTACACCAGCCGGCTCGCGCTGCTCGAGGATCCCCGGCTCGACCTGGATCTCGCGCCGTCGGAAACCCGCGGCGCCATTGTCACGGCCTCGCTCGTCGCCCGCGGCCTCAACCTCACCGAGCCGTTCGCCCTCCAGGTCGTGAACCTCGCGGCCGCGACGCGCTTTCCGGTCGCGGGGGACACGGTCGTCAAGGCGCAGTTTGATGTCAGCGCCGACGCCCTGCATCTGCCGAGCAACACCCTGGTCCAGGGACTGCACGCGCGCGTGCGCGGCACCTTGCGGCCGGAGCAGTATGCCTTCGATCCCGAGGAAGCCGAGGCCGGCGCCAGCCGCGTGGTCGCCGCGGGCCTCACTGCCGCGCCCTTCGCCGCCACGGCCAGCCGGCAGGACGGCACGCTGCGCGGCACCGCGATCACGACGCTGGCCGGAGCCCCCCTCGCGGTCTCCGGCGAAGCCGACCTCGGACAAAAAACCGCCCGTCTCCAGCTCGACGCCGCGCCCACGCCCGCGCTGCTCGCCGCGCTCTCCCCCCTCGCCGGCCGCGACCTCACTGCTTTGCTCAAGCTTTCCGCCCCGCCGCACTTGAGCGCCGAGGTGTGGCTGGATCCCGGCTGGAAATTCGCCGCCCTCGACGCCCGCGTGGCCGCGCGCGAACTGGTCGCGCGGAACGTGCCGATCAGTTCCTTCAGCGGCCATGTGACTCTCGCCGGCACGGACTTCCGCGCCACGGATGTCATCCTCCACCAGGGCGGAAACGAGGCGCGGGGCAGCTACACCATGGACACCGCCACGCTCGACTACCGCTTCCTGCTGACCGGCCGCCTCCGGCCCACCGGCATCAACGGCTGGTTCAGCGAATGGTGGCCGAGATTTTTCTCCAACTTCGACTTCACCGCCGCCCCGCCGGTGGCCGATGTCGACGTGCAGGGACGCTGGGGCCGGCCGGATCTTTCCACCGAGTTCATCTCGGTCGACGCGGCATCCCCGGTCATCCGCACCGTGCCCTTCGACCGCGTGCGCACCCGGCTGTTCATCCGGTCCGATTTCTTCACCGACGCGCTGGATTTCTCCGTCGCCCACGCGACCGGGTCGGCCAGCGGCTCCTTTACCCGCCGGTACGACCCCGCGGCCCAGGCCCTGCGCAGCATGGATCTGGCGGTCAACTCGAGCATGGACGTGCAGGCGGGCGCGCGGATCTTCGGCGCGGAGGGGCTCGACATCGTGGAGCCCTTTCTCTTCACCGCGCCACCCCGCCTGCGGATCAGTGGCCGCCTCGACGGCCCCGCCGCGCCCGGCGGTGAGCACCAGAAGCTGCACCTCGAGGGGGAATCCACGGGGGCGTTCACGCTTTTCGATTTTCCCCTCGGCGACCTGTCGTTCGCCGCCGACCTGGCCGACAACGATCTCGTGATCGACCGCGTGGGCGTGAGCTTCGCCGGCGGCACCGGCGCGGGCCAGGTCCGCCTGACCGGCCGGAAGCCGGACCGCCGGCTCGATTTCAACTATGAGCTGAAGGGGGCGAATCTCGCGCAGTCCATCACCACGGTTGAAAATTTCTCGGCCCGGCGGCGGTCGGCCGCCCCCGCCACCAAGAGCGACTTTCTCGAAAAGGCCGGCGAGGTGCGGCTCGATCTCGCGCTGGCGGCCAGCGGGCGCTATCAGGATCCCTACAGCTTCCAGGGCAAGGGCCGCGCCGAACTCGCCGGGCCCGAACTCGGCCAGATCCGCCTGCTCGGCCTGCTGTCGGAATTGCTGAACTTCACCGCCCTGCGCTTCACCAAGCTGCAGGGCGATTTCCAGCTCGACGGTCGGAAGCTCGCGTTTCCCGATTTGAAGCTGACCGGGGCCAATTCCGAAATCGACGCCAAGGGCTCCTATGCCCTCGATGCACAGGAACTCGATTTCAATGCCAAGGTTTTCCCGCTGGGCGAAAGCAAGTATTTCCTTCCCCAGATCTTCAATGCCGTGCTGGCGCCGTTGTCGGAAATCCTCGAGGTCCGGCTGACCGGCAGCCTGGCCAAGCCGGAGTGGGCCTTCGTCCATGGGCCGACCAATTTCTTCCGTAATCTTGGCCCGGCCCGCGCGGCCGAACCCGACAAGCCCGCACCGGAAAAGCCCGCTGCTGATTTGCCCACTCCGGAGCCCGCCGCGGCGCCTTCCCGGCCTGAGCCCACGCCCTGATTCGCGCCAGCCCCGCTGGAAACGCATTGCCCTCGGTACGGGCGGCTCTTTACTAGGGTTTACTCCCTACATGACATCGCTTCCTACGATGCCGAAATTTTCATGGTCCGAGCGTCTCCTGATTGCTCTGGCCAGTTTGCTTGCAGTGCTGGGAGCGGTCGCACTGGCGGGCTGGTTCCTGCATATAAATTCGCTGATTCAGCTGCCGGCGGAATTCGCCCCCATCAAGGCCAATGTGGCGCTGAGCGCGCTCCTGCTCGGGCTCGTCCTGGTCGCCCTCGGCATGGGCTGGGTGCAGGTTGCGTGGGTGGCCATCGTGCCCGCGATCATCGGCGCGCTCACACTGCTCGAGCAGATTTTCCAAGTGGATTTCCATTTCGATGAACTGCTGGCCCGCGATTACCTGATGATCGACACGGCCGCGTCGGGACGGATGTCCGCCATCGTGGCCGGCTGCCTCCTGCTCGCCGGCATCGTGCTGGCGTGGCGCGCACCGGCTGATACCCGGGCGGGCCGGGCGCGAATTCTAACCGGGGCGATCACCGGCTCGCTCGTCGCCTCGGCCGGATTTTCCACCCTGCTGGGTTATGCCGCCGGCCTGCCGGTGGTGTTTCGCTGGGGCACGGCGACGGCTACTTCACCCCTCGACGCCATCGCGCTCCTGCTGCTCGGCCTCGCCTTGCTTTCCCTCGCCTGGCACCAAAGCCGGAAGCTCGAGCGCGGCCTGCCGGATTGGTTCGCCCTGCCCCCGGTCATCGCCTGCCTCACCCTCACCCTCATCCTCTGGATCGGCCTGCGGAATCGCGAGATCACCTTCCAGGGCTCCGGCACTCAGATCGCCATCAACAACCTGGCCACCCGCACCGACGCCGAGCTCGGCCGCCAGAAAACCGCCCTGGAGCACATCGCCCAGAGCTGGAGCCAGACGGGGGACAACGCCACCGCCCTCTGGGAAATCGACGCCGACATGCATCTGCGCGATTCCCCGGCTTGTGTCGCGCTCGCCTGGGTCGACTCCACGCTGCACACCCGCTGGGTTTATCCGTCCCGGGACAATGAAGGTTCGCTCAGCTTCGACCATGCCGCTGATCGCGACTCGGGCGCCATCCGGCGCGCGGCCATCAATGTGGCGCAGACCACGAATCGCGCGGCGGTTTCCGCTTCGCTCAACCTGCCGCTCCGCGGCCGCGGCTTTGTCATTTATGTCCCGGTGAAGCGCTCCGGCGTGATCGCGGGCTTTGTCGCCGCTTCCTACACCTACCAGGGATTTTTCAGCCAGCTCGACCACGACCTCCATCTGTCCGCCAATTACAGCATCGTCATCTCCGTCGCCGGCGAGGTCGTCTACTCCTCCCTCCTCGGCGACCTCGCGCCGAACGATGACCAGGCGTTCGACTCCCTGGTCAACATCGCCGACCGGCGCATCCGCTTTACGTTCACACCGTCCGCGGAATTCCTCTCGCGCAACCGCCGTTATCTCCCCGAGTTCGCGCTCTTCGCGGGTTTCGGCATCACGATCCTCCTCGGACTCAGCGCGCACTTCGCCCGCACCGCCCAGTCCGGCATGCTCTCCGCCGAGCAGTCGAACCGTCGCCTGATCGCCGAAAACGACGAGCGGCGGCGCATCGAGGGCCGGCTCAAGGTCTCCGACGAGCGCCTGCGCCTCGCGCTCGACTCCACCCAGATCGGGATCTTCGAGTGGAACGTCCCCGCCGCCCATGTCTATTACAGTCCCGGGCTCTGGTCCATGCTCGGCTACGATCCCACCCGCATGCCCGCGACCGTCGAGGCCTGGCAGTCGTTCATCCACCCGGAGGATTTGCCAGCCTACCGCCGCCGCGTCGAATCCCAGCTCGGCGGCACCGCGGCCTTCATCGACCCGGAATACCGCGTGCGCACCCGCAGCGGCGAATGGCGTTGGGTCAACACCCGCGCGAAGTCAGTCGCCACCGCCGCCGGGGGAACGCCCACGCGCATCATCGGCACGGTGCACGACATCAGCGCCCTCCGCGAGAGCCAGTCCGCCACCCGCAAGCTCTCCCTCGTCGCCGCCCGCACGGACAACCTCGTCATGATCTGCACACCCGACGCGCGCATCGAGTGGGTCAACGAGAGCTTCACCCGCATCATGGAATTCCCGCTCAAGGAGGCCGTGGGGCGGAGCGCCCTCGACTTCATGGTCGGGCCCGAGGCCAACCCGCGGACCGCCGAATATATCCGCGGCGCGATGGCCCATGGCCACGGTGCCAGCACCGACGTCGTCAACTACTCCAAGTCCGGCCGCAAATACCACCTCCAGGTCGAGATCCAGCCCGTGCGCAACAACGACGGCGTGCTGGAAAACTTCATCATCATGCTCGCCGACATCACCGCGCGCGTGGAGACCGAGACCGCCCTGCGCCGGGCCAAGACCGAGGCCGACGCCGCTTCCCGCGCCAAGTCCGATTTTCTCGCCTCCATGTCGCACGAGATCCGCACGCCCATGAACGGCGTGATCGGCATGACCAGCCTGCTGCTCGAAACCAGCCTGAACCGCGAGCAGCGCGACTTCGTCAACACCATCCGCACCTCCGGCGAGGCCCTGCTCACGATCATCAACGACATCCTCGACTTCTCCAAGATCGAGTCCGGCAAGATGGAGCTCGAGAGCCTGCCCTTCGAGCTCGGCACCTGCCTCGAGGAAACGCTCGACCTGTTCGCCCTCCAGGCCGCCACCAAGAAACTGGACCTCGCCTACGCCGTCGCGCCCGATGTGCCCGCGTGGATCATCGGCGACGTCACCCGCCTCCGCCAGGTCCTCGTCAACCTCGTCAACAACGCCGTGAAGTTCACGCCGGGCGGCAGCATTTCCATCGAGGTGCGCCGCCTCGCGGCCCCGACCGAGGCGCCGGACTCGACGCGACTCGAATTCACGGTGCGCGACACCGGCATCGGCATCGCGGACGACCGGGTCGACCGCCTCTTCAAGGTCTTCTCCCAGGTCGATTCCTCCACCACCCGCAAATACGGCGGCACCGGCCTCGGTCTCGTCATCTCCCAGCGGCTGTGCGCGCTCATGGGCGGCGACATCCGGGTCGAAAGCTCCGTGGGTCAGGGCTCCGCCTTCACCTTCACGATCACGACCGCCGCCGCGATCGTCCCGCCCGACACCGGCCTCCCCGATCTGCCGGGTGCACTCCGGTCCGGGCCCGTGCTCGTGATCGAGGACCATGCCGTCACCCGTCGGCGCCTGGAAAAATTCTTCCAGGACTGGGGCGCCGCCTGCCACCTCGTCGCCAGCCCCGCCGAGGCCCTCGCCCTCGCCGCCACGCTTACCCCGGCGCCGAGCCTGCTCCTCGTCAACCATGACAAGATCGAGGCCCTCGCGCCCCTCGCCACGCCCCGCCTGATCATGCTGCCTTTCGGGCACACCACGCCCGAAGCGTCGGCGGGCGGACCGGTTTGCGCGTACATCTCCAAGCCGCTCAAGTCGGTCGTGCTGGCCCAGACCATCGCCGCCCTCTTCACCTCCGCCTCCCGCCCGCCCCTGGAGCTGCGCGCCGCCGGGAGCGCGCGCCTGCTGGCCGAGGACATCCCGCTCGAGGTCCTCCTCGCCGAGGACAACGCCGTCAACCAGAAGGTCGCGCTGCGCTTCCTCTCCCGGCTCGGCTACCGCGCCGACGCCGTGGGCAACGGCCTTGAGGCGCTGACCGCCCTGGAAAACCGCCGGTATGATCTCGTGCTGATGGATCTCCAGATGCCCGAGATGGACGGACTGGAGGCGAGCCGGCAGATCCGCCAGCGCCTGCCGGCCGCGCGCCAGCCGAAGATCATCGCACTCACCGCCAACGCGGTGCAGGGCGACCGCGAAATCTGCCTGGCTGCCGGCATGGACGACTACGTCTCGAAGCCCGTGAAGCTCCACGAAATCGAGGAAGCCATCCGCCGCCAGTTCAACCCGCAACCCAAGAAGATCGAGTTCATCGGCTGAGGAATTTCGTGCCACGGCGCAATGCCCCGAACCATCCCCGGGTGCGGCTTTCGACTGCGGCTTTTGTCGGAGGGCATCGCGTCCATATCCGGCGCATCCTATTCGCGGAAGTCCCAGAATAGCATCGAGTCAGCCCGTCATTTCAGCCAATTTTTTCCATGATGAGCCCCGCCATCAAACCCACGATATGCCGCACTCCGAGTGCGACATACTAATACTGTTAGGCAAAGAATGAGCGCTCCGACGAACAACGAAACGTGGGTCATCGAGGCTGGTGATGATGTCATCCAGAAGAAGGCTCGCGTCGGAATTGCCGCTTTGGATCCCAAAGAGAAGCTTCTCTATTGTCTCTGGGTTGCCGACTACGGCATGCGGAATGCCGGGGACCTCACGACCGCACGGGACTTGTATGCGGCCTTTCAAGAAGAAGGAGCCAGTCTCTCGAAGGGCTTGTCGTTGGAGTTCACCCATGAAACCTTCGTTCTCCCAAAAGAAGTTTTAGAGCGCCAGTATTTCGAGCGCTTCGACCGCGTATGCGATGAAATCAAAAGAGCCTAACCAGTCGCTACAGCCAACTCGGACCTGCGGTCCTCGTGGCTGATCTCAAACGTTAGGCAAAAGACATGAGCACCGATCTTCAGTCTGCGGTTTTTGAGGCCATCGCGAATCTCAGCCAGCGAAGCGTCGTCCGGAAGGATGGACGCGAATTCGAAGTGCGAACACTTTTTCCGGTATCGGCGTGGAAGAAAGAAGCCCCTTGCGTGATAGGCGAAGATTCCTGCGGGAATCGGTATCTGAAGCGCGCTGAAGGCGCAGTCAGTTTCTGGGACCATGAAACCGAAAAGGAAGAGATTCTATTTTCAAGCGTGCTAGAGTTTCTCGCGGCATTCTCGGCTCCGACGCCAGTCACGCTAAAGCCCGGCCAAGTAAAGCGTGTGTGGATTGATCCTGCATTTCTAGAGGAGCAACGGAGGAAGAAAAATGCCTAACCAGCCGCCAGAGCCAACGGCCCCGAGCGGCCGTGGCTCATCTTGAACGTTGGGCATAAGATGAAAAGAGTCCTTTTATTTTTCATGTTCTGCAGCGCTACATTTGCGCAGCAGTTTTCTTTGTACCGAGCTGATGTTGGTGCCAAGGTTTCCTATCATGGTTCAGCCATTCCCTCAGGTGGCCGCCGCATCAGTCCCGAGGCGTTGCAGAAGGTGCTCAAGGACGGCGGCCGATTGCCGCTCGCGACTGTCCTGCGCTGCCGCGTCCGCTACTTCACCGACGGTGCCGTGCTCGGCAGCAAAGCTTTCGTCGCGCTACAACTCGCCGCCTATCACCAGCGCACCGGCCGGCGCCATCAGACCGCTCCCCGCCCTTTGCCCCCACTCACCGAATGGGGCGAACTGACCACCCTGCGCGGCCTGCGCCGTAACGGATTCACCTGACAGGTGTGTCGAAAGAAGGGAGCCCATCTGCCTCGTTCTGCAATATAGCGACCAGTTCTGCGATTTCCGCCGCGCGGGTCGGATCACCGGCGAGGTTTTTCAACTCCAGCGGGTCGCGCTCCAGGTCGAAGAACAGCCAGGGCGAGCCGTCCGCGTTCAACACCAGTTTGCGCCGCGGTGTCCGCACACCGCGCCACACGCGGTCGCATTGGTGAGGCAGGGCCACGACGCTCGGCATCGAAATCAAGGCATGGACGCCGGAAGCCGGAGGCCGGACGCCGGAGGCCCAGGCCAAGGTCATCCCTGGCAAATCCACGAGCGATACCGTCGCGTCACTGGCTCCCCTTGCCCCTTGCCACTTGTTACTTGTTACTTGCTCGGGCGCTCCGCGCACGAGCAGCGGCACCCGCACGCTTTCCTCGTGCGGCCAGCCTTTGCGGAACAGCCCGTGCGCGCCGTGCATGTCGCCATGCACGCTCGTGAAAACGACGATCGTGTCCGCCAGCGCACCCGAGGACAGCATCCGCCCGATGGCCGCATCCGTCGCCTCGATGTGTGCATAATAGCCCGCGAGCTCCCGGCGTGCCCGGGCCTCCACCTCCCCGCCCCGCGGCACATTCGCCGGCAGCACGATCTCCCGCGGATCCCGGGTCTTCACCCCCGCCGCCGGCGCCTCGTACGGCGGATGCGGTGCTTCCAAACTCACCACACAGAACCAAGGCTGAATTCTTTTTGGCATTTGGGTTTTGGCGTTTGAGTTTTGCTCGCCGAGCCATTCCCCCGCGCGCCCGCAGACCACATCGCTCTGATAGCCCTCGAATTTCTGCGGACGTTCCAGCCTCGAGCCATGGAGCCAAGGATCATTCAGCAAAAACCCGCTCTCGAATCCTTCCCAAAGTTCAAAGCCCCCCCGCGCCTCAGGCGGCACAACGATCTTCGCATGTGCCTCACCCACCAGCGGAGCGGCCGGATCACGCCGCGCCAAATGCCATTTGCCGAAGAACGCCGTCGCATAACCGCGCTCCTTCAACTCATGCGCGATCGTCCTCGCCCCGGCCGGCAGTGGATCAAAGTAATCGCGCACACCGTTCGCCGGCGACGGCACGCCCGTCAGCATCGCCGCGCGGGCAAAGGGCCCGAACGGATGCGGCGTCACCGCCTGCGCGTAGTTCACGCTCTCCGCCGCGAGCCGGTCGAGGTGCGGCGTGCGCGCGTTCGGGTCGCCCGCGTACCCGCAGGCCTGCGCCCGCCATTGGGTCGTCACAATCCACAGGATGTTGGGCTGGGGCGCGCTCATGGACGGAGGCGGACAGTTGAAAGTTGAATGCCGGTGGTTGAAAGCCTAACCGTCCGGCAACAAGCACCGCCGATCGCTGGCGCTCTGGCTGCATCGATCACACACCCCGGCGCAGGGCGCCACCCCTCTTTGTAGAGGTGAACCCAATCTGCTCCCCTCTAACAAGAGGGGTGCCCGACAGGGCCGGGTGTGTCGGCTCGATCTCGCGAGTAGGTTTCAAACCAGATTAACTCCACCCTGCGCACTTGCCTGCCCGACGCGCCCGACGCAGGCTCGGACCTATCATGCGCCCCCTACCCCTCCTGCTCTCCGCCGTCAGCGCCACCCTTTTCTCTCCGGTCTTCGCCGCGGACAAAGCCGCTCCGCCGCCGTACACGCTCACCGAGGTGTGGTCGCCCATCCCGCCCGTCGTCGCTGCGCCGGCCTCCGGCCTGCCCTCCGACGCCATTGTGCTCTTCGACGGAAAAAATCTCGATGAATGGGAGCCCGCCGTGCCCGGCGGCCATCCGTGGAAAATCGAGGACGGCGCGATGGCGGTCATCCCCACCGCCGCCCCCGCCCGGCCCACCGACCAGCGCACGAAGCGCGCCTTCGGTGACGTGCAGCTCCACCTCGAGTTCCGCACTCCCGCCGAGGTGAAGGGCAAGGGCCAGGAACGCGGTAACAGCGGCGTTTTCTTCATGGGACTCTACGAGCTGCAGATCCTCGACTCGACCGACAATCCCACGTACGTCAATGGCCAGTCCGGATCCGTCTACAAGGAGCACGCGCCCTTGGTGAACGCTTCGCGTGGGCCCGGCGCCTGGGAGACCTTCGACGTTGTTTTCATCGCGCCGCGTTTCGCGCCCGACGGCAAGCTGGCCAGTCCCGCACGGATGACCGCGTTTCAAAACGGCGTGCTCGTGCAGCACGACGTCGCGCTCACCGGCCCGACACCCAACGGCCCGACCTATAACCAGCCCAAGCTCCCGCCCTACGAGGCGCACGCGGCAAAGCTACCGCTCCTGCTCCAGGACCACCGCAATCCGGTTTCCTTCCGCAACATCTGGGTCCGCGAACTTAATTTTCCGGAAGCGAAATAACCGCGCGGGTTATTTAACCCAGAGAACGCAGAGACTGCACGAGCAGGAAATTACACCCTCCGCGCTCTCTGTGCCCTCTGTGTTAAAAACAAACCATTTCTTCTTCCTCACCCATGACCATCAAGGAAACCGAGCACGTTGACCTCGCCACGCCGTCCGGCCCGATGCGGACGTATCTTTTTCGTCCGACGGCGCCGGGAAAATATCCGGGCATCCTGCTTTACTCGGAGATCTTCCAGGTCACCGCGCCGATCCGCCGCACGGCCGCCCTGCTCGCCGGCCACGGGTTTGTCGTCGCCGTGCC
Source organism: uncultured Opitutia bacterium (assembly GCA_903902745.1). Classification (GTDB taxonomy): domain Bacteria; phylum Verrucomicrobiota; class Verrucomicrobiia; order Opitutales; family Opitutaceae; genus CAIUWA01. The sequence continues at coordinate 2,516 of CAIUWA010000011.1, read as the reverse complement.
GGAGATCTACCATGAATTCGAGCCCGCCGGCGCGGTGCTCGCCTATGACCAGGCCGGAGCCGACCGCGGCAACGCGCTCAAGACCACCAAGCCGCTCGCCGCCTACGACACCGATGCGCGCGCCGTGCTCGCGTTCCTCCGGGGTTATGAGCATTGCACCGGAAAGCTCGGCGTCATCGGCATCTGCATCGGCGGCCATCTCGCGTTCCGCGCCGCGATGAACCCGGAGGCGCTGGCGGCGGTTTGCTTCTACGCGACGGACATTCACAAGGCCGGCCTCGGCCAGGGTATGAAGGACGACTCGCTCGCCCGCATCGCCGAGATCAAGGGCGAGCTGATGATGATCTGGGGCCGGCAGGATCCGCACGTGCCGGTTGAAGGCCGCGTCAAGGTGCACGCCGCGCTCGCCGCCGCCGGGACCAATTTCACGTGGCACGAGTTCAACGGCGCCCACGCCTTCCTGCGCGACGAAGGCCACCGCTACGATCCCGAGCTCGCCCTCACCTGCTACCAGCTCGCCCTCGGCCTCTTCCGCCGCAAGCTCGGCGAAGGCGACACGCGTGCCGCGACCGCCAGCGGCCCGGTGGAGACGAAGCACTGATCGGACTCAAATGGGTGGAGCGCGTTGTCCCCAACGCGTTCCACCTTCGCGCATCGCCTCACTTCTCCGCGAACTCCGCCGGCATCGCCGTGATCGGAGTGATCTCGACGTTGCGGTAGTAAACCTCCGCGCCTTCCGTCTGGAGACTGATCTGGCCGGAGCTGATCGGCGCGGGCGCGGCGCCGTCAATGCGCTCCGCGTTGTGCAGGCGCATCACGACGACGCCGTTCACGACATGCATGCTGTCGGCGCCAAAGCAGTACAGGTCGAGCGAGTTCCACTCGCCGTTCGGCTTCTCCGGGTCGCCCAGCTTCACGCAGCGGTTGCTGATGGGGGCCTTCTGCTCAAAGAGAATCGGCTCGGCCTTCGGGTCGTAGAGCCAGAGGCGATCCTGCTTGCGGGCATTCACCGTCACCCGGGTCATGAGCGCGTAGAGGTCGCCGATGTCGTGTTCCTGGATCTGGAACTCGACCGACCGCGGCCACTGCCCGTGCTCCACGCCCAGCGGGCCGTGGCAGAAATAAAGCAGGCCGCAGTCACGCGGGGCGTTCAGCTTGGGCGCCCACTTTTTTTCGCCCCACTTCATCTGCAGGCGCACGTGGAAGTTTTCATACGATTCCTTCGTCGTGATCGTGCCGAAGCCCTGGCCCGTGACATAGATCACGGGACCGCCGTCCACGGTCTTCACGTTGAAGATCCCCAGCGGGTCCTTGTTCAGTCCGATGGGCTCGAGATATTTGCCATTCGCATCACGCTTCAGTCCGGGGAGATCGACCGACGGATCGGGGATCGCCAGGAACATGTCCCAGTTGCTGAGATCCTTGCCGTTGAACAGCGGTTTCCAAGCATCCGCCGCCCGGATCGAACCGGCGGCCAGCAACGCGATGAGCAAGCATGCGGGGTATTTCATGGTTTGGCTGTCATGAGGAAAACCCGCGCCGCAGGCAACAGGGATTCCACGACAGGAATAAATCCAGTTTCACGCAGAGGCGCAGAGAGCGCAGAGGTCAGAAACGGGATGCGGATGATTTCGGGTTTCAAACCAAACAACTGCCTACCGATCGAATATTCTCCGCGCCCTCTGCGTCTCTGCGTGAAACCGGATCGGCTATGCGCCAGACCTATTGCAGCTTGAAGGGCAGACCCTGATAGCGGGCGGCGAGGTCGTTGAGTGTCTGGCTGGTTTGCTGCGCCTTCACGGTGTCACCGGTCGTGATGGTCTTGGCCGGCAGGAAATTGTTCACGAGCGCGCAATAGTCGCTGTTGACCATGATGCCGAGGAGCTCGCCGGTCTTGCTCATCACGAGGTCGCCGCGCGAGGGGGCGAAGTCGCCAAAGAGCCGCTTGAACAGCCGGTTGTCGACCTGCACGTAGCCGCGCTGCGAGGCGTCGAGCTTGAAGCTGACCTCGCCGTAGCCCTTGCCGCCGCCGTTGATCAACACGGCATCGGGAAATTTGAACGGCTCCAGCGCGGTCTGGTAGACCTTCACGCCCAGCGCGGCCACCTGCGCGGGATCCACGGGCACCACGACCACGCGCGGGTCGATCGAAAGGAAACTTAGGGTAGGCGCCAGGCTGTGATAGGCAGGCGGCTTCGAAAACTCCACGGTGAGCTTTTCCCAGTCGGCCCCCGGCTCGAGCAGCGAGAACGGCGTGTCGGCGATGTGCAGCAGCGCGTAAACCTGCTTCCCGTCGGCCACGAAGACCGTCTGGGCCTCGCGGGTGCGGTTGACCTGGCCGAACAGGCTCGGCCGGATGGCGGTGAACGTAGTCCGCACCCGATTGGCGAGGAAATCGCTGAACAGCACGTTGGCATTGATCGGGCGGTTGTCGCGGATCTCCTTGGTGAGGTCGGCGGATTTTTCCGCGAGCTGGCCCACGCCCTGCGCGAGCTGCACGGTGGTGGCCTGGACCT
>CAIUWA010000010.1 GCA_903902745.1 uncultured Opitutia bacterium | reverse complement strand
TCCAGGGTGGAGGTGGGCTCACGTTTTTGCGTCTGCTCGAACATCTCGCCGATCCGGAAAACGCCTTGGACGAAGCCGAGGAATTTCCCGCGGGGGAAAAGCGGTTGGGCGGGCTTCTGATAAACGGGCCACATCATCACGACGCCCCGCTGGCCCTGGATGAGTTCGAGCGCCTGGCTCAGCACCATGCGATTCTCCCGGCGGGCGAGCTCGAGGCTGGCGCTGGTGAAGCCGGCGACGAGATCGAGGCCGAGGGCGGGTTCATTGCCGGCGAGCGGCTCCAGGTAGGTGATCGGATAATACTCGGGCCGCTCCCGATCGAGGATGGGCTTGTTGCCCGGATCGCGTTCGGTGAAATGGAAGGACCGGCCCAATTCGCGGCTGGTCGCGAGCTCGAAGGCCGCCCGGTCGCGACTGGGGACCACCGGCACCCACTCGAGTGCGGTGATGCCCTCGTAACGCGCGAGGATGTCGCGGGCGACCTGGAGGAACTCCTCGCGGCTGACCGCATCGTCGCCGACGAACAGGTTGCGCAGGCCGAATAGGCCGGCCTCGTAATTGCTCAGGATCTCGCGGGTGAGCGCATGACGGATGTCGACGCGGCGGGAGAACTCCAACTCGGCCCGGGCCCGCTGCATCTCGACCACCTGCACGGAAACGAGCAAGGACAGCGCCAGCCCGGCGGCGACCACCAGGGCGACCGCCAGGCGGGGGGAGAACAACCGGGGCTTGGCGGCGGCAGCGGGAGGCATGAGACGGGGAGCGGGATGTCCGGCGAAGTGCGGCGGAGGGGGGAGCAAGGCACAGGCCACTAGGAACGGTCGCGGGACTCCAGATGAAATTTATGCAGCAGCCGGTGAATGACCGGCATGAGGAAGAAACCGACCGTGGTGAGGAAGACCACCCCGCTGAAAAGGGAATAAGTGCCGGCGAAAAGTTTTCCGGCGGTGGTCTTGATGGGATCAAGCGGACCCATGCCCGACAGGATCATCGCGGCATTGACGTAGGAATCAACCCAGCCCAGCCCCTCGAAAGCATGATAACCCGCCATGCCGATCACCACGCAGGCGGCGAGGCCGAGGAGCCCGAGCAGCGCATGCCAGCGGAGCCGGGCGTAAAACGCGGGGCGAGGCAACAGGGGTGCGTGGCGCGGTTCAAACATGGAGCCCAGCATGCATGTGGGCAATGGCCGGTGGCAAGCTGCGGGGTGAAGTGGACGTGAGCGGGGGCAGCAACTGTAGCGGCGGTCCATGACCGCCGCTGCAACAAACCCAGCCTCGTTACCTCAGCTGTTACGGGGCACTCTCAGAGCTTGTACGGCAGCGGGTAGCGCGCAGTGAGCGCGATCACGCGCTGCTTGGTGGCGGCGAGCGCGGCGGCTTCACCGGGGGTGCCGATGGCCTTGAGCACGGTGTCAATGCAGGCGGAGATTTCGTCCATGTCCGGCTCCACCAGCCCGCGCGTGGTGACGGCGGGGGTACCGAGGCGGATGCCGGAGGCCTGGAAAGGCGAGCGGGTCTCGAAGGGCACCGTGTTCTTGTTGCAGGTGATGTTGGCGAGATCGAGCGTCTCCTGGGCCTTCTTGGCCGTGAGCTCGGGCAGGTTGCCGCGGAGGTCGACCAGGAAGAGATGGTTGTCGGTGCCGCCGGAGACGATCTGGTAGCCGCGCGACTTCATGGCGGCGGCGAGGGCGCGGGAGTTCTTGATGATCTGCTCCGAGTAGACCTTGAAGCCGGGCTTCAGGCACTCGCCGAAGCACACTGCCTTGGCGGCGATGACGTGCATGAGCGGGCCGCCCTGGGCGCCGGGGAAGACGGCGGAGTCAATGGCCTTGGCGTGGGCGGCGCGACAAAGGATCAGCCCGCCGCGCGGGCCGCGGAGCGTCTTGTGCGTGGTGGTGGTGACAAAATCCGCGTAGGGGATGGGCGACGGGTGCGCCCCGGTGGCGACGAGGCCGGCGATGTGGGCGATGTCGGCGAAGAGGAACGCGCCATTGGCCTTGGCGATCTCGCCCATGCGCGCGAAGTCGATGACCCGCGAGTAGGCGCTGGCGCCCACGGTGATCATCTTCGGCTTCTCGCGGGCGGCGACGGCAGCGAGCTCGTCGTAATCGAGGAGGTTATTGTCCTGGCGGACGCCATACTGGCAGAACTGGTAGAGTTTGCCGGAGAAATTGGCGGGATTGCCATGCGTGAGATGGCCGCCGTGGCTGAGGTTCATGCCGAGGACCTTGTCGCCGGGCTGGAGCACGGAGGTGTAGACGGCGAAGTTGGCCTGCGAGCCCGAGTGCGGCTGCACATTGGCGTGCTCGGCGCCGAAGAGCTGCTTTGCGCGGTCGATGGCGAGCTGCTCGACCTGGTCGACGAACTCGCAGCCGCCGTACCAGCGCTTGCCGGGGTAGCCCTCGGCATATTTGTTGGTCAGCACGCTGCCCTGCGCCTCGAGGACGGCCGGGTAGGTGAAATTTTCCGAGGCGATGAGCTCAAGGTGGCTCTGTTGCCGGGCGAACTCGCGGGAGATCGCGGCATAAATTTCAGGATCGAGGGTCTTGAGCGGCGCGGCGGTCAACATTGCG
>CAIUWA010000009.1 GCA_903902745.1 uncultured Opitutia bacterium | reverse complement strand
TCATCGACAAGAAATTCGGCTCGCCGACCGTCACCAAGGACGGCGTAACGGTCGCAAAGGACGTCGAACTTCCCGATCCCTACGAGAACATGGGCGCCCAGAGGGTGAAGGAAGTCGCTTCGAAGACTTCCGACGCCGCGGGCGATGGCACCACCACCGCGACCGTGCTCGCCGAGTCCATCTATAAGGAAGGCCTCAAGAACGTCACCGCCGGCTCCAATCCGATCTTCCTCAAGCGCGGCATCGACAAGGCCGTTGAGGCCGCCGTCACCGAACTCGCGAAAATCTCCAAGAAGGTTTCCGACCGCGAGGAAATCCGCCAGGTCGCGACCGTCTCCGCCAACTGGGACGACACGATCGGTAACATCATCGCCGATGCCATGGACAAGGTCGGCAAGGACGGCACCATCACCGTCGAGGAAGCCAAGTCCATCGAGACCACGCTCGACGTCGTCGAGGGCATGCAGTTCGACAAGGGCTATCTTTCGCCTTACTTCGCCACGAACGCCGAGGCGATGGAATGTGTGCTCGAGGACGCCTACGTGCTCATCCACGAAAAGAAGATCACGAGTCTCCAGGACTTGCTCCCGCTGCTCCAGACGGTCGCCAAGAGCGGCAAGCCGCTGCTGGTCATCGCCGAGGAAGTCGAGGGCGAGGCGCTCGCCGCGCTCGTCGTGAACAAGATTCGCGGCACCCTCAACGTGTGCGCCGTCAAGGCCCCCGGCTTTGGCGACCGCCGCAAGGCCATGCTCGAGGACATCGCGGTCCTCACGGGCGGCAAGTGCTTCACCGAGGATCTCGGCATCAAGCTGGAAAACATCACGATCAGCGACCTCGGCAAGGCCAAGCGCATTGTCGTCGACAAGGAGAACACGACCATCGTCGAGGGCGCCGGCAAGTCGTCCGACATCCAGGGCCGCGTCAAGCAGCTCCGCCGCCAGATCGACGAGACCACCTCCGATTACGACCGCGAGAAGCTCCAGGAGCGCCTCGCCAAGCTCGCCGGTGGCGTCGCCGTCATCAACGTGGGTGCCTCGACCGAGGTTGAGATGAAGGAGAAGAAGGCCCGCGTGGAAGACGCCCTTCATGCCACCCGCGCTGCGGTGGAAGAGGGCATCGTCGCAGGTGGTGGTGTCGCGCTGCTCCGCACGGCGAAGGTCATCGACAACCTCTCGCTCGAGGGTGACGAGAAGATCGGTTCACAGATCGTCCGCCGGGCCATCGAGCACCCGATCCGCATGCTCTGCGCGAACGCGGGTGTTGAAGGCGCTGTTGTCGTCGGCGAGGTTCTCGCCGGCAAGGGCAACTTCGGCTACAACGTCGCAACCGACAAGTACGAGGATCTCGTGAAGGCCGGCGTGGTCGACCCGACCAAGGTCACCCGCACTGCGCTGCAAAACGCAGCCTCGATCGCGGGCCTGCTGCTCACGACCGAGTGCATGATCACCGAGATCCCGGAGAAGAAGGAAGCCCATCCTCCGGGCGGTGGCGGCGGCGGTGGCATGGGCGACTACTAAGCCCGCCAACAGTCAATTCTCCAAGACGCTCCCCAAAAGGGAGCGTCTTTTTTTTTGCGCATGCGATGCGGCATTGCCCAGCCGAAACAAACGCGCTCGACCGGTGGGCGGCCGTACCCAAAGCTTGGGTCATCATGGACCTGTCTGATCGCCGCCTGCTGCTTGTGCGCGAAGCCATCCGTCCGCCGCGGCCGATGAGCTCCCTTTTCACGGGGAAGAAATAGCCGGCCGCCATGGACGTTTTCTTTCTGGGCACCGGAACATCCCAGGGCGTGCCGATGATTGCATGCCAGTGTACCGTTTGTACATCGAAGGATCCGCGCAACCGGCGAACCCGGACTTCGATCCACGTTGTAATGGACGGACTGCATGTGCAGGTCGATGCCGCCCCTGAGCTGCGCCTGCAGTGCCTGCGCGATGGGGTGGAGCGGGCGGATCTTTTCATCCTGACCCATGGCCATTCCGACCATGTCGCGGGCATGGATGACTTGCGGCGTTTCTGTGATTTGCTCGGCGGCCAGGCGCTGCCGGTCTATGCCACCGAGGAGGGCATCAGTCGGGTGCTGGCGGTGTATCCCTACGCCATCATGGAGCGACCGGTCGTGAAGGGCTACCCCGCGTTCAAGCTGACGGTGATGCCGGATGTGCTGGAGCTGCCGCAGGGCACCATTCAGTCAACCCTGCTGCCGCATGGCGGGATCAACACACTCGGCCTGGTTTTTACCGAGCGCAGCAGTGGAAGGAAATTTGGCTACTATACCGACTGCAAGCGTGTGCCTCGCGAAGCGGTTGAGCTCGCACGCGGCGTGCATGCCATGGTGCTCGATGGCCTCCGCCCGCTGCCGCACCCGTCGCATATGAGCATCGATGAAGCGGTCGCGGTTGCCCGCGAAATCGCCGCTCCTTGTGCGTACCTCACTCATCTGACCCATCTCAATGATCATGCTGAACTTCTTGCGGCGCTCCCACCCGGGATCGAACCGGCCTATGATGGCTTGAGGCTGAGACTTTAGCGAAGTGGGAGATATCTCCGGAATTTCGGACTTCCTCGTCCAATTCTCCCTGGCGGACTCTGGTCTAAGGCCGCGCAACGAGTCCATATGCGATTAGAAATCAAAGGAATGAGAAAGAGGAAAATTTTACCTTGCTTTAATTCCTACTAAGCTAATGTAGATTCAAGCAGTCACCAAAATGAAGCTCTCCAAACGAGGCGAATATGCGCTCCGCACGCTCATCAATCTCGGCATCGCCGCCGAGGTGAAGCGCCCGTTGGTGCAGGTGTCCGAGCTCGCTGACAACGAGCAGCTCCCGGTGAAATTTCTGGAGCAAATCATGCAAACCTTGAAGGACGCCGGCCTGGTGGAGAGCCAGCGGGGCAAGTTTGGCGGCTACCGTCTCGCGAAGCCCGCGCGGCAGATCACCATTGGCAGGGTCGTGCGCCTGATTGACGGCCCGCTGGCGCCCATCGGCTGCGTGAGCCAGACGGCATACGAGAAATGCACCTGCCCCGACGAGACGCACTGCGGCCTGCGCATGCTCATGCTGGATGTCCGCAATGCGATCGCGAACATCCTCGACCGCTACACGCTTGCCGACGTCGTCGAGGTCACCCTCCGCAAGCTGCGCCGCGACAACATTCCGCTGCCGTTCTCGGCCGAGGCGGATGCGGCCGCCACTTCGCCGGCGCGCCTGCCGGCCCGGATGGCCCACAAGCTTGCGCGGCGCGCCACAGCCTCGCGCCGGCTTACCGAGGCCGACGGTGTCCTGCATCAACTGCTCGGAGACTATACAATCTAAACCATTTCCCCGCCGCGTCATGGAAACCACCACTGCCATCCCATCTGAAACCGCTGCCAACCCGGACTGGGTCGCGCTAGTCCGCGAAAAAGTCGAAGGTCTGCGTTATGGCGTCGTGCAACTTGTCGTCCATGACGGCCGCGTGACCCAGATCGAGCGCACCGAGAAGACCCGTTTGACCGCCGGCCCCCGCGGGCCCGAGCGCGAATAAAAATTTCCTCGCCCACTGGTCACCGCCGGAGGCGTCGTCACAAACCTAGCATCCTACCGAAAGAAACCGACCAGTCCACTGGAGGCTCCCGTGAAACCCGCACTGAAAACGAATCCTATCATGAGAACCCTAACTCCCGCCCTGCGCTCCGCGCTGGTAGTTTCCTTCCTGTTCGCCGGGCTCCCCGCCTTGCGAGCCCAGTCCAACAGCAGTGAAATCCAGGCCTTGCGCGCCCAAATCGAGCAGCTCGACGCAAAGCTCCGCATCCTGGAGCGAAAAAACGAGATCAAGGAGGAGGCCGCGGCCACCGCCGCGTCGACCACGCCAAAGATCACCATCAACGACAAGGGCTTCACGCTCGCGTCCGCCGACGGCGCCAATTCCGTCAAAATCCGCGGCCTCGTGCAGCTCGACTCGCGCTTGTTCTTTAACGACGGCGGCGGGGTGGTGAACAATGCCTTCATCCTGCGCCGGGCCCGCCTCATCAGCGAGGGTGTTTTCGCCAAGAACTACTCGTTCCAGCTCGTGACGGAATTCGGCGGCAGCGCGGTCACGATCCAGGACGCGAACTTCGGCATCAACGTCGCGCCGTCGCTCCAGTTGAAGTTTGGTAAGTTCAAGTCGCCGGTCGGCCTCGAGCTGCTCCAGTCCGACTCCTGGACGTTCTTCAATGAGCGCTCCATTGTGACGAACCTCGTGCCGAACCGCGACCTCGGGGTGCAGGCGTCGGGTGACCTCCTCAACGGCACGCTGAATTACACGCTGGGAATCTTTGGCGGCCTGGGCGACGGCGGCAGCACGACCAACGCGGATTTCGACAACGAGAAGGACGCGGTGGCCCGCCTGATCGCTACACCGTTCAAGAACGATGCAGGCGCCCTCCTTCAGGGACTTTCCTTTGGCGTGTCCGGCAGTCTCGGGCGCGAGAAGACCGCCGCCGGACGCACGGCCGGCTACCGCACCGACGGCCAGCAGACGTTCTTCTCCTATGCCGCCAGCACCATTGCCGACGGCCAGAACTGGCGCTTTTCACCCCAGTTTGACTTCCGCAACGGCTCATTGGGGCTGCTTGGCGAATACGTTGTCTCCGCCGTCAATGTGCGGCCCAGCGCCACGGGACTGAAGACCGAGCTGCAGAACAAGGCGTGGCAGCTTGCCGCCGGGTATGTACTCACGGGGGAAAGTTCCTCTTATGCCGGGGTTGTGCCCAGCACCAACTTCGATCTGGCCGCAGGTACGTGGGGTGCCTTTGAGGCGGTGGCGCGCTATTCCGACCTCAGGGTCGACGATAACGCGTTCCCGGTCTTCGCCTCGGCCGCGTCCAATGCCAACCGGGCCAAAGCCATCGGTGTCGGCCTCAACTGGTATCTGGCCAAGTCGGTCGTCTTCAAGATCGACTACTACCAGACCAAGTTCGGCTTCAACGTCGCCGCACCCGCGGTTCCCGCCACCCAGATCCTGCGCCAGGACGAGAAGGCCTTCATCACGCGCTTCCAGCTGGCGTTCTAAGAACTGCATGATCCTCACCATTATTTCCAATATTCCGTCATGAAATTCAAAATTTTCCTCACTGTCTTGCTCGCGTCTGCCCTCGGCGCCGCGGCCTCGGCCAAAACCATCACGCTCCTGAACGTGTCCTACGACCCGACGCGCGAGCTCTACGTCGATTTCAACGCGGCCTTCGCCAAATACTGGAAGGCCAAGACCGGCGATGATGTCACCGTGAAGCAGTCGCACGCCGGCTCGGGAGCCCAGGCCCGCGCCATCAACGACGGCCTGCAGGCGGACGTCGCCACCCTCGCCCTCGCCGCCGATGTCGACGCCCTCTACAATGTCGGCAAGCTCGTTCCGCAGGACTGGCAAAAGCGCCTCCCGAACAACAGCGCGCCCTACACCAGCACCATTGTCTTCCTCGTCCGCAAGGGGAACCCCAAGGGGATCAAGGACTGGGATGACATCGTGAAGCCGGGTGTCACCATCGTCACACCGAATCCGAAGACCTCGGGCGGCGCCCGCTGGAACTACCTCGCGGCCTGGGGCTATGCCCTCAAGAAATACGGCTCGGAGGACAAGGCGAAGGAGTTTGTCGGCAAGCTCTTCAAAAATGTGCCGGTGCTCGACAGCGGCGCCCGCGGATCGACGACGACGTTCGTCCAGCGCGAGATTGGGGACGTCGCCCTTTCGTGGGAGAACGAGGCTTTCCTCGTGTTGAAGGAATACGGTGCGGACAAGTTTGAAGTCGTGGTGCCGTCGCTCAGTATCCTGGCCGAGCCGACCGTCACGGTGGTGGACAAGTTCGTGAAGAAGAAGGGCACCGAGGCCGTGGCCAAGGCCTACCTCGACTACCTCTATTCCGACGAAGGGCAGGAGATTGCCGCGCGGAACTTCTACCGCCCGCGCAACGAAACCGTCGCAGCCAAGTACGTGAAGGTGTTTCCCAAGCTCACACTCCTCACGATTGACGCGGACTTTGGCGGTTGGACCAAGGCGCAGAAAACGCACTTCACCGATGGCGGAGTGTTCGACCAGATCTATCTGAAATAAACTGGAGTCCCGGTGGCACGCCGTCGCTGGCGTGCCACCGTTTTTCACGAGGCCTGCAACCCTTCACCCTCCGACGATGAGTTTCATCTCCTACGCCGACAATTTTTGATGTCTTCCGTTGCTTCCAGACGCTCGGTTCTGCCCGGTTTTGGCCTCTCGCTTGGCTTCACGCTGGCCTACCTCGGGCTCATCGTGCTGATCCCGCTGTCGGCGGCTTTCATCAAGACGTCAGGCATGACTTGGGCCGAGTTCGTGGCCGCTGTTGCGTCTCCGCGGCTGATTGCCTCCTACAAGCTCAGTTTCGGCATTTCACTGCTCGCGGCCATCGTAAATGCGTTTTTTGGCGGGATCGTGGCCTGGGTGCTGGTGCGCTATACCTTTCCCGGACGGCGGGTGGTGGATGCACTGGTGGATCTGCCCTTTGCGCTACCGACGGCGGTCGCGGGCATCGCCCTCTGTGCACTCTATGCGCGCAACGGCTGGGTGGGGGAGTGGCTCGACCCCATCTGGGCCGGCGGGATCAAATGGCTTTCCACGCACGTCCCCTGGATCGATTGGGCGGGCTGGCTCGGCTCTAAGCTGGCCTACGACCGGCCCGGCATTTTTCTGGCGCTCACATTCATTGGCCTGCCCTTCGTGGTGCGCACGCTCCAGCCGGTGTTGGCGGAACTCGAGCCGGAACTGGAGGAAGCCGCGGCCACCCTCGGAGCGAACCGCTGGCAGACGATGACGCGTGTCATCTTCCCCGAGTTGCTTCCGGCGCTGATTACCGGCTTCGCCCTGGCGTTTGCCCGCGGCATCGGCGAATACGGCTCGGTGGTGTTCATCGCGGGCAACCAGCCGCTCCACAGCGAGATCACGCCGCTGCTCATCATCACCAAGCTGGAGCAGTACGACTACCGCGGCGCCACGGCCATCGCGGTCGTCATGCTGGTCACGTCCTTCCTTCTGCTGCTGCTCATCAACCTGCTCCAGAAATGGAGCCGCCGCTACTACCGCCTCTAAGCCATGGCCGGCCCCGCCACCTCCCTCGCTGCCAAGCCGGCGCGCTCCGGCGCCGGCACGCCGCGCGTCATCCGCAATCCGCTGTGGGTCCGCGTCGTTTTCATGACTCTCGCCTTGGGGTTTCTCGCCTGCTTCCTCGTGCTGCCGTTGGCGGCCGTTTTCGCCGAGGCGCTGCGCAAGGGCATCGGCGCGTATTTCCACTCATTTGCCGATCCCGATGTGCACAGTGCGATCCGGCTCACTCTGTTGACGGCAGCCATCGCGGTGCCGGCCAACCTGGTGTTTGGCGTGGCGGCGGCTTGGTGCATCGCGAAGTATGACTTCCGCGGGAAAAGCCTGCTGGTGACCCTCATCGACCTTCCGTTTGCGGTGTCGCCGGTGATCTCGGGCCTGATCTACATGCTGATTTTCGGCCTGCAGGGCTGGCTCGGCCCGTATCTCGGCGCGGGCGACCACCCGTGGTTTGGCGAGTGGTTCAACCAGCAGGACATCAAGATCGTCTTTGCGGTCCCGGGCATCGTGCTGGCCACGATCTTCGTGACGTTCCCCTTTGTGGCGCGCGAACTCATCCCGCTCATGCAGACGCAGGGCAATGACGAGGAGTATGCGGCGCTGACCCTTGGTGCCACGGGCTGGCAGACATTCTGGCGGGTGACGGTGCCGAACATCAAATGGGGACTCTTTTACGGCGTCATCCTGTGCAACGCCCGCGCCATGGGCGAGTTCGGCGCCGTCTCCGTGGTTTCCGGCAAGATCCGCGGAGAGACAACCACGATGCCGCTGCACATCGAAATTCTCTACAATGAAAACAACTCTGTCGCCGCCTTCGCCGTGGCTTCACTGCTGGCCTTGCTGGCGCTTGTCACGCTCGTGCTAAAGAGCTTTATCGAATGGCGCCATGCGCAATCGCGTCCGGCCGTCTGACCCCTTCCCCTTGAGCATCTCCGCCCTCAACATCCGCAAGACCTTCGGCTCCTACACCGCCCTCGAGGGAGTGGACCTGAACGTGCAAAGCGGGCGCCTCGTCGCGCTGCTCGGCCCGTCCGGCTCGGGCAAGACCACGCTGCTCCGCATCATCGCGGGCCTCGAGTACCCCGACCCGGGGAGCGGGCGCATCCAGTTCCACGGGGAGGACGTGACGGATGTCGCGGCGGGCAAGCGCAAGGTTGGCTTCGTGTTCCAGCATTACGCCCTCTTCCGGCACATGACGGTGTTCGAGAACATCGCTTTCGGCCTGCAGGTTAGGCGCCGGCGCGAGCGTCCGTCCAAGTCCGACATTGCCGACCGTGTGAACCGGTTGCTCAAGCTGGTGCAGCTTGAGACGCTGGGCGAACGTTACCCAACGCAGCTTTCCGGCGGCCAGCGCCAGCGCATCGCCCTCGCGCGCGCCCTCGCGGTGGAGCCGAAGGTCCTGCTGCTCGACGAGCCTTTCGGCGCGCTCGACGCCAAGGTGCGCAAGGAACTGCGCCGCTGGCTGCGCAAGCTGCACGAGGAAGTCCATCTCACGACCGTGTTCGTCACGCACGACCAGGAGGAGGCGCTCGAGATCGCCGACGAGGTCGTCATTATGAACCAGGCGAAGATCGAGCAAGTCGGCACGCCGCAGCAGGTCTATGACCGGCCGGCCTCGCCGTTTGTCTACCAGTTTCTTGGCAACGTGAATATCTTCCGCGAAGAGTCCGTGGCCCTGGCCGGCAATGGCGTCCATGCCCGCCCCGGTTCGTTGGTCGAGCGCGGCCTGGTGTACGTGCGCCCGCACGACATTGCCGTTGCGCCGCACGTCACGGGCGGGAAGGGCATCCCGGCCATCCTGCGTTACATCCACGCCGCCGGCCCGCAGGCCCGGCTGACGCTTGAGCAAGTGCAGACCCGGGAGATGGTGGAGGCGGAAATCTCGCGGGCCGAGCTTGAACAACTTCACCTGAAGCTCAACGATTTGGTGCTGCTTCACTTTCGCCAAGTCCGTTCCTTTGAACAGGATTACGCCATTTAATTTCCAACCCTAAACGTCAAAACCCACTCATCATGGCCAAGATATACAACGACATCACCGAGACCATTGGCAACACCCCCCTCGTGCGCCTCAACCGGACCGCCGCTGCGCATGGCGCCCAGGCGGAAATCCTCCTGAAGCTGGAGTTCTTCAATCCGCTTTCGAGCGTGAAGGACCGCATCGGCGCCGCAATGATCGATGCGGCGTTGAAGAGCGGGAAGGTCACCAAGGACACGGTCCTCATCGAGCCCACCAGCGGCAACACCGGCATTGCCTTGGCATTCGTCGCCGCCGCCAAGGGCCTGAAGCTCATCCTCACCATGCCCGAGACTATGACCATGGAGCGCCGCCGCATCCTCAAGGTCCTCGGCGCGCGCCTTGTGCTGACCGAAGGCCCCAAGGGCATGAAGGGCGCCATTGCCAAGGCCGAGGAACTGCAGAAGCAGATCCCCAACAGCGTCATTCTCCAGCAGTTCGCCAACCCGGCCAACCCGGAGATCCACCGCAAGACCACGGCGGAGGAAATCTGGCGCGATACCGACGGCAAGGTGGACATTGTCGTCTCCGGCATCGGCACCGGCGGCACCATCACCGGCGTCGGCGAGGTGCTCAAGGCGCGCAAGCCATCAATCAAGATCATCGCGCTGGAGCCCGCCAGCTCGCCCGTGCTCTCGGGCGGCCAGCCCGGCCCGCACAAGCTCCAGGGCATCGGCGCCGGCTTCGTCCCGGCGATCCTCAACACCAAGATTTACGACGAGGTCATCACCGTGAAGGAGGATGACTCGGCCCCCATCAGCAAGCAGGTCGCCAAGCTCGACGGCATCCCGGTCGGCATTTCCTCCGGCGCCGCCATCTGGGCCGCGATCCAGCTCTCCAAGCGCCCGGAAAACAAGGGCAAGCAAATCGTCGCCATCATTCCTTCGAGCGCGGAGCGCTACCTGTCTTCGTGGTTGTTCGCCGACGTGAATGTCGAAAGCGACTCCATCGACGATCTCCTCGCGCCCAAGGCCTGAGCCGGGCCATTGATCGCACTTCAATCGGGCGAGCCGGCCGGCTCGCCCGATTTTTTATGGCTTGGACCGGCGCGTGTCCTTCGACCAGTGGTAGAAACTCCAGCCGAAGGCGCCGATGGCGACCAGCATGCCCACGATCTTCATCATCACCCCGGCGAGAAGCTGGTCGTCGCCCGGGCTGAAATCGCGAAAGAGGCGCGGGGCGTATTCATAAGTGGTGTATAGGATGGAGTCCGAGAACACGAGGTAGGCGAAGACCGGTGTCATGCCGATCAGCACCAGGAAAAGATAGATCATCTGGCTCGCATAGCTGATGGGCGGAAGCACCCGGGAAGGGCTAAGCAATGGCCACCAGTAGAACAGCGCGGCGCCGAAGAACATCACGTGCTCGACGACATGCACGACCTTGTTCTCCAGCGCCCGCTCGTAGAGATCGGGCATGTGCCACAGGGAATAGACGAGAATGTAAATCAGCCCGCAGATGAGCGGGCTGGTCATGAAACGCAGGAAGCCGCGCCAAGCCGGACGGCCGAGCACGGGATCCACCATCCAGGGTGTCAGGCCGGCGAGGAACAGGATGGCCGCGGGATAGATGAGCAGCTGGTGCTGCAGCATATGGGCGCTGAAAAGGAAACGTTCGCCGATCTGGTCGAGCGGCGAGCCAACCGCGAGGTAGAAGATAATAAGCGCCGAGTAGAACCGGATGGCCTCGCGGCGCGGATAGGGCGCTCCAGGCGCCAGCCGTGCCCGCAACGGACCGGCCAGGATCGCATGGAGCCAGCCGAGCAGGATGAGCCCCCCGATGAGATAGGACTCGTTGTGCCAGTGGCGCCAGTCGATCATGGAAGGGAGAATGGGGGAAACATGCAGAACCGGTGACACGGGATCAGACTCGGTGCTTCCATTTTTCTGCGCCTTCGCGATGAATTCGTATTCATCCGAAAATAAAAAAGGCGGCTCGCGTCAGGGAAAGCCGCCATGAAGATGCTTCAACTCAGCAAGGATTCAGCCGGCCTTCGCCGTGGCGCTGTGCGGCGGTTCGGGCGGGGGTGCCGTGAGGGGCCGGCCGTCCTCGACGGAAAAGAGCTGGAGGAGCGCCCAAACCGTGCCGATGGCCAGCACGAGGCCGATGAAGAACAGGATCGTGCAGAACGGCTTGTCCCACCGCAGATGCATGAAATAGAAAATGACGAACATGAACTTCACGACCGAGAGCACGACCAGGCCGCCGATGAGCAGGGCCTTCATGAAGGGCAGGTAGACCATGATGATCTCCACGCCGGTGATGACGGCGAGGAGCATGGCGATCTGCACGTAGATCTCGAATTTGTTGTCCTGGTGTTTACCGTGGTCGGCGGTCGCGGCGTGGGCAATGGAAGTCATGGGCGTCAGAGGTACTCGAGGAGATAGACGGCGGTGAAGATCACGATCCACACAATGTCGACGAAGTGCCAGTAAAGGCCCATGGACTCGACATCGATGGCGTTGTGCTCGTCAAAGGCGACCGGGCCGGCGGGGCGGGCGAACCAGCGCAGGGCGCCGTAGCCGATGATCATCCCCGCAAAGGAGAGGAACGTGCTGCTGAAAAAGCCGGCGACCATGGCGCCGGTGAGCCCGGTGGCGAGGAAATCAAACACAAAGGCCAGCACCACATGCATGGTCAGGACGATGGTGACAGCAAAGACCAGCAGGTGGAGCGTCGCCTTCCCGAGCCAGGCGCCGGAGACCGCTCCGGCCGGCTTGAAGGAGCGGATGTACATCAGCGTGAGCCAGAGCACGCCGATCGCCACGTGCGTGCCGTGCGTGCCGGTGAGCGTGAAGAAGGTCGAGCCGAGGATGCTGTTCGTGATCGTCATGTGCTTCTCATGCACGAACTCGTTGAACTCGAAGACCTGGCAGAAAAGGAAGATGCAGCCGAAGAAGATCGTGGTGAGCAGCGACCAGCGCATGCTCTTGAGGTTGCCCTTCTGGATCGCGTTGACCGCCAGTGCCATCATCAGCGACGACATGAGCAGGATGAACGTCGAGAACGACGTCAGCGCGGGATTGAAGACCACCTTGGGGTCGGGATTGCCCGACGGCGGATGCAGGCGGTAGATCAGGTGCGTGGCGATCAGCGCGCCGAAGAACATGCAGTCCGAGGCCAGAAACGCCCACATGAGCAGCTTCTTGTTGGGAATGCCGGTCGAGGTCGACGGGTCGTGGTGATGATCAATGGTACCGGCGTGGCTGCTCATATTCGGGTCGGAGGACGAAAGGGTGGAGGCGGTGGGTGGAAATCAGTGCTTGGCGGGAGAAGCGTCATGGCAGTGCCCCTTGCCCTTCTCGCCGTCGAGATGGAGGTGGTAGCCTTCGTTGCCCTCGAGGGACCAGATGTAGATCGAGGCGAACATGATGACGCCACCGAGGATGGCAGTGCCGACCTTCCAGCCCCAGAAGCCCGGCCGTGGATCGTGATCGAGGACCGCGATGCCGATGGCGGCGATGAGGATGCCGCAGCTGGTGAAGAACGGCCAGATCGATTGGAACGGCATGTGGATGCCGCCATGGGCCTCTTCCGCCTTACTGAGCTCGGCCTTTTCCTTTTCGATCTCGGCCTGGTGATGCTTCTCATACCAGAACGCATCGCGGGCGTGGACGTTGGGAATGACCGCGAAATTGTATTCAGGCGGCGGATTGGGAATGGCCCATTCGAGCGTGCGGCCGTCCCAGGGATCGCGGCCGACCTTCTCGCCCTTGAAGTAGGTGTAGATCATCACCGCGAAGTAAATCGCGATGCCGGTGCCGAGGATCAGCGCACCAATGGTCGCGATGAAGTTCGGCGCGTTCCAGCCCATGTTGCCGTCGTAGGTGAACGTGCGGCGGGGCATGCCGTTCAGGCCGACGAAGTGCAGGGGGAAGAAGGTGATGTTGAAACCGGCGAAGATGATCCAGAACGAGAGCTTGCCCCAGAATTCACTGACCCGGCGGCCGAAGATGAGAGGGAACCAGTAGTGGATGCCGGCGAGGAGGGCGAAGATCGAGCCACCGATCAGCACGTAGTGGAAGTGGGCCACCACGAAGTAACTGTCCTGCTGCTGCGCGTCCGCCGGCGCGGCCGAGTGCATGACGCCGGAGAAGCCGCCGATCATGAACATCCAGATAAAGCCCAAGGCGAACATCATCGGCGTGCGCATCTGCAGGTGCCCGCCCCAGAGTGTGCCGATCCAGTTGAAGATCTTCACGCCGGTCGGCACCGCGATGGCCATCGTGGCGAGCGCGAAGGCCGCCGTGGCGACCGTGCCCATGCCCGTGGTGAACATATGATGGCTCCACACCGCGAAACCGAGGAAGCCGATGCACGCGCCCGAGAAGACGACGATGGGGTAACCGTAGAGCGGTTTGCGGGAGAAAGTGGGCAGGATCTCCGAGATGATGCCCATCGCCGGCAGGATGAGGATGTACACCTCGGGATGGCCGAACACCCAGAACAGATGCTGCCAGAGGATGGGCATGCCGCCCATCGAGGCTTCGAAGAAATTGGTGCCGAAGAGGCGGTCCATCATCACCTCGACCAGTGCGATCGTAATGGCGGGGAAGGACAGGATGATCAGGAACGAGGTGACGAGCGTCATCCACACGAACACCGGCAGGCGCATCATCGTCATGCCCGGTGCGCGCATGTTGATGATCGTCACGATGAAGTTGAGCGAGGCTGCAATCGAGGCCACGCCGAGGAGCTGCAGGCCCATGACCCACATGTCGATCGAGTGCTTCGGAATATAGGTCCGGGAAGTGAGCGGAGAGTAGCCGAACCAGCCGCCATCCGGCGCACCCCAGCGGTCGGCGGGCAGGAACCAGCCGATGTTGAGGATGATCGCACCCACCACGAACGTCCACAGGGAGAACGCATTCAGCCGCGGGAAGGCGACGTCGCGGGCGCCGATCTGGAGCGGCATGACGAAGTTGAAGAACGCGGCGCTCAGCGGCATGACGGCAAGGAAGATCATCGTCGTGCCATGCATCGTGAACATGGTGTTGTACTGCTCCGCCGTGAGCAGGGTGTTGTTGGGCACCATCAGCTGCAGGCGGATGAGCAGCGCCTCGACGCCGCCCACGAGGAAGAAGAAGAGCGCGAACGCGCCGTAGAGAAAGCCGATGCGCTTGTGGTCGACGGTCGTCAGCCAGCTCATGAGACCGGTCGTGGCGGTGGGCCGGGCAAGGAGCAGGGGGCGTGCGGGCGACTCGCCGTCCTTGCCGATGAAATGAGACTTAACCGTTGCGTCCATGAAAGGTGATTATTTGAGGCTGCTGATATAGGCGACCAAGGCGGTGACGTCGGCGTCCGTGAGGGTGAAGTTGGGCTTGCGCGTTTTGACGTCGATGTATCCGCCGTTGTACATCTTGTTGCCCGGCTTCACTTGGTCCGGATGGCGAATCCAGCGGGCCAGCTGCTCGGGGTTATTCTCGAGGAGGCCGGCCGCGATGGTCGTGCGGGCGCCCACATGGGTGAGGTTCGGGCCGGTAATGCCCACGCCCTCATGGCCGCGGATCGTGTGACAGCCAATGCAGGTCTTTTCCTGGAACAGCTTGCGGCCTTGCGCGATGAGCGCGGCGTCCTCGTTGGGATTCGGGGCCTGCATCTGCTTCCAGTTGTCGAGCGGCGAGAGGTCGGGCCGGTCATATTTGTCCGTATAGCCGGGCTCGTTGCGCTTCCATTCCTTGAGCGCGGCAAACTGGGCGCGGGGCTGGCCGGCGGCGGCAGTGGCGGTCACGGTGCGCGCGGTCGCTTTCTGGGCCGCGAGCCAGGCATTGAAATCGTCCTTGCCGAGCGCGATCACGCGGAAGCGCATCACCGCGTGCGAATCGCCACAGTACTCGGCGCACTGGCCCCAGAAGTAGCCTGGGGCGTCAGCCTGCAGCCAGAGGCGGTTGCCGCGGTTCGGGATCATGTCCACCTTGCCCGCGAGCTTCGGCACCCAGAACGAGTGGATGACGTCGACCGTGCGCAGGTTGATGTGCACCGGCCGGCCGGCGGGGATGACAAGCTCGTTGCTGGTCGAGAGCGGACCGACGTTCTCGATCGGCTCGCCGGGATATTCGAATTTGAACCACCACTGGTAGGCGGTGGCCGTGACCTCGTACGCGTTGGCTTTCTCGGCCTCCGGGACGTCGTAGGTGTACCAGATGGCCTTGAGGGTCGGGATCGCGATGATCACGAGGGCGAAAACCGACGCCGCGATCAGGCTGATTTCAACGAGGGGATTGCCATGACCCTGCTCCGGCGGTTCGGCGTGTTCATCCGCCGCGTTGCGGGCCTTGAACTTGATCGTGGCGTACGCCAGCACGGCGCCGACGATGATGAAGATCACCAGCGTCACCCAGCAGGTGACATAGAACAGGTCGCGCTGCGCGCGGGCGACCGGACCAGCGACGACGATGGTCGACTGGTGCCCGTCCATCCGCCAGATGGCGTTAAAGAAATCGCAGCCGGTGAGGAAGAGGGGGCTCGCCAAGGCGAGGACTCGGATGCCCATGCGGCCAAGGGAGCGGAGGAGCGACGGAAGGTACATGTGTTGCGACGACAAAAAAAATGAGCCGGGATGCCGGCGAAATCGCGTTGAGCGTTCGTAATTCCGCAGGCACTTCAAGCCATAAAACCCGAGCATCATTCGGGCCGGCGCGCGCGCATGCAAGCTTGCCGAAATGCTATTAATAACGGTGCCGGAGGCATAAGCCCGGCGCGCAATTTTTTTTGTCGTTTGCTTGCGGTCGGCAATGCACCCAAGGTTCATCCAACCATGAAAGCTCCCTTGATTGTCTCGTTTCTCCTCGCCGCTGGTCTGCTCGCCGGCTGCTCCAAGTCAGACAGTACCGCACCGGCTCCTGCCGCCGCCCCGGCCGGTCCGCGGACCATCGCCATCCAGGCCAATGACACGATGAAGTATGACGTCACCCGCATTGAAGCCGCGCCGGGCGAAGAGCTTAAGGTGGTGCTCACCAACGCCGGCACCCTGCCCAAGGAGGCGATGGGCCACAACTGGGTCCTCCTCCAGGCCGGAGTCGATGCAGCGGCGTTTGCGACTGCCGCGACCACGGCCAAGGATACGGGCTATATCCCGCCGGCGCTGAAGGACCAAATCATTGTGCACATCGATCAGCTGGGACCGAAACAGTCCGGCGAAGTCACCTTCAAGGCGCCCACCGCTCCCGGCGAATACCAATTTCTTTGCAGTTTCCCCGCGCACTTTCAGATCGGCATGAAAGGCGTCCTAGTCGTCAAGTGAGCGGAGTGGGGCGGGTCTCCGACCTGCCCGTTGGGATCCGCAAGGTTGTAGGCCATCTCGCTGAGGTGGCCTGCAGCTCGGTCGGGTTTTTGCCACAGATTGCACGGATGGACTCAGCTAACGCATGCGAACATCTGCACCCATCGGCGTGATCTGTGGCTAACCTCCTTATGGGCCTGGCGAGCGGGTGGAAAACTCGCCCGAGGTTGGTGGCAATTTGCTGGCCGGACTCAGGGCGGCGCGGGCCACCACTGATAGAGAAAGAAATAGACCAGCACGCCCGTGACCGACACGTAATACCACAGGGGGAAAGTCCAGCGCGCCCAAGCCCGGTGGCGGACGAAGTCGCCCCGGAGGGCCAGCGTCAGTGTGCGAAGGATCAGTGGCACGATCACGAAGGCGAGCAGGATGTGGGAGATCAGCATCGTGTAGTAAATCGTCCGGATCGCCCCCGTACCACCGAAGGGGGTGCGTGCACCCGTCTTAATATGATAGTAGAGGTAGCAGCCGAGAAACACCGCCGAGACGCTGAACGCCCCGAGCATGCAGGTGCGGTGGGCAGCGATCTTCCTTAATTTGATCAAGACAAAGCCCGCGGTCAGCAGCAGGGCCGCGGTGCCGTTGAGGCTGGCGTCGAGGGCGGGGAAATCCTGGAGGGTCATTGGGGAAAAATCAGCCGGTCGATGACGAGTGCGCCAAGCAGCAACGGCAGGTAGGCGATCGAGGTGAGAAAAAGTTTCCGGGCCGCGAGATCGCGGTTGGCGGAGTGGACGAATTGCACGGCCCGCCAGAGGAACCACGCGCCGAGCAGCAGGCTGGTGCCGAGATAGCAGGCGCCGACCAACCCCAGGAACCAGGGCAGGACGCTGACGATGATAAGCGCGACAGTGTTGACCAGGGCCCAGCCTGCCACCTGGCCGCCCGCCTCATTCCGCACCGGCAGCATGGGGAAATTCACGGCCGCATAATCCCGCCGGTGCGTCCAAGCCACGGCCATGAAATGCGGGATCTGCCAGAAAAACAACACGCCGAACAGGATCCACCCCAGCGCCGAGACGCGGCCTTCGCCTGCCGCCCAGCCGATCAGCGGCGGAAACGCGCCGGCCAGCGCCCCGATCTCCGTGCTCCAGCGCGACCGGCTCTTGGCGGGCGTATACCAACCGAGATAGGCCGCGATGGTCAGCAGGGTGAAGAACGCCGCTGGGCCATTAACATTCGAGAAGATGATGCCGAGCGCGGCCACGCACATCAGCCAGCCGAGGACAAAGGCCGAGCCCGGGGCGACCCGGCCCGTTGGGATGGGGCGGTCCGCGGTGCGCTTCATCCGCGCATCGGTTTCGGATTCCATCCACTGGTTGAGCGAGGCCACGCCGCCCGCGGCCAGCGAGGTGCCGATGACCACTGACAGCAACTCGACCCAGATCAAAGGCGGGCGCGACGCCGCGTAGCCGACCAGCGCCGTGATCACCGAGAGCAGGCTCAGGCGCGGCTTGGTGAGCTCAAGGTAGTCCGTGAACTTGGCGGGCGCGGCCGTGGTGATAACGTCGCTGCTCATGACGATGCCTTGGCCTCGATGGCGTCGCGATGGGCGAGCCAGGTGATCCAGAACGTCGTCGCCAGCGTGAGCGCGCCGACCAGCACGTGGCCCGTGGTCATGGTGGGGTTTCGTCCGGTCCAGATGATCTGGGCGCCAAGGATGATCTGCAGGCCGAGCAGGCTCATGAGCATCGAGGCCCCGCAGCGCATGGCCAGCGAAGCCGCGCGGCTGGTCCAGAGTCGCACGGCGAACCAAACGAGTCCGATTGCGATCACGCAGGCCATCACCCGGTGCGCGAAATGAATGCCCACGCGAAAATTCCACGCCTCCGGCAGCAGCGCGCCCGAGGAGGTGGCATAGGGAAAGTAGGGGATCGCGAGGCCGGCGAAGCTGTGCCGCATGACGGCGGCGATGGCGAGTTGCCCAAAGAGCAGCGCGCAACAAATGATCCCGGTGCGTCGCAAGGTCGCGGTGTCGCCTCGCAGCCGGCCCGTGATCCATGGTTTGGAGCACGCGGTGGCGATGGCGATGAGCGTGCAGACGAACAACTGGGCGAGGCAGGCATGCAGCATCGCGAAGAGCCGGCCCAGGCTGGTGTCGACCATCTCGATCTGCATCCGGTCAAACAACACCCGCAGGCCGCCCACGACGGCCTGGGCCAGCACGAGGGCCACGGCAAACCAGGCCAGCCGCCGCAGCCAGCCGCGCGCCTCGGTGCGCCAGAGCCAGACGGCAAGGATAATGGTCACCGTGCTCATCACGCTCGCGCTGAGCCGGTGCGAGTGCTCGGCAAACTTGTCCGGCTCCGTCAGCCAGCCCTGCGGGTTGAGCGAGCCGTTCGACAGCGGCCAGTCGAGGAACGCCATGCCGGCGCCGATGCTGGTGGTGAACGCCCCGAGCGTCACGAGCACGAACACCCACATCGTGCCAAGCACGGCAAACCACGCGAGCGCGGGCTTATAGGCGGAGGTGCGGTTGAGGGCGGTCATGAGCAGGGAGACTGGCCAGCAGAAGGCCCCGTTCACCCGTCCGCAAACCCTTTGACAAATTTTTCCTCCGGCGAATCCGTAGTGGCATGAAATCTAATGCCCGTGGGGTCATTTTCGGCCTTTCGTGCCTTCTGGCCCTCGCGGGCTGCCATCGCACCGGAAAGCCGGGTACCACGTCGGCGGGCCCCGCCCAGCCACCGGAGCGGCGTTACGCCCTGACCGGCGAGGTAATCTCGGGCGATGCGGCTGGCCACACCCTGCGCGTGCACCATGAAGACATCGCGGACCTGATGCCGTCGATGACGATGGATTTTGCGGCAACGCCCGGTGATATCGCGGTGACGAAGCCCGGGCAGCGCATCCGGGCGGACCTGGTGCGGGATGCGAAGGGTGAGTTCCGCCTCGAAAATGTCTGGCCCGATGACCGGACGGCAGCCGCGACTGTTGCGGCCAGCGCCCAGGCGCTGCGCCAGGACACCCTGATCCGCGGGCGGAGCGCCTACCGCGAAGTGGGGGAGACGCTGCCGGATTTCACGCTTTACGACCAGACAGGGCAGGTCGTGCAAAGCCGCCGCTTCCAAGGCAAGCAGATCATGCTCAATTTCATCTACACGCGCTGTCCAGTCGCCACCATGTGCCCGGCCGCCACGCTCAGTATGATAGCGACGCAAAGGCTCGCGCGCGAAGCGGGAGTGAAGGACATCGAGTTTGTCTCGATCTCGTTTGATCCCACCGACACTCCCGGGGTGCTGAAGGATTACGCCGATGCCCGCGGGATCGACACCGGCAATTTTTCCTTCCTCACCGGTCCCGAGGGAGCGATCAAGGATCTGCTCACGCAGTTCGGCGTCATCGCGGAATTCGATGGCGGTGTGGCCAAGCATACGCTGGCCACGCTCCTGATCGACCGGAACGGGAAGATCATCCACCGGGCCGACGCGAGCGGCTGGCTCCCGCAGGACTTCGTGGCGAAGATGCGGAAGTGATTTTGGACGGAATAAACAAAATGAACGGAATCCGGGCGGGAATGACATTCTGGGCATTTGGTGCATTCTGTTGGAAATGACTTTCACCCGGCCGCAACAAATCCAGGCCGCCCTCATCACGCTGGGCGCGGTGGCGCTCTTCGTGTTATTTCGTCACCTGCCGACGGGCACGAATCTCAGCCACATGGATTTCCGGGTGCAGGGCGGCAACTCCATCGAGATGTGCGACCCGCTCAACCCGCAGTTCATCCCCGTGGTCGATGTGCGCTCGCCGGTGACCATGGTGCTCGCCGCGGACGCTCCCGCGGTGGCGGGGCGGGAAGTGCAGGCGACGTTCTCGTTGCGAACCGCGAGCGGCAAACCCATCGCGCCCGAAGACCTCGTCATCGCGCACACGAAGAAGCTGCACCTCCTCATCGCCGATCCGAGCCTGGCTGACTACCAGCACGTGCATCCGGATCCCACGCTCACCCCCGGTGAGTGGGCTTTTCATTTCACGCCACATTTGGGCGGCGTCTACCGGATCTTCGCGGATTTCACCCCGGTTGCGACGGGCCGCGGGCTTTACGCGAACACGGAGCTGATGGTCAAAGATGATCATTCCGCCGCGAGCTTGGTGGCAGACCGGCAGCGATCCTGGACCTATGAAAACGAGGGCTACCGGTTCGAGCTGCAACCCGCTGCGCAGCCCCTCCGGGTTCGCCAGATCATCGACCTGAAATTCAGCGTTACGCGGCCGGATGGCGGGGCGGTGCCGATGGAGCCGGTGATGGGGGCTTATGCCCACTTGGTGGCGTTCGACGAGGCCCGCAGTGGATTTGCGCACCTGCACCCCGTTGAAACGGATTTGTCCCAACGGCCGGATGCTCTGCGGCCGGCGCTGTCATTCAAAATCACCATCCCGAACCCGGGGCGCTATGTCATCTGGGCGCAGGTGAATCTCGGCGGCCACGAGCTGTTCGCGCCCTTCTGGTTCGACGTGGCGCCGTGAACGTGGCGCCCGTGGTGCGGCTCCGATGGGCCCGCCGCACCCTCAGAATTTCAGGTGCTTTACCGTCAGGCCCTGGTTGATCAACTGCTTGAGCGAATCAATGCCGATGCGGAGGTGGTCGGAGACAAAATCCTCGTCCACCTTTTTGTCGCTCTCGGAGGTCTTGATGCCCTCGGGCACCATCGGCTGGTCCGAGACCAGCAGGAGCGCACCGGTGGGGATTTCGTTGAAAAAGCCCGTCATGAAGATCGTGGCCGTCTCCATGTCCACGGCCATGGCGCGGATCTTCGTCAGGTATTTTTTGAAGTCCTCGTCGTGCTCCCACACGCGGCGATTGGTGGTGTACACGGTGCCGGTCCAGTAATCGCGCGCCCGGTCGCGGATCGTCGTCGAGATGGCCTTCTGGAGCGCGAACGACGGCAGCGCCGGCACCTCCGGGGGGAAATAATCGTTGCTGGTGCCCTCGCCGCGGATGGCCGCGATGGGCAGGATGAGGTCGCCGATCTCGGCGCGGTGCTTGATGCCGCCGCACTTCCCGAGAAAGAGCACGGCCTTGGGCTTGAGGGCGCTGAGGAGATCCATGACCGTGGCGGCGGTGGCGCTGCCCATGCCGAAGTTGATGATGGTGATGTCGCCGGCGGTGGCACTCGGCATCGGCTTGTCCTTGCCCATCACCTTCACCCGGTGCCATTGGGCGAAGAGCTTCACGTACTGGTGGAAATTGGTGAGCAGGATGTAGCCGCCGAAATCCTTGAGCGGCACGCCGGTGTAGCGGGGCAGCCAGTTTTCGACGATTTCACGACGGGAGTGCATGGCCGAATTCCTAGCCCACGAAGCTCGGGAATGACACGAAAAAGTGCGGCATACCGGTCCGAGGCGCAGGCCCCGGGCCCGCCGAGACTCACGCACCCGCGAGCGCGTTAGCCGTGTTCAGGTGCTCCTCGCCGGTGTATTTCTGCGACTGCTCGTCGGCGTGGTAGCTCGAGCGCACCAGCGCACCGCTCTCAACGACACCGAGGCCGGCCGAGAGGCCGAAATTTTTCCAATGGACGAACTCCGCCGGCTCGACCCAGCGCGCGATCGGCAGGTGCTTCGCGGTTGGCTGCAGGTACTGGCCGATCGTGAGGATGTCCGTCTTGTCCGCCGCGATGTCCCGGATGGTCTGCTCGATTTCATGCTGCTCCTCGCCGAGGCCAAGCATGATGCCAGTCTTGGTGACGAAGCCGCGGCTCTTCGCATGCCGCAGGACACTGCGCGAGCGGTCGTAGCGGGCCTGCACGCGCACGGGCTTTTGCAGGCGTTCCACCGTCTCGAGGTTGTGGTTGTAGATGTCGGGCTTTGCCTCGAGGACGGTGTCCACGTGCTCGAACCGGCCCTTGAAGTCGGGCACGAGCACCTCGATGGCGGTCCGCGGATTGCGGTGGCGGATGGCGCGGATGGTCGCGGCCCACACGCCGGCGCCGCCATCGGCGAGTTCATCGCGGGCGACGCTGGTGATGACGCAGTGCTTGAGCCCCATCTGCGCGACGGCCTCGGCCACGCGGGCGGGCTCGCCGAGGTCGAGCTCGGTGGGGCGGCCGGTCTGCACCGCGCAAAAATTGCATGAGCGCGTGCAGATGTTGCCAAGGATCATCACGGTGGCGGTGCCGCGGGACCAGCATTCACCGAGGTTGGGGCACTGCGCGCTCTGGCAGACGGTGTGGAGCTGGTGTTCGTCCACCAGCTTGCGGACGGCGGCATAGCCGGGCCCGGAGGGCAGTTTGGCCCGGAGCCAGGAAGGTTTGCGCGTGGTGTCCATCAGCAAAGGATGGCAAACGAATGCATCTCCTTCGGCGCTTGGCAAGGAGCGACGCGTGAAGGTCCTTTATCCGCGCCCATCCGGGCCCTCCGCCGCCAGAAATTCCGGGAGCAGCTGCCAAAACTCGACGGCCAGCACGGCCTTCACTTCCGCCGGGTCCAGGGCGCGGCCGAGTTCCGCCTGCAGGGAGGTGACGGTCCCGTCGGCCGCACTGATGCCGCAGGGGACGATGCCGCCGAAGTGGGCGAGGTTGACGTTCACGTTAAGCGCGAAGCCGTGATAGGTGATCCAGCGTTTCACCGCCACGCCGATGGCCGCGACCTTGCGCGGGCCAAGCCAGATGCCGGTCTTGCCCTCTCGCCGCGCCGCGGCGAGGCCGAGCGTGCCGAGGGAATTGATCAGCACTTGCTCGAGGAAGCGCAGATAGGCGTGAAGATCCTGTCGCGTCATGAGCGAGATGACCGGATAGCCCACGATCTGTCCGGGTCCATGGTAGGTGATGTCTCCCCCGCGGTTGGTCTGCACGACCTCGATGCCCTCCCGCGCGAGCCGTTCGGCCGGCCACACGAGATTCGTCTCCGCGCCGCGGCGCAGCCCCGTGGTGAAGACGGGCTCATGCTCCGTGAAGACCAGCGTGTCGCCGATCCTGCCGGCCAGGCGCTGCGCGACCAGCTCGTCCTGCCGCCGCCACGCTTCCTCATAGCGCGTGCGGCCCCAGTCGAGAGTCGACGGTGCGACGGGCCCGGGATGGGCGGGTGGAATCGCGGACGGCATAAGCCCGCACCATCGGCCAACACTTTTGCCGGCGCAAGATTTTGCCTTGGATGAATCCGTGCCGCCTGCCGGTGCCCGGCCCAATTTCCGTTTGCCCCGCGCGCAGGGGCGCGCCACGGTGCGCGGTTCCATGAGCGATACTCCCCCTGACATCTCCCACGACCAGCATGCCGTGCGGCGGCAAAAGCTCGCCGAGCTGCGCGCCGCGGGGGTCGATCCCTTTCGCGCGAACTTCGCGACCACGCATTTCTCGGGGGACGCGCTCAAGGCCTATGTCGACGGCCAGGAGAACGCCGTCAGCGTGGCTGTCGCGGGCCGTCTCGTGGTCATCCGCGACATGGGCAAGAGCCAGTTCGTCAAGGTCCTCGACCAGCAGGGCCCGATCCAGCTCTACGTGAAGAAGGACGTGATCGGCGACGACGCCTACGCGGCGTTCAAGAAGCTCGACCTCGGCGACATCCTCGGCGCGAAGGGCACGCTCTTCAAGACGAAGACCGGCGAGGTCACCGTGCGCGTGGAGAGCTGCACGCTCGTGGCCAAGGCCCTGCGCCCGCTGCCGGAGAAGTGGCACGGGCTGGCCGATCCCGAGCAGGTTTACCGCCAGCGCTACCTCGACCTCATCGTCAACGAGGAGTCGCGCAAGCGCCTCATGCTGCGCTCGCGCATCGTGTCGCATGTACGCCGGTTCCTCGAGGATCGCCAGTTTATCGAAGTGGAGACCCCGGTGCTACAGAACGTCGCGGGCGGCGCTGCGGCTCGGCCGTTTACCACGCACCACAACGCTCTCGGAGTGGATTTCTTCCTCCGCATCTCGCTCGAACTCTACCTCAAGCGCCTGCTCGTCGGCGGCTACGATCGCGTGTTCGAGATCGGCCGCAACTTCCGCAACGAGGGTGTCTCGCGCAAGCACAACCCCGAGTTCACCATGCTCGAGGTCTACCAGGCCTACAGCGACCACCGCGGGATGATGACGCTCATCAAGGACCTGCTCACGACGCTTTGCCGCGACGTGCTCGGCACGACGAAGATCAAGCATGCCGGCAGCGGGCAGGAGATCGACTTCGGCGGCGATTGGCGCGAGGTGAAGTACAAGGACCTGATCCGCGCGGAGACGGGCGATGCCGATTGGTTCAACCGCAGCAAGGCGGAGAAAATCGCGAAGGTGGAGGCGATGGGCCTGTCGGTCAGTCCGGCTTGGGAGGACTTCGAGATCACGAACGAGATTTTCTCCAAGAAGATCGAGCCGACGCTCATCCAGCCCACCTTCGTGCTCAACCTGCCGAAGGAGCTCTGCCCGCTGGCGAAGATCAGCCAGGAGGATCCGACGACCATCGACGTCTTCGAGCTGACCATCGGCGGCATGGAGATCGCGCCGGCCTATTCGGAGCAGAACGACCCGGATGTGCAGCGCGCAATGTTTGAGGCCCAGGCGGGCGGGGACAAGCAGAGCATCGACCAGGATTTCCTGACCGCGCTGGAGCACGGCATGCCGCCGGCCGGCGGCATGGGAGTGGGCATCGACCGCCTGTGCATCCTCCTCACCGGCGCCGAGAGTATTCGCGACGTGATCCTCTTCCCGCAGCTGCGGCCGGGCGGAAGTACATGAGTTTGGCCACAGAGGCACGGAGATCACAGAGTGAAGCCACCGGGGTTCGAAATCTTTGGGCCCTCCGTGCCTTTGTGGCCAAAATAAATCAATGCCCTGGTACCTCTACCTCGCTCTGAAGCAGCTTTTCCCGACGGGGCGGAGGTTTCCGTTCTTCACGGCGATCTCCATCCTCGGTGTGGCGCTGGGCGTGGCGGTGCTGGTGATCTCCACAAGTGTCATGGGTGGCTTCGGGCATGAGATCCGGCGGTGGACCGTCGAGACGACGGGTGACGTCCAGGTCCGGGCTGATGACGGGGCCATCAATAATCCCGCGGAATTTCTCGCGCAGCTCACCAAGATCCCGGGGGTCGTCGCGGCGACGCCGTTTGCCGAGGGCTACGTCATGCTCGAACACGGGCTCAAGCCGGCCTTTCCCGTGGTGCAAGGCATCGATGTCGACCGGGTCTCGGGTGTTATTCCGCTGGAGCACTACATCCACTATGGCTCGCTGGCGGATCTCGACGACGACAGCATCATCCTGAGCGTGCAACTGGCCATGGCCGTGGGCGCGCGGGTGGGGGACAAGGTCGAAATCCACACCCCGCTGGAGTATGAAAAATTCAAAAACGACGAGGTGCTCGTCCCGAGGGAACTGCGGGTCACCGGCATTTTTGAGATCGGGCACCCGGCGCTCGACAGCTCATTGGTGCTGGTGACGCTCCGCACGATGCAGGACCTCTACGGCCGGCGCGGCTCGGTCGACGGATTCAACCTCAAGATCTCGCCCGGGCTCGATGCCGACACGGCTGCCGCGCGCATCAACGCCGCGCTGCCGCCCGCGCTGCACGGACATGCCCGCTCGTGGATGGAGATCAACCACGACCTGATCTTCATCATCCAGCTCGAGCAGAACATGATTTTTTTCCTGCTGACGTTCATCATCATCGTCGCGGCGTTTTCCGTGACGAGCTCGCTGCTCATCTCCGTGGTGCGCAAGACGCGCGAGATCGGGCTGCTCGGCGCGCTCGGCGGCCAGCCGCGCCAGGTGGCCGCGTGTTTCTGCTTCCAGGGCTTTATCATCGGCCTCGGCGGCACGATCGCGGGCTTTGGGCTCGGATTCACCGTCCTGCATTTCCGCAACGGCATCATCTATCTGTTCACGCGCCTCACGCAGAGCGAGGCGGCGCTCGCGCGGTTTTACCAGTTCAAGGAGCTGCCGAGGTACTCCGATCCCTCCTACATGATCGCGATCGTGGTTTGCACGATTGTCATCTGCACCCTCGCCGGCCTGCTCCCAGCATGGGGGGCCGCCAGGCTCAAACCCGTGGAGGCGTTGCGCAGTGAGTGAGCCCGTCCTCAGCGCCTGCGGGCTCACGAAGAGCTTCCTCAGCGGCGACCGCCGCATCGAGGTGCTGCGCGGCATCGATCTTGAGGTCGTCGCCGGGGAAAGCGTGTCGATCCGCGGCGAATCGGGTTCCGGCAAGTCCACGCTGCTGAACCTCCTCTCCGGCCTGGACACCCCCGAGACGGGCACGCTCGCCTGGGCCGGCGCCCCGGCGCAGGGCGGCCGGCGCGCAGAATTCCTCGGGATGGTCTTCCAGTCGTTCTACCTCATTCCCGAGATCGACGCGTTCCAAAACGTACTGATGGCGGCGCGCATGCGGAAGGTGCCGGGCCAAGCCGAACGGGCGCGCGCGCTGGAAATGATCGCCCGCGTCGGACTGACCGAGCGGGCGCGGCATCTGCCGGGGCAGATGTCCGGCGGCGAGCGGCAACGCGTGGCCGTGGCGCGCGCGCTGATGAACTCCCCGCGGCTGCTCCTAGCGGACGAGCCGACGGGTAACCTCGATGAGCACACGGGCGACGCGGTGATCGAGCTGCTGCTCGGGCTGTGCCGCGAGACGCAAACCGCCCTGGTGCTGGTGACGCACAACGCGGCCTACGCGCAAAAAACGAATCGCCAACTCTTCCTCCGCGAGGGAAAACTCTCGCATGGCTAAACCGAAGATTCGCTGTGGCGTCGCCGGGGTCGGCTCGCTCGGCCAGCACCACGCCCGCATCTATGCCGCGCTGCCCGGGGCGGAGCTGGCCGGCATCTTCGAAACCAGCGACGCCCGCGCGGCGGAAATCTGCGCCAAGTTCAACTGCCGCCGCTTCGCCACGCTGGACGAGCTGGGGGCGGGTTGCGATGCCGTCTCCGTCGTGGTGCCCACCGACCGGCATGCGGAGGTGGCGCTGCCGTTGCTCGCCAAGGGCTGCCACCTCCTCATCGAGAAGCCGCTCTGCGCCTCGCTCGCGGAGGCGGAGCAGGTGCTCGAGGCCGCCCGGGCGAACCGGTGCCTCGTGCAGGTGGGGCACATTGAGCACTTCAACCCGGTGATGAGTTTCCTCGAGAAGCAGATCGACGATCCGCGCTACATCACGGCCGAGCGGCTCGCGCCCTACCAGACGCGGGGCACGGAGGTCGGCGTGGTGCTGGACCTCATGATCCATGACATCGGCATCGTGCTCGCGCTGGTGAAGTCGCCGATCGTGAGGATCGACAGCGTGGGAGTGACCGTGCTCTCGAAAAGCGAGGACATCGCCAACGCCCGCCTCCAGTTCGCGAACGGCTGCGTGGCCAACCTCAGTGCGAGCCGCATGAGCACGAAGAAGGCGCGCGAGATCCGCATCTTCCAGTCCGACGCCTACCTCTCGCTCGATTTCATGAACCAGGCCGGGCACCTCGTGAAGAAGAGCGACATCATCGCCTACGGGCTGAAAATGAAGATCGGCCTGGTCAAGGCGGGCGACCTCAGTGCGATCCCGGTGAAGGAAATTCCCATCGAAAAGGGCGAGCCGCTCGCCCTGGAGCTGGCGCATTTCATTGAGAGCGTAACCAAGGCCAAGCAGCCCAAGGTCGGCGCGGCGCTCGGCAAGAGCGCGCTGGAGGTGGCGATCACCATCACGGAGCAGATCCGCGCGGGTCAGAAATGAAACCGGCGCTGACACCCAGGCGCGGTCGAGCACCGAAAGTAGGGCAGGTCTTTGACTTTCCTTCCGGTGCCGTCCGAGGCGGTCCAGAGACCCGCCCTACTTTCGGCTGAACCCCCATGTCCGCCGCCCTGCCATTCCGCCTGCCGCCGCCTGCCACGGGCCGCGTTGACCTGCTGATCATCGCGGGCGAGCACTCGGGGGATGAACATGCCGCGCGGATGGTGCGCGAACTCCGCGCGCGCCAGCCCGGGCTCACCGTCGCCGCCCTCGGCGGGCCGCAGCTCGCGGCGGCGGGCGCACAATTATTGCACGACCTGACGGCCTCCTCGGTCGTCGGCTTGGTCGAGGTGCTGAAAAACTATTCGTTCTTCCGCGCACTGTTCGAGGAAACGCTGCGCTGGATCGGCGAGCACCGGCCGCGCGCCGTGTGTTTCGTGGACTATCCCGGCCTCAATCTCCGGCTGGCCGCGGCGCTGCGCGAACGCGGGCTCTCGGTGAAGGGCGGCGGCCAGATCAAGGCGCTCTATTACATTTCGCCGCAGATCTGGGCGTGGAAGCCCGGCCGGCGGTTTGCGATGGCGCGTGACTTGGACGCGCTCGCCGTGATTTTTCCGTTCGAGGTGAAGTGCTATGCGGACACGCCGCTGCCGGTGGGTTTTGTCGGGCACCCGTTCATGGCGCCGGGCCACGCCGCGCCGGTGAGCTGGGATCCGGCGGGCCCGGTGCTCTTGCTGCCGGGCAGCCGCCGGCAGGCGGTCGCTCGCATCGCCCCGGTGCTGTTCGCGGGGTTTCGCGCCTTGGGCGAACGCGACGGGGTGGTGCTTTACCCGGACGACGACATCCTGGCCGTGCTACGCGCGGCGAATCCGCCGCCGCGCGTGCGGCTGGAAAAAACCGGGGCCGCCGTGGCCGCCGCCGCGGTGCTCACGTCGAGCGGCACGATGTCGATGCACTGCGCGCTCGCCGGCATTCCCGGAGCGATCGCCTACCGGGCGCATCCGCTGACCTATCTGCTGGGCCGGTGGCTCGTGAAAGTGCCCTATCTCGGCATCGCGAACCTGCTGTTGGATGAGCCGATGTATCCGGAGTTCATCCAGGGCGCGGCAACACCGGCGGCGCTCGCGGTGGAAATGCGGACAGCCCTGCACGACCCGGCGCGGCGCGAGCGGACCGCGGCCCAGGCGGTGCGGTTGCGCGCCATGCTCAGCGTCCCGGCGAGCGGCACGGCGGCGGATTGGCTCGTGGGGCATATTACCTAAGGGAAAGGAGTTGGCGTCTCCGCGGCTTTCCTGCTGGCGTGGCTTTTGAATGCAGACTGTGGGCTCTACCCCCCTACGCCACGGACGACGCAGCCGCGCGCTTGCCGTGGTCATTTTATTCGCCGGGTTGGGACTGTCGATCGCCGGCTGGTGGTATGCGGGCGCGGAAAAGGGCCCGGAGTTTGCCGCGGAACGCGCCCGCCTGCTGCCCTGGCTGATTCTGGGGATGGGACTGACGTTTGCCATCGTCTCCAGCCTGCTCGTGTGGGCGCTGGCCGCCGCCCGGGCCTGCGCGCTGGGCCGGGCCGACCAGATCACGGACGATTTGAAACGCACGGAGGCGCGCTTCCGCCTCATCTTTGAGTGGATGCCGGTCGGCATTTCCTGGCGCGATGCGGACGGCAAAACCTTCCTCCACAACCCCGCGCATGCCCGCATCACGGGCGTTCCGCTGGAGCAATCCGGCGACGCCCAGACTTTCTTCCGCATGACGCATCCCGACGACTGGAAGCGCCAGCAGGAGCTGATGGCGAAGGTGGAAAGCGGTGAGATCGACCACTTCACCCTGGATAAACGCTACCAGCGCTCCGACAGGAGCACCGTCTGGGTCACCCTCACGATGCGGCGCCTGAAGGACGCCTCCACCGGCGGCAATTACGACCTTTACACCCTGGTTGACATCACCGCCCTCAAGCGCGCGGAGGAGGACATGATGCGACACGAGCAGCGCTTCCGTTTTATTTTCGAGGCGGTGCCCGTGGGGCTTTCGTGGGCCGTCCTTGACCAAGCCGACACCCGGCTCGTCAACAGCGCGCACGAGCGCATCACCGGGGTTTCCGCCGACCGCGCCCGGGAAACCGGCATCCACCTTCGTGCCACCCATCCCGAGGATCTGCCGCACCAGCTGGAGTTGATCGCACGGCTCAACCGACGGGAGATCGACCATTACGTGATGGAGAAACGCTACGTGCATCCCGACGGCTCCGTCATCTGGACCGCCCTGACCGTCCGTCATTTCCGCGATCCGGTCACCGGCGTGGTGCAGGAGGTGGTCGCGCTCGTGGACATCACGGACCTCAAGCGCGTGCAGGCGCAACTGGCCGGGCAGGAGGCCCGTTTCCGCTTCATCTTTGAACTCGTGCCGGTCGGCCTCTCCTGGTTCCAGGTGGGGCACCAGCGGGAAACGCATCTCGTCAATTCCGCCCACGCCCGCATCACCGGCGTGCCGGCCGAGAAGAGCCGCAGCCCCGAGGCATACGCCACGGCCACTCATCCGGAGGACAATGCCCGGCAGATCAAGCTGACGGAGCGGCTGCTGCGCGGCGAAACCGACCACTTCACGCTGGAAAAACGCTACATCCATCCCGACGGCGAGATCGTCTGGGTCGTGCTCACCGTCCGCATCTTTCGCGATCCCGCCACCGGTCTCGACCAGCAGGTGGCGACGCTGGTGGATGTCACCGAGCTCAAGCACCAGGCCGATGAACTGCGCACCGCGATGGAAGTCGCCGAGCGTGCCAGCCTCGCGAAGAGCCAGTTTCTCGCCATGATGAGCCACGAGATCCGCACCCCGATGAACGGCGTCATCGGCATGACCTCGCTGCTGCTCGATTCCCCGCTGTCCAAGGAGCAGCAGGAATTCGTCGAAACCATCCGCCAGAGCGGGGATTCGCTGCTGACCATCATCAACGACATCCTCGACTTCTCGAAGATCGAGTCGGGCCGCCTGGAGTTTGAGAGCGTGGATTTTGCCCTGCGGGAGTGTGTCGAGGGCGCGCTGGACCTGCTCGCGCCCCGCGTCGCGGAAAAGCGCCTCGATCTCCTCTACGAAATTGCGGACAACGTGCCGGGCACGGTGCGCGGCGACAGCACGCGCCTCCGCCAGATCCTGGTCAACCTGCTTGGCAACGCGGTGAAGTTCACCGATACCGGCGAGGTCGTGCTGGCCCTGCACGCGAATCCGCGCGAGGACGGCCGCATCGAGCTGGGTTTTGCGGTGCGCGACACGGGCATCGGCATTCCCCCCGAGGGGATGCAGCGGCTCTTCCAGTCGTTTTCCCAGGTTGATGCCTCGACGACGCGCCGGTTTGGCGGCACCGGGCTCGGCCTGGCCATCAGCAAGCGCCTGGCCGAGCTGATGGGGGGCACGATGTGGGTGGAAAGCGAGGTGGGCCGGGGCTCGACCTTCCATTTCACGGTCATGGTCGAGCCCGTTTCCAGCAAACCGCGGCCGTATCTCACCGCGGGCAAGGGCAACCTCGCCGGCCAGCGCCTGCTCATCGTCGACGACAACGCGACAAACCGGCGGATCATCACCTCACTGCTGGCCGGCTGGGGCATGTCCTCGCAGGCCGCGGCGTCGGGCGCCGAGGCACTGGTCTGCCTGCGGGAAAGCCAGCCGTTTGATGCCGCCATCCTCGACATGCATATGCCCGGGATGGATGGGGTGATGCTGGCCCAGGAAATCCGCCGGCTGCGTCCAGCTCCGCTGCTGCCGCTGGTGCTGCTCTCTTCGCTGGGCCAGCGCGAGCACGTGGCCGACAAAAGCCTGTTCGCCGCCTATCTCACCAAGCCGGCCAAGCCTTCCCAAATCCTGGAAGTGCTGGCTGCCTTGTTGAAGGACGGGGGCGTGATGCGCAAGGCGACGGCTCATCCCTTCGTTCCTCCCCCCGTCGTCCCCAAAATTGGCGAGGCCAGCAAGACCGACCGGCTACTCCTCGCCGAGGACAACATCGTGAACCAGCGGGTAGCCCTCCTCATGCTCAGCAAACTGGGCTACCGGGCGGATGTCGCCGCGGACGGCAACGAGGTGGTCGCGGCGGCGCGCCGGCAGAGTTACGATGTGATCCTGATGGATGTGCAAATGCCCCATCTCGACGGCCTCGAGGCCACCCGGCAGCTGGTGCAACAATGGCCGGAGCGCCGGGACCGTCCCTGGATCATTGCGATCACGGCCAATGCCATGCAGGGCGATCGCGAAAAATGCCTGCAGGTCGGAATGGACGATTACATCAGCAAGCCCATCAAGCTGGCCGAGCTGGAGGCGGCGCTCGACCGGGCGCGGGCCGAGCGCGGGAAAGCCTAGGCTGGGGGCCATCCCGCTTTGGGGTTGCGACACTTGGTTAGTTGTCCCGGCTTTAGCCGGTAGGTTTTCGAAATCCGGCTGAAGCCGGAACTACGAGCGGAACAGTCTGTGGTCGTCCGCCACGGGCCAATCTGCGCTCAAACCGAGGATACCTCGTCCGGCGAGGATAGATCCGCGGGGCGGGAACGGACTTCACCCGGCGGCCGCATGGCCTCGATGTGAGGCTCCACCTGCTGCCAGAGGGCGACGGCCCGTCCGCTGAGCAACGCGCGGCATTTCACAATTTCCGACTCGCGGGCCGCCCGGTTCTGCTCGGCGATCTTCGCCAGGTCGTCGAGATTGTAGAGGAACACATTCTCCAGCCCTGCCACGGTGGGTTCGATGTCCCGCGGCAGCGCCAGATCGATGAAAAACAGCGGCCGGGCGGGACGCATCCGGATGGCGGCGACGGTCGCGGCGTGCGACACGACGGTCTCGGGCGCTGACGTCGATCCGACCACCACGTCGAAGTCCGCGAGCCGGGCCTCCCGCTGGTCAAAGGGCAGCGCGCTGGCCTGCAGTTGCGTTGCCAGCTCCATCGCCTGCTCGAGGCGGCGACTCGCGACGGTCAGCCCGGTGGCCCCGCGGCTTTGGAAAGCC
Source organism: uncultured Opitutia bacterium (assembly GCA_903902745.1). Taxonomy (GTDB): domain Bacteria; phylum Verrucomicrobiota; class Verrucomicrobiia; order Opitutales; family Opitutaceae; genus CAIUWA01. The sequence goes on along the minus strand of CAIUWA010000009.1, from coordinate 76,581 downwards.
CGGGCGGTTTTTTCGCCAATCTCCCCGGCGCCGAGCAACAGGATGCGTGCGTCCGCCAGCCCGCCGAAGATGTTGAGCGCGAGTTCCACCGCCACGTTGGCGACACTCACGCGGCCCTCGGTGATGGCGGAATGCGTCCGGGCGAACTTCGCGGCCTGGAAGGTTTTCTGGAAAACCCGGTTGAGCACCGGGCCGGCGGACCGCTTCGCCTGCGCAACCGCGTAGGCTTCCTTCACCTGGCCGAAAATCTCCGTCTCGCCCAGCATCTGCGAGTTGAGGCCCGAGGCGACCTCGAACAAGTGTTGCACCGCGTTCAGGCCGCGCAGGCTGAGGCGGAATTTTTCAAATTCCTCGATCGTGACCCGCTGGCGCGCGCAAAACGCCGCCTGCACCCGCGCCGCCGCCTCGGCGGTCTCGGCCACGCCATAGAATTCAATGCGGTTGCAGGTGCTCAGCAGGGCAAATTCGCGCAGGCCGGGCAGACCGGCGAGCTCGCTGTGCAGTGCCGCGGCCGCGGCGGCATCGAGCGAAAGGCGCTCGCGCACGGCCAGCGGCGCGGTCTGGTGGGTGGCCCCGATGACAAACAGCCCGGCTTCGTTCATGGTGTGGCTTGGGCGGTCACGGTGGGCGTGGCGGGGTGGCGGCTGGCATTGACGGCGCCGAGGGAGAGCAGCGCGGCGGCAAACAATGCCACGCAGGTCCAGGCAAAGCGGCCGGCCAGCAGCTTCCGGCCGGAACGCAGCCCGAACACCACCGCATAGGCGGCCCAGACCGCCACGGTGCAGAGAATTTTCGGCCAGTCGACCGATCCCGTGTTGCGCAGCCACCAGGCGGCGCCGACGCCCAGCGACACGGTCAGCAGCGCCAGCCCGGCCCCGAGCAGGCGCACGCCGATGTGGTCGAGGTCGAGGATGGAGGGCAGGAAGGAGAACCAGCCGCCGACGTGCTTGGATTTGAGTGAATAATTGCGCAGCAAAAACATCAGCGACGTGAGCGCGAGAAGGGCGAACACGCCGTAACTGAAGAGCGCGAGCGCCGCGTGGAATTCGATCCAGGGGTTGGCGCCAAAGATGTCCGTCCGCCGCGCGGCGTCCCACGACGGGACCGCAAGAGAGACCAGCGAGAGCACCGCGGTGAGGCAGGCGGTAAAATAACCCAGCATGCTCGAGCGGAACGTCACCCCGATCACGAGGTAGAGCGTGGTCGCCGACCACGTCGTGAACTGGAGAATTTCAAAGTAGTTTCCGAGCGGGCACCCGCCGACCAAGCGGCCGCGCAGGTACAGGCCCATGAGCTGGCAGAAGTAGCCCACCACCATGAGCAAATAGGTGAACACCGAGGAGTGCGGCCGCCCGCGCACCTGCGCGTAGGTCCCCGTCAGGAACACCACGAGGTAAAACTCCGCGGCGATCCAGAGCCACTGGCGGTCGGTGAGGGCGTGGGACATGCGAAGGGCCATCCTATGCCTTGGACCAAGCGGAGCAAGTCTGACGGCGGGGGCGGGGAAGGAGGAGGGTTTCGCGCAGAGGAGCAGTGGCGCAAATAAAATCCAAAAACACAGGAATCAGAGGTGGCGGCAGCCAGACCTCTCGCTGTCAGGTTTACCTGTTTAGTCGCTCTGCTCCGCGCCTTTGTGCCTCTGCGCGAAACTAGTTGGACTTTCGGGCGACCCAAAACCGGCATTCGTCGGAAAAGTCGCGCACCGCCGCGGACTCTTGGGCGATTTCCCGGCGCATGGCGTCGAACTCATGGTTCCAGCCGGTGGCGGCGAGGTCGCCCAGGATTTCGTCGCGGTCGGGCAGGTGCATGAAGGTGCGGCCGGTTTCGTCCTCGAAATAGCGGTCGCCATACTCGACCAGCCGCGGATCCTGCTCGCCGCATGCCCACCGGGCGGCCTCGAAGCGCCAGAGCACGCGCTCGGCGGGCGAGTGGTCCCGGTCGTGGGTCGTGAAAATCAGCGGCGCTCCCGGCCGGCAGACGCGATGGAATTCACGCAACGCCGTGCGGCGGTTCTCCCGCCCGGGAATCTGCATCAGCCCGTTGAACATGAACAGGGCCCCGTCAAACCCTTCATCAACTAATAGTTGACACCCCCGGAGAGCGGTGGCGTCGGCGTGAAGGAAGGTGATGGCGGTGGGGCCGGTGTCGGCGCCGCGTTCGGCGGCGAGGCTGCGGGCCTGGTCGAGGAGCTCCTCGGCGAAGTCGAAGGCCGTGAGGTGATGGTAGCCCAGGGCCCAGAGCCCGAGGGTCACGCGGCCGGCGCCACAGCCGGCTTCAAGGAGGTGTGCGCCGCGGTCGGGCAAATACCGCTCGATCAGGATGCGCTCGGAGGCCCAGAGGCCGAGTTGGTGCGCGGCGCGGGCGTAGTGGACGACGGCCAGGAGGTCGTTGAAATCGGCTCGGACGGTCGCCGGCGTTATTTTTTCAGCTTCCACGAGGCGATGAACATGCCGTTCGCGTTCAGTTCATGCGGCCAGAGGAAGCCGGACGCCGGAGGCCGGACGCATGAGGCCGGAGGAACGGCTTCGGTCGAGTCATGATCCTTTGCCCTTGATTTCCCGGCGTCTGGTGTCCGGCCGCCGGCCTCCACCGCAACCGGCTCCAGCTCCGGATGCGCTGCCGTGAAGGCGTCGGCCACGGCGGTGGTCTCGCTGCGGGTGAGGGTGCAGACGGCGTAGATCAGCCGGCCACCGGGCTTGAGCGACTTGCAGACGTTTTCCAGCAGGACACGCTGCATCGCGGCAAGTTCGCGGACGTCGTCGGGCGTCGTGGTCCAACGCGCATGCGGGTTGCGCTGCCAGGTGCCGACGCCGCTGCACGGGGCGTCGAGGAGGATGCCGTCGAACTTCATCTTGGACGGAAGTTTCGAGCCGCCATCCCAGAAGTCCGTGCGGTAGTTGAAAAGCTTCGCCCGGGCGAAGCGGCGCTTGAGCGTGTCGATGCGCTTGCCATTCCGATCCGTGGCCCAGACCACGCCCTTGTTCTGCATGAGGTCGGCGAGGTGGAGTGCCTTGCCCCCTTCGCCGGCGCACGCGTCCCACCAATTTTCACCGGGCTTGGGAGCGGCGGCGAGGCTGACGAGCTGGGAGGCAAGGTCTTGGATCTCGAATTCGCCGGTCTTGAACTGCTCGGTCTTGAACAGGTCCTGGGTGCCGGTGAAACGCAGCGCGTCGGGCGTACGGTCGGTGAATTCACACGCGAACAAGGATTTGGCCAGGGCGACACCCTGGCCCGGCCGGGCGCGTATCCACAGGGCGGGATCGCGCTGGAGCTGCCGGAGGTAACCATCCTTCGCTGAAGCTACGGAGGGCGCGTTCGCGTCGGCGGCCGGTGGAAAACTCAGTTCGTCCCAGAGCCAGGCGGGAACGGCTCGGACGGCGAGGGCCTCGGGCTTGATGGACTTGGCGTCGGCCGTGAAGCGCTCGTGCATGCCGACGGCCTGCTCGAGGCGCTTTTGCGGCGAGGCCTTGGCATCGAGCCACGAGAGCCAGCGGAAATAGACGAAGACGGTCTGGCTGATGACCCGCTTGGCCGGTGGTTGGAGATAACGGTGGTGCTCGAAGTAGAAGCGCAAGGCGGTGTCCGCTCGTTGGTCGGACGAGATGGCCGCGAGGACGCCGGCGGCGTGGTTGAGCATGGCTTGGTCGGGCATTGGTCATCACGAAACCGTTCGACTGCGCTCACGGCAAGCATCCGAGACAGAAAAAGGGAAAGCTGCGAATGAGAGGGTGCGGTGATTCGGGGAAATACTCTTGGTATTCCCGGTTTGCGCGGTAGGGCGCGGACTCCGCTCCGCGCCGGGCACAAGGACAAGACTCTATTCAGTAATTTGCAGCTCCATCTGGGATCGTCTGACATTCCCGGCGCGGAGCGGAGTCCGCGCCCTACCGGGCTAACCCCGTTTGGCCCACCGGCGGTCCTGCTTGAGCTCGAGCCGCTTGGTTTCCAACTGGACGCCGGCAACGGCGGGGTGGGCGCGGAGCTGCTGGAAAACGGGGGCCGTGAGCCGCCACGACAGCGCGGAGCTGGCTTCGGCGACCGGGGCGACGCGATCCTCGAAGAGGAAGGCGAACTCCACGCGGGTGTCGCCGCTTTGCCGGTTGAGGGTTTCGCGCAACAGGCGGAGAAAGGCGGGCAGCTCGGGATGGGCGGGGTGGAGGAGCCACGTGATTTTGCGCACGAGGCCGCCAATTTGGGCGTCGAGCGGATAGCATTCCTTCACATTGATGCGCGCGCCGTCGTTGCCGACGATGATGTTGCCCTGGACGAGCACGGCGGCGTTTTCCGCGAGGCTGGCGCCGCAGGCTGCATAGCCGTCGGCAAACATGTTGAACGCGGCCGACGCGCTTTTCGTGGCGAGGGTGAAGGCGGCCCAGGGGCGGTTGTCCTTCTTCGAGAGTTTTTTCGCGATGTTCGACACGATGCCGCAGAGGCGGAACTCCGTGCGGTCGGATTGCTGGGACAACTCCCCGATGGGGAAGGTGTCTATGGCGTCGGTGAGCCCCGCATAGGTGTTCATCGGGTGGCCGGAGACGTAGAAACCGAGGAGCTCCTTCTCGAACTGGAGACGCTCGTTGGAGGAGAAATCATCCGTGCCATCGAGCACAAGCTGGCCGCGGGGCGCGGGTGCGGCATGGCCGTTCCGGGGCGGCTCCTCGGCGAGGGAGTCGAGAAAGCTGTGCTGGCCGGCCGCCTTGTCGCGCGCGGTGGAAGCGACGGTGGCCATGGCGGCGTCGATGCCGTCGAAGATTTTCTTGCGCGAGGCGCCGCTGAAATCAAACGCGCCGGTCTTGGCGAGGTGCTCGAGCACGCGCTTGTTGAGCGCGCGGGCGTCCACGCGGGAGGCGAAGTCTTCGAAGTCGGTGAACGGGCCGTTTTTTTCGCGTTCCTCGATGATCTTCTGCGCGGCGAGCTCGCCGACGCCCTTGATGCCCGCCAGCCCAAACCGGATGGCTCCGGTTTGGGTAGTTGAAAGTTGAGAGTTGAAAGTTGAAAGGCCGGAAGTCCGATCGGGTGCAAGCGCTTGGCTTTCACCTTTCAACTTTGAACTCTCAACTCCCCCGCGTTCGTTCGGTCGAAATACGGGGGTAAACATCTCCCGGCTCTCATTCACGTCCGGGCCGAGCACCTTCAGCCCCATGGCCTCACACTCGCCGACGAAATGGGAGACCTTGTCGGCGTTGCCGAGCTCGGAACTGAGCATGGCGGCCATGAACTGCACCGGGTAGTTCGCCTTCAGGTAGCCGGTCTGGTAGCTGAGTATGGCGTAGGCGGCGGAGTGTGACTTGTTGAAGCCATAGCCGGCGAACTTGTTGAGAATTTCGAAGATCGCCTCGGAGGTTTTTTCGTCGATGCCGTTCACCTTCTTGGCGCCCGAGATGAATTTTTCGCGTTCGGCGGCCATCGCCTCCTTGTCCTTTTTGCCCATCGCGCGGCGCAGCATGTCGGCGCCGCCGAGGGTATAGCCGGCGATGACCTTGGCCGCCTCCATGACCTGCTCCTGGTAGACCATCACGCCGTAGGTCTCGCGGCAGACTTCCTCGAGCAGCGGATGCGGGAACTTGACGGTCTCCGGGTCCTTTTTACCGCGGACGTAGTCGGGGATCCATTCCATCGGGCCGGGGCGGTAAAGCGCGATAAGCGCGACAATCTCGTCGATGCTGGAGAGGCCGATCTGGCGGCAGAGGTTCTGCATGCCGCCGGATTCCAGCTGGAAGACGCCGGTGGTGCGGCCGGAATTGAGCAGGACGAAAGTTTTCGCGTCGTCGAGCGGGATGGTCTCGATGTCGAACTTCGGGTCGGCGGTGCGGCGGATGTTGTCCACCGCGTCGGCGATGACGGTGAGCGTCTTCAGGCCGAGGAAGTCCATCTTCAGCAGGCCGAGCTTTCCGACCGCGTTCATGTCGAACTGCACCGTGACGTCGCCTTCCTGGAGCGTGAGCGGGACGAATTCCTCGAGCGGCCGGTCGGTGATGATGATGCCGGCGGCGTGCTTGCCGGTGTTGCGCACCATGCCCTCGAGCACGAGCGCCTGGTCGAAGATTTTCTTGGCGACGGGATTCTTCGCGACCTCGTCGCGGAGCTCCGCGGATTTCTTCACCGCGTCCTCGAGCGAGATGTTGAGCTCGTCGGGCACCATCTTCGCGAGGCGGTCGGCGTCGGCGTAGGGCAGGTTGTGGACGCGCGACACGTCGCGAATGACCATCTTCGCGCCAAGCGTGCCGTAGGTGATGATGTTGGCGACGCAGTCGTTGCCGTATTTCTGGCGGACGTAGTCGATGACCTCGCCACGGCGGCGCATGCAGAAGTCGATGTCGAAGTCGGGCGGCGAGACGCGCTCGGGATTGAGAAAGCGCTCGAAGAGCAACTTGAAGCGCAGCGGGTCGAGATTGGTAATGCCGAGCACGTAGGCCACGATGCAGCCGGCGCCGGAGCCGCGGCCGGGGCCGACGGGGATGCCGTGGTTCTTCGCCCAGTCGACGAAATCCCAAACGACAAGGAAGTAGTCGATGAAGCCCGTCTTGCCGATGATGCTGAGCTCGAAATCGAGGCGCTCGACGAGGACTTTCGCGAGGGCCGGGTCGGCGGCTTTTTTGGGCGTGGCGTAATCGACCCCGTAGCGCTTTTTCAGGCCGGCGATGCAGAGGTCACGCAGGTAACCGGCGCGATCGGTCTTGATCTCGGGGGGCAGCGGGTACTTCGGGTAGCGTTCGCTGCCCTTGGGGAACGGGATGGTGAGGTCGCACATCTCGGCGACGAGCTGGGTGTTCAGCACCGACTCGGGCACCTCGGCGAAGAGCTTCGCCATCTCGTCGCGGGACTTCAGGTAAAACTGCTGGCCCTCGAAGCGCATGCGCTTCTCGTCGTCGATCTTCGCGCCGGTCTGGATGCACAGCATCGCGTCGTGAGGGCCGGAGTCCTGCGATCGCACGTAGTGGACGTCGTTCGTGCAAATCACCTTGAGCTTCATTTCCTCCGCCAGCTTGAGCAGGCCGGGGATGATCTTGCGCTGCTCCGGGATGCCGTGGTCCTGGATCTCGACGAAATAATTTTCGCGGCCGAAGATGTCCACGAACCTGGCGCAGGCCGCGCGGGCCTCGTCATAGCGGTCGTAAAGCAAATGCTGCGGCACGAGCGACGCGAGGCAGCCGGTGAAGCCGATCAGGCCGTCCGCATACTTCGCGAGGGTTTCCAGGTCGGTGCGGGGCTTGTAGTAAAAACCCTTGAGGTGCGCGTCGGAGACGAGCTTCAGGAGATTCTGGTAGCCGGTGAGGTTTTTCGCGAGCAGGCCGAGATGGAAGATGCTTTTGCCCTCGTCGTCGCTGCCGGAGCGGCCCTTTTTCTCGAGCCGGGAGTTCTCGACGAGATAGAGTTCGCAGCCGACGAGAGGCTTGATGCCCTTGGCCTTGGCCGTGTTGTAAAACTCGATGGCGCCGTAAAGGTTACCATGGTCGGTGAGGGCGAGGGCGCCCATCCCGAGCTCGACGGCGCGATCCATCAGCCGGTCGATGCGGCAGCAGCCATCGAGCAGGCTGTAGTCCGAATGGACATGGAGATGGACGAAGTTCTTATCGACAGACGGCACGCGGGAAGAGGCCAACGGTGGCACGCGTGCGATTCAAGGGCAATTCCCCGCGACGGTTGGATGGCGCTTTTCAATCGAAAAAAGGCCATTGACGCCCAGTGCGCGGGCTGGCTCATTAACCGGCTTTTCCTTTCACCAGAACCGTCTGCCGACCCAGATCCATGTCCATCGAAATCAAGATCCGCAAGAACGAGCCGATCGACCGTGCGCTCCGCCGCATGAAGAAGAAGCTCGACCGCGAGAACATCATCAAGGGCACGCGCGCCAAGCGCTACTTCGAGAAGCCCTGCGAGAAGCGTCGCCGCAAGAACAAGGTCATGGCCTTCACCGCGATGCTGCGCCGCCGCTACGCCGAATAAGGCAGCCGGCCAATCCCCCGTCTTTCCAACCGCGCCCTTCCCGGCGCGGTTTTTTCGTGCATCCGGCTGGCGGTTGGCCTCGTAATGTCCGCTCTCCGCTTGAAACCGACCCTGAGCCTCTCGACCAGCTGGTGTTCGCACCGCCACACGGATGGCTACGCGATGCTGCGAGAGATGGCCGACCTGGGGTTCGACCACGCCGAACTCAGCCACGGCATCCGGATTGTGCTGGTGCCGGGCATCCTGAAGGCGGTGGAGGAGGGCGTGATCAAGATCGGCTCCACCCATAATTTCTGCCCGCTGCCGATGGGCGTTTCCCACGCCGCGCCCAACCTCTTCGAGCCCTCATCGCTGGACTCCCGCGAGCATGACCAGTGGCTGCGCCAGACCAAGCGCTCGATTGATTTCGCGGCGCAGGTGAAGGCGCGCGTGCTGGTCTGTCACCTCGGCAGTGTCCGTTTTTTCTGGTTCAACCCGGCCCGGGCGCTGGATAAATTCCCGGAGCGGCACCCGCAAGCCGTGATCCCGGGGGACAAGGCCTACCAGGCCCTGCTCGCGAAATCGCTCGTTCGGCTGCGCAAGCGCATGGGGCCATTCTGGGAGCAAATGAAGGCGAGCGTGAATGAAATCCTGGAATATGCCGCACAGAAGAAGGTGAAGCTGGGCTTCGAAAACCGGGAGGCGTTCAATGAGCTGCCGGTGGACGAAGATTATGCGGCGTTCATGGAGAGCCTGCCGGCGGACGCCTCCGCGGGCTACTGGCACGACACCGGCCACGCGGACATCAAGCAGAGCATGGGGCTGCTCGACCACCACCTGCACCTGCAGAAGATGGCGCCGCGACTCATCGGGTTTCACTTGCACGACGTGAGCGAGGAGGGGAAGGACCACCAGCCCGTCGGTTCGGGGAAAATTGATTTCAAGATGGTCAGCGGATTCTGGCGGCCCGAGCACCTGCTCACCATTGAGCTGAGCCCACGAGTTGACGTCGAGGGGGTGCGGGCTTCGCGGCAGCGCATCCTGGATTTGATGCGGTGAACGGGATCGTGTGATTCCGTCGTAGCGGCCGAGGTGACGAGGCTGGGTTGTAGCGGCGCTCCATGAGCGCCGATCTATCCAAGCCGGCGGTCATCCGCCGTCGCTGAAGCTATGGCGAGACAAGTAGACCGCCGCTACATCATTTCCGTACGGCCGAATACGGCTCGATCGCCCTGAATCCATCCAGCCGGCAGGCGGCATCACGGCCGGCTTGGTCGCGGAAAAGATAGACGGCATAGCCGCCGAAACCACCGCCGCAGTATTTCCAGGCGAGGGGCCGACAGGCGGCCAAGGATTCATTTGTGACGGCGGCGGGATCGCCCGGTAGCGGATCCATTCCCTCGGCCCGCTGCACGGAATAGGAGGCGCGCACGGCTGCGGCTAGTAACGAATAGTCCTGTTGCCACGCGGCATCGCGGGCCGTGCGGCTGGCTTGGACGATGGCGTCGTAATTGCGGGCATCGTTCACCATACTGGGGGTGCAATGCGGCTGGCCGCTCCAGAAGAGCGCGAGCCGCCCCCGCACGAGGGAACCGTCCGTCTTGAGTTCGAGTCCAGGTCGCTGGCCGCTCCGCCAGACGCACAGGCCGGTCTCGGTGATGATGGCGGGATCCTGCCAGCCGACGCCGAGGTCGAGTTCGGATGTCACGCCGTCGCGGCCGTTCAGCAGTGCCCAGGCGCCGCTGCCGCCGAGTCCGGCGTTGCGCTCATAGGGCCAGTCCCGCAGCGAGACCAGCGGGGAGATGGCGCAGTTCACCACATAGCCACCCTCGCGGGCGAAGCGCGGAACGTCGAGCCACCCGCCGGCGAAATCCACCCGCAGCGGCGCCTCCGACGGCGCCTGAATCCAGCGCACGATCTGCGTGGTCGAGATCGGCGAAAACTGCGGCGGGGTTTTCGGCAGCACGACGTAGCGCGCGCCGACCCGGGCGCAAAGCGCGCGCTTGAGGGCGCCGTATTTGTCGTCCTCGGTGACGGCGAGGATGTCCGGTTTCACGTGCAGGAAGTGCTCCTTGAAATCCAGGCCTTCGTCTCCACCGGTGCTCATCACGACTTCATCGACGGAGTCCAACGCCGCCAGCAGCGCGCGCTTGTGGTCGTCGGGCAGCGAGCTGCGGCGCTGCTTGTGCAGCCAGAGGACATCGGAGGAGGCGAAGCAAACCGTCAGATGATCGCCCAGGGCCCGAGCCTCGCGGAAGAACTGCACATGGCCGGCATGCAGGATGTCGTAGCAGCCGGAGACGAAGACGCGGATCATGGGTGGGGATTTATAGCCGAGGCACCGGGTTGAAAGTCAAAGGTTGAAAGTTGAAAGCCGAGCCCCAGCAGACCGAATTATGCGGTCGAGTTTCAATCGGCGACTTTTAGCCGTACAGCGAGCAGCTCCCGGATCCAGCGCCGGTGAGGGCCGGAAAGGGTGAGGGTGTCGAGCTCGGTAAAAGGCACCCAGACGAGTTCACGTCCGGGTTGGCCGCGCGGAGCGGCCACGCGGTAAATCGACTCGGTGATCTGGAAGCGCGTGATACTGCGCTTCCGCTTCGCGAGCAATTCGCCCGCTGTGACGATCTCCGGACTGATCCCGGCCTGTTCCGCCGTCGGCAACTCGTGCTGGCCGGCGAGCCGGCGCGCCCCGGCCGCGGCACGGTGCAACAGCAGTGAACCGTCGCGCTCGCACCAGAGGCGGATGACGGTTCGCTGCTCGATTTTTTTCGGGGCGAGGCGCGGATAGGCTTCGGGTTCACCACGCCGGGCGGCGGCGCAAAACGGGCGGACGGGACACGCACTGCAACGCGGGTTCTGTCGCAGGCAGACCGTGGCGCCGAGTTCCATCATGGCCTGGTTGTGGTCGCCGGGCTCGCGGGCCGGCAGCAGCGCCTCGGCGAGCGGGGTGAACACTTTCGCCGCGGTGGCGCTGTCGCGAAACACGGTGCCGTTGGCGGTGAGCCGCGCGAGGATGCGGACGACATTGCCGTCCACGCACGCAGCCGGCGCGCCGAAGGAAATGCTCGTAATGGCCGCCGCCGTGTAGGGGCCCACGCCCGGCAGCTCGCGCCAGGCGGCGGGGCTGCGCGGAGGCGCGGGTTGCGCGGCGATTTCGCGGGCCAGCCGGTGGAGGTTGCGCGCGCGCGAGTAATAGCCCAGGCCTTCCCATAGTTTCAGCACGCTCTCCTCCGAGGCCGCGGCGAGCGCGGCGAAACCCGGCCATTCAGCCTGCCAGCGGGCGAAGTAGGGCAGGACGGTCTTCACCTGCGTCTGCTGGAGCATGAATTCGCTCACGACCGTCTTGTAGAGCGACGGCGTGTCCCGCCAGGGCAGCGGCCGGGCGTGCCGGCGATACCATGCGCGGAGGGCACGCTGGAAGCCGGACTTGGCTGCAGTCAGGGAATTGGGCGGAGAATTTTTGGCCACGTAGAGTCATCAAAAGACACAAAATGCCGGCAAGCTGAAGCCCGGTGTTTTTGGCCTGATTTGGTAGGGCGCGGCGTCCCGCCGACTTGTCCGCCGAAGCCTTGGCGAAGGAGGAGCCGCGGCTCACCGGGACGGTTCGCCCTACCTCAAGACATCCTTTCGCGCCCTACCGCGCCGGCGAATTCTGAAATCAGGCACCCCTGTTATTTTCGTGTGTTTTTGCGCCGTTTTGTGGCCAACTCTGCCGCATGCCCAAAAAGCCCGCCGCGGACGATGACCAGCCGAAGAAGCTGTCGTCCTACACCGTCAAGCTCGACGATGCACAGATGGAGAAACTTCGCGCCATCTGCGAGGCGCGCAACTGGATGCCCTTTGAAGTCGCCTACGCTCGGTTCGCCTTCAAGGCCGACCACCTGAAACTCAACGTCACCGCCTACACGAGCGGCAAGGCCGTGATCGCAGGGAAGGGGACCGAGGATTTCGTGCGCGACACCCTGGAGCCCGAGATCATCGGCGCGGCCCAGCTCGGCTACGACGAGGTGCTGCACCCGGACTGGTTCGAGTCGCACGCCGGCCTCGACGAGAGCGGCAAGGGCGATTTCTTCGGGCCGGTCATCGCGGCGACGGTCATTGCCGACAAGTCCGCGATCGAGGCCTGGCGCAAGGCCGGCGTGCAGGATTCCAAGAAAATCGCCGAGACCCAGATCATCCGCCTCGACAAGCTCATCCGTGCGACGCATGGCGCGGCCGTCCGGACCTGCTTCAGCGGCATGGCGCGCTACAACGAGATCATGCTGCGGCCGGACGCGAACCTGAACCGCCTGCTGGCCTGGCAGCACGCCACGGCGCTGGAGCAGGCGCTCAACCAGAAGTGGGTGCCCTGGGGCCTGCTCGACCAGTTCACGAAGCAGCCGCTCGTGCAGCGGGAGCTGGCAAAGAAGAACATCAAGGCCTTCGAACTGCGCATGCGCACCAAGGCGGAGTCCGACCCGGTCGTTGCCGCCGCCTCGATCGTGGCCCGTGCGGAGTTCGTGCGCCAGATGCACACGCTCTCGAAGAAGTTCGGCGACAAGCTCCAGAAGGGCGCCGGTCCGAAGGTGAAGGAGCAGGCGCACGAGATCATGCGCAAGTTCGGCACGCGCGCCCTCGGGGATTTTGCGAAGCTGCATTTCCGCACGGCCTACGAGGTCGTGTTAGCTGCCGGCAAGCTCGACGAATTGCCGCTGCCGGAGCCGAGGGAAAAGACGGATTGGGAATATTAAGCCTTCATGCCGAAACGCCGCCAGCTTCGCGGGTTCGACCTCCGACAGATCGAGGGCGTGGCCGAGCTCATCGGCGTCGACGAGGCCGGACGCGGTGCGCTGGCGGGACCGGTCGTCGCCGGTGCGGTGCTGGTGAACAAGGGGTTTCTCGAGGGCCGCTGGGCCCTGGCCAAGGCCGGGCGGGTGAACGACTCGAAGCAGCTCACGGCGGGGGAGCGCGATGAACTGTGGTCCGAGTTCGAGGCGCTGGTGGCGCAGGGGCAGATCCACGCCCAGTTTGGCGTGGCCGACGTCGACGAGATCGAACGGCTGAACATCCTCGGGGCGACGAAGCTGGCCATGCGCCGCGCCCTCGAGGGGATTTATGCCCCGGGCGCGTTCGAGCAAAAGACGGAGCCGGATCTCTTTGCTTCGCCGGAAATGATCGCGAACTTCAAGCCGACGGTTTCCTGCCGCGTGCTCATCGACGGTCTGCCCCTGCGCCATTTCCCTTATCCGCACCAGGGCATCGTGAATGGCGACGCCCGCTCGCTGTGCATCGCGATGGCGTCGATCATTGCGAAGGTCACTCGCGACCGGATGATGGGCGAATTGGAGGTGCAGTATCCCGGCTATGGCTTTGGCCAGCACAAGGGCTACGGCACCGAGGAGCACCGCGAGGCCGTGCTCCGGCTGGGCCGCTGCCCGCAGCACCGCGACCTGTTCCTGCGCAAGCTGCTGGCCGAACGGGTCGATCCCGCCCAGATGGATTTCCTGGGCGGGTAGGGCAGGTCTGAGACCTGCCCGTTTGGCCCGGTCGGTATTTTAGTCATGGATTGCGCAGAGCTGTAGGCCAGCCCGGTGGGCTGGCAGCCACCTCAGCGGGGTGGCCTACAACAGCGGCTTCCGGATGACAGAACGCCCCACGGGCGTTGACCCGCGCCGCGCCGGCGTCATAACGCGCATCGATGGCCGGCAAGAAAAACTCCTCGCTCGACCGCGTGCTCGGGCGCCTCGACACCCTTGACTCGGTCAACCTCGCCAACCTCGTGCAGCGGCTCGCGCGGGAGCGCGGGCTGTTCGAGGAAATCTTCAACACGCTGCAGGAAGGCGTGCTGGTCATCAGCGCCGACGGCGCCATCGAATACGCCAACGCCGCCGCGCACCGGCTCATCGGCCTCGGGGCGGACGAGCTCATCGGGCAGACGCTGTGGCGCCTCGTGCCGGGCCTGCGACCTTCGCTCGACACGGCGCTGGATGAGGAGGCCGCGGCCACGGCCCTGACCGTCGTGGCCCGCGAGTTCGAGCTCACTTATCCCGAGCCGCGCACGGTGCGGCTCTACATGGTGCCGTTTCGCGGCGAGAACCGCGGCTCCGGGCAGCGCTTTGCGGTCATCCTCACCGATGTGACCAAGGAGAAACATTCCGCCGCGCAGCGCATCGAGGATGAGAGGACGTCGTCCGTCCTGCTGCTGGCTGCGGGGGTGGCACACGAACTGGGCAACCCGCTCAACTCGCTCACGATCCACCTCCAGCTCATCGAGCGGAAGCTCAAGAAGCTCAAGGCCTCGAAGGAGGCCGAGGCCGTGCAGGAGTCGCTGCGCGTGTGCCAGGGCGAGGTGCAGCGGCTGGATGGCATCATCGGCAATTTTCTCGAGGCGATCCGTCCCCGGCCGCCGGATCTTGCGGAAGTCAATCTGGCCGGGGTGCTGGCCGAGGTGCTGCGTTTCCAGCAGCGCGAATTTGCCGACCGCCGCATTGTCGTTGAGGCCGAGACGCCCGACTCGCTGCCGTCTGTCATGGCTGACCGCAACCAGCTCAAGCAGGTCTTCTTCAACCTCACGAAGAACGCGATGGAGGCGATGCAGCCAGGCGGAAAATTAAAAATCAAGTCCAGGGCCGACGACGACTCGGTGTTCCTGCTGATCGGCGACAGCGGCGCCGGCATCAGGCAGGAGGACCTGGGGCGGCTGTTTCAGCCCTACCACACGACGAAACCCGGCGGCCACGGCCTGGGCCTGATGATCGTGCAGCGCATCATGCGGGAGCATGGCGGCCAGGTGGGCATCGAGAGCAAGGAGGGCGTCGGCACGATTGTGACCCTCCAGTTCCCGCGCAAGGACCGGCGGGTGCGGATGCTGGGTGGCTGACGTCCGCTGAGTGGAAACTGCAGGAGCGGCTTTACGCCGCGCTGCATCACCGTGAACGGAGTCTGGAAATCGCGGCGTAAAGCCGCTCCTGCAACTTGCCGGGATTACTTCCTGGTGCCCTGTGGCGTGAAGAGGCTCTTGACGTTGATAACCTGATTTTCAGTTTTATCCCCGATGCGCAGGGCGACTTTCACCGGGAAATTGTCGCCGATGAGACCCAGCTGGGAATTCATGGGACTCGGCTCGGCGGCTTGTCCCGCGGCGACTGTCAGGTGGTCCGGCTGCACGGCAAAGTTGCCGAGATCGGAGTTCACCTCCAGGATCGCTATCTCGACGGCCTCCTTGGACTGGTTGGAGAGATTGAGACGCAGGGTGACCGGAGGCATCGGGCTGCCCCGGATCATCAGCTGCTGAATCTTATAGACGCTCTCAGCGTAATCCTTGTCGGTCTCGTCGGGCAGATCGATTTCCTCGAATTGATCCTTGAGCCGGCCGTCGGCATTCCGCTGGACCCGTTCAAACCCGCGGCTGATGGACACGGTCGCGACCAGGTGGCCGTCGAAGAACCGGCCTTCGCCCTTCATGGCGACCGGCTGGGGCACGGCAGCCGCCGCGAGGGAAATATTGCCGGGATTGGCCGGGCTCCCGCAGCCGGCGAAGGCAATCAACAACATAGATCCCGCCATGAGGCGGAGGGCAGGCCGGCGGACAAAGAAACGGTCTTGAATCATGGAGTGGGGTGTGACCCCATAGTCAGATGGAAAGTTGCGACACGGCTAGCATAAACCCTGCAACTACGGGGCTTATTCTGCGTCAGGCCGCACAGCAATGTACCCGCGTGGATCCAACTTCAACGACCGAGCCGCTGGCCAGTATTGTCCGTCGCGCCCAGAAGAGCGAGGAGTCCGCCCAGCGTGCCCTGATCATCAGCTACCAGCGCCGGGTGGCGGGCTTCATCTATGCCATCGTCGGCCGCAGCGATTCGATCGAGGATCTGGCGCAGACTGTCTTCATCAAGATGGTGCGCGGACTCGACCGGTTGCACGACCCGGCGCAATTCGAGGCCTGGCTCTTCCGGCTCGCGCGCAACGCCTGCATCGACCATCTCCGCCGGCAGCGTTTGCGGCGGATTTTCACGCCGTTTGCCGCGGAGCATACGGATATTCCCGAGCCGCCGGGGGCGGTCGACACGGAGGAACTGGATGCATTGCGTCACGCGCTTTCACTGTTGCGTCCCGCCGACCGGGCACTGCTGGCGCTGGCGCAGGAAGGCCGCAGCCAGGCCGAGATGGCGAAGATCACCGGCACGAGCGTGGTGGTCATCAAGGCGCGTTTGCACCGTGCACGGGAACGTTTGCGCGAATATTATCAGCCACAACATGAAACCTGAATCATCCGCTTGGAAACAGCTTGAGGAACACGCGGCCGCCCGACTGCGGGTCAGCTTCGCCAGCCGCGTGCTGCGCGCGGCGCGCCCAGCCGACGCCCAGGTTTGGAGCGAGCTGGAGGAGCAGGCCGCCGCCCGGCTGCAGGCCGGCTTTGCCGACCGCGTGCTCCATGCCGTGCGCACCGCGATTCCCGCGGAAATCCCCTCTTTCTTCAGCCAGTTTGCCCTGAGTGCTGCAACCGTGGCCGTGTGCATGGCCGCAGTGGTTTACCTGCATGATCGCACCACCCGGATCGAAGACGAACGCAGCCTCGCCGACTGGCAGCGTCTGGCCGCGGACGCACAGGATTTTGATCTGAGTCCATGAAGCAACGCGTGCTAGTCCCCCTGCTCACCGTGTTGGTGTTTGCCGCCGGCTTCGCCACGCACGTTTGGACGGAAAGCCGCACGGCCCTGCCGCCCCCGCCCGCGCCGATCGGCAGCGAGTTTGCCCTCCAAGGGGCGCCCCGGCCGCCGGTTCCGAGCCCGAGAAAATTGATCAGGGATCGCACCCAGATCATCGCGGACATCCAGAAACTGGGCCCGCAAATCACGATGTTCCGGGAGAAAATCGCCGAACTCGACGCGAAGTACGACCACGAATTCGAGGCGATCCTGAACGAGGAGCAGCGCCAGCATCGCGCCGAGGCCGTAGCCGCGATTCAAAAAAGGCATGCGCAAAGGCCGCCGAACGCGGTGGAGGCAAACTTGGCTCCGCTCAGCGACGACGAGATTTTGAGCCGGCAGGAGCAGGGACTGTACACCGTGCTCACGTGGGTGACCGTGAACGCCAAGCTCGAGACGATGACGAAGGACTACAAGCTGGATGCCGAGCAACAGCTGAAGGCGCGCAAATTGGTGGAGGAGCGCCGGAAAAGCTTCCTTGCCCTGATCGATTCCGTGACGCCTCCGAGCATCCTCTATAGCCGGCTTGCGCCAGACGTCCAGCGGCTCGCCGAGCCGAGGAAATAACCGGAGCACGGAGGAAATCCGTCTTCTGCCGGGCTTGACCGCCGCGCGCCGCGCCGCGTGAATGGCCGGCATGGTGCCGAGCGTATTGATCGTCGACGACGAGAAGCACACCCGCGAGGGCCTCCAGCAGGCCTTGGCGGAGAACTACGACGTCTCTTTGGCCGGCAACGCCGACGAGGCGTTCAACCTCATGGACGCGCAGGAGTTCGACGTCATCCTCACCGACCTGCGCATGCCCGGTAAATCCGGCCTCAAGGTCATCGACAAGGCCCTGGCACTGCCCACCAGGCCCGCGGTGCTGATGATGACGGCCTACGGCAACGTCGAGACCGCGGTCGAGGCCATGCGGCGCGGCGCAGTGGATTTTCTGACCAAGCCGGTGAACATCGAGCGGCTCGAGGTGCTCATCCAGCGGGCGTTGAAAACCAAGACCCTCGAGGTCGAGGTGAAGCAGCTGCACGAGCGCCTCGACGAGAAATTCAACTTCGAGGGCATCCTCGGGAACTCGCCCAAACTAAAAGATGTGCTCGACCGCGTGAAGCTGGTGGCGCCGTCGCGGGCGACCGTCCTGATCGAGGGCGAATCGGGCACGGGCAAGGAACTGGTCGCGCAGGCCGTGCACCAGTCCAGCCCGCGGGCCCGGGGGGCCTTCATCGCGGTGCACTGCGCGGCGCTGTCGGAAAGCCTGCTTGAGAGCGAAATCTTCGGCCATGAGCGCGGCTCCTTCACCGGTGCGATGGAGCGCCGCATCGGCCGCTTCGAGGCGGCGGACGGCGGCACGCTGTTTCTCGACGAGATCGGGGAAATTTCCGCCTCGACGCAGGTGAAGCTGCTGCGGTTTCTCGAGACCAAGGCCATCGAGCGGGTCGGCGGCTCGAAGCCCATCGAACTCGACGTGCGCCTGGTGGCCGCGAGCAACCGCAGCCTGGAGCAGCTGGTGCGCGAGGGGAAATTCCGTGAGGATCTGTTTTTCCGCCTGAATGTCGTGCGCATCACGCTGCCGCCGCTGCGGGAGCGGACGGAGGATGTGCCGCTGCTGCTGGCGCACTATCTCAAGTTTTTCTCGGAGGAGAACGGGCTGCCGCCACTCACCCTCGAACCCGGCGCGCTGGCCACGCTCCAGTCCTACCCGTGGCCGGGCAACATCCGGGAACTGCGCAATTTCTGCGAGAACGCGGTGGTACTGCGCCGCGGCGGCAGCCTGAGCGAGTTCGACCTCGAGCCGAAATTCCGCGGCGGGGCCGGAATCCCCGGGGCCGGATCGCCGGTCGCGCCCGGGGCGAATCCGCTGTCCGTCGAGGAAAATGAGAAGCGCCTGCTGCGTGAGGCGCTCATCAAGGCGCGAGGCAACCGCACGCAGGCCGCCGTGCTGATGGGCATCAGCCGCCGCACGCTCCACCGCAAGATTGCGGCCTGGCCGGAACTTGACGTGACGGACCGATGAGCCGGCCGAAAACGACGCAGGAGCTGGTCCACTGGCTCGAGGTCGGTGAGGGGGCGCGGTGGATCCGGCTGGGGGCAGTGCTGTTCGTTGGGCTGGTGCTTTCCCTGCGCGTGGCGTGGACGCAGTTCCACGGACCGCTGACGGAAGGCACGCTGTTGCAGGCGGACATGGGCCGGCAGCTGGCGAGTGGCGCCGGCTTCACCACGCTGGTCAATTATCCGCAGACCGCGGCGGTGCTGGCCCAGCGCGGGCAGCGCTTCGACCCGCGGCAACCTTACCCCGAACTGTCGCAAGCCCCGCTTTACGCATTGGTCATCGCCGCGAGCCTGCGAGTCCTGCCAGCGGAGTTGCGCGATGCATTGTTCTCCAAGGTGCCGGAGGTGCCCAACGGCTTTGGCGGCGACTACTTCTTGTTGGGCCTGAACCTGGTGCTCTTCTGGCTGGCGGCCTGGCTGACCTACCACCTCGGGCGGCGGCTGTTTGCGCCACGGGTGGGTTGGTTGGCGGCGCTGGCGCTGCTGGTGTCGGTTTCAGCCTGGCAACAGGTAGTCGCGGTCAATGGGGTGCCGTTGCTCATGGTGCTCGCGCTGGGGGCATTCTGGATGTGGCTGAAGGTCGAGCAGGCGGCCGGAGCGGGGGAGTCGGCGCCCCGCGGCTGGCTGGCCGCGCTGGGGCTGGTTTGCGGTCTGCTGTTCCTGTCGGAATATTCGGCGGGCGTGCTCGTGTTGGTCGCGTTGGGCTATGCGTCCTGGCGATTTTCCGGCCGGGCGCGGCTGGTCGCCGCTGGCCTGCTCGCGGCGGCCTACCTGCTCGTGGCGGCCCCGTGGGCCGTCCGCAATATCCGCCTGACCGGCCACCCGGTGGCGCTGGCGGCGCAGAATGTCGCGCTCAAGGCTGGTGATCCCACGGCCGAACCCGCGACGTATCGCACCCGCCTTTCGACGGAAAGTCCGCGGATCAACCTCAACAAGCTCGGCAACAAGGCGCTCACGAGTGTGCAGGACAACGTGAAGTCGCGGCTGTGGTCGGGCGGCGGGCTGTTTCTGACGGCGTTTTTTGTGGCGGGCTGGCTCTATATGTTTCGCGCGCCCGCGGCCAACCGGATGCGTTGGTGGTTCACGCTGTCGTTCGCGGCGCTGGTGGTGGCGCAGGCTTTCCTGAATTCGGGCGAGACGGAAAGGCTGCCGGTGCTGTGGCTCTCGCCGTTGCTGATGATTTTCGGAGCGGGTTTCTTCTTCGTGTTGCTCGAGGCCAGCACCGGCCCGGCCGCCTGGCCCCGGGTCACGGCGGCCGTCCTCCTGGTGGCGCAAGGCCTGCCGCTGCTGCGCGACGCCCTTGAGCCGCGCCGGCTCCACTTTGACTATCCGCCTTACTATCCGGGCCTTTTCATCGGCCTGCGGCTGGAACTCGAGCAGCGTGGAGCCATGGGCCGCTTTGGTGTGATGGCCGATGTGCCTGCCGGGGCGGCATGGTATGGCCGGCAGCGGGTGTGGGCCCAACCGGCCCGGTTAAGGGATTTCTATGCGATCACGGTCGACCAGCCCATGGCCGAACTGCTGCTGACTCCCCGCACCCTGGACCGGCCGTTTTTTTCGGAACTGGCCTTGCGCGGCCCCCTGCCGGGATCGCTGGGAGAGGCGACGGAGAGATTTGGCGAATGGGTGCAGATTTACTCGGCCTTTCTCACGGGCCGGGCGCCGCCGGAATTCCCCCTAACCGTGCCCCAAAAACTCGCCGAAAATCTCTACGTTCTCTTCAACCCGGTGCTCCCGCCCCCTCGGGGAAAGTAGTTGATACTGCCCGTGATTTGCGCCTAGCGTCCCGCACGTTTTTCCCCAGCTTTTACTTATGAAATTCCTGAGGCTATTTTTCATTTGTGCGCTTGCCGCCAGCCATCTGGCACGGGCCGTCTATGCTCCGGTACCGGAACAGGATCAGGGGAAGGCCTGGTCGTTTGAGCTGGGATACGGCATGACGCACGACAGCAATATCTTCGGTACCTCCAGCGGCGCGATCAGCAGCACGGTCTTCAAATTTGCGCCCAAAATCTCCTTCAACGCCTCGGTCACTGACCAGACTTTCATTTCGGCTTCCTACGGGCTCAATTTGGATTACTTCACGAACCGCCCGGGCGACAAGACGCTCGACAGCCATACGCTCATGGGGCGCGTGGCGCACGAGTTCACCCAGGCGACGAATATCGACCTGACCGACTCTTTTAGCATCCAGAAAAATCCCGAGTCGGCGTTGAACGGGTTGTCGGTCAATGCCGACCAGTCATTCAAGAACAACGAGTTTGATGGCAGCTTTGCCACGGATCTAAACGCGAAGGTGGGCCTGAACTTCAAGGTGCGTTCAGTCATTTTTCTTTACGACAGCGCCAAGTTGGGGACGAGCCTGGACCGCACGGAGAACCTTTATGGCGTTTCCAGCGACTACGCCATCCTGCCCGAGTTGAAAGGCGTGGGTGAGTTCCGCCATCAGACCATCAATTATCACTACGTTGGCGACACCAAGGACAAGACCTCGAATTTTTTACTTGGCGGCGTTGACTACAGTCTGGCCAAGAAGGTCACGGCCACGGGCCGCCTCGGCTTCGAGTGGCGCCACCGCGACAGCGAGCGTAGTGCCACCTCGCCCTACGCTGAAATCACCACCAAGTACGACTACGCCAAGGGCAGTTATGTCACCGGTGGCTATATTTACACCCTGGAGGAATCGTCGAACACCGTGCTCTACACGGATACCCAGGTGAACCGCTTCTTCGTGAACGTGCAGCATGCCGTCACCGCCCTGATCGCCGCCTCGGGCTCGATCGATTACGAGCCCTCGCAATTGCAGGGCCGCCGGGGCACCGCCGATGTGCATGAGACGACCACCCGCTTCGGTGTCGCGTTGTCCTACCTGCCGACCAAGAACTGGACCGTTTCCGTCAGCTACGACTACGACAATGTCTCCTCCGGTGATGCGTCGCGCATCCAGACCCGCAATCGCGAGGGTCTGACCGCCAAGTATTCGTTCTGAATGCGCCCCGCTGCGCCTGCCGTCCTGCTTCATGGCCTCCTCTCCCGCCAGCAAGGAAAGCGTCTCGCTGGCTGATTTCATGCAGCTGCTGCGGCTGCGGAAGGCCCTCATCGCCCTGATTCTCGCCCTCGTGGTCGCCACCACGCTCGGGGTCACCGCGTTCCTGCCCAGCTGGTACCTGGCCACGACCAAGATCCGGGTCGAAAAGCCCGAGAGTGAAGTGAAGCTCTTCCAGGCGCAGATCTCCAACTACTACGACCCCTATTTCCTGCAGGATCAGTTCAAGATCATCCAGTCGGAAAAGATCCTCTACCCGGTCATCGAGCATCTCGGCCTCAATGCCAAGCTGGCCGGCGCCCTCGGCAGCACCGCGGCGCTGACGCCGGCGCAAAGTTTCACCTACTTGCTCAAAAAGATGCTGCGGATCGAGTCGCAGAGCCGCTCCTCGCTCATCGAGATCAATGTGTATGCGCAGGACGCCGCCCTGGGCGCGGCCATCGCCAACGAGATCGCGCGCGTCTACTCCGAGGACCGCATCGCCCTCGCCACCTCCGAGCAGCGCGAGGGCATGGCGCAGCTCAAGAAGGAACTGGTCGCCCAGGAGGAAGCCGTCATCCGCCAGCGCGACGCGGTCGAGAAGCTCCGCAAGGACCTGAATATTTCGGGCGTCGATCTCAACGCCCGCTACTCCGACATCGAGATCGAGACGCTGCGCCAGATGCAGAACTCGCTCATCGCCCTCAGCGTCGATGCCATCGGCCGCAAGACCAAGTACGAGCGCTTCAAGGCCATCCCGCCGCCGGACCGCCTCGCGCTGGTCAACTCCGAGCTCATCCAGGACCCCAACATCCAGAATCTCCTCCAAGCCTACCTGCTCGCCGACCAGAAGGTCACCCAGCTCAAGGCCCGGCTCGGCGAGGCGCATCCCGACCTGGTCTCGGCGATCGATAACCGGGCGAAGATCCGCGAGCAGCTCGACGCGATGCTGCACGGTTACGAGATCTCGCTGGAAAACACCTACAAGGAGGCCGACGCCCGCGTCGCCGAGCTCAAGAGCCAGCTCAGCCAGGCCAAGGTCGACCAGATCCTGTCCGCCCGCGACCGCATGCGGCCCTTCGAGGAGGCCGCCCAGAAACTGGAGGACGAGACCCGGCTCTCCACCACGCTGAAGCTCACGCTGCGGCAGCGAGAAATCGACTTCCAGGTGCCGAAGCGCACGATCGAAATCCTCAACACCGCCGAAGCCGCGCGCTTCCCGAGTAAGCCCAACTGGACGCTCAATTTCCTCTTCTCGCTGTTTTTCGGCTCCATCCTCGGCGTCGGCGTGGCGGTGCTCCTCGAGTACTTCGACATGAGCTTCCGCAACGTCGCCGACGTGGAAAGCCGCCTGAAACTCCCGGTCCTTGGCGTCATTCCCTTCAACCGCGACGCCGCGCGCGACCTCGGCGACGACCCGGCCGAGGCCGAGCCCTTCCGTGTCCTGCACACCAACCTCAACCTCGCGCTCACGCCGGGCAAGGCCGCGAGCTTTGTGATGTTTTCCGCCGGCCCGGGTGAGGGCAAGTCGACCACGCTCCACCATCTGGCGCGCCTCATGGGGGCGGCGGGCGAGCGCGTGCTCCTTGTTGACTCCGACGTGCGCCGTCCGACGCAACACCGCCTCGCCGGGTGCCCGCGCGAACCCGGGCTGAGCGACCTGCTGCTCGGCAAGCAGAAGCTCGACGCGGTGGTGCAGCGTAGTATCTCTCCCGGGCTCGACTTCATCCCCAGCGGGGCGACGCCCGGGTTTACCCTCAGCCTGCTTTACGTGAATCGCCTCCGCGAGCTGATCACCGAGCTGCGCGGGCGCTACGACAAGATCATCTTTGATTCGCCGCCGATCATCGGCGTGAGTGACGCCAGCGTGCTCGCGAGCTCCGTCGACGGGGCGGTGCTCCTCATCCAGCACCGCCGCAACCCGGCCAGCATGGTCCTCCGCGCCCAGCAGATCATCGAGGGCCTGAAGACGCCGCTGCTCGGCGTGGTGCTCAACCAGGTGCCCTTGAACGCGGGTGACGACTACGGCTACTACACGAGCAACTATTCGTACTACGGCGAAAGTGGTAAAAAAGGCCGCAAGTCCGCCAAGGCAGGCACGGCCCCAGCCGAGTCCGGCGACAAGCTCGAACTGAAGGAGTAGGGGCCGGGTGTTGCCCGGATTTCAATCCCGGTGGGGCGCGGACCCGCCGGAGGCGGGCAAGCCTTGTGCGCCTCTGGCGCATCCGTCCGCGCCGGGCAGACTTTAGGGACGTTCCCAGCGGCGAGCGGAGTTGCCGCTCTACCAAAATGGCGCGACCCGCGGCCAAAAAAGCAGTTGACGGAAGCCATCGCCACCCTAGTCCTAACACCCTGTTTTGCGGGCGTAGCTCAGTTGGTAGAGCACCACCTTGCCAAGGTGGACGTCGAGAGTTCGAGTCTCTTCGCCCGCTCCATTTTTTGCCTACGGCAAAAAAAGCCCTCCCTAGCCTTCAGGCGACGGAGGGCTTTTTATTTCATCCTGCACCCGAGTCAGCCTCCGCTTCCGCCCCGTAATTCGCGGGTTGCGACGCCCGGGCGCGAGTCATTATGACCTAGCCCGTGAAAGCCTCCGATTACTTCACCCTGCCGGCTTCCCTCGCGTCGTTTGCCGCGCATTTTCCGGCAGATCTGCCCCCGTGGGAGTGGCTGAAGCGCATCGGCCCGGCCCTCGCGGCCCAGCGGCTTGATCCCAGGCCGCCGGCGCATCCTCCCGGGGTTCATCTGGAGGGCCTCGTTTACCTGCATCCGACGGTGAAATTGCCGCACACGGCGACTATCATCGGCCCGGTGTGGATCGGCGCGAGAACGGAGATCCGCCCGGGCGCCTTCATCCGGGGCAATGTCATCGTCGGCGAGGGTTGCGTGCTGGGCAACGCCTGCGAGTTCAAGAACTGCCTGCTCATGGACGGCGTGCAGGTGCCGCATTTCAGTTATGTCGGCGATTCCGTCCTCGGCAACGGCGCCCATCTCGGGGCGGGTGTGGTCTGCTCCAACCTGCGGTTCGACCAGCAGCCGGTGGTGGTGAAGGCGCCGGACGCCACGTATGAAACCGGCCTGAAGAAGTTCGGCGCCATCATCGGCGACCGCGCCGAGGTCGGCTGCAACGCCGTGCTCAACCCCGGCACGCTGCTGGGCCCGCGCTCGGTCGTGATGCCGACGGTCTCCTTCGGCGGCGTGTTGCCGCCCGCCACCATTGCGAAGGCCCGCCAGACGGTGACGCTCCTGCCACGGCGGGACTGAAAATCGTTCTCGTTCTCTTAATCGTTCTCGTTCTCTAATCGGAACCCTTCGAGAACGAGAACGATTACGAAGAACGAGAACGACAGCTTTTTCATGCGCACCCTCACTGGCATCACGCCGACCGGCACGGTCCACATCGGCAACTATTTTGGCGCGATGCGCCCCGCCATCGAGGCGCAGGCCGGAGGCGACTGTTTTTATTTCATCGCCGACTACCACTCGATGACGTCGCTCACCGACCCGGCCCAGCGCCGGGCCAACACCCTGGGCGTGGCGCTGGACTGGCTGGCGTGCGGGCTGGATCCCGCGCGCAGCGTCATCTGGCGGCAGAGCGATGTCGCCGGGGTCACCGAGCTGATGTGGCTGATCGGCACGCTGACGCCGATGGGGCTGCTGGAGCGGGCCCACAGCTACAAGGACAAGATCGCCAAGGGCATCTCGCCCAACTTCGGGCTCTTTTCCTACCCGGTGCTCATGGCCGCGGACATCCTGCTTTATGACACGCAGCGCGTCCCGGTCGGCCGGGACCAGAAGCAGCACGTGGAGATGACGCGCGACATCGCCATCAAGTTCAACCAGACCTACGGCGAGACGTTTGTCGTGCCCGAGTCGGAAATCCGCGACGAGGTCTCGGTCGTCCCCGGTCTCGATGGCCAGAAGATGTCCAAGAGCTATGGCAACACGATCGAGATCTTCGGCGAGGAGAAGGCCATGCGGAAAAAAATCATGGGCATCGTGATGGACAGCCGGACGCCGCAGGAGCCGAAGCCGGATGCCGACAAGAACCTCGCGATCCAGCTGCTCAAGCTGGTCGCGCCCGCCGCCGTCGCCGCCGACTACGAGCAGCGCCTGCGCGCCGGGGGCCTGGGCTATGGCGACTTGAAGAAGGGGCTCTTCGAGCATTACTGGAATTATTTTGCCGCCGCCCGCGTGCGCCGCGCCGAGCTGGCGGCCGACCCGGGTCATGTGAACCGGGTGCTCGCTGAGGGGGCCGAACGCGCCCGCGCGGTGGCGGACAAGGTGCTCCAGCGCGCGCGCAAGGCCAGTGGGTTGGCCTGAAGCGACTCCTCTTTGCTCCCGCCGGGCGCTGCTCCTCCATGAAAAACGTCCAATGGACCGGCATCCACGACAAGGAGCGGCTCGACTTCAAGGACAACGGCGAGCTGGAAAAATACTACGAGGACAAATACCGCCGGGGCGGTTACGGGGAAGACGGCTGCGTTATTCATGGCGTTCACCTCAGCAGGTTGTTTCACGAGGCGCGGCACCGGTCGGCGCTCGCTTTTCTCCAGCCTACGTCGGATGACGTCATTCTCGATGCCGGCTGTGGCGACGGCGGCTTGGCCGCGCAAATTGCCCCGCGTTGCCGGACGGTCCACGCGATCGACATCGCGGGCAATGCCTTGGATCCCGCCCATCGCAGCATCGCGAACCTGCAGTTCAAAAAAATGAACGTCGAGGCGCTCGCGTTTGCCGACGGGTTTTTCGACCGGATTGTTTCCGTGGAGACGCTGGAACACCTGCTCGACCCGCGGAAGGCGATTGCGGAATTCCACCGTACGTTGAAGCCCGGCGGCTGCCTGGTCCTCACCTATCCCACGGTCAACCGGACCCTCATGCAGCGGATCCAGCGCAAGCTCGGCCTCGGCTGGAATCTCGAAATCTCCGAGCACCTGACGGAGTGGACCTATGCCGACATCGTCAAGAACGTGCAGGCGGGCGGCTTCGAGTTCGTGCAGTCGGAGGGGCTGGCCTTTGATTTCGGCGTCTTCGGCTGGCTCAAGTACCAGTCCCGGTTTTTCGCGGAAACGATGACCAGGCTCTCCCTCGCGATCCGGTGCTTCCCGCGCAACTCCAGCTTTGTCTCCGTGAAGTTCCGCCGGAAGTCGTGACCAAGGTGGAACGCGTTGTCCCCAACGCTTTGGCTTGAAGCGGACGGACAAGCGCGTTGGGGACAACACGCTCCACCTTTCCGGCAGCTCAGACCACGGTCTCGGCCGGCAACTCCAACCGGGCGATCGCGGCCATGATGCGCTCGGAGGCCTGCTGGTAGCGTTCCTTGCCGGCACCGGGATCGTATTCGGAGGCGGCCAGCGGCCGGCCGAAAACGACCGACACCGGAGTGCCGGGGCGCAGCGAGCCGCTGCGACCGAAGGCCTCGAACGAACCAAAAATGCGGGCCGGGATCACGGGCACCTGCGTGCGGCACGCGATCATGCCCACCCCCGGTTTTGGGGTCTGCAGGTTGCCATCGGGCGAGCGCGTGCCCTCGGGAAAGAGGATCAGCGCCTTGTCCTCGGCCAGTGCTCGCAGCACCCGCTTGATGGCCGTGACGTCGGCGCCCCCGTCGCGATCGACCGGGATGGTCCCCACGGTATCGAGCCACCACGTCGCGATACCGGGCTTCCAGAGCGTCTTCCGGGCGAAAAAACACATTTGCCGCGACACCTGGCTGCCGACGATGGGCGGGTCGAGATGGCTGGCGTGGTTCGAGGCGATGAGGAAGGCCCCGGACTTCGGCAGGTTTTCCAAGCCGGCGACCTCGCCGCGGAAAAACATATCGTATACGACGACCGACAGGTAATGGAAAAATCCATAGACCGGGGTCATCGCACCCTGGGTGTAGCGGCGCATCATGCGGGGCCGAGCTTCGCGTTAATGGGGACGGCCATGAGCGTGACAACCTGCTCGAGCGTGAGGTGGGTGCTGTCGATCGATGTCGCCCCGGGCGGGCAGGTGAGAGGCGAGGCCTTGCGTGAGGTATCGAGCCGGTCGCGCTCGGCGATCGAATCCTGCTGGCCCTCGCCGGCGCGGCGGCGCGCCCGTTCGGCGGGATCGGCATGGAGGAAGAAGCGGAAGTCGGCGTCGGGAAAAATCACCGAGCCGATATCCCGGCCCTCCATGACGAGCCCGCGAAATTTGTGCGTGCGCGCCACGTCGGCCAGGCCGCGCTGGTAGGAGAGCAGGGCGGCGCGCAGCTCGGGGATGGCGGCAAAATGGGAGACGTGGTCGTTGACGGCGCGGCTGCGGATGTCGTCATCCGAATGGCGTCCGTCGATTTCCATCTGCGCCGAGCGTCCGCTCAGGCGCGTGCCGAGGCGCAGCCCGGCGAGGGCGGCCCGGACCGCGGGCAGGTCGCCCGCCGCGACGTTGCGGCGCAGCAGCTCCGCGGTGATCGCACGGTAATACGAGCCGGTGTCGACGTGCAGCAGGTTGAACCGCTCGCTCAGGATGCGGGCCGACGTCGATTTGCCCGACGCCGCGCCGCCGTCGATGGCGATGATGATGAAAGGGGAGGCAGCCATTAATTCGCGGGCTGCAACGATTTTAGCCGCAGGCTCTCCAGCAACTCAAAAAAGTGGGGAAAGGTTTTCGCGCAGCAGGCCGGATCCTTGATCGTGAGCCACGACCGGCCATTCTGCAAAAGGTCGTGGCAGCCCAGGATGCCGAAACTCATCGCGAAGCGGTGGTCGCCATAGGTCTCGATGGTCTGGCCGGCCAGGAGTGGCCGGGGCGTGATGGTGAGGGCGTCCTGCTCCTCGACGACATCCTGCCCGAGTTTCTTCAACTCCCGCGCCATGCCCGCCACGCGGTCGGTCTCCTGCTTGCGTGTGTGCGCAATGCCGGTGATGCGGGTCGGCCCGTCAAGCAGCGGCGCGATGGCCGCGAGGGTGAGGAAGGTGTCGGAGAAGTTGCTGAAGTCCTGGGTCAGGCCGCGGCGGGGGGATCCTTGGGCGAGCCGGGCATTGAGCCCGCTCCCCCGGTCAAGGGTGGTGACCGCCAGACCCGCCCGTTGCATGACATCGATGAAGGCCGTGTCGCCCTGCAGTCCCTTGCCAGGCTCCTTGAGGCCGGGCAAAGCCATCTCCCCGCCGGCCACCAGGGGCAGGGCGAGGAAATAGCTCGCGGCGGTCGCGTCGGATTCGATCGCATGCGTGCCGCCGTGCTTCGCGTACCGCACTCCGGGCACGATGAAAAAAACATCTCCCTTTCGCCGTGCAACGGGCGGCTGGCCAAAGTCCTCCATCAGCCGGGCAGTCATCTGCACGAACGGCCAGCGCACCCCGCCGGTGAGGCTGATCTCGACGGACGACTGCGCGAGCGGGGCGACGAGGAAAAGCGCCGAAAGCATCTGACTGCTTTCACTGGCATCAATGCTGACCGGTCCGCCCAGCAGGCCGCGGGCATGGATTTCGATTGGAAAAAATCCATCTTCGCCGGTGCACCGGATATCGGCGCCCAGTGCGCGCAGCGCATTAATCAAGGCCTTCATCGGCCGCTTCCGCATCTGCCGCACGCCGTCGAGGCGGTAAATGCCGCGGGGAGCGGCCGCGCACAGCGCGGTGAGGAAGCGAGCGGCGGTGCCTGCCAGGCCGACGAAGAGATCCACCGAGAGCTGGCTGCCAAACCCCTGGCGTTGATTCGAAACGACGAGGGTTTTACCGGCTTCATTGGCGATGACGGTGAAACCCAGCCGGCGCAGCGCCTCGGCCATGATCTCCGTGTCCTCGCTGAAAAGCGCGCCGGTCAAGGTCACGGGCTGCTCGCACAGGGCCGCGAGCAGCAACGCCCGGTTGGTGAGGCTCTTCGAGCCGGGCAGCGTCACCTCACCGCGCACGGGGCGGGTGAAGGGCGTGATCGGCAGAAGGTCAGGGAGAACGCTCATTGGCTATCGGTTATCGCTTATTGGGTCATTGCGGAGGGCCTTCCGTCAATGGCCGGATGAGCGATAAGCCATAACCAACGATAAATTTCCCCCTCACGTCAGCGGCCGGAACTGGTCGCGATAGGCCTTGCCGCGTTCGAGGCGGGCGATGACGTCGAGCCAGTCGCGGTTGGAGAGCGCGGAGTGGAAGGCCTGCAGCTCGTCCTGGTATTTCCGGAGCGCGCGAAGCACCTCGTCGCGGTTTTGCTCAAGAATGGTGCGCCAGAGCAGCGGATCACTGCCGGCAATGCGGGTCGTGTCGCGCAGGCCGCCGCCGGCATGGTTGCGCCAGGTCAGGTCCTTGCCCGCGAGCAGGGCGCACAGGGTCGAGGCCAGCACCTGCGGCAGGTGGCTGATATGCGCGGCGATCTCGTCGTGTGCATCCGGCGTCACGGTCACGACCTCGGCCCCGAGCCCGTTCCAAAAGCGGACGATGGTCTCGACCGCGCCGGGATTGGATTCCGGGAGCGGGGTGACGAAGCAGGGGCGGCGCTCGAAGAGTTCCGCAGTGCTGTTTTCCCAGCCGGTTTTTTCCGATCCGGCCATCGGATGGGCCCCGACAAAGTGGGCCTGCTTGCCGATGGCGGCGTGGCCCAGCCGGGAAATCTCGCCCTTGACGCTGCCGACATCGGTGACAACGGCGCCCGGAGTCAGGTGCGGGGCGATTTGCTGGATGAGCGCGACGATCTGGTTGACCGGCGCGGCGATGACCACGATGCCGGAGCCACGGACCGCGTCGGTGGGCGTATCGGCGACGGCGTCACACCAGGGCTGCTCGCGCAGCTTCAGGCGGACTTCCGGACGACGCGCCCAGATCACGATGCGCGACGCAAGGCCGCGCGCGCGGGCGGCGCGGGCGACGGAACCCCCAAGGAGACCGGGGGCGAGGATCGTGAGTTGCGGGGCCACGGTGCGTCAAAAGACGCAAAAGCACGCGGAGTGTCGAGCCGCTTGTCCGGAGGATCTCCAGCATGGTTTCGCGCCGAGCCGCAGAGGCGCAGGGAAAATGAGAATGGTGGAAATTCAGAGGCGGCGGAGCGCGTCAACTGCAGTCGCGATGTTTGATTGGGAGTTTTACTCAATTCCCCGGCTTTTTGCTCCGCGACTCTGCGACTCTGTGCGAAACTCGTTTGAAGGGCCGCTCCGGCCAGACCGTTATGATCCCAACTTAAGGATCCGTTCGTACTCGGCCTTGGCGAGGGGCATGACGGAGAGGCGGCCCTGGCGGATCAGCATGACGCCGGCGAGGGCGGGCTCGGCCTTGATCTGTTTGAGGGTCACCGGCTGCGCGAGGGCGGCGCCGGCCTTGAGCTCGACCGCCACCCAGCCCGGCTCTTCGGCGGTCTTGTCGGGGAACGCCGGCTTAGTCACCTCCGCAGTGCCGATCACGGCCTTCGGGCCGCCGCTGGCGTAGAATAGCACCCGGTCGCCGCGGCGCATGCCGTTAAGGTGGATGCGTGCAGCATAATTGCGGACTCCGGTCCACGCGGTCTGCCCATCCTTCACGAAACTTTCCCACGAGTAGGCCTCGGGTTCCGATTTCACCAGCCAGTATTGCGTTGTCATATGTGGGGCAGGTGGTTCATTCGCAGTTAAATGCAGCCCGATTCCGCTGAAAAGGAAAAAGCCCGCCGGGCGCAGCAATTGATCTATTTCATCATCGCGGTGTTCACCTTTCTGCCGCTGGTCCTGCTTTTCATCCGCTCCCGCTAACCGCTCCGGCCGGCCGTCCATGGACAAAACCCTTCTTTCGATCCGGCTATTCTTTGTCGCCCTGTGTGCGGCGGCCGGCTGGCTCGTGTCCCTGACCATCTTGGCGGGGGATCGCTCCCGGGTGATCGCTGTGGTCGTGGGGTTTTTCATCGGTGCACTCGTGGTCCTGGTGGACGTGATGCTGAAGGGTTTCTCCCTGCGCGGACTTTCGGCGCTGACCTTCGGTCTCGGGGTCGGCCTGCTCATCGCCTACCTGGTGGGGGTTTCCCCGTTGATGGAGCAGCGGATCGTCGAGGACGGCGACGGACTGGACCCGAGGACGATCTATCTGATCCGCGTGGCACTTTTCGTGGTCTGTCCCTATCTCGCGGCGGTGATCGCCCTGCGGGGGAAGGACGAATTCAATCTCATCATTCCGTATGTCCGTTTCGTGCCACACGAGGTGGATGTGCCGCTGGTCGTCGTGGACACCAGCGTCCTGATCGACGGCCGCATTGCGCGGTTGTGCGAGACGGGATTCATGAGCGCGGCCCTGATCATCCCGCGTTTCGTACTCGATGAACTACAGACGGTGGCCGACTCGAGCGATCCGCACCGGCAGGCGCGGGGCCGACGCGGCCTCGAGATCCTGGGTGAATTGCGCAAGATCAAGAACATCGACATCCGGATCACCGAGAGCGAGGTGGCCAAGAGCCAGCATGTCGACGCCAAGCTCGTCTTCCTCGCGCAGTCGATGCGCGCCAAGCTGCTGACGACCGATTACAACCTGGCCAAGCTGGCCGAGTTCCACGGCGTGCCGTGGCTCAATCTCAACCAGCTCGCCAAGGCGCTGCGGCCGGAGTTGCTGCTCGGCGAAACCCTGGAAGTTGACCTGGTGAAGCCGGGCAAAGAGGAGACGCAGGCCGTCGGCTTCCTCGAGGACGGCTCCATGGTGGTGGTGAATGCCGCCCGCGGCTACATCGGCAAGCGCGTGAGCGCCGAGATCATGAGCGTGCTGCCGAGCGCCGGCGGGAAGATGGTGTTTGCGCGGATGCTCAGCCTGGTGGAGTAGGGCGGCGCTGGGCTGTTTGGCAGGCTGAGGGTAAGGTCCGCCTTCGCCTGCGATGGCAGGCTACGGCGGACAATTTTCCGCCGCACGGGGGTGCGGGCGGAAAATTGATGTTTACTTGCGGGCCGCGATTTCCCAATACCTCGCCTCCCCCTTATGGGCCAGTAGCTCAGTTGATAGAGCGCGTCGTTCGCAACGACGAGGTCGTCGGTTTAATCCCGATCTGGTCCACCATCCTTCGCCCTTTGGGCTACGGATGGCACGCCATCCAAGTCAAACTGGCGGTTTTTGCTGGCAGGATCATGTTCGCGCGAAGGATGCCTCGCCGTAGCCTGGCGAAGGATGATTTTTGTTCGCCCGGGGGGCTTACGCTGTCCTGAGTGATTGAACCCCAATGAAGGAAATGAATCTTTGGCTGCTGCTTGGCCTCCTCGTTTCTGTGACCGCTTCCGCCGCCGCCCCACCGAACCTGGTTTATGTCGGGACCTACACGGATCGGGAACTTTTGGTGCCTTCCCGCAGCAACGCCTCCGGCGAGAGGAGCAAGGGCCTCTATGTCTTTCGTTTCGATCCCGACACCGGCAAGCTGACCCCGCTCGGGCTGGCCGCGGAAACGCCCAACCCGACCTACGTCACGTTTTCCCAGTCGGGCCGCGTGCTGTATGCCGTCAACGAGATCTATCAGTATCAGGGCGAGCCGACGGGAACCGTCAGCGCCTTCGCGATCGATCCCGCGAGCGGCCGGCTCACGTTTTTGAACCAGGTGGTCAGCCGCGGCACCGGCCCGTGCCATCTCTGCGTGGACCACATCGGGAAGAACCTGCTGGTGGCGAATTTTGGCAGCGGGAGCGTCGCGGTCCTGCCGCTCAATGCGGATGGCACGCTGCGGCCCGCCTCGGCGTTTGCCCAGGATACCGGCACCGGCGCGACTGCGCGGCAGACGGGGCCGCACGCTCATTCGTTCAATGTCTCGCCGGACAACCGCCTCGCCGTCGCCGCCGAGTTCGGCACGGACCGCCTGCTGGTCTACAGGTTTGATGCCGCCGCCGGTTCGCTCCAGCCCGCGGAGCCCCCGTCTGTGCCCTTCCGGCCGGGTTCGGCGCCGCGCCATTTTTCCTTCCACCCGAACGGCAAGGTCGCCTATGCCGTCAACGAGATCGACAACACCGTCACCGTCCTGGCGTTCGATGCCGCGCGCGGTGCGCTCCGGGAGTTACAGACCCTTTCGACACTGCCCGACGACTTCAAGGCGATGAACACCGCCGCGGAAGTCCTGGTGCATCCCTCGGGCCGGTTTCTCTATGCCTCCAACCGCGGGCTCCACAGCATCGCGGTTTTTGCGATCGACGACTCGGGCCGGCTGCGGCTGGTGGCGAACGTCCCCTCCGGGGGCCGGACGCCGCGGGGCTTCAGCCTCGATCCCACGGGACGGTGGCTGATCGCGGCCAATCAGGACACGCACAATATCGCGGTCTTCGCCATCGACCCAACCACCGGGATCCCGGCGCCCACCGGCCAGAGCCTCGAGGTCCGGACCCCGACGGGCGTGAAGTTCCTCCCGCTGCCGAATTGAGTGCATTTCGCGTGTGGGCACGGTTTCACGCGGGAGCTCCGGATTTTTGGCCACAATCCTCCTTCGCCAAGGCTTCGGCGGACAGGAAAGGCACGAAGTGACACGTTAAAAGCCCTCAGATCGGATTCCGGATTCAGATCCCAAACCGTCTACGTCTTTTTTTTGTGTCATTTTGTGCCTTTTTGTGGCCAAAAAAATCCGAGGTTAGCTGCAAGCGATTCCATGGCCTCATCTCGAGCTCGGGCTGTGGCAGCTTCCAGGCAGTCGTCCCGATTAAATCTCGTCCGGGCAATCCCTTGGCGGGCAGGTACGTTACAGCCGTGAAAAATCACCGCTCGGGTTGCGCTTGGCCTTCAGAATGCTATTGATGCCGCCGGGTAACGGGACGGACATTTCGGCTGTCCCGCGATTCACAGTCACGTACACCGCCATGAAAAAGAAGACCAAGGTCACCAAGATCACCAAGACGCCCGCCCCGGCGAAAACCGCCGCCAAGTCCCGCAAGACGACCGCCGCGCCCGCCGTCAAGAAGTCGGCGCCCAAGGCGGTCGTCACCTCGATCTCCGCGCAGGTCAACGTGGGTTTCGGCAACATGCTTTACATCCGCGGCGTTGGTCCCGGCCTCAGTTGGGACAAGGGTGTGCTGATGGCCTGCGTCGCGGACGACCAGTGGGCCATCCTGCTGGCGGACGCCACCGGCCCGGTGATCTGCAAATTTCTCATCAACGATCTCATTTGGTGCGCGGGAGATGACTTCGTCATCACGCCAGGCACCAAGATGGCGATCTCGCCGGTGTTTTGAGGAAGTATCCGCCGCCTTCCGGGCGGCGGAATTGGGCCGCTCCCAAGCCATCTTCCGTTGTAGGCCAGCG
Source organism: uncultured Opitutia bacterium (assembly GCA_903902745.1). Lineage (GTDB taxonomy): Bacteria > Verrucomicrobiota > Verrucomicrobiia > Opitutales > Opitutaceae > CAIUWA01. The sequence goes on along the minus strand of CAIUWA010000009.1, from coordinate 41,725 downwards.
CGCTGAGCTGGCCGCCACCTCAACCGGTGGCCTACAGCGCGGCCAAACTACTGCCCAGTCAAATTTCACCCGTCCGGATTGATCGCCAGCAGGCGATCCTTCAGGCGCGCCATGGCTTCCTCGCGGTCGCCCGCAATTTCGGCGTTGGGCACGAACTCGCAGCGCAGGTGGACACGCGAAAACGGCCGGGGCAGATAGAACCGGTCCCAGCTCTTGAGTCGCCGGGCGGACGTGAACGTCGCCCCGATCAGCAGCAGCGGCACCTGCGCCCGCCGGGCGACGATGAGCCCGCCGGGTTTCAAGTCATAGCACGGCCCGCGCGGTCCGTCCGGCGTGATGCCGACGTCATGACCTGCGCGCAAGACCCCGACCAGGGCCGAGGCGGCTTCGCGGCCGAGCTGGTTGCTCGATCCGCGCACGGTGTTCAGCCCGATGGTCGCAAAAAAGGCGTGCAGCCAGGCGCCGTCGCGGCTGGCGCTGACCAGCGCATACGCCCGGCGCCCCTGCCGGTAGCGGCGGACGATCTCGGCGGCGAGGAACAGCCGGTTGTGCCAGAGAATGATCGCCACGGGTTCGTCGCGCTTGGAAATATTCCGCCGGTCGTCATCCGACAGTTCGAAGCGCAGCGACCGGCCCCACAGCCGCAACAGCAGGGCGAACGGCCAGACGACGAGGTGGCGCCAGCCGCGGATATCATACACCTCGGGCCGCGGGGCGGCGGGCGGGGTGGGGCCGGCGGGGGAAGTGTCGGGCGGCGGATTCAGCGTGGCCGGTTGTCGCGGAAACCCGCGCACGCGCCAAGCGAAAGATTGGGCTGACGCATGGAAACGCTGAAATTTTGAAAATCTGAAAAGCTGAAATTTTCTGTCTCCGGATTTCAGCTTTTCAGAATTTCAGCGTTTCAGCTTTTGGTTTTGCTGCTTGGCAGCACTCCCTTTCCCCGGCACCAACCCGCGCATGCCTGCAAGCCTGCCGCCCTGTCCCCAGCTGCCCGCGCCGCGGGCCGGGCTCGACTGGCGGGCGCTGCATGTCCACCGCGAGGACGAGCGCGGCGCCGAGTTTTACCACGACTGCCTCGAATACGCGCACTCCCTCTGGCAGCGCGGGCTAGCGGCGCGCGCGCTCCTGTGTCTCGACCGCGCGTTCGGCGCCGACCTGCAGGGGGATGAGGCGATCCTACGCGCCTGGCCGATGCCCTACGCGGCGACGGCCTGGATCATCACGCATACGCCACCCGGGATTTTTCTCGGCAATCCCCGCGTGCATTTCCAGCACTACGCGGACCGCATGAACGCCCCGCGCCGCGAGCAGCGCGCCTGGCGCGCCTGGGCCTGCTGGGCGCTCACCCGCGCCGTGCGCCCCGAGTTTCCGAATGATCCGAAGCACCTCGTCGTCGAGCCCGCGCTCGCCGCCATCGCCGCCGGCCTCCGCGACCACGGCTTCGCCGGCGAGGCGGAGTTGTGGCAGGGCGTGCTGGAAACCGCGGCAGCGTAAAAATCGGCTGACCGGTGGCCGGCCGGGTTGCGGCCTGGCTGCCGGACAGACACGATCATCGCGGCATAAAGCCGCTCCCAACGAGGGCATGGCATACGGGGCGATTCCCATAAAGGCGTTGCTTGAGGTGACGTTGTTGGAAGTATCACGGGGAACCCCGGTCCCGTCCTTCAGCCCCTTCGCCCCGACGAACTTCCGCCCGCGGGCAATTGCCTCGGTATTCCGTCTCCCATGATCTGTCGCCATGCCCTCAACCTCCTCGGGATTTTGTGTTGCGGCCTAATGCTCGCGGGGTGCATTGCGGCCCACGACCGTGTATCCCGTCAGGAATTGCCCGCATCTTGGCTGGCGGCGCTGGCTCCGAGGAGCGCGGCGCCGGACGTGTCCGGGACCTATCTGGATGCGGGCGAATACACCCATGAGTATTCCCGCGGTCCCGGGCATGTCTCCCCCGGAAGGCTCACAGTTCTCTTGTTCCCGGAAACCAAGCCGGCGGTCGCGGCCGAGCAGGTCCGCCTCGTCCAGCACGGACCGGATCAACTGGAGATTGCGGCAATGACGAATGGGCGGGTGGTGGCGTCCAAGACGGTGGTGATCGAGGTTGACCGCGCCAGTGGCGCCGTGCGATTGCCCCGGAAAAATGACTTTGGGGTGGGAGGAAACCTGGCGGCCGCGACGGATCAATCGACCGCGATCATTCTCTACAAGGGGAATGAAGGTTCCCTCTACCTGCAGTCAAAATCCCTGACGGTCGGAGTGGTCGGGGTCGTGGTCCCGATAAAGGGGTCCTCGGAAAACTGGGGTCGCTGGATCGTAGCGCCATAAGGGTGCGGAGGCTTTCTAACCGGTCCGAACCATCACGTCTGGTTTTTCCCCTTGTCGCACCGGCGGGCACCCGCTACCCGTCGCAGCATTGTGCTGCGGTGGTAGCTCAGCTGGATAGAGCAGCGGTTTTCTAAACCGCCGGTCGGGTGTTCGAGTCACCTCCACCGCGCCATGCTTCGCTCACCGGTCGTTGCCCGGTGAGCTACGCATGGCAGGCCATGGGGCGTTTGGGCCGACAATGGATGCGGAGGTAGTGGGCTACCTCGTGCGCCTTCGCTCAGCTTGAACTCAGGCATTGGCCGGCCGTGCTTTGGGGCTTGGAGTGGGGGAGAGGTGACTTCATTCCCTTGGGCTCCGCCGGAACAAGAAAATCGCCCCATGGTTGCGCTTTACGCCCTCACGATCTGCACCAGCGCGGCGCTGCTGTTTCTGGTGCAGCCGATGTTCGCCCGGATGGCTCTGCCATTGCTCGGCGGGTCACCGGCAGTCTGGAACACGGCCATGGTGTTTTTCCAGTCGGCGCTGCTCGCCGGCTACGCTTATGCGCACGCGGGAGCGTCGCGGCTGGGTGTGCGACGCCATGCGATCTGGCATCTTCTCGTCCTGTTGTTGCCGCTGGTTGTCCTGCCCATCGCGATACCCGCGGGTTGGTCACCGCCCGTGCAGGGCAATCCCTCCCTCTGGCTGCTGGCCTTGATGGTCGTGGCGGTCGGACTTCCGTTCTTTGCGGTCTCGACCACGAGTCCGTTGATTCAGCGCTGGTTTGCAGCGACGGGCCACCGCCACGCGGCGGATCCCTACTTCCTCTACGCCGCCAGCAATGTCGGCAGCATGGTGGCGCTGCTCAGTTATCCCATCGTGGTGGAGCCCTACCTGCGCCTGGAGCAGCAAAGCCGGTACTGGATGTGGGGCTACTGGGTGCTCGTCGGATTAATTTCCATCTGCGTCGCCTGTCTGTGGCGGTCCAAGGCGGCCGGCGCCGCCGAGCCGGCGTTGCCGGCCGCTCCGCCGGAAAAAATCACGGGCCGGCGCCGTGTGCGCTGGGTGCTGCTGGCCTTCGTGCCGTCGAGCCTGATGCTCGGCGTCACGACCTATCTTTCGAGCGACATCGCGGTCGTGCCGCTGATGTGGATCGTGCCGCTGGCCATCTATCTCCTGACCTTCATCCTCGTTTTTGCGCGCCGTGAAATCCTTTCGCGATCCCTGCTGACCCGGGCTTTCCCGATCCTGCTGGTCGCGCTCGTCCTGTTGTTCAACCTGCAGGCGGCGGAGCCGATCGCCGGCTTGATCGTGCTGCACCTGGCGACGTTCTTCGTGGCCACGATGCTCTGTCACGGCCAACTGGCTGCCGACCGGCCATCGTCCGCGCACCTGACGCAGTTTTACCTCTGGATGTCCGTCGGCGGGGTGCTTGGCGGGATGTTCAACGCGCTCGTCGCCCCGCTGATTTTTAACTCCGTCGCCGAATACCCGCTGGTCCTCATGCTCGCGTGCCTCGTGGGTCTGCGTGCGGATGGCGGCGCGGACCGGTCCGGAAGAATCAAGGACTGGCTCTGGCCGGCGCTGCTGGGTTTGGGCATGGGCGGGCTCGTGCTGCTGGTCCAGGCCTCGCGGTTCCGGAGCGATGCGGCGATCGCCGGGCTGCTGTTGGGCCTGCCGACGCTGGTCTGTTATTTTTTTTCCCGGCGTCCCCTGCGCTTCGCGCTGGGGGTCGGGGCAATTTTATTGGCCGGCAGTTTGTATCAGCGGGAGAAGGGCACCCTGCTTTACGCCGAGCGCAGTTTTTTCGGCGTCAACCGCGTGATGCTCGATCCGACCGGCCGCTATCATCTGCTCATCCACGGCCTGACGCAGCACGGCCGGCAGAGCCTCGATCCGGCGCGCCGTGACGAACCGCTCACCTACTACAGCCGCAGCGGCCCGGCGGGCGAGGTGCTGACGCTTTATGGCCGGGAGGCACGGAAGAAAATCGGGGCGGTCGGACTGGGTTCAGGCTCGCTGGCGAGCTACGCGCTGCCGGGGCAATCCTGGACTTACTATGAAATCGACCCGGTGGTGCTGAAGCTCGCGAGCGACCCGCGCTACTTCACCTTCCTGCGCGACTCGCCGGCGGAGTTGAAGGTGGTGCTGGGTGACGCGCGGCTTTCGTTGGGGCGGGAACCGGACGCGAAATTCGACGTGATGATGCTGGACGCCTTCAGCTCGGATGCGATCCCGGTGCATCTCATCACCCGCGAGGCGCTGTCGCTCTATTTGCGCAAGCTGGCCCCCGGCGGTCTGCTGGCCTTCCACATCTCGAACCTGCACCTCGATCTGGAGCCCGTCTTCGCCAACCTCGCGCGCGATGCGCACCTCGCGAGCCTGATCCGCTACGACACCGTGCTCTCGCCGGAGGAATTGGCGGCGGGCAAGTCGCCGTCGATCTGGCTCGTCATGGCGCGGAACCCGGACGACCTGACGAAGCTGGCCGGGGATCCACGCTGGCAGCCCGCGCGGGGCAACGACCGGCAGGCGGTTTGGACCGACGATTATTCCAGCTTGTTCAGCGTCTTTCGCTGGCATTGAGGGATGCCCCTAGATTTGACAAAAAGGCCGTTCCTTTCATCCCGCTGATTCGTCTGGCTCTAAGCTTTCCCCTTCAACCAACCCCTGTCTGCTTATGAAAATCCTGCCCCGCTTCGTCCTGCTTGCCTGCCTCCCGTTTGTCCTGAAAGCCGCCCAGCCCTGGCAGGAGATCACCTCGCCGACCGTGGCCCAGGCGGCTGCGGCATTCGCCCAGCCTCCGAAGGAATACACCGCCATCCATTGGGCGACCGGATTTCCCAGGCCCAAGGAGAGCATCATCTCGGACATCGAGAACACGGCCGCCAATGGCGGCGGCACCTACATGATCAACAGCGGTGGCCGGACGGTGAAGTATCTGTCCCCCGAATATTTTGACCTGATGAACGTCGCCATGACCGAGCTCAGGAAGCGCGGCATGAAGATGTGGATCGACGGCGACGATGGCTATCCGGACGGCTTTGCCGGCGGCATGATCAGCAAACTTTATCCGCAGTTGGGCATGCAGGCCATTGTGGCCGATGCGCGTTACACGGTGGAAGCGGGCCAGACGCTCAGCATTCCGGTGCCGCCCGATGCGCTGGGCATCCTGACCGGCCTGCGTCCGGATCCCGCAGCGGCTCCGGCCGCGAGGGGACCGCGGGCGGGGGCGACGCCGCCCGCGGACGGAGCGGCACCGGGGCAGGCGGCCGCGGGGGCCCGCGGCGGCCGTGCGGGAGGCCGGGCTGGCCCGCCGCCGGTGACCATCGTGGTTCCGCCGCACCAGGAGCTGCCGCTGCCCACCGATGGTCAGTTCAAGTGGATCGCGCCCACCGGAGGCATCTGGTACGTGACCTTTCAAGGCAGCGCCGGTGAGCCGCGCTACAGCGTTTTCTCCGGCCAGACGCTGGCGTTTCCGCTGCCGCGTGAAACGAAAAGCATCGTGGCCGATCTCCGGACGGACTGGCGCCCCGGCCAGCCGGAGTTCCGCAACGACGGTCCGGTCACCACGGCGCTGCCGTTGCCGGCGGACGGCCAGTTCAAGTGGACGGCACCGGCTTCCGGCACCTGGGTGGTCACCTTCGTGCGCCACGTCTACCGCAGCTCGCCCACCCGCTATGGCCAGCGCGAGGACGGCTCGCGGGACAAGGACAGCCTCTACTCGTTGGTCGACTACCTCGATCCCGAGGCCACTGCCGCCTACATCAAGCTCGTCCCGGAAACCTATGAAAAATACTACGGCGCTGATTTCGGGAAAACCATCCTCGGCTTCCGCGGCGATGAAACCGATTTCACCGGGATCATTCCCTGGACGCCCAAGCTGCTGGCAACATTCCAGAAGCAAAAGGGATATGATCTGAAGCCCTGGATTGCCCAGTTCTTCGGTTCACCTCTGTCGCCGGAGGCGCAGCGGGCCAGGGCCGATTACTTCGATGTCTGGAGCGGCATGTTCCGTGACAATTTCTACAAGCCGATGCAGGAGTGGTGCGAGGCCCGGGGCATGGGTTACATGATGCACCTGAATCACGAGGAGCTCATGCTGAACCGCAGCGGCGGCGAGGACATGACCAGGAACGAGGGCTCCTTTTTCCGCGACATGCGCTATGTCGGTGTTCCCGGCATCGACAATCTCAACCAGATCCGCCCCGGCCTCGTGGCGGATTTCCCCAAGCTGGCAGGCTCGGCGGCCCACCTCTTCGGCCGGCCCCAGGCTTGGACGGAATCGGGCGGGAGCGTGGCGGCCGGCGGCAAATTCGTGGTGGATTACCAGTTGGTGCGCGGCATCAACTTCATGAATATCCGCGGGCTGAACGTGGCCACCCCCGCGGCTGATCCAGCGGCGCCGACGGGATGGTACGTCACCCGCGCGCAATACCTGATGGCGATCGGCCGGCCGGCAGCGCAGGTCGCGCTCTACCATGCGTCGGACAGCTACTGGCTGGACGATTTCGAGGCGGATGCGGTCAACGTGAAGCTGACGACCCAGCTGATGGAAGCGCAGATTGACTTCGACCACATTGATCACGATTCGCTCGCCTCGATCTGCAAGCTGGAGGGTGGTGGATTGAAGAATCTTAGCGGGCAAATCTACCGCGCGGTCATCGTGCCGAGTTCGACCGTCATCCAGAAAAACGTCCTTGATCGTCTGCGGGCCTTTGCGGCCGCGGGCGGCAAGGTCATCTTTGTCGGCCGCACGCCGACGATGGTGGTGGACCGGTCCTTCCTCAATGCGACGGGCGCGCCGGACCTGCACTTCGCGACCCTGCTTGAACCCACGGCGGAAATCACCCCGCGTGTGGTGGCGGCGCTGCCGAAGCCGGACGTCAAACTCGACACCGCCTGCGCGCCCTTGAAATACATGCACCGCACGCTGAAGGACGGGGATGTCTATTTCCTGTTCAACGAATCCGACCAGCCCCAGACGCGCACTGTGACCCTCGATGGCCGCGGCTCGGTCCAGGTCTGGGACGCTGCGAGCGGGAAGGTTAACGCCGTGGCCGGCGCTCCGAAGGCGACCGGGAGTGTTGCCTTGCCCCTGACTCTTGGACCGCAGGAATCGCGTTTCATTGTGATTGGCCCGCTGCCGCCCGGCACGGGCTGACGCTGGTCAGGCAGTTGTAGCGGCGCTCTATTTGTCTCGCCATAGCTTCAGCGACGGCGGATGAGCGCCGATGGCAGGGACGGGCGGCCCGCCCGTCCGTTTTACTTTGCAGAGCCGCACGTCTGCGCGGACGAGCGGACCCCTCGAGCCCGGCGGTCATAGACCGCCGCTACAATTATTCAAACAGGCGAAGCCGCCTCGATCCAGCGGGTTGAGGTCAACTCGCTCCACCTTATATGCCGCGATCCACGTGCGTCCGGCTGGACAAAAAAACGCGCCGCACTGCGAACAGTGCGGCGCGTCCTGGCGGTTGAAAAACTTATCGGCCGATAAACATGACGTCCAGGAGCTGCGGTCCGGTCGGACCTTTTCCGGCACGACCAGCGCCGCCTTGCGCACCGGGCGCTGCCGGGGTGGCAGGCGCAGCCGGTGCCGGAGCCGCGGCCGCCTGCGGGGCGGGCATCGGCGGAGCGGCCGGATCGGCTTCCCGCGTGATCACGATGACGTGATCGTTCTTGGCATCGAGCGTGCAGGTTTTGCCGCCGGCCTTGGTTTGCACGGTTTCTTCCAGCACGAATTCCGTGGGGCTGACTTCCTTGATGACAGAGAGCGTGCCGTTGCCATGTGAACTGAACGCCTCCATCGTGCGGGGATTGAAGGTGGCGCCGTCGCTGCTGCCCGCCAGGGGCAGGGTGGCGAGGATTTTGCCATCAATGGCGCTGAGGACGACACAAGTCGGGGTGCCACCCGTTCCCCCGCGGCACATCGCGAAAAGAATGTGGTTCTTCACGTCGATGGCCAAACCGGCCGGCCCGTTGCCCTTTTCACCCAGGTCGAAATGTCCCGTTACCTTGAGCGTCTTGGCATCCACCACGGCGATGTGATGCATGTTGGCCACGTCGAAATAAAGATGGCCCTCGCCGTCCGAGGCACCCTGCTCGACGGCGGCATTCTCGCCGTTGGGGGCGATGGCGTCCACCGTGCCGACGATCGACCCATCCTTGGAGTCAACCACGAGGAGGTTGGGTGCGCGGTGACTGAGAATGAAAAAGTGATGGGTCGGGGCGTCGAAGATGTAGCCATCCGCCCCGGGCGCGGGAACGGTTTTGATCACCTCGAGGGTCTTCGTGTTGAAGAAGGTCGCGGGATTACCGGAGACCAGTCCGGTGTGGTTTTCCGGGTCGATCGCGACGCCATGGCCGGACGCGTTGGGCAAACTGCCCGCCAGCTTGTAGGTATCGAGATCGAACGCGCTGACCACATTGCCGCATGCGACCCAGACCCGGCGGTTGACGCTGTCCGCGGTGACATAATCGATCCCGCCGGCGGCGGGAATTTGCGTGGTGGTGAGGATTTTGTAGGGCTTGGCGGCAGAATCGGCTGCCGGAGCGATTGAAGCGAGGCTGAGCAACGCAGTCAGGCTCAGGACAGTCGGAATTAGCAGGCGGGGCGATAGGGGAGTTTTTTTCATGGGAGACGTGACTGTAAATAAACCACACTGACTCGAACTCACGTCCAAAACCGTGCCGGAATGATGACAATGTCGTAATCTGTCCCGAGGTTTTCCGCGTGGCGCTGTAGGCCAGGTCGATGACCTGGCGCCACCTCAGCGAGGTGGCCTACAATGGTCGGTTCGCCCTGCCACCCGGCGCAATCTTGGCTGGCAAAAATCGTCCGGTGCCGTTCGATGGCCGTCCGTTCCATGAAGCACTCATTGTCTCTCTTCCTTGGTGTTCTCGCCCTCATCCCTTCTGTGGCCTCAGCCGCCACCGACCTAGTTGTGCCCGATTCACCTGCCCGCACCATGGCGGTGGATACTTTCACCAACATCTGCTCGCGCTGCCACAACGCCGATGGGAGCGGCTACGTCACCCTCGGCGTTCCCAATTTCACCGACCCGGCCTGGCAGAACGCCCATCCCGACGCCGAGCTCGCCGCGGCCATCCGCAACGGCGTCAACAACAAGATGCCGGCCATTGGCGCGGGTTTTTCCGATCCCGAGATCGCCGCCCTCATCGCCTACGTGCGCGAGTTCAAGGGCAACCGCCTCCGCAAGCAGGGCGATCTTCCGCTGCCGATCGAGCCCAAGCTCGCCCCGCCCGGCTTCGGCGCGGGCCCCGTCGTGCTCGGCAAGGTCGGGGTCTACACCCAGCACAATGACAACGCCCGCACCGGCGCCAACCTCGGCGAATCCACACTCACTCCCGCCAACGTCAATCCCCGCCAGTTCGGCCTGCTCTTCCGCCACGTCGTCGACGACGAGGTCTACGCGCAGCCGCTCTACGTGCCCAACCTCGCCATCGCGGGCGGACGCCACAACGTCGTCTTCGTCGCCACGGTCGCGAACACGATTTATGCCTTCGACGCGGACCGCGATGCCCCGGCCTATTGGACCGTCAATCTCGGCGTCCCGGGCAGCGTGCAGCTCCATCCGTTCTGGTGCCAGGACATCCTCGGCAAGATGGGGATCATCGGCACGCCCGTCATCGATCCCGCCACGCGGACGCTTTACGTCGTCGCCCTCACCTACGAGGGTGGCGGTTTCGTGCAGCGGCTGCACGCGCTCGATCTCGTCACGGGGAAGGACCAGCCCGCCAGCCCGGTCGTAATAGCCGCGGACGGCTTCGACTCGATCCTGCAGAACCAGCGCCCGGCCCTGCTCCTGTCGCAGGGCAGCGTCTACGTCGGCTATGCGTCGCACTGCGACGTCGAGCCCTACCACGGTTACCTCTTCCGCTACGACGCGAAGTCCCTCAAGCAGCAGGGCGTCCTCAACCTCAGCCCGGGCCAGGTCGGCAACAGCATCTGGCAATCGGGCCAAGGCCCCGCGACCGACGAGAATGGCACGATCTTCTTCGTCACGTCCAACGGCACCTGGGACGGCAAGGACAACCTCAGCGACAGCTTCCTCAAGGTGTCGCCCGACCTGCACGTGCTGGACTGGTTCACGCCGACGAACTACGAGGACCTCGACAAGCGCGACCATGACCTGAACTCCTCCGGCGCGATCCTGCTGCCCGGGACGCACGTGATGATGGGCGCGGGCAAGGACGGCATCGCCTATGTCATCAACCGGGACAACCTCGGCCATCTCGGCGACGAGCACGCCGTGCAGCATTTCAAAGTGGCGAAGGGCGAGGTCAATGTCGGCGCCGTCTACTGGAAAAGCGCGGCACGCGGCGGCCTCGTCTATCTCTGGGGCCAGGACGATGCGCTGCATCAGTATGCGTTCAAGGACGGCCTCTTTACGCCCGAGCCGATCGCGATCGGCGCCGCGACGAGTGCGTATCCCGGCGGCATCCTCTCCCTCTCGGCCAACGGCGAAAAGGACGGCATCCTCTGGGCCAACGCGGCCCTGACAGAGCACGGCAACAGCCACATCAACGCTCCCGGCGTCCTGCGCGCCTACGACGCCAACGACGTGACCCACGAGCTGTGGAATTCCAACCAGGACGCGGACCACGACACCCCCGGCCGGATCTCCAAGAACGCCCCGCCGACGGTGGTCAACGGCAAGGTCTACCTCGCTTCTTTCGGGACGCTCCCCGTCGCCACTGGCGCGCTTTATGTCTATGGCCTGAAGCCCGGCTCGCCTGCGCCCTGAAATCGCTCCCGTGCCGGTTCTGCTCGGTGGCCCGATCCTTTCAGAGCAGTTTAGTAAATTTGTAGCCGATTCGGCGTGGACCAGCCCCGCCGCTACCCAGTGCTTTGCAGGAGCGCGCTTGGTGCGTGCCGGGTGGGCCTAAACACCTGGGAACTATATGGGCTGCGCCCTGACTGTTGCCGAACATTCCCACTCAGAAATCCGCAAAATCCTAACCTCTCATTCCCATGACCCTACTCTTACCCATGGCCGCGGCCGGCTACTCGATGCTCTACCTGCTTTTCGGCGGGGGACTTGGCGGTGCCGTCCTGATTTTCTTTATCGCCAAGATGTTCGGCAAATAACCGAACCGCGAAGAGGCGATATCTTTACGCAGGCCCGCCAATTATGGCGGGCCTTTTACTTTATAGTTTGAAGTGAAAAACCAGATTAAACCGGCGCGAGGCCAGGCCTGCCTGCCCATGGGAAAATGAAGGAAAAGCGGCTGCCAACGCATACGATGGCCGGGCTGGCCACGCTCGGCCTCATCGCCGTTATGGTCGCGGCGATGTATTTGGGCCGGGCGTTGCTAGTGCCGATCGCCCTGGCTCTCCTCTTCACTTTTCTGTTCTCGCCCCTGGTGGCACGGCTGGAGCGACTCATGGGCCGCGGTCCGGCCGTGGGCCTGCTCGTGCTGCTCGTTTTCATTTTCATGGGGACCATGGGTTGGGTGATCATGCGCCAGGGCTTGGATTTAATGACCAAGCTTCCGGATTACCGCGCGAATATCGAAAAAAAGATCCAGGCGATAAAATTGCCGAAGGAGAGTCCCGTCATGCGCTTTTCCGAGATGGTGATGGATGTCGAATCCCAGCTTCCGCAATGGGTCGCCTTGGGTGCCGGGCAGGCGGCGCTCAAACCCGCACCGTCGGCGGTGGCCCCGGTTTCCCTTCCCTCCGGGAATGCGCCGGTGGTCGTGGCCGACCCGGTGACTCAGCTGCACTGGGTGGTCGGCCCCCTTCTGACCGTGCTGGGCCGGATGGGGATCGTCACGCTTCTGACCATTTTCATGCTGCTCAAGCGCGAGGACCTGCGGGCGCGTTTCATCCGGATTGTCGGCCAGGGGCGGATCAGCATGACCACGCGGGCCATGGAGGACGCGGGGGAGCGGGTTTCGCGCTATCTGATTCTGCAACTGGTGGTGAACATGGTGTTCGGGACGGGCATCGCCGCGGGTCTTTTTTTTATCGGGGTGCCCAATGCATTTTTGTGGGGAGCGCTGGCCGCGCTCCTGCGCTTCATCCCCTATATCGGGGCCCCGCTGGCCGCGCTCGGTCCCGCGACGCTGGCGTTGGCCGTGTCACCCGGGTGGGAGATGCTGGTCTTCACGCTGGGACTATTTGCCCTACTGGAATTGGTCACGGCCAACTTCGTCGAGCCCTTGTGGTTTCGCTCGAGCACCGGCATTTCCTCGCTCGCGCTCATTGTGGCCGCGATCTTCTGGGCCTGGCTCTGGGGCCCGGTCGGGCTGATTCTCTCCACCCCTTTGACCGTGTGCGTGGCCGTCCTGGGGCGGCACGTCCGCAGTCTGGCTTTTCTCAACGTGCTGCTGGGGAATGAGGAGGCCCTCACCCCCAGTCAGGAATGCTATCACCGGCTGCTGGTCGGCGGGCACAGTGAAGCGGTCGAGGTGGTCGATCTCCAAATGAAGGCGGGCTCGCTGGTCACGCTGTACGACGAAGTGTTGATTCCCACGATCACGATCGCGGAGACCGATTTTCAACGCGAAGAACTGCAGGAGGGGCAAAGGACACAGGTGTTGCAGGGCATCCGGGATATCGTCGACGACCTCTCGTCCCGCCCTGGGTCGAAAGAGAATGACGACGGGAAACCGGGCGCCCAGCCCGTTGCCCCGGCCGTGGCCTCTCGTTATGACTGCCGGGTGGCCTGCATCCCCGCCCGCTTTGAGCGCGACGAAATCGCCGGCGCCATCCTGCTTCATCTCCTCCGTGAGCACGGAATCGACGCCGTTGCGGCCGGCGTCGGCATGCCCGTGGTGCAATTGATGGGCTGGGTCGCGGCCCAGAAAGCCGACATCGTCTGCATCTCGGCGCTGCCGCCGTGGACGCTGTTCCACACCCGGCAGCTCTGCGCCACGGTGCGGCAGCAATTTCCGAAATTGAAGATCATGGTTGGCATCTGGGGCTGGACCAAAAATCCCGAGGAATCCACGCGGATTCTGCGCGAGAGCGGAGCCGACCTCGTGGCTTTCTCGCTCCTCGATGCGGTCACGCATCTCACTGCGTTTGCCGCCACGATGCTGGGCGAGATGGTGCCCGGCGCGGTGCCCCCCGACGAGGAGGAACGTCTCCGCGCCCTGGAAAGCCTGCCCGCTTATCGCGCGGCGTCGGATCCGGTCTTCGACCGCATGACCAAGGATCTGACGCGCACGTTCGACGTGCCCATCGCGCTAATCACGCTGATCGACCGGGACCGGCAGCTGTTTAAATCGCAATACGGTCTGCCTCCGGGGCTCACGACGATTTGCGAGCTACCGCGCTCCTCTTCGGTATGCTCCCACGTGGTGGCGGCGGACGCGCCGCTGGTGGTCGAGGACTTGGCGCGGGACCGCCGCTTTGCGAATAACCCGATGCTGCAGCAGCACCAGCTTCGCTTTTACGCCGGCGTTCCGCTGCATGCGGCCAATGGCCAGCCCGTCGGGGCACTCTGCATTTTTGACACGAAACCCCGGAGTTTCACCGATGCCGAACGGCGCATGCTCACGGTCATGGGCGAAGTCATCAGCGAACAGATATCCACTCCGGCCTCTGTCATTCCGCAGGGCGCGGAGGCCGTTGCCGTGTAAGGCGCGTGGCAACTGATTCCGGCGCCGATTCAGGCGTGGACCAGTCACGCCCTAACAGTTCCTTATAGGGCCGCGCCTTGTGCGCGCCCTGCAGCTGTGGCCAGGTCGCTGACCTGGCAGCCACCTCAACGAGGTGGCCTACAACGACCCTGAAGAAATTTTAGTTCCCGCCTTCGTGGTCAGCCGGCGCCTGCCGGGAGCGGTCCGATGATGATGAAGCGCGATTCGTGCGGCGCGAGTGTCAGCGGCACGGCCACGTTGCCGTTGGCCTTGGCGACGCCAGTGGCCGCGCGGATCGTCCCGGCGGTGGGATCCCAGACTTGGACCGAGCCGCGGCCGTCCAAGGTCGCCGTGCGGGTCTGGGGCTTATCGGATTCGTTGAAGAAGAAATAAACGTCTCCGTCCTTGAGTGTCCGATGGATGTATTTGAGCGGCGCGCAGGCGGCGTCGAGCTTGACGTCCGGCTTCGGCAGCGCGGCGACGACCCGCGGGGTGATCTCTGCCGCGGGCTCAAGCGTGGCGAAGTTTAGATCGGGTGCGCCGGTCGCATTAAGAAAGGACCGGTCGACGACCATCGTCGGCGTCCGGCCCACGAAGACGACTTTCCCGCCGGCGGCTGCGAAGGCTTTCAGGCGGTCGAGGACGCTTTTCTGGATGGCGGTTGAACTCGGCACGATGACCGCGCGGTAGGTCTGGCCACTCAGGTTCTTCAATCCACCGCCCTCCAGCGTGCAGAGGGAGGCGAGGGTATCGTGGTCGATGTGGTCGAAGTCGATTTGCTGCTCCATCAACTGGGTCGTCAGCTTCACGTTGACCTCATCCGCCTCGTAGTCATCGAGCCAAAAGCTGTCCGACGGATGATACAGCGCGACCTGCGCCGCCGGGCGGCCCATCGTGAGGAGGTATTGGGCACGGCTGACGTACCAGCCCGAGGCGGCGGTTGGCTCCTTGGCGGACGCCGGCGGCACGGGCGCCTGGATGCCGCGGATGTTCATGTAGTTGATGCCCCGCACGAGCTGGTAATCGACGACGAACTTCCCCCCGGCTGATACGTTCCCGCCCGATTCGGTCCAGACCTGGGGCCGGCCGAAGAGGTGCGCCGCCGAGCCGGCGATCTTGGGAAAATCCGCCACGATGCCGGGGCCGATCTGGTTGAGATTGTCGATGCCCGGGACGCCGACGTAGCGCATGTCGCGGAAGAAGGAGCCTTCGTTCTTCGTCATGTCCCCGCCGTTCGGATTGCGGACCAGCATGGTTTCCTCGTGGTTGAGGTGCACCATGTAGTCCATGCCGCGCGCCCGGCACCATTCCTGGAGCGGCCGGTAGAAATTGTCGCGGAAGAGGCCGCTCCAGACATCGTAGTAGTCCGCCTTGGCGCGCAGTGCCTCGGGGGAAAGGGTCGTGCCGAAGAACTGGGCGATCCAAGGCTTCAGGTCGTAGCCCTTTTGTTTCTGGAAAATTTCCAGCAGCTTGGGCGTCCAGGGCATGAAGCCGGTGAAATCAGTTTCGTCGCCACGGAAGCCGAGGATGGTCTGGCCGAAATCGGCGCGGAAATCCTTTTCATAGGGTTCGAACGCGAGCTTGAGGTAGGCGGCGGTGGCCACGGGATCGAGGTAGTCGATCAGCGTGTAGTAGGCGTCCTTGTCCCGCGTGCCGTCCTCGCGCTGGTTGAACCGATTGGGCGAACTGCGATAGATGTGGCGGACGAATGAGATTTCCCACGGGCCGTTGCCGGTGGGCGCGGTCCACTTGAACGTTTCATCCGTCGGCATCGGTTGCGCGGTGACCACCGGTGGGGGCGGCCCGCCGCCCCGGCGTCCGCCGCCGGCGCCCGAGCGGAGGGTGACCTGGATGCTTTTCGTTTCCCGGGGCAGCGGAATCTCAAAGATCTGGCCCGAGGTCACGTTGTAGTGCGCGTTGCCGACACTGCCGATGAAGGTGACGTCCCAGTTTCCTCCCGCCTCGCCAATCCATTTGAACTGTCCATCCGCCGGCAGCGGCAGCGTGTGGTCCGGGGGAATCGACGCGAACATCGGTTGCCCCGGCCGTGGCAGTCCGTTCGGCGCGAGCGGCTGGGTGGTCGGGCCTGTCGGCCGCGGCGCGGATGGGAGCGGTGGCGGCTGCAGGCTGGTCAGGATGCCCAGCGTGTTGGCCGGCAGTGGGAGGGAAATGGTTTCGCCCGCCGCGACCGTGTAATGCGCGTCCGCCACGATCGCCTGCATGCCCAGCTCCGGGTGGAGCTTGCGGATCAGGCCGGCGGCATTGCCGTCGGGATAGCCATCGTCGCCATTGAGCCACAGCTTCATCCCGCGCTTCTTCACCTCATCGACGGCGACCCGCACGAGGTCGAAATGCTCCTGCGAAAGAATTTTCACCTGCCGGCCGCCATTGTTGATCATGTAGATGCCACCGCCGTTGGCCGCGGTGTGCTCGATGTCGGCCAGGATCTGCTCCTTGGGCTGGGGGAAGCCGGTGACCCAGTAAATGGCGCCGTATTCCCTGGGCGGCTGGGGAAACGCCGCGGCGGCCTCGGCGACGGTCGGCATCTGGATCTGCTGCCAGGGCTGGGCGGCAGTCAGCGTGGACTGCAGGGCAGCGAGCAGGACGAAGCGGGCGGGTATTTTCATGGGGTAGGGATGCCTGGCAGGATCAACCGGGAGGCACCTCTCCGCCAGACGCATCCGCCGGTCAATCGGACCGGCATTTCGGTCGACCAAGGGTGAAGCCATGCGGAACGACCTAACGCCGAAAACCACCCTTGACTTGCCTACCTCCGATTCTACGTTCCGACCTCTTTCCCGATTCACGGGGTGGTAGCTCAGCTGGTTAGAGCGTCTGCCTGTCACGCAGAAGGTCGCGGGTTCGAGTCCCGTCCATCCCGCCAGTTTTGGAACCCGCTTTTCTGAAAAGAGAAGCGGGTTTTCTATTTTCACAAGGGGCAATCCTGAGACTTTAAGTGTTTGGATCTGAAGTCGGGCGCGGTTTCTGGCCCGCTGTACTTCATCTGATACGGCGATACTGGCGCCGTTTCACCGAAATCGAATATTGAGCACAGCGATCCGAATCGCGAGTTTGGGAACCTGCGGGTGGAAAAGCGGTTCAACCGCAAATGCGATCCCCGCACTTCCTTCGCCTTTCCTGCCATGCCTGTTGAATTCAAGGACTACTACGCCACCTTGGGGGTGACCCGCGAGGCGGGGGCGGACGACATCAAGAAGGCCTTCCGCAAGCTGGCGCGCCTCTACCATCCGGACGTCGCCAAAAACCAGAAGGGCGCCGAGGAGAAGTTCAAGGAGATCAACGAGGCGAACGAGGTGCTCAGTGATCCGGTCAAGCGGAAGAAATACGACGAACTGGGAGCCAACTGGCAGGATGAGGGCGCGTCCCGCCCGCCTCCCGGCCGGCGGGGCGCGGGCATGCCCGGCGGCGCGGGTGGTCCGGACCAGGAATTTCATTTCGGTGGCACGGGCTTCAGCGATTTTTTCGAGCAGTTCTTCAGCGGCGGCACTCGTCACGGATTTCCCCCGGATGAGTCGGGATTCGGCGGCGGGAATGCCTTCGGCGGAAACCGGCCCCCGCAACGGGGGAGTGACATCGAGGGCGACATCCTCGTCACGCTGGAGGAGGCCATGCGCGGCACCCTGCGGCCCCTCTCGTTGCAGATCATGAACGCGCAGACCGGCGAGGCCGAGACGCGATCCTTTCAGGTCCGCATTCCGCCCGGGGCCACGGACGGACGGCGCATTCGGGTGCCCGGCCAGGGAGAACCCGGCCACGCCGGCGGCGCTGCGGGCGATCTTTATCTGCGGGTGCGCCACGCCGCGCATCCCGATTTTCACGCCGTCGAGGCGGACCTCTATCATGAGCTGGCCGTGGCGCCCTGGGAGGCGGTGCTGGGCGCGGAAATTGTGGTCCCGACGCTCGACGGCTCCATCAAGCTGCGCCTGCCGCCCGGCACGGAACCCGGGAAGCAGATGCGCGTGCGCGGCCGCGGCCTGCCCAAGGGCAAGAGTGGTGAGCGCGGCGACTTCTACGTCATCATCGACGTGCAGCTGCCCGCGAAACTGAGCGACGAGGAACGCGCCCAATGGGAAAAACTTCGCGACCTCTCTAAATTCAATCCCCGCACCCCGCCCACGTCATGAACCCTCGCAAGACCAGGAAGGCGCCTGCCAAAATGAAGATTTCTCCCGGACCGGTCTACGCCCCGGATCCGGAGGCCGCTTACACGCTTGAGGTCGTCGTCGAACTCACCGGCGTGTCGTCGCAAACGATCGTCCATTATCAGGAACACGGCTTGGTCGCCCCGGTCGCCACTCGCGGACGCGGCGCACGTCTGTTCAACGACGAGGCCCTGCGCACCCTGCGGCGGATTGAGCACCTGCGGTCGCGCTACGAGATGAATCTCCACGCCCTCAAGTTCACACTTCGCCTGCTCGACGAGATGGAACGACTGCGGTCCGATCTGCGGTCCCGGCGATAAGCCGGGTCCGAACTGTGGCGGCCGAGATCACGAGGCCGGGGTGTTGGGCGGACGGGTTACAGCAGCGGCGACAGCGGTCGCAGGGCGGCCTCGGCGAATTTCTGGCGGAAGGGGCGGCGGGCGAAGGTGGTCGGATCGATTTCCTGGCAGAGTGCGAAATCGTTCTCGAGCAGATGGCAGAGCTCCGCGTTTTGCGCTTCCGAGCGGAACAGCAGGTTGAGCTCGAAGTTCAGCCGCATCGAGCGGTAGTCGAGGTTGGCCGAGCCGACCATGGCCCACTGGCCGTCCGCGATGGCGACCTTGGAATGATAGATGCCGGCCGAGTACTCGAAGATCCGCACCCCGGCGGTCAGCAGCTGGCCATAATACGACCGACCGACGGTCACCAGCAGCGGGTGGTCGGTTTTTTCGGAAATGAGCAGCCGGACGTCGACCCCGCGGCTCGCCGCCAGCTCGAGGGCGGCCAGGAGGATGTCATCGGGCACAAAATAGCCGGTGGCGATCCAGACCCGGTCGGTCGCCCCGTTGAGCAGGCTGACGATGGATTTGCTGATGGGTTCGTTCCGCCGGTCCGGCCCGCCGAGCACGATGTGCACGGGATGACGCGGCCGCCCGTGGGACACGGGGAAAAAGACGGGCTCGGAAATTTTCTCCCCGGTCGCAAAAAACCAGTCGTCGGCGAAGACCTCCTGCAGTTCGGCGGCCACGGAGCCGGTCGCCTCCACCTGCACGTCCCGCCAGTGGCCGAGGGTGGCGTCCCGGCCCTCGTATTCGCGGCCGATGTTCATGCCGCCGACAAAGGCCGTCGTGCCGTCGATGATCTGCAGCTTGCGGTGGTTTCTCAGGTTGAGAAAAAAGCGGTTGCGCTTCGGATCCAGGCTCTGGAACCACGAGAATTTTCCCCCCGCCTCCTGGAGGTCCGCCAGCAGGCTTTCCGTGAAACCGTGCGAGCCCACGCCATCGATCAGCAGGCGCACGATGACGCCGCGCCGCGCCGCCTCCGCCAGCAGCGCCAGGAATCTTACCCCCGTGTCGTCCCCCTGCCAGATGTAGAATTCCAGGTGGAGGTGGTGCCGGGCCGCACGGATCCGCGCCTCGAGTGCGGGATAAAACTGCGCCGCGTCCTGCCGGATGTGGAGCTCCCCCGCTGAACTGACGGGCAGCTGGTTGATCCGGGAGAGGAGCTGGAGGAACTGCGCGTCATGCCGAGGCAGGCTGGCCACGAGGGCGGTGGTGGCGTCATCGGTGGCCGCCGCCGGCGCGCGCTGGCGCGACGCGCGGGCGGAAAACAGATTCCGGCGCTTGAGGCGCCGGCGCTTGAGCCGGTCCGTGCCGATGGCAAAATAAAAGAAAGCGCCGACCAGCGGGATGAACAGGATGGCCCACAGCCACGCCAGCGTGGCCGCGGGACGCTTCTTAAGCAGCAGGAGGTGCGGGATGAAAGCCCAGCTGGCAAAATAACAGAGAAGCAGAAAAATCTTCATGGGGCGGGGAACGAATGACACCCCGGGCCTTCCCGGGTACCGTTCTCAGCGGTATCAACCCAGTGGCAGAGTCGCGTCGGGCCGTCAGGTTTAAACTGTGGGAGGGGCTTTACACCCCGACTGAGTGGCGGCTGATCCAGTCGGGGCGTAAGGCCCCCCACAGTTGACCAAGTCACTTCTCGGGAAATTACCCGCCGACGTGGAACGGCCCGGTTCATCCGCGGTCTGGCGCCATCCGCATTCCTTCTTTGCGGCCGGGCACGGGCCCGAATCCTTCAACATCATCCCGGATTTCCCGGGTTCACGCTCTGACAGACAACCCATCACGCCATATGAAAACTTCCACTCGCATTGCCTTCCTCCTTCTCGCCACCTTGCCGGTCGCGCTGTTTGCCTCCTCCGCCACGGACGATAAAATCGAGTCCGCGGCCAAGGCATCCTACAATTATCGCACGGTCCTCGAGGATCATGTGAAGGTCAAAGCGAACGACGGCGTCGTCACGCTCACCGGCACCGTCCAGGACAAGGACGACCGCGATCTGGCCGAGGAAACGGTGAAGAACCTTCCCGGCGTCCTCAGCGTTAACAACCAGATCGTGGTCCAGTCCACGACCCCCGAGCACTCCGACGCCTGGATCGCCCTCAAGATCCGCAGCCGCCTGCTCATGAAGGCCAATGTCAGCGCCACGGCGACCAAGGTCGCGGTGAACGATGGCATCGTCACCCTGACCGGGACCGCGGACAATCGCGCCCAGAAGGACCTCACCGAGGCCTACGTGAAGGACATCGACCACGTGAAGGCGGTCCGAAATGAGATCGTCGTAAAGGAACCGGCGGCGTCCGAACGCTCCATGGGCGAAGCCATCGACGATGCTTCCATCACTTCCGGGGTGAAATACGCCCTCCTGACCCATCGCTCGACCAGCGCCATCAAGACGAAGGTCGACACGCGGGATGGAGTCGTCTCGGTCACCGGCGACGCTTCGTCCGACGCGGAAAAGTCCCTCGTCACCAAGCTCGCCGAAGGCGTGCGCGGGGTGAAGTCGGTCCGCAATGACATGACCGTGAGGAACTGAGCATTGCCCACCTCGAACCCCTTCCTCCCATGCTAAGCTACGCCATCACCTTCCTCATCATCGCCCTGATCGCGGGCATCCTCGGCTTTGGCGTGATCGCGGGTACGGCCGCGATGATCGCCAAGGTGTGTTTCGTCATCTTCCTGGTTCTTTTCATCGTCTCGCTTTTCAGCGGCCGGAAAGTTTGACCGGTTCGTGGCCATGCGCCCGCTTTTGACGATTGCCACCGCG
This sequence comes from uncultured Opitutia bacterium, assembly GCA_903902745.1. Taxonomy (GTDB): domain Bacteria; phylum Verrucomicrobiota; class Verrucomicrobiia; order Opitutales; family Opitutaceae; genus CAIUWA01. Next base: position 20,540 of record CAIUWA010000009.1, on the reverse strand, counting down.
GCAATTCGGCGAAAGTTGGGCGCATGGTCAAAATCACGGGTGAATACCAGGGCGACCTGCACTGCACCGCCAGCCACGGCCCGTCGGGCAGTGCGCTGACCACGGATGCGCCCAAGGACAACCAGGGGCGAGGCGAGGCGTTTTCTCCGACGGACCTGGTGGCGACGGCGCTCGCCACCTGCATCGCGACCACGATGGCCCTCGCAGCCCGCAAGCAGGGGATCGAGCTGCGCGGACTGAAATACGAGGTGACCAAGGAAATGTCCGCATTCGGCCCGCGCCGCATCGCCCGGCTCGCGACCCATCTCTGGTTGCCGCTGCCCCGGACCGAAGCGGTCGCCATGCTGCTCGAGCACGCCGCCCACAACTGTCCGGTGCACCTGAGTCTCGACCCGTCCGTGGAAAAACCGGTGGTGTTCCACTGGGCGGAGTAGCAGGCGGAGTCATTCCAAACCGGTCTCGCGCAGAGGCGCAGTGGCGCTGAGCGAAAGCAGGGGAGAGGCCTTTTCCCCTTTCTGAAATTTCCAAGTCCCGGGTCTTCTCTGCGCCACTGCGCCACTGCGCGAAACTACCTCATCGTCCGGCTTGCTGCCGCTACTTTTGTGGAAACCGGTACGTGGTGTTGAAAATCAGCTCGATGCGCTTGGATACGAAGACGCGCACCTTGAGCTTCCCACTAAGGGCATCGGCCGGCACGGCCCGGCCCTCGACGCGGCGCTCCTCACCATCGGCACTGCGGGCATGGCCGGTGAAGTTGACGGTCTCGCCGCGCTCGAGCCCGCGGAGATTTTCGTCGGAGACATCAATCCAGAGCTGCCCTTTCTCATTGTAGAAAAAGTAGGGGAAGACCCTGGCCGCATAGGTCGTGGCATAGGTGCCGGCCTGCCGGGTGAACACCGGCATCGTCAGGGTCACACTCCCGACGTAGATGGAGGTCTTCGCCGTCTCAACGGTGACGGTCGCGTAACGGCTCAACGGCGCCTCCTCGCCGCGGGCGGATACGGCCAGCGCCAGCGTGGCGGCAAGCAGCAGCATCCGGGGGGTAATCATGCCGCGACTCTGCGGTTGGGATTGGGAGCGTCAAGGTGGAGCGTGTTGTCCCCAACGCGCTGATCGGAGCGGCTTCGCCGCAACGCGTTGGGGACAACGCGTTCCCCCCTCGGATTGTGACTCGCAACTGTATCGTTCCCACTGCAGAGGACAGTCCCACGACCCCTTTTCGCGTTGCGCGTCGAGGGGCGGCGGCGTCAGCTCCTCCCTCGTCATGCCCAAGAAAACCCAAGCCACCTGGGGCGGCCGCTTCACCGCGGGGCCCGCCGACTTGATGCTGCAGTTCAGCGAATCCGTTTCGCTGGACCGCCGCCTCGCGCCATTTGACGTCGCCGGCAGCAAGGCGCACTCGGCCATGCTCGCGCACGTCGGGCTCATCACGGCGAAGGAACGTAACGCCATCCACGCCGGGCTGGATGCCATCCTCGCCGAGATTGCGGCGGGCAAATTCACCTGGGACACGAGGCTCGAGGACGTGCACATGAACCTCGAGGCGGCGCTGACCAAGCGGGTGCCCGCCGCGGCGAAGCTCCATACCGCGCGCAGCCGGAACGACCAGGTCGCGACGGACATGCGGCTGTTCCTGAAGCACGCCAGCGCGGTGCTCGGCGGAAAAATCCTCGGCGCCCAGCGCGCCCTGCTGGCCATCGCGGGGGCCAACCGGGACGTGCTCATTCCTGGCTACACGCATCTCCAGCGGGCGCAGCCGGTGCAGTTCGCCCATCATCTTTTTGCCTGGCTCGAAATGCTCGAGCGCGACCGGGCCCGGCTGGCCGACGTCGTCGCGCACGCCAACTGGTGTCCCCTGGGCTCCGGCGCCCTTGCGGGCACGACCTTGCCCATTGACCGCGAGTTCACGGCGAAGGCGCTCGGCTTCGTGGACGCGAAGGGCCGGCCGCAGGTCACACAGAACTCCATGGATGCCGTGGCGGACCGCGACATGTTCATCGAGTTTGCCACGGCCTGCGCCCTCTTCGGTACGCACCTGTCGCGGATCGCCGAGGACCTCATCCTGTGGACGAGCGCGGAATTCAAGTTCGTGGAACTGCCGCAGGCCTTCTGCACCGGCTCCTCGCTGATGCCGCAGAAGAAGAATTCCGACTCCTGCGAACTGCTGCGGGGCAAGTCGGCGCGACTGCAGGGCAACCTGCACACGCTACTGACCCTGGTGAAGGGCCTGCCGCTGACCTACAACCGGGACCTGCAGGAGGACAAGCCGCCGGTGTTCGACAGCTTTGACCAGAGCGCCCTGTGCGCCGACGTGCTGGCCGGCACCGTGGCCGGACTGACGGTGAACCGCGACCGTTGCGCCGCCGCCGTGGCCGATCCGGCGCTGCTCGCGACCGATCTCGCCGATTACCTCGTGACCCGGGGCGTGCCCTTTCGCGAGGCGCATCACGCCGTGGGCGCGGTGGTGCGGCTGGCGGAAGGCAATGCCATGGCACTCAACCAGCTTCCCCTGGAGGAGGTGCGGAAAGTCCATGCCGCCTTTGGGCCTGACTGGACGAAGGTCTTCGATCTCGACCGCGCGCTGGCGAAGCGCACCGGCACCGGCATGCCCGGCCCGGCGCAGGTGGCGAAGCAGTTCAATCGCTGGAAGAAATTGCTGAAGTGATTTTTATCGCGGAAGCGCGGAAGGGCGGAAGCGCGAAGAAACCCCGATGGAATTAATTGAGGCGGAGCTTTCGGAGCGGATCATCGGCTGCGGCATTCGGGTGCACCGAGTACTTGGGCCAGGATTTCTGGAAAAGGTATATGAGGAGGCCTTCGCGGTCGAATTGGCGAAGGCCGGGCTGTCATTTGAGCGGCAGAAGATCGTGCTGCTTTTTTACGAGGGGAAGCCCATTGGGGAGCATAGGCTCGACTATTTGATCCAAGACCGCGTCGTGCTCGAACTTAAAGCCTGCAAAGACATCGAGGATATTCATCTGGCTACCGCCCGCTCCTATCTCAAGGCCACGAATTTGCCACTCGCCTTGGTTTTGAATTTTGCGAAACCAACGCTCGAAATCCGACGGGTCGTGCTCTCACTCTAATTCCGCGTTTCCGCCCTTCCGCGTTTTCGCGATTTTTCATGGCCAAAATCCGCATTCTTTCCGACCGGGTCGCCAACCAGATCGCCGCGGGCGAGGTCATCGAGCGCCCGGCGGCGGTGGTGAAGGAGCTGGTGGAAAACGCCCTCGACGCCGGGGCGACGCGGATCGAGGTGGAGTTCCGTCACGGGGGACGCTCGCTGATGCGGATCGAGGACAACGGCCATGGCATGTCGCGCGACGACGCCCTGCTGTCCCTCGAACGGCATGCCACGAGCAAGATCCTGGAGGCCGCCGACCTTGACCGGCTCGGCACGTTCGGCTTCCGCGGCGAGGCGCTGCCCTCCATCGCGAGCGTGTCTCGCTTCCTGCTGCTGACGCGCGAGACCGGCAGCGACGCGGGCACGGAGATCCTCGTCAACGGCGGCAAGTTCGTGCACGTCCGCGACAGCGGCCAGCCGACCGGCACGCGCATCGAGGTGACGCATCTCTTCAACTCAGTGCCGGCGCGGCGCAAGTTCCTCAAGACCGACCAGACCGAGGCGGCGCACATCTCCCAGTGCGTGCGGCTCTACGCACTGGCCTGTCCGCAGACGTCTTTCACCCTCGTGGAGGACGGGCGCGTGAGTTTCCGCTCGCCCGAATGCGCCACGCTGGCGGAGCGCGTGACGGAGATTTTCGGCCGGCAGATCGCGGAGTCGCTGGTGCCGCTGGAGGCGGCGGAGGCGGGGATGCGCCTGAGCGGACTTATCGGCCGGCCCGGCGTGGGCCGCGGCACGCGGCATGAAATGGTCACCTTCGTCAATGGCCGCCCCGTCGACAGCCGGACGCTGAACTATGCGCTGATCGAGAGTTACCATGAGTCGCTGCCCAAGGGGCGTTATCCGCTCGCCTTTGTTTTTTTCGAACTCGATCCGGCGGCGGTCGACGTGAACGTGCATCCGGCGAAGCGCGAGGTGCGCTTCCGCAACGAGACAGCGGTGCGGGGCTTTGTGATCCGGTCGGTGCTGCAGCGCCTGCGGGAGCTCGGCGTGGCGGCGGTGCCGGAAGACGGAAGACAGAGGCCGGAGGACGGAGGCCGGACGCCGGGGTTGCCGACCGGTAGGGCGGCGACTTCCTCCTTCGCCCAGCCTATGGCGGACAGGCCACTCGCCGCCGGGCAGACGGGAAATCCATTGCCGCAGTCAATCGCGCCTCAGGTTTTCCCGATGACATCGCCGGTGTACCCGGCGCGGACGGCGTCCACGCCCTACCAGTCGGCCGCCGCCGCCGCGGCGGGACCTGTTCGCCCCATGCCCCTGGCCACTGGCCACCCGCCCACGGCGACGCCGCGGGCGTGGCGCTATGTCGGCCTCGCGCATGGCAGCTACGCGCTCTTCGAGACCGCGGCAGGGCTCGTGCTGCTTGACCAGCGGGCGGCCCACGAGCGCGTGTGGTACGAGCGGCTGCAGGAGCAGTTCCGGCGCGGGGCGGTGCCGAGCCAGCGCCTGCTGCTCCCCGTGCCGGTGGAACTGGATCCGATCGGCGCGGCGCTGCTGCTCGACCGGCTGAAGTTCTTCAACGCCCACGGATTTGAGATCGGCGAGTTCGGCCGCAATTTTTTCCGCATCGAGGCCGTGCCGGCCTGGATGGAGCCGGCCGACGCCGAGCCGTTCCTGCGCGACGTGCTCGGCGCCGTGCGCGAGGGGCGCCTGCCGGAGAAAAATCCCGACCTGGCCCGCGAGGAACTGGCGCGGCTCGCCGCGGCGAAGGCTGTCCGCCTGCCCGCGAACCCGGGCGAGGCCGAGCTGCACGCCCTGGCCGGCCAGCTCTTTGCCACCCGGGCGCCGCTGACAAGCCCGGCGGGCCGGCCCACCTACATCGAGCTCAACCACGGCGAGCTGGCCCGCCGCTTTCAGAAGTGACTTTCGCGCGACAAACCCCGGCGTCATTGCCTTTCTGGCCCCGCCCACGCAGATACTAACTGAACCGGCCCGCCTGCGCTGGCACGGTTCCTGTTTCTCTCCTCCTTAATTTTCGCATGCCGACCACCGCCAAAGCCAAGAAAAAGCCCTCCGCTCCGAAATCGCCGGCCCCGAAAGCGCCCGCCGCCGGCCCCGCGCCCCACCGCCGGGTGGAGGACGATCCGGTCGTCGCCTTTCGCCAGGCCATCGTCAGCCAGCTGACGTCGACCCTGGCGCGCGACACCGGCTCGGCCACGTCGCGCGACTGGTGGATCGCCACTGCCATGGCGATTCGCGAACAGATTCACGGGCGCATGATCGCCACGCAGGCCGTGCACAACGCGAAGAACGTGCGCCGCATCTATTATTTTTCGCTCGAATACCTCATGGGCCGCCTCTTCGGCAACAACCTGCTCGCCACGGACCATTACGACATCGCGCGGGCCGCGCTCACCTCGCTTGGGCAGGATTTTGAAAAGATCCGCGAGGCCGAGGGCGACATGGGCCTGGGCAACGGCGGCCTCGGCCGGCTGGCGGCCTGCTTCCTCGATTCGCTGGCCACGCTCGACTACCCGGCGCTCGGCTACGGAATCTACTACGAATACGGCCTCTTCAAGCAGGCGTTCATCAACGGCCAGCAGGTCGAGCATCCGGACAACTGGATTCTCTTCGGCAACCCGTGGGAGATCATGCGCGCCGAATACACGCAGGAGGTCCGCCTCTTTGGCCGCGTGGAAAACGTCTTTGACGACCGCGGCAACTACCGACCGCGCTGGGTCGACACGAAGTCCATCCTGGGCGTGCCGCATGACATCCCAACGGCCGGCTACGGCACGAAGACGGTGAACCTCCTGCGCCTCTGGGCCTCGAAGTCGACGGAGGACTTCGACCTCGCGGCGTTCAACAGCGGCGGCTACGTCGAGGCCGTGCGCGAGAAGGCGGTCGGCGAGACCGTTTCGAAGGTGCTTTACCCGAACGACAAGACCGAGAACGGCAAGGAGCTGCGCCTGGTCCAGCAGTATTTCTTCGTCGCCTGCTCGCTGCGCGACATCATCCGCCGCCACCTCCGCCAGCCGGCGAACTCGTGGACGAACTTCGCCGACAAGGTGGCCGTGCAGCTCAACGACACGCATCCGGCCATCGCCGTGGTCGAGCTCATGCGCATCCTCGTCGACGAGGAGAACATGGCCTGGCCGGCGGCATGGGCGATCGTAACGCGCACGTTTGCCTACACCAACCACACGCTGCTGCCCGAGGCGCTGGAGAAGTGGGGCGTGCCCCTGTTCGAGCGCGTGCTGCCGCGCCACCTGCAGATCATCTATGAAATCAACGCGGGCCTGATGAAGGAGGTCGAGGCCCACTGGCCGGGCGACGACGAAAAGAAACGCATCTGCTCCGTGATCGAGGAAAACGGCGGCCGCATGGTGCGCATGGCCAACCTGGCTGTCGCGGGCTCCCATGCCGTCAACGGCGTGGCGGCGCTGCATACCGACCTGCTGAAAAAGCACCTCTTCCCCGAGTTTGACGCCCTCTATCCCGGCAAATTCCAGAACAAGACGAATGGCATCACGCCGCGCCGCTGGCTGCTGAAGAGCAATCCGCGGCTGGCCGCGCTCATCACGCAGAAGCTCGGCGGCACCGCCTGGGTGCGCGACCTCGACCTGTTGCAGAAGCTGGGGAAGTTCGCCGGCGATGCCGCGTTCCAGCGCGAGTTCATGGCCATCAAGCGCGCCAACAAGGCCGACCTCGCGGCCGTCATCAAGGCCGAGTGCGGGGTCCAGGTGTCGGCGGACGCGCTCTTCGACGTCCAGATCAAGCGGCTGCACGAGTACAAGCGCCAGCACTTGAACCTGCTCCACATCCTCGCGCTGTACCGCCGGCTGCTGCAGAACCCGGCGCTGGACATCGTGCCGCGGGTCTTCGTCTTCGCGGCGAAGGCCGCGCCGGGCTACGATCTCGCCAAGAACATCATCTACGCGATCAACACCATCGGCGCGCGCATCAACGGTGACGCGCGCATCGGCGGCAAACTCAAGGTCGCCTTCCTGCCCAATTACCGCGTGTCGCTGGCCGAGAAGATCATCCCGGCCTCCGACCTCTCCGAGCAGATTTCCACCGCCGGCAAGGAGGCCTCGGGTACGGGCAACATGAAGCTCGCGCTCAATGGCTCGCTCACGATCGGCACGCTCGACGGCGCCAATGTCGAGATCAAGGAGGAGGTGGGGGACGAGAACATCTTCATCTTCGGCCTGAACGTCGACGAGGTGGCCGCGCTCGACGCCAAGGGCTACCGCCCGTGGGATTATTACAATGCGGACGAGGAACTGCGGGCCATCATCGACTGGCTCGGCTCGAGCTATTTCACGCCCAACGAGCCTCAGGGCTTTGGTGCGCTGCACCACAGCCTGCTGGCCGGCGGCGACCCCTTCAAGGTACTGGCCGACTTCCGCTCCTACAGCGACTGCCAGGCGCGGGTCGACGCGGCTTACCGCGATCGCGCCAAGTGGGCGAAAATGGCGATCCTCAACACCGCGCGGATGGGCAAGTTTTCGAGCGACCGCACCATCCGGGAGTATGCGGAACAGATCTGGAGCCTGCCGGCCGTGCCGGTGAAGTGAGGCGGAGCGCGTTGACCCCAACGCGCTGATATACGCCGCCATCGTTTAATCGCTGACGGAGTCACTCAACGCGTTGAGGTCAACGCGTTCCACCTGCTGCGGCCGTTTCGACGGAAGCTTCTGCTGGCAACCTTTGCGCGTTTGTTGAATCTATGACGGCATGCGTTCGCCTCGCCGCCATCTCCTTGCCGCCATGCTGGCTTGGGGAGGCACACTTTCCGGCTTGGCCGCGGGGCTCAATTTTCCGCCGGTCACGGGCGACTTGTCAGGCAACCTCATTCTGCGGGAATGGCCCGGGCTGCCTCCCTTTGCGTGGCGCGTAACTGCCACCACTCAGGGTGCGGGCACCAAGCTGGAACTTTCCACCACCGCGCCGGGGCTGGTCCTGCGGGTCGAGTCCACTTTGCCATCGGCGACCGCCGCGGGCACGTGGCACGTGGTCGAAGGCACCGCAGAGGTGGTATCCTGGTTGCCAGTCGTGACGGCGCAGGCGGGATCCGTAGCGCTCCCGGGTGATTTGGTGATGACGGGCGACATTCGCCTGGCCGGTGAAGGCACCTGGCAGGGCTCGGAGGTTGCCGGCACAGTCACTTCGACGTTGGCCAACGGCAGCGCCCGCAGCGTTATGCAGGGCTGGGAGGCGGCGGAGATCACGGTCACGAGCGAACTCGCGGTGATCGCCGGTGATGTCGCCGTGCGCTCGGCGCAAATTCGGGTTGGCTCCGTGCAGGCCTCGGGTCTCGTGGCGCGCAATCTCCAGGTGGACATCGCGGGGGGGGCGGACGGGCAGCTCGAAATCCGGCGCGCGGAACTCGACGTGCTGGGCGGGCACGTCTCGCTCGCGCCCTTCGGTTTCAATCCGGCGAAACCCGCGGTGGAGGCGACAGCCGAATTTTCGCAGGTCGCGCTGGCGGAGCTGGCTCTGCTGGTGCCGCAGGCACTGGCAGAGGCGCATGGCCGCGTGGACGGGCGGATTGCTTTGCGCTGGAGCGCGGCGACGGGTTTCGAGCCGGGCGCCGGCTCGCTGACCGTATCGGCGGAGGCGCCGGCCACCGTCCGGCTGGCGGCCACGCCCGGGTTTCTCACGCAGCGCATGCCCCGGACGATTGCACTGCTGCCCGCCTGGCTCGGGCCGGTCGCGCGGTGGTTCTCCCCGGAGAATCCCGCCTACGATACGTTGCACGAGATTGAGCTGGGCCGCCAGTTGCTGACGGTGGAAAACCTGCGCCTGCAGCTTTATCCCGACGGGCCGGATGCCCCGCGTTCCGCGCTCGTGGAACTCGCGGCCCGGCCGGCGGCCGGCGGCGCGGTCGAGCGCGTAACCTTCACCGTGAATGTCGCCGGGCCGCTCAACCAGGTGCTGCGGCTCGGCCTCAACGAAGGCCTGAAGGTGAAGGTCGGAAACGGACAATGAAGGGATCGCGGAATCGCGGAAGTGCGGAAGAACGGAAAAATGCGGGGAAGAGAGGATCCTAACATCTCCGCCGTTCCGTGTTTCCGCGCTTCCGCGATCAATCCGTCTCTTCTGCGGTTATTGAAACCTAGTTTGCATTTTGCGGTCTGACCTTGAAACTTCCTCCCATGCTTCAACGCCTGCTTCTTCTGGTTCTCGTCGGCTTTTCCAGCGGTTGCATCCATGTGAAAATGGAGCCGATCGAAGTCCACGCGGTGGTCGACGTGAACGTGAAGGTGGACAAGGCGCTGGATGACTTTTTCGGCGACATCGACAAGAAGTCCGCCACGCTCAAATAATCCCCGTCCATCCCCTTTGACCGCCATGAAAACGATTCTTATCCGCCTGTGTTTTGTTGTCGGCGCTTTCTTCGCCACGGTGGCGATCACCCGGGCCGCCGAGGATCTTGGTGCCGTGAAGGCCCGCATCGAGCAGCGCCTGCCGAAGCTCGACTCGCTCAAGGCCGGCGGGGCCATTGGGGAAAATAACCGCGGCCTCGTCGAAGTCCGGGGTGGCGGGGGTGACGCCGCCAGCGTGGTGGCGGATGAAAACCACGACCGTGAGACGGTTTATGCTGCCATCGGCAAGCAGACCGGTGCCTCGCCCGATGGCGTCGGCCGCGCCCGGGCCAAGCAGATCGCCGCCAACAGCGCCGCCGGCGTCTGGCTGCAGCACGAGGACGGCTCGTGGTATAAGAAGTAGCGCGACGCGCGGGGAATTGGTAGTTGGCAGTTGGGAATTGGTTTCGGTGGGTCCTGCCTCTTGTAGGGACGTACTTTGTGCGCCCGGTTTGCGTTCGCAAAGCTGTGATCACAATCAGGCCGAACCTCTTGGGCGCACACCCCGCGACTGGCTCGGGGCCCTGAGCTTGTCGAACGGGCAAGGTGCGCTCCTACTCCAATCCCGGGGCGCGCAGCGCGCTAGCATTTACCAATTCCTAATTCCCAACTACCAATTGCCCGGCGGTCGCCGCGACCGCCGTTCCGTCATTGAATGCCGCAACGATTCCACGCAGGCTCACAGCACCACTCCCGATGACTTCTCCCCGCCGCCTTTTTGCCCTCTTTTTCCTATCCGCCGCCGTAGTGGTCGCTGCCGCCACGAAGGACTTCCAGCCGGCCATCGTCTATGACTTCGGCGGGAAGAACGACCGGTCATTCAACCAGTCTGCCAGCGAGGGGGCCGAGCGTTTCAAGAAGGACACCGGCATCGCCTTCCGCGAATTTGAGATTTCCAACGCCGCGCAGCGCGAGCAGGCCATGGCCCAGCTGGCCAAGCGCGGGGCGACCATCATCGTTGCGGTCGGCTTCACCCAGGCCTCCGCGGTCGAGAAGGTGGCGAAGCAGTTTCCCGAGGTGAAGTTCACGATCATCGATGCGGTCGTCGACCTGCCGAATGTGCAGTCGGTGAACTTCCGCGAGCAGGAGTCCTCCTTCCTTTGCGGGATGGCCGCGGCGCTGGCGTCGAAGACCGGCAAGGTCGGCTTTGTCGGCGGCATGGACATCCCGCTCATCCGCAAATTCGCGCTGGGCTACACCGAGGGCGCGCACTTCGTGAATCCGAAGGCGGAGGTGTTTCAAAACATGACCGGGACGACGCCGGCGGCGTGGGGCGACCCGACCAAGGGCGCGGAGCTGGCGAAGAGCCAGTTTGGCCGCGGGGCGGACGTGGTCTTTCATGCCGCGGGTGCGACCGGGATCGGCGTCATGCAGGCCGCGAAGGACGCGGGCAAGCTCAGCATCGGCTGCGACAGCAACCAGGATTACCTTCATCCGGGCAGTGTGCTCACCTCGGCCGTGAAACGCGTCGATGTCGCCGTCTACAAGGCGTTCACGATGGCCAAGGCCGACACGTGGAAAGCCGGCCAGATCGTGCTCGGCCTGGCGGAGGAGGGCGTCGACTACTCGCTCGACGAGTACAACCGCAAGCTCATCACACCCGAGATGGAAGCGAAGCTGAACCAGGCGAAGACCGACATCATCAGCGGCAAGATCAAGGTCTCGGAATACAAGGCGCAGTGATGCGGGCCGGGCCCGCGGGTAATTGGGTATTGGGAGTTTGGAATTGGGGGCATTTCGGCCGCGTGTCTGCTTTCAGGCTCGGGAATTTTGCCACCAAGAGGCACGAAATGACGGGAAGCCAATCAGGAGACAGGGCAACAAGAGACAGGGGACAAATACTCGTCTGTCTTTCCGTCACCCGACTTCTGTCCCCTGTCACCCGATTTTTTCGTGTCATCTCGTGCCTTACCGTGGCCAAAACCGGTTTGGGTGATTGGCGATGATCGGCGTCCTGCGGGCTAGACTTCGCTCCAACGGCTGCGAGAGTGGGCATGAGGCCTGCAACGAGATGTCCATGACCGCCCCTTCGACCCATTCTGCTCCGCCGGCGCTGGAATTGCGCGCGATCGACAAGCGGTTCGGTGCGGTGCATGCGAACCGGGCCATCTCCTTGGCCGTGGCGAAGGGCAGCATCCACGGGCTGATCGGCGAGAATGGCGCGGGCAAGTCCACGCTGATGAACATCATCTACGGATTTCACCAGGCCGACGCGGGTGAGATCCTCGTGAACGGACGCGCCGTGGCGATCGACTCGCCGCAGGCCGCGATTGCGGCGGGCATCGGCATGGTGCACCAGCACTTCATGCTCGTGGAGAATTTCACGGTGCTGGAAAACGTCGTGCTCGGGATCGAGGGCGGCCGGCTGCTCGCGCAAGGTCTCGCCGCGGCCCGGACCGAACTCGAACGGCTGGCGCGCGACTACGGACTGGATGTCCCGCTCGAGACCGTGGTGTCGGAGTTGCCCGTGGGACTGCAGCAGCGCGTGGAAATCCTGAAGGCGCTGTACCGGCGGGCGGAGATCCTGATTCTCGACGAGCCGACGGCCGTGCTCACGCCGCAGGAGGCCGACCAGCTTTTCCGTTTGCTCGCGCGGCTCCGGGAGCAGGGGAAATCGGTCATTCTCGTCACGCACAAGCTACGCGAGATCATGGCAGTCACCGACCGGGTGACCGTGATGCGGCAGGGCGCGGTGGTGGCGGCAGTGCCCACGCGCGAAACTTCGCTGCGCGATCTGGCCGAGAGAATGGTCGGTCGGGCGGTGTTGCTGCAGGTGGCGAAAGGCCCGGCCCGGCCGGGAGCGCCGTTGCTCACGGTGCAGGACCTGGAAGTGCGGGACGACCGGGGCGTACCGCGGGTCAAAGGAGTTAATTTTGAACTGCACGCCGGAGAAATCGTCGGCATCGCGGGGGTGGCCGGCAACGGCCAGTCCGAGCTGCTGGAGGCGTGCGCGGGCATCCGGAGCCCGAGCCGGGGCGAGATCCGGCTGCAGGACCGCGACCTCGTGCGCGAGGGGCTTGATCCCTGCGCGCGGCGCCGGCTGGGCCTGGCCCATGTGCCCGAGGATCGCCTTCACATGGGGTTGGTCACGAGTTTCGCGGCCCAGGCCAATGCGATTCTGGGCTATCACGACCGCCCGGCCTATAACCGTGGTGTCGCCACCAACCGCGCTGCCATCCTGGCCGGCTGCGAGGAAAAGATGGCAGCCTACGATGTGCGCCCGCCCAACCCGCGGCTGCGGATCTCCGCCTTTTCGGGGGGTAATCAGCAGAAGCTCGTCCTGGCGCGGGAGATCGGCGCCGACCCGAGCGTGTTGCTCATCGGCCAGCCGACGCGCGGCGTGGACATCGGCGCGATCGAGTTCATCCACAAAAAACTCGTGGCACTGCGCGACGCCGGCAAGGCGCTGCTGATCGTTTCCGTGGAACTGGAGGAAATCCTCGGGCTGGCCGACCGCATTCTCGTCATAAATGGCGGCGAAATCATTGGCGAGGTGGCGCCGGCGGACGCGACCGAGCAAAAACTGGGGCTGATGATGGCCGGCGTGCGCGGGGAGGGTGGAGCATGAGCGTCCCGGCGAAACTTCCGCGCTGGGCCGAGTTTGGGCTGTTGCCGTTCATCAACCTGACGGTCGCGCTGCTGCTCTCGGGTGCGATCATCCGGATCATGGGCGAGAGCCCGTGGAACGCCTTCAAGCTGATGGGGGCGGGCGCGTTCGGCTCGCAGGATTCGATCGGATACACGCTCTACTACGCCACGAATTTCATCTTTACCGGCCTGGCGGTAGCGGTGGCGTATCACGCGGGCCTCTTCAACATCGGAGCCGAGGGCCAGGCCTACATGGGTGGATTGGGCACGGGGCTGGTCTGCCTGGGACTGGGCCATTGGCCGCTGTGGGCGGTCCTGCCGCTGGCGGTGCTGGCGGGCGCAGGGTTTGGCGCGGCCTGGGCGTTTATCCCGGCCTGGCTGCAGGCACGGCGTGGCAGCCACATCGTTATCACGACGATCATGTTTAACTTCATCGCCGCGGCGCTGATGACCTACCTGCTGGTCAACGTGCTGATCAAGCCGGGCCAGCAATCGCCCGAAACGCGGGAGTTCGCGCCGGGGGCCGTGATGCCCGCAATGCATGAGCTGCTGGCCAAGGTCGGAATCTCCTTCAGTGCCACTCCCTTCAACTTGGCCTTCGGGTTCGCGCTGGCGGCCTCGGTACTGGTGTGGTTCTTCATCTGGCGTACGCGCTGGGGCTACGCGCTGCGCGTGGCGGGCGAAAATGCCCAGGCCGCCGTGTATGCCGGCATCTCCCCCCCGCGCATCATCATCGGAGCGATGCTGCTTTCCGGGGCGCTCGCCGGCGGCCTCGGGCTCAACGAGATCATGGGAGCGCAGCACCGGCTGGTGCTCGATTTTCCGGGCGGGGCGGGATTTGTCGGCATTGCGGTCGCGTTAATGGGCCGCAACCACCCGGCCGGCATTTTCGTGGCGGCCGTGCTCTTTGGCGCGCTCTACCAGGGCGGCTCTCAGCTCTCGCTCGATCTGCCGAAGGTCAACCGCGACATGGTCGTGGTCATCCAGGGCCTGGTGATTCTGCTCTGCGGCGCGATGGAAAACCTGTTCCGGGCGCCGCTGGCGGCGATGTTCCGGCGAAAGGACGGCGAATGAATGCGCCTATCGAGGTAGGGCGGATTATCCCTAATCCGCCGGTTGGACGCAGTCGGAGCTGGACGCGGCGCGTTAGGGATAACGCGCCCTACCATTCCTGCTGATGGAAACCTACACGCTCATCGTCCTCCTGCTCGCCGCCACGCTGCGTGTGGCGGCGCCGCTGCTGCTGGCGGCGCTCGCGGGGATGTTCTCGGAGCGCTCGGGAATCATCGACCTCGGGCTCGAGGGCAAGATGCTCGGTGCGTCCTTCGCGGCCGCGGCCGTCTCGGCGGTCACCGGCTCCGCCTGGCTCGGCTTGGGTGCGGGCATCGTCACGGCGGTCGCGCTCGCCCTCATCATCGGTTTTGCATGCATCACGCATCGGGGCAACCAGGTCGTTGCGGGCATGGCCGTCACCATCATGGTCGCCGGGCTCGCGCCGACGCTCGGTCTGGCATGGTTCAATCTCGGCGGGCAGACTCCGCAACTCGACGGGCCGGGGCAGCGTTTCACCGCGATCAGCTGGCCGTGGGCGCAAGCGGCGCGCGAGGCGCCGTTTCCCGGGCTGCTGTACGCCGAGCTGCTGAGCGGGCATAACCTCATCGTTTATTTTACCCTGATTCTCGTGCCCCTCAGCGCCTGGGTGCTGTATCGCACGCGCTTCGGCCTGCGGCTGCGGGCCGTGGGGGAGAATCCGCTCGCGGTGGACACCGCCGGCATTTCCGTCAACGCGCTCCGCTACCAGGCCGTGATCATCTCCGGCGTGCTCTGCGGCGTGGCCGGGACGTACCTCTCGACGGCGGCGAGCTCCGGCTTCGTGCGCGATATGACGGCGGGCAAGGGCTACCTCGCGCTCGCGGCGCTCATCTTTGGCAAATGGCGCCCGTGGCCCACGCTCGGGGCGTGCCTGCTCTTCGCGTTCACCGACGCGCTGGCGGTGCGCCTGCAAGGTGTGACGCTACCGGGAGTCGGCGTGATTCCAGTGCAGTTCATCCTCGCACTGCCCTATGTGCTCACCGTGCTCCTGCTCGCGGGTTTTGTCGGCAAGGCGGTTGCGCCCAAGGCCATCGGCGTGCCTTACTCGAAGGAGAAATGAAGGTTTTTAACCCAGAGAACGCAGAGAGCACGGAGAGTTGCTTTCCAAATCTTTCCTCTCTGGGGCCGCTTTGAACTCTATGTTTAATTCTGTATGAATGTTTCCGAACGCCTCGCCCGCTATCTCGGCAAGACTCCCGATACCGCCCAGGCTGTTTTCATCGCTGCCAACGCCACGGTCATCGGCGATGTTGTGCTCGGCCCGCAGAGCAGCGTCTTTTACGGTGCGGTGCTGCGCGGCGATATCAACGAGATCCGGGTGGGTGAAGGGACGAACATCCAGGACAATGCGATCATCCATCTCGCGGATGACGCAGGCGCGCACATCGGCGCCTGGTGCACGATCGGGCACGCGGCGATCATCCACGCCTGCACGATCGGCGACGAGTGCCTGGTCGGGATGGGCGCCACGGTGCTGGACCACGCGAAGATCGGCGCGCGCAGCCTCATCGGGGCGAACTCGCTCGTGCCGCAGCGATTCGCGTGTCCGCCTGGCTCGCTGGTCTACGGCTCGCCGGCCAAGGTCGTGCGTCCGTTGACGGAGGAGGAGCAGCGCGCCCTGCGTCAGTCGGCGGAAAAATACGTCGAGGTGGCCAAGGCGCACGCCGCGCGCTGAGAGGGGTGGGAGGATTTCGATCGACGGAGCCGGACTCTTCCCGCGGTTGGCGCGGATGAGCGTGCAATATTTTTTCCGCATCCGCTTTTATCCGTGCAATCCGCGGAAAAAATTCGAGTTCACGCTAGTCGTTGCTGAATTTGGTCAAGGCGGCGATTTTGCCCAAGGCTTCCTGCAGGTTGGTGGCAGGGAGTCGGGCGATGAACTCGGCCCGGCGGGCCTGCCAGTCGAGGCTCTTGAGCTGGTCGGCGAGCACGACGCCCTTGATTTTGACCTGATCCGGAATAGCGACTTCAAACGGGTATCCTTTGGTCTGACTCGTGACCGGACAGCAAAGGGCGAGTCCCACCTTGTCGTTGTAGGCGCGCGGCGAGACCACCAAGGCCGGCCGGCGTCCGGCCTGCTCATGGCCCGACTGCGGGTTGAAATCCAGCCAGACTAAATCGCCCTGGGCTGGTTTATAGGCCCCACTTTTCATACCCACGCTTCGCGCCCGACGGCGGGACCGGTATCAATGGCCGCATGCAGGTTATCCGGGGAAACCTTCCTCAGGAGGGCATCCAGCCGGGGGGCAGACGGAGACATGGGTGTGATGGTGAGCCGGCCATCCTGGGCCACGATTTCGACTTTGGCGCCTTTCCTGACACGGGCGTGGGCGGCATAGGCACGGGGAATGCGGATGGCCAGGCTGTTCCCCCACTGCTGGATCTTGGTCTGCATAGTAGCTACAATGGATACACGCATGAGTCCGTCAAGCCGAGCGAGGGCGGTGATAAATGACTGGGGCATATGCCCCTAAACGCTGGCCGGAAGCCCGTTCTTTCAAAAAAGCACAAATTTTCCCGCATCCGCGCCCATCCGTTTAATCCACGGTAAAATGATTTCAGGTTCCCGATGGGACAAGTCGCTCCAGCGTTAAAAACGAATAGCGGTAGTTTTCATCGCTGCTTTCGCTCCGGGTGAGCTCGCGCCAGGCCAGATTCCGCCAATCGGGAAAGTAGCGGTCCCCGGGGATCTCGGCATGGACTAGCGTGAGATGCAGGCGCAAGGGCCCCGGCAGGGCGAGGGCCTCCTCATAGATGCGCTGCCCGCCGCAGACGTAGATCTCGCCGGGCAACGACTCGGCGATGGCCAGTGCCTCGCCCAACGACCCTGCGACCCGGACGCCCGGGCGCTCCAGCGCACGGTTGCGCGTGATGACCACGGGCCGGCGTCCGTCCTCAGCCGCGCGCGGCCAGGTTTCAAAACAGATGCGGCCCAACACCACGATCTGCCCGGCAGTCTGGCCGGAGAAAAACTTCGCATCCTCCGGGATGCGCCAGGGCTGCCGGCCGTCGCGGCCGATCACGCGGTTTTCCGCGCAGGCGACGATGACATGGAGCAGTTTCGGCATGGGCAGGAAGGTGGAAGGCGCGCCGCAACGGCGGCGTAGTTGGCAGTTGGTAATTGGGGCCGATCCTGATCGTCCGGGCCAATTACAAACTGCCAGCAACCAGCTTCCAACTACCAACTACCTGCCTCGGGATTTACTGGGTGCAAACGGTTTTGCTACTGAAACCCGGGGCCGCGTTGACAACCCTGTGCGCGTGGGGACCGTCTGACCTGCATGGTCGAGGCCCTGGTTTGTTTTCTGCTGATTTCCTTCCCGCTCGCGGGCTGGCTCGGCTTTGTCCTGATGAAGCGCATGTACCGTAATCGCCCGGACGACGGTTCATTTCTGGGCAAGATCCTGTCGAGCAACGGCGCCTCGCTCCCCCCGCGGACGGAGCGGGAAGAGGGCCGGTCGCAGGCCGAGTAAGCCTAAAGCCGGTCAGGCGGCGGGGACGATCTTGATGCTCTCGACCTCGATGCGCTCGACGGGGGTGCTTTTTTCCCCGCCGCGCTCGCTCTTGGTGGGCACGCCGGCGATCCGTTCGAGGACGTCGTCACCCTTGATGAGTTCACCGAACCCGGTGTACTGCTTGTCGAGAAACTTGGCGTCGCCGTGGCAGATGAAAAACTGGCAGCCGGCGGAATCGGGATTGGCGGCGCGGGCCATGGAAATGACTCCGCGGACGTGCGACTTGGCGTTGAACTCGGCCTTGACCTTGTAGCCGGGGTCGCCGGTGCCGGGAATGCCGTTGCGGCCGGGCTTGGTGTTCGGGCAGCCGCCCTGGACCATGAAGCCCTTGATGATGCGGTGGAACGCCGTGCCGTCATAGAATCCCTCCCGCGCGAGCTTCTTGAAATTCTCGACGGTCTTCGGCGCGACGTCGGGCCAGAAGGCGAGGGTCATTTCACCGTAGGTGGTCTTGATGATGGCGTTTTCAGCGGGGGCGGGAGTGCTCATGGAAGGGCCAGCGAACCCCGGGGACCGCCGGGCCGCAAGAAACAAAACGATCCGGGTGGCGGCGAAATTAAACGCTGAAACGCTGAAATACTGAAACGCTGAAAATCAATCCCAGCCTTCCCGAATCCGGCGGTCATGAACCGCTGCTACATTTTGCCGGTTCGTGTTTCCGCGATGGCTCTCAGCGCAACACGACCTGGGTGGCGTTGGCGGTGTCGAAGACCGTCTGGTAGAGCGCGAGTTTGGCACGGGTGGCGGTGAGCTCGCGCGCGGTGGGGTGACTGGGGTCAACGGCGGCGGGCGGCGCTCCATAGCGGGTCAGGCAATCGGTGAGCAGGCGCTTGGCGGCGGCCGGCGCCAGCACCCCGGCTTCGATGAAGACGTCGTCCGGATTGACGGGCATGGGATCGCCTTGGGCGAGCTTGACGACCGGCACGCCCATGAGCGCGACGCGGGCGAGCGTGTCCTCGGTGGCGGCATGAAACGCGCCATCCCGATTGCCTACGCAAACGAGGCCCGCGAGCGCATGGCCCTGGCGCAGCTGGGCGACACACATCAGGATGGCCATCTCCGAGGCGCCGGATTTTGAACTGTCGCCGGGTGACCACGCGATATCATGAAATTCGGCCACGGCGGGTTCGGCCCCGGGGAGCCGGAGCAGAATCCCGTCCGACGAAAAGATCAGCAGAATCAACCACCGCCAGCGCAGGCGGGTGATCTCGGCCACTAAAATGGAAAGGGTCGACGCGGCCATGCCCCGGATGACGCACGTGCCATGCCATGCCGGCCGGCCGTGCAGCCCTGCGGGATGAATTGTTTTGGAGCCACTCCGGCCGGGGAGGAATCGCGGTCATAAAAAAGGCCGGCCCGTTTCCGGGCCGGCCTTCATGGTTTGGTGGGCTGGTGTCAGATGGTGGGCCGTCCGGCGTGGGCGGCAGCATCATTGAGTGCGGCCCGGAGCACGGCCTGCGCCTCATTGGACTGCTTGGCCAGCTGTGCCTGGCAGATTTCGAACACACGCGGATGCGCGGCCGCATCCTGGGCGAGGGCATAGCGCGCGGCGGAATCGAGACCGGGGCGATTGGTGCCGATGGCCTCGAGAATGTTGATGATATAGCGCTCGTCGCCCGTGGCGAGGAACGCGCCCCACTGCAGGTTCATGGACGAGGGCGACAGCACGGGCGTGCTGGCGACATCGAGGCTCGGCGTGTCCGCCAGCCGCGCGATGGCGTAGTTGACCGGAGTCGTGTAGCGGCTGAGGTGGCGGAGCATGTCAGCCCCCAGCGGATTGCCGGCCTGCCACAGCGCGGACGCGATGAGACGGTGCTGGGCGAGAGGCAGGCCGTTGAATTCGAGCAGCCAGGCATCCACGCGCTCCGGATTTTGCGCGAAGAGGGTGCTGAGAAAGCCGATCGCGATGGCCGTGTTGCCGGGTTTTTCGAAATAGCCCTGCTGGCCAAGGCCCCGGATAATGCGGGGCAACTCGGCGGGCTGTGGATTCACATAATAAGTTTCGAGCGAGGCCTGCGCGGAGATTTCTGCGCGGGCGGCGAGGGACGAGGCGAGCGCAAGGCCCGCGACGAAGACAAGCTTCAGGGAATTCATGGAGACAACAAGACAGGGGTTGGCGTGACTGACGCGGCCCGGGTTGGGGTTGGACCGCTTCGACAAGGCAAACGTTATTCCCCCGGCGCGCGCCGTAAAGGGCCGGCGCGATGAAACCTTTTCATCGCTGCACGAAATTGCATCCACCCCTTGCGGGGGGGATGCTGGAACTCTGGCGAGGATTTATTTCGCAGCGAACGCGGCGTCGAGCGGCGGCGTGCTGGCTGGCGGTTTGCGATGATGGGTCGCCTGCTCGTAGGCGTAGGCGAATTTGATGAGAGTCGGCTCCGAATAGGGCAGGCCCATGAAGCACAGCCCGGCGGGAATCTTGTCGCTGGTAAAACCCATCGGGACGGTGATGACCGGGGTGTAGATCAAAAAGGTATTCAACATGATCGTACCCCCGTTGCTCTTGTATGGCGGATATGCCGCCTCGGCAATCAGGCTGGGCTGATGCTCGACGGTCTTGAAGGCGAGGGAATCGAGTTTGTTGTCGGCCATCACCTTGGCGATGTTCAGCAGCAATTGCTGACTGGCGCGTTCACCTTCGAGAATTTTTGCCGCGTCGGCTGAGCCGTTCGCGCCGCCGCCCGTTTCACCGCGGCCGCCCCGACGGCCTTGGGCGCTGAGCGTCTTGAAGCTCGTCGCCATGGCGGGATGGTTGTCGATGTCAGCACGCGTCTTGAACTGTGAACCGGGATTGCGCGATAGATAAACCTGCAGCGCCGCGTCGGCCATCGCCAGATCGCCGGTCCGTTTGGCGAGCAAGGCCTTGATGTCCGGTATCACCACGTCGATGACGGTCGCTCCCGCGGC
>CAIUWA010000008.1 GCA_903902745.1 uncultured Opitutia bacterium | reverse complement strand
TGGCGAGTCAGTCGCTGGCGAGCATCATCGAATCGAGCGCGCGGGACTTGTAGAGCTCGTAGAGGCCGGTGATCTTGGCCTCGCGGTCGACCTGCTCGTCGAGGAAGAGACCCATGGCAACGCGCAGCCAGAAGAACTGGGGCGTCTCGATGCGGCGGGAAGGCTTCGACGTCTTGTCGATGATGAGGTAGCGGTCGTAGAGCGTCTGGATGCCGAGGAAGTCGAACTCGAGGTCGGAGGACGGGTCGAGGGCGGCGGCGAGGCGCGGGAGGTCGTAGTAGAGCAGGCGCGGGTTGAGGCGCTTGATGAGGACGCCGTGCTCGAGGTATTTCTTGAAGGCGCGCTGGTGGAATTCCTTCAGCTTGCCGATGCCGTCGCGGAGGATGTCCCAGCCGAGGACCTCCTCGTAGATGTAGGTGAGCTGGATGCGGCCGGCGAACTTGGCGAAGTCGGCGTCCTTCTCGATCAGGGTCTTTGAGTTGAGGATGATGGTGGAATCGAGGTCCTTCTGGGAGATCTGGTCGTAGATGGCGCGGCGGAGTTCCGACTCGATCTCCTCGGGGGAGAGGCAGAGGTCGAGGCCGATGCGGGCGAACTCGATGCGCTTGCGGAGGTCGGCGCCGTCCCAGAAGACGTTTTCACCGTTGGCCTTCTTGACGACGATCATCGTGGCCTGACCGGTGGTCACGGGTGTGGGGGCCTCGGCGAGCGGGGTCTCGGGCGAGCCGTGGAGACGGGCGGAGGCGCGGTCGGCGCGGAAAAGGATGTAGGCCTCGGCGACCTTGAAGTGGCCGCCCTTCATGAGCTCCTCCTGCACCATGTCCTGGATCTCCTCGATGTGGACGAAGGACTGCTTGGAGATGTGGACGCGCTCGGAGACGGCCTTGGTGATGGCGACGGCGGGGGCGGAGTCGCGCTGGAGGGAGAGGAACGTCTTGCGGATGGCGATCTCGACCTTCTGCTCGCTCCACGGGACGACGTGGTTGTTGCGGCGGATGACGCGGAGGGTGGACTGGGTGGCGGACTCGCGGTCGAAGGAGATCTTGCGGGCGCGGTTGAGCAGGAGGCTCTTGGCGACGAAGTAGGCGTTGTTGTCGACGAGGGTCTTCTCGATGAGCTCGTAGAGGCTGTTGAGGGAAAGGCGGAGGGGGTTCTGCTGGCGGGCGAGCTCGGCGAGGTTGGCGGCGAGCTCGCGGCAGATGCGGGCGACCCAGGCGCGGTTGGTGTCGTTGAAGATGTCCTTCTCGCCCTTGGCGAGGGCGACGTTGGTCAGGGCCTTGCCGAGGGTGTCGGCGACCTCGCTGAGGACGAACTTCTCCTCGCCGTGCGGGCAGAGGAGGACGATGGGCGGAAGGGCGATGGACTCGGTGGCCAGGACGTCGCGCCAGGCGTAGTGGGGCTTCTGTTCAAGGGGCGTGTGGACGGTGCGCTTGAGGGCGAGATCGTGTTCGAGCGAGTGGTGATTCATGGCAGGCAGGCGGCGGCGATGCGGAAGCGTTGGAAACGAAGCGATAAAAAGTGGCAGAGCGCCGGCGGGGGCGGGCGCAGCCGGAAACAAAGGCAGTCAGTAGGAACGAAGGACGGACGAAAGCGCGGGGTAACGCGAAGACGGGTCAGAGCTCGGAGTCGCTGGCGACGTTGAGCGCGGAGGCTTTCTGGTATTCGGTGACGCGACCCTCGAAGAAGTTTTGTTCCTTCTTGATGTCCATCATCTCGGCGAGCCAAGGCAGGGGATTCTTGATGCCGGCGTTGAGCGGGGCCAGGCCGCAGCCCTCGAGGCGGCGGTCGGCGATGAAATCGATATAGGTCAGAAAATCATCGAGGCGGAGGCCGACCGCGTTGATCGGCAGGCAGTCGCGGATGAAGTCCTTCTCGAGGGCGACGGCCTCGGCCATGGTCTGGCGGAGCTCCTCCTTGAACTCAGCGGTCCAGATCTCGCGGTTCTCCTCGACGAGGTCCATGAAGAGATTGCGGAAGACCTCGATGTGGTTGGACTCGTCGCGGAGCGTGTAGCGGAACATCTGGCCGATGCCAGGGAACTTGTTCTGGCGGTAGAGCGAGAGGACCATGCCGAAGAGGCCGTAGAACTGCGTGCCCTCCATGCACTGGCCGAAGACGAAGATGTTGCGGGCGAGAAGTTTCTTGTTCTCGGGCAGGGTGAGATCGATGTCGCGGCGCAGGTCCTTGGAGACGCGGGTGACGAACTCATTCTTCTTCACGATCGTCTCGACGTCCTCGAACATCGCCTCGCACTCATGCGGGTTGATGCCGAGCGAGGAGATCATGTAGAGGAGCGAGTCGGCGTGGATGTTTTCCTCGTGCGCGTGACGGCCGAGGACGAGCTTGAGCTCGGGGGCGGTGACGAGCTCGCGGACCACGTGCTGGATGTTGTCGCCGACGATGCCCTCGGCGGCGGAGAAATAGCCGATGCCCATGCGGATGATCCAGCGCTCGACGTCGGAAACGTGGTTGGTGTCGCGCCACTGCTCGATGTCCTTGCCCATGGGAACGTCCTCAGGCTCCCAATGGTTGGCCTTCATCTTGCGATAGAGGTCGTACGCCCACTGATATTTGAGCGGGAGAAGGTTGAAACACATGGTCGAGCGACCGTTGATGACCTTCTTGGCGGCAAAGGCGGCTTCGGCCTTGTCCTGGTCCAGGACGAACGTCTTGGAGCCAACTTGGAAAGATTTTTGCATCGAAAGAGGGAAAAAGGGCTGAAAAGGGAGAAAAAAGGGGGGAAAAGTGCTGAGTACGGTGTGTTTTTGACGCTAATAAGCCCTTAGCGAACCTAAGTTGCTGGAACTTATTAACGCATTACTGACCACAACAGGTTGTGGTCAGCCACTCCGCAGGCCACAACCTATGGGAAGGTGATTTTTAACCGTCAATAGGTTTTGCGCCATTTTGTGTTATTTTTGCGTTATTTTTCTCTTGCCGCTGAACCTGAAAAACGGCCCCGAGCGAAAAAATTTCCATTTTCGGGGCCCGCCAGAGGGAACTTTCGGTGCCGCGGCCGGCTTCGCGATCCAGCGCGGGACGATTTCCGCGGTATCGGCATCAAAATACACTTGGCATCAAGTTGCCGATACAGCGCGCCGGTCCGGCCCGCGGCCCCCGGGGCGCGGGGCTAATTCCGGGGTTGGAATGACCCCGCCGGTGCGGTTCTAATCGCGGCCAGCGTGAGCCTCACCGTGCAGCCCAGCCCGTCCCCTGCCCTCCCCGTGTCCGGGCGAACCCTCCTGCTCGCCGCCGGCTTGATCGTCGCCGCCACGTTCGCCGCGTATCAGAACAGTTTCCGCGGGCCGTTCATCCTCGATGACGAGGGCTCGATCACCGACAACCTCACGATCCGGCGGCTGGCCAGTGCACTGTCGCCGCCCCACGAAGGCGCGCACGACGGCGGGCTGACCGTCAGCGGCCGGCCCTTCGTCAATCTCTCGCTCGCGCTGAACTATGCCGTCGGCGGCACGGCCGTCCGCGGTTATCATTGGGCCAACCTCGCCATTCACACGGCCGCGGCCCTGGTCCTGTTCGGTGTGGTGCGGCGTACCCTGCGGCAGCCGGCGCTGAGCCGGCACGGGGCCGCCGCGCTGCCGGTGGCGCTCGCGACGGCGGTCATCTGGGCGGTTCATCCGCTGCAAACCGAAGCCGTGACCTATGTGGTGCAGCGCGCGGAATCATTGATGGGGCTCTGTTATCTGCTGACGCTTTACGCCTTCATCCGCGGCACGGAGCCCGGGGCGGCCCGCGGCTGGCCAATCCTCGCGGTCGCGGCGTGCGTGCTGGGCATGGCGAGCAAGGAGGTGATGGTCTCGGCCCCGCTGATGGTTCTGCTCTACGACCGCACGTTCGTCGCCGGATCCTTCCGCGATGCCTGGCGGCAGCGTCGCGGGCTCTATGCGGGCTTGGCCGCGAGCTGGCTGCTGCTGGGCTACCTGGTGGCGAGCACGGGAGGCAATCGCGGCGGATCGATCGGCTTCGGCATCGGCGTGGATTGGTGGGCGCATGCGGCAACGCAATTCCGGGCCGTCACCCGCTATCTCGAACTTTCCCTCTGGCCGAGTCCGCTGGTCTTCGACTACGGAACGGAATGGGGCGGGCCGGCCAGCGAGGTCGCGCTCCACGCGCTGCTGGTCGTCGGCCTCGCGGCAATCACCGTGCTGGGATTGCGGCGTTCCTCCGCCATCGGTTTCGCCGGCGCGTGGTTTTTTGCCATCCTGGCCCCGACCTCGCTGCTGCCCGCGGACACCCAGATGACGGTCGAGCACCGCATGTATCTGCCCCTCGCGGCGGTCGTCGCACTCGGAGCGGCCGGCCTGCACGCCCTGCTCGGGCGGCGCGGCTTGATCGGGCTGGCCGGGCTCGCCATCGGGCTCGGCTGGCTCACCGCGCAGCGCAATCTGGATTATCGAAGTGCCGTCGCCATCTGGCAGGACACCGTGACCAAGCGCCCCGACAACGCGCGGGCGCAGCTCAATCTCGGAGCGGCCCTGCTCCTCCAGGGCCGCACGGCCGACGCGGCCGGGCATTTCGAGCAGGCCCTGCGGATCAAGCCGGATTATTCCATGGCGCATAACAATCTGGGCGTCGCCCTGGTGCAGCTCGGCCGCGCGCCCGAGGCGATCGGACATTACGAGGAAGCGCTGCGCCTCAATCCAGCCGACGGAGAGATCCCGCACAATCTCGGTGACGCGCTGCTGCTGCTTGGCCGGGTGCCGGAAGCGACGGAGCAGTACCACCGCGCGCTGCGGCTGAGGCCGGATTATGCCGACGCCCAGGACAACAATCTGGGCAACGTCCTCCTGCATGAGGGACAAACCGCCCGGGCCATCGAGCTCTTCGAAGCCGCGCTGCGGTTGAACCCCCGTTTTGCCGAGGCGCACAACAACCTCGGCAATGCGCTGGCCCAGCTGGGCCGCCTGCCCGAGGCCATCGGACACTATAAGACGGCCCTGCTGATCCAGCCGGATGATCCCGAGGCCCATTTCAATCTGGGCAATGCGTTTTACCAGTCGGGCCAACTCCAGGAGGCGATGAGCCAGTATGATGCCGCGCTGCGGCTGAAGCCTGACTTTGCGATGGCTCACTCCAACCTCGGTTCCGTCCTGCTGCGGGTCGGGCGGCGGGAGGAGGCAGTCAGGCAGTACAACGAAGCATTGCGGATTGATCCCGGGCAGGCAGAGGCGCGCGACAATCTCGCCCGCCTGCAGGCCATCACGCCAGGGGAGACCAAGGCCCAAAATTAATATCGGGCGGATGGTGCAGGTAAATCGACGATGGTTTTTGCCCGTAAAGTCGGGTTTCCTACGGTCCGACTTCCGACCTCTTTTCTCCGTCCCGTGAAACCGCCAAACGTCCAGGCTTCCGCCGTGTCCCGGGCTTCGCCGCCGGTGATCCTGTTCGCCGGTGGTCTGCTCGCCTGCGTGGCGCTCGTCGCGTATCAAAACAGCTTTTCGGTCCCGCTGATCTTCGACGATCTGCCGGCCATCCGCGACAATCCCACGATCCGGCAGCTGGGCAGTGCCTTGTCGCCCCCGCACGGCAGCGGCCTGCCGGTTGACGGGCGGCCGGTGGTCAACCTCACGCTGGCGATCAATTACGCGTTCGGCGGATTGGAGGTCCGCGGCTATCACCTGGTTAACCTGGCCATTCACCTGGCCGCGGCGCTGGTTCTGTTTGGCATTGTGCGACGGACCTTGCGGCAACCGGCGTGGCGGCAGCGGTACCAAGACGCGGCTCTGCCGCTGGCGTTTATGAGTGCGGCGCTTTGGGCGGTGCATCCTTTGCAAACCGAAGCGGTGACCTATGTCGTCCAGCGGGCCGAGTCGCTCATGGGCCTGCTCTATCTGCTCACGTTGTACGGATTCATCCGCAGCGCCGATCCGGGAGCATCCCGCGGCTGGCCGATCCTTGCGATTGCGTCGTGTGGGTTGGGCATGGCGAGCAAGGAGGTGATGGTCTCGGCGCCGCTGATGGTGCTGCTCTACGACCGCACGTTCGTCGCCGGATCCTTCCGTGAAGCCTGGCGGCAGCGGCGGGGACTGTATGCCGGTCTGGCGGCAAGCTGGCTGCTGCTGGGTTGGCTCGTGCTCGGATCCGGTGGCCGCGGCGGTACCGCCGGCTTCACTGCCGGTGTCGCGTGGTGGCAATATGCCCTGACCCAATGCACCGCGATCATGCACTA
Source organism: uncultured Opitutia bacterium (assembly GCA_903902745.1). Taxonomy (GTDB): domain Bacteria; phylum Verrucomicrobiota; class Verrucomicrobiia; order Opitutales; family Opitutaceae; genus CAIUWA01. The sequence continues at coordinate 5,191 of CAIUWA010000008.1, read as the reverse complement.
CCTCCGCCTGTCGATATGGCCTCACCCGCTCATTTTTGACTATGGCACGGAGCTGACGACCCGGCCGGGGGAAGTCCTGCCGGCGTGCCTGATCGTTGCGGGACTGATCAGCGCGACCGTGATCGCGCTGTGGCGCAGCCCGGGGCTGGGATTCGCGGGCGTGTGGTTTTTCGCCATCCTTGCCCCCACCTCGAGTATCGTGCCGGTTGCGACCCAAACCGTCGCCGAGCACCGCATGTATCTGCCACTCGCCGCCCTCGTCATTCCCGCCATCCTCGCCATCCACCGCTGGCTCGGGCGACTCGCTTGGGTCGCATTCGCGGTTCTCATACTCGCAGGCATGGGGCTCACCGTTGGACGCAACGGCGATTATCGCAGCGCCACGGCCATCTGGAGCGATACAGTCGCAAAGCGGCCGGACAATTCCCGGGCGCACTGCAATCTGGGCGACGCCCTGTTTCTGTCAGGAAAGTTAACCGAGGCGATCGGGGAGTATGAGGCAGCACTGCGTCTCAAGCCCGGCTATCCAGAGGCTCATTACAATCTGGGTAATGCCCTGCTGTCATCCGGCCGACTCGAAGCAGCGATCGCCCAATACGCCCTGACGGTGCAATTGATCCCCACACTGGCCAAAGGCCAGCTAAGCCTGGCCAATGCGCTGGCGCAGGCGGGCCGGCTGGCGGAAGCCACGGTGCATTTCGAGGCGGCCCGAAACATCGATCCCGCATCGGCGGACGTGCAGTGCGACTGGGGTACGGCGCTAGCGCGGGCGGGAGACATTCGCGAGGCCATGGGGCACTTTGAAGCGGCGCTCCAGTTGCGCCCCGGTTTTGGCAAGGCGCACAATAATCTCGGGAATGCCCTTGCCCAACAGGGCCGGTTGACCGAGGCGGCCATGCATTACGAGGCGGCACTGCGCATCAAGCCCGATGACGCTGAAGCCCACAACAACCTGGCCAACGTCCTCGCCCAGCAGGAACGGGTGCCGGAGGCCGTGCAGCACTATGAAGCGGCCGTGCGCCTCAACCCCAACTATGCCGAGGCGCACAACAACCTGGGCATGGCCCTGGCGCAGTTGAACGATTTGCGGGGTGCACGGGAACACTTTGAAACCGCACTGCGGATCCGTCCGGATTATTCCCAGGCCCGCGAAAACATTTCCCGATTGGGATCAGCCGGCCGGTAGGGATCGCTGCCGAGTCAGACCAAGTGCCCGGGGCGGTTGCTCCGAACAGGGCGCAAACCTCCTGGACTGCTCCAGGGAGCGTGCGGGCAATCACGGGAGGCAAACGGACCGGGGGGCCGTACTCCTTCAAGGCTTAAAAGCTCAGGGCGATTGGCAACAGCCCGGAGTCCACTCGCCCCTTGATGAGCGAGGTCGGCAGGAGGTTGCCACAAAAAAGGCGGCCGCGTCACCGCGGCCGCCTTGAAATGAAAAGGAGTCGGGTTCGATCAGAACTTCACCTGCACGCCCCCTTGCATCTGCCAGCGGGACAAGTCGGTTCCCATGGTTTGACCGCGCGGCGTGGAGGTATAGGTGTAGGTGTACTGGTTGGTCGTGGTATTCGCCACCCCAGACGCCACGAAATAATTATAGGGGAAGTTGACCGCGCTGTAACGACCCCAGTGACTGTTGAGCAGGTTGCCAAAGTTAAGGATGTCGTAAAAGAGCTCACCCTTCACATTTCCCCAGATCGGGATTTCCTGCTGGATATGCAGATCGGCTTGGTGAATGAACCGGCTGGTCCCGCTGTTGCGTGGCACAACCTGCCCGGCAAACCGATTCAGATCCTTGTTGCCTGCGAGCCAGGCAAAGAAGTTGTCTGACTGGGCCTGAGTGGTAAAGACCACCTTAGGGTCGGACGGACCGGTTGGCACGTAAAACAAGTCGTTGCTCTGATTCGCCGCATCGCCGTTGGCGTCGTTGCTGAAGACGTAGCTAAAGGGCCGGCCACTACGGGTCTCAAACACCAGGCTCGCGACCGTGCGATAGTTTTTCACGAAGTAGAAATCCTTTTCGAGGGTCGCCAAGACGCGATGCCTGACCTCGTAGTTGGAACGGCCCACCGTGTCGTCGTTGTTGTAGACGATCCGGCCGCCGAAATTACTTCCAGCCGTGCTCGACGTGACCGGGCTCACGTCCTGCGACGTGCCGTAAGTGTAGGAGATCGAGGCAAACCAGTGGTTCTTCCACGGCTTCTGCAGCTTGACCGTGCCCTGCTGCGCCTCACCCTTTTTGGTGTTCTTCATCAGGAACACATTGACAAAACTCGCGCTGTTGCGGTTGGCGGCGCCGCCGTAGAGAATGCGACCATCGGGGGTCGTGCCGATCTGCTTCAGATTGAGGTCCTGATACCAGGTGGCCTCCAGCGTCTTGGTCTCGTTAAACTCCAGCGTCGCCACCAAACCCACGCCAGGAAGCTTGCGGTCAACGGCAAGGTTGGCCTTGAGCACCGTCGGGAGTTTGAAGTTATTGGCCAACATGTTGATGGTGGTCGTGCTGGTGTTGCCCTTGAGCTGCTTGGTGACATCAGGCTGGAAGGGGATGTCGGTGATACCTTGGGCGGCGAGCGTCGCCTTCGTGGCCGTGCGACTGGAAAGGCCATTGTTAAAGTAGTTGTTTGCAAGCCAGACGCCGGGTCCCTGTCCAAGGAAAATACCGGCGCCACCGCGAATCTGGGTTTTTTTGTCCGAATCCAGCGCCCAGTTAAAACCAAAGCGGGGAGACACCGTTGTCAGACCGTCGATGGAATTGGTATTATTGATGCCGGCAAACGCACTGGCCGCGGCATTGTAGCCGGGAATGGGTGTGGCGTAACGATCTAGCCGCACACCACCGGTGAGAGTGAGCTTCGGGTTTACACTCCAGCGATCCTGCGCGTAAACCGCCATGCGGTTGAAATTGTTGATCGTATAGGCATTGGCCACCGTGATCCCGCCGGGGTTGAACTGGTAAGCGTAGTTTATCGGCTGGCCGGTGAGTCCGGCCGCACCGCCCAATTGTGCATAAGTATAGCCGCCGGTGGCGCTGCTGGTGCCATAGGCTCCATCCAGAGATTGAAGGAAGATATCGAAGAAGTTGTCCTTTTCAAAATCAATGCCCGCTTCAAGCGTGTGGTCATTCCACAGGTAGGTGGCGTCCAGCGTGGCGTTGTAATCATCCACCTTGAGGTGGTTGTTCGCGGTGGAGTTCTCGGTGCCGACAAAGATGGTGCCGGTGCCGGTCGTCGAAGAGGGCACTTGGGTGATGACAACCTGCGGGAAGTCGGGCCCGTTGGGATCGCGATCCGACTTGTACTTGGAGCGGGAGGCCCGCACTTCGGTTTTGAAGTCAGGGGTCCAGTTGCTGAAGAGCGAAACAACGTGGGACTCGTTCAAAGTATGGTTGGTGTACCAGTGTCCGCCAAAGGAAGTCGCGTTGCTCGTGGTGTAGTCCTGGAAGATCGGCTGGTGGCCATCGGCCTTGTTGTAGCGGTAGCTCAGGCGCTGCCCGTCACTGATATTCCAGTCGAGTTTGCCGAAGAGCTTGGAGTCATACTTTTTCAGGCTGCCGGCATTGGAAAAGGAACCGACATCATAGTTGTAGGCCTTAAACGTGTCGCGAATCAGCTGAACCGCGGCATCGGTCGGCCCGAACCCGGGGGACGGCGGCGGCTCGATGCGCTTGAACTTCTCGTAGCCGGCGAAGAAAAAGAGCCGGTTCTTCAAAATGGGTCCGCCCAAGGTTGCGCTCAGGGTCGATTCGCGGAAGGTCTCGCGTTTGCCATAATTGACGTTGGTGGGATCCTCGTTCTTCGCGCGGAGATTTTGATTGGTCCAAAGATACTTCAGGGTGCCGTGAAAATCGTTGCCCCCGCTTTTCGTGACCGAATTGATGGCGGCGCCGGTAAATCCGCTTTGGCGGACGTCGTATGGCGCGACCTGCACGTCGAACGATTGGATGACATCGATCGAGATCGGATTGCCTTGGGCGGGCAGGCCATTGCTTGTGAGGCCAAACACGTCATTGGATTTCACGCCGTCAATCAGCATCGAGTTATAACGATGATTCTGACCGCCGGCACTGGTTTCGCCGTTCGTGCGATCGGTGATGACCACGCGGGGATCAAGCCTGGCGAATTCGTTCATCGTTCGCGCGATGGTAGGGAAGGTTTCAATCTGCTGCTGATTAACCTGGCTGCCGGAACCGGTGGTCAGGCTGTCGAACAGCGTGTTTGAATCCGCCGTGGTCACGAACGCCTGCATCACGACAACGTCCGATGGCTGGGGTGCCTTGAAGTCGAAATCCGTTTGATAAACCTGGCTCAGTTCAAGTTGGATTCCCTTTTGCTCCTGGGGCTGGAAGCCACCGGCCGCAACACTGACAGTGTACGGACCTCCCACGCGAAGACCATCAAAGAGAAAACGGCCGGAAGCATTGGTCGTGGTCGTGACCTTGGTATTCGTCGGCTCGTAGAAGGCGGTCACCGCGGCTCCGGCGAGTGGCTTGCCTCCCGAAGAGACGATACCACTGATACTGGAAGAGATGAGGCTCTGGCCCAGAGCAGTCGAAGCCAGGGCGCAAAATAGGGCGCAAAACCCGGTGAGGAGATATTTCAGGATGATTCGTTGCATAGGTTTGTGTTCGGCTAGCGTTGGTGTGTCGAACTGGTCGACAGCAATTTCTGAGCCTAAGGCAAGACCTGCTGAAAACCTCAGTCAAGCTTCGAGGTCGGATAAACTGGTCTCGTTGCTAAAATGTTGCTCAAACCGCCATCGAAGTGCGTGTGAGTTAATGGACCCACCCTTTCACCCGGATGGTTCCCCACCTCAGGCAAAGTCTTACGGTTCAAGCGACAGTGGTGGATTCTGCGTATGATCTGATTGCTCTCCATTCAATATCCAACCTGGAAGACCTCTTCTTGTTGCGATTAAATCAGCGGATTGCCCGAGCTCAGGAAAAACATGAGACGGCATGAGATTTTTATTGCTCGGGCCATTCTGGGCCCGGCTGAACGTCTTCCCTCAGAAATTAAATATGCCGCGCATGCGTGCAAGTAAGGCTCATCCAAAAAAAGAGGCCCGGCTCTTCTTTCGAAGAACCGGGCCATAAACCTGGCAACGACCTACTCTCGCGGGACCTAACGTCCAACTACCATTGGCTGCTCGGGGCTTAACGGCCGTGTTCGGGATGGGAACGGGTGGAACCCCC
>CAIUWA010000007.1 GCA_903902745.1 uncultured Opitutia bacterium | reverse complement strand
TATGTCGACGTCATGATCGGCAACGAGGAGGACTTCACCGCCTCGCTCGGCTTCGCCGTCAAGGGCGCCGAGGACCTCAAGCACATCGAGACCGGCGCCTTCAAGGCAATGATCGAAACGGCCGTGAAGGACTTCCCCAATTTCAAGGTGGCCGCAACCACGCTGCGCCACGTCCACACCGCCACGGTGAACGACTGGAGCGCCATCCTCTGGCACGACGGCAAGTTCCACGAGAGCCGCCAGTATCCCCGCCTCGAGATCCTCGACCGCGTCGGCGGCGGCGACTCCTTCGCCTCCGGCCTGCAGTTCGGTTTTCTCTCCAAGAATGACCCGCAAGCCGCCGTCGACTACGGCGCGGCTCACGGCGCCTTCGCCTCGACCACCCCCGGTGACACCTCGATGGCCACGCAGAAGGAAGTCGAGAAGCTCATGAAGGGCGGCAGCGCCCGCGTGGTGCGGTAAGTTTTTGATCCCAGGTAGGGCGAACCCTCCGGGTGAGCCGCGGCTCGGTGGGACGCCTCGCCCTACCAAGTTTTGGCCTCCTCACTATCGACCTTAGCCCGGCTAGTGCTTCTCACCCCTTGCCCGCTGACACACCTTCGGTCGGCTGGCCCTTGCGGACCCATTCGTTGATGCCGCCTTTTAGGCTGCGCACGTTCCGGTAGCCCATCGATTTCAAATAGAGCGTCGTGGGCTTGGAGAATTTACCGATGCCGCACACCATCACGATCGGCGTGGCGCGGTCGGGCGGAAGCTCTCCGGCGCGCTGCGCCAGGTCCGACTGCGGCAAGTTGATCGCCCTGGGAATGTGCAGGTCCGTGTACTGGTCGAGCGGGCGCACGTCGACCACCAGCGGACGGGCGGCCCCGGCGAGTTCCTCGGCCAGACCCGTCACCGCCACCGAGTCGTAGGGGTTCTTCAGGTTCTCGATCATCGCCTCGAGCAGTTGCTCGTTCTTGCTCGGCGCGGCCACCGCGGCTGGGCTCCCGCCCACCGGCGCCGGGGCGAGGTCGGGGAAATGCCGCGTGATCGAGGAGGCGTACTTGAAGATGTTGTCGGGGAAAATCACCACGGCGATCACGCCCGGCTCATCCGGCACGAGCTTCAATGCCCCGGCCAGCGCCATCCCGGAGCTCGGCCCGGCTATGATGCTCTCCTCGCGGTTCAGGCGATGGCAGAGTTCGAAGGCCTCACGGTCGGTCACCTCGACCTCGCCATCGTATTCCTTCGGCCGGTAGAGCTTCGTCTGGTTGAGCTGCCGCTTGCTGCGCACCCCGGGGATATCGTGCCCGTCCTCGGGATAAACGCCGAGCACCTTCACCCCCGCACCCTGTTGCTTGAGGTAACGGCCGGTGCCGGTGATCGTCCCGCACGTGCCGAGGCCGGCGATGAAATGCGTCACCTTGCCGTCCGTCTGCTTCCAGATTTCGGGACCGGTCGTGCGGAAGTGACTGTCGGGATTGGCCTCGTTGGCGTACTGGTCGAGCAGGATCGTGTTGGGGTTGGCCTTCGCCGTGTCGTGCGCGCGGGCGATGGCGCCCTCGGGGGCGCCGGGCGCGGGGCAAAGCGAGTCGTCAAGTTCGACGACATCGGCGCCGAAAAACCGCAGGACCGTGCGTTTCTCCTGCGGGATGGCCATCGAGAGGGGCGTCTGCAGGGCGTAGCCCTTGGCGTTGCCGATCATGGCGAGGCCGAGGCCGGTGTTCCCCGAGGTGGCCTCGACCAGGTTCTTGCCGGGCCCGAGCACGCCGCGCGCCTCGGCGTCGCGCACCAGGTTCGCTGCGACCCGGTCCTTCACTGCGCCGAAGGGATTGTACCACTCGAGCTTGGCGTAGACCTGCGCGTGCTTGAACGGCACGACGCGGTTCAGGCGCACCAGCGGCGTGGGGTTCTCTTCGCTGGACAACAATCCGAGAATTGAATCGTATTTCCTTTTTGAGTGATCGTTAGCCATAAGTCATCCGGTCCGACAAACAACCACCGCCCCTCCCGGGAGTGCCAGCACAAACCACGGGCCGCGACCGGTTGATACCCGCCTTCGTCCTCCCAACCCCCGTTTTTCACCCATGAAAGCCAGCCAAGATCTGTGGAAGAAGCTTCTCCAAGGCAAAATCGCCGAACCGCTTGCCAGCGAGATCGACGCCTTTGAAAACGAGATCGAGCTCCGGAAACTGGGCAAGATCGACGAGAAGGTCTTCGCCGAGACCCGCCTCCGGCGCGGCGCGTATGGGCAGCGCTACGACAACGGCCAGCGCCACGACGGCACCGAGAGCCGCAAGCTCCCCTTCGCCGACAAGCCCACCAAGGGCCCGGGCACCGTGTGGGACGCCCCCGGCATGCTCCGCATCAAGGTTCCCTTCGGCGGCCTGAACCCCGCGCAGATCGAGGTCATGGCCGAGCTCGCCGACGAATACTCGGATGGCATCGCGCACATCACGACGCGCCAGGATTTCCAGCTCCACTTCATCCACATCGAGAACACCCCGGCGATCATGCGCCGTCTCGGTGCCGTCGGCATCACCAGCCGCGAGGCCTGCGGCAACGCCGTGCGCAACGTGACCGGCTGCCCGTACGCCGGCGTCTGCGCCTGCGAGACCTTCGACATCACGCCCTACGCCCGGGCCGCGATGCTCTTCCTGCTCGGCCACCCCGACGCCCAGGAATTCGGCCGCAAGTTCAAGCCCGCCTTCAGCGGCTGCGCCGACCAGGCCTGCGGCCTGGCGTACATGCACGACATCGGCTACATCGCGGCAACGCAGCAAGGCGCGCGCGGCTTCAAGGTCGTCGTGGGCGGCGGCCTCGGCGCCGTGCCCCGTCAGGCCCGCGTGCTCAGCGAATTCATCCCGCTCGAGGAGTTCCTGCCGGTCACCCAGGCGGTCTGCCGCATCTACGCCCGCCACGGTGAAAAGAAGAACCGCAACCAGGCCCGCATCAAGTTCCTCGTCGACAAGTGGGGCATCGATAAATTCCGCGAGGAGGTCTTCGCCGAACGGGCCAAGCTCAAGCCCGACCCCCGCTGGACCGAATACCTCGAGGCCGCCCTCAAGGAAGGCGAGACCGCCCTCCGTCCCGGCGCCGACCTCCCGGCCACTCCGGCCAATGCGAGCGAGAACCTGCGTCACTGGCTGAAGAGCAACGTCAAGCCCCAGCGCCAGAAGGGTTATTACACCGCCACCGTCGCGCTGCCCCTCGGTGACATCACCGCCGAGCAACTCCGCCAGTTCGCGGACATCGCCCGCCGCTACACCAAGGGCACGATTCGCACCACGGTGGAGCAGAATTTCATCCTCCGCTGGGTCAGCGGCGCCGACATCCTCGCGGTGTACGAGGCCCTGCACGCCGCCGATCTCTCCGGCGCCGGCGCCAACAATATTCTCGATATCGTGGCCTGCCCCGGCACCGACACCTGCAAGCTCGGCATCTCCTCTTCGCGCGGCCTGGCCGGCGAGCTGCGGACCCGCCTCGCCACGAAGTCCTTCCAGATGGACCAGGCGATCCAGAACCTGCACATCAAGATCAGCGGCTGCTTCAACAGCTGCAGCCAGCACGGCGTGGCCGATCTGGGCTTCTACGGCTCCAGCCGCACCGTCAACGGCATCAAGGTCCCGCACTTCCAGGTCGTCGTCGGCGGCCAGTGGGACAACAACGGCGGCGCCTATGGCCTGCCGATCGTGGCGGTGCCGACCAAGCGCATCCCGGACGCGATCGAGCGCATCACGGGTTTCTATCTCCAGGAAAAGCAGAAGGCCGAGAACTTCCACAGCTTCATCAAGCGCGTCGGCAAGGCGCCGATCCGCAAGCTCCTCGACCCGCTCGTCGAGAACCTCCCCACGCCCGACGTCGAGCCCGGCCTCTACACCGACTGGGGCGACCCGCGGAGCTACAGCATCGGCGACATCGGCATCGGCGAGTGCTCCGGCGAGGTCGTCAGCCGCTTCCAGTTCGAGTCCACCGCCGCCGAGCGCATGGTCTTCGAGGCGGGCCTGTACCTCGAGAAGGGTGACGCCCAGCAGGCCGGCGAGCAGGCCTACAAGGCCATGCTCCGCGGCGCCAAGGCACTCGTGCAGATGCAGTATGACGACGTCGGCAACGACCCGGCCGAGATCGTGGCTGAGTTCACCGAGCGCTTCCACGACTCGGGCCTCTTCGCCGATCCGTCCGTGGGCGCGGCCAAGTTCGCCACGTATTTCTTCGACGCGCACGCCGCCGCGGGCACCGGCAAGAAGTTTACCGCCGATCTCGCCCACCAGCAGATCACCGAGGCCCAGCTCTTCATCGACGCCGTGCACAGCTGTTACAACCGCCTGCGCTCCGCCGCCCCGGCGAAGGCCTGATTCCGGTCAGTCAGTAACCTATCAAGACTCCCGGCGCACGGCCCCCTCTCACCCTCACTTTCACTCGCACTTCTCTCCGATGGAACTCCAGCACCTCATCGCCAAGTTTTTCACCGTTGGTGACTCCAAGCTCGATCCGGCCCAGGTCGTGAACCTCATGCACCGCTGGGTGGCCAAGCAGTCCATGCCCGAAATGCTCGTCGACGTGGCCGAACTCCTCCACGTGCCGAAGGGCCCGGGCGTGATCGCGGTCGGCAATGACGCCGACTACGCGCTCGACCACACCGACGGCCGCTGGGGCGTACTCTATCGCCGAAAGTCCACGCTCGCCGGCACCAACGCCGACCGGGTGGTCCAGGCCCTGCGCTCCGCCGCCGCCGCCGCGCAACTGATCGAGGACGAATTCAAGGGCCAGATCACCGTCAGCCGCCACGATTTCGAGCTCATCGTCAATGACCGCGCCCTCGCGCCCAACACCCCCGCGACCTTCGCCGCGGCCAAGGCGGACCTTGAGGCCGGCGTGAAGGCTTTCCTCGGCCATGCCGATTTCAAGCTGGAGGCGCAAGGCGGAGACCCCCGCCGGCGTTTCGCCGTCTCTGTCAAGTCCGCCAAATAGTTCGTTCTTCCCTCCCCCGCGGCCTGAGCCAAAAGCGCCGTACCGTGCAGCAGCCGAAGTAACGAGGCTGGTTCGGCATCGGCGATCCAAACCCAGCCTCGTTGCCTTGGCTGCTACATCCCGGAGAGATCCGGGCGGACCTCAACGCCGTCGCAGATATCGGAAATCCGATCCGGAATCAGGCGCGACCGGCGCATCCTCCCGCAAGCTAGGCGCCCGTTTTCGCAGGGGAATGCGATCCCTCGGACGGTTGGGCGTGGCCTGGTAGAATTCCCACACTTCTGCCGGAGTATGAACCGCAGGCGCTGAGGCGGGTGCCGTCCAGGCCACAATTCCGCCGTAAAACACCACCTCGGCCCGGCTGTCGTAGATCCACAGCTCGAAGCCGCGCCCTTCGTTCCGGATCAACGGCGCGCCGAGCGCCGCCTCCGCTTCCTCCGCGCTCATGCCCAGCTTGAGCCGCGCCCATCCGTCCGCGCCCGGAACCGGGACAGACAGCAACAGGCCCAGGAAAGCGGGCAGCAGGAGGAAATTTCGGGTCATCGACACCTATATCGGTTCCCCGGTGGAAAAACTGAGCCCGACTCACGCCATCGAAGCGGCTCAGCAATGCAGCAGCCGAGGCAAGAAGGCTGGTTCGGGCCGAGCATTTCAACCCGGCCTGGTTGCCCCGGCCGCTACATCGATCACCGCGGTTTAACTCCTGGGAAACGGGGCCCTTGTTGCAGCCGGCCTCGCCGAGGCCGGGCCGGGGTCAACGATCCCGGCCAAAACGCCCAGAGGTTTCTTCATGTCACGGGCAAAACCGCGTTCTGCTGCCGAGGCTGCATCGTTCCCGCCAAAACGGAGCGCGGATCTCCCGGTCCGCTGCAGGAATCTTCCGGCGGTCACGGGAAGCAAACGGACCGGAAGGTCTGTTCTCCTGCTTGGCGAAAAGCTGAGGGCGATTGGCCTGAGGTGAAACGCGCTGACCTCAACACGCGGGAAATCTCGGTCCCAATTTGATCGCCAACGGAGCCAAATTTCCTCGACGGGCTCACGACAGGCAATGCGTTGCGGTCAACGTGTTCTCCCAGGGCTGGGTTCCATCCAAGCCACGACCGGACGGGTCTGCGGCGCGAAATGCGTGGCGCGCATCCCGGCGACGAGGAAGGCCACGAGCCCGAAATACATCAGCGCCATCGTCCAGCGCTGCGCCGGCGTCACTTCGAAATAGCGTTTCTCCTCGTCGGTCTTCGCGCGAAACAGGCTGAACAACCGCGGCAGCGACATCAGCAGGATCAGGATCAGCAGGAAATTCGGATGGGTGAAGATCATCGCGCCTACAATAATCAAGCCCGCCACCCACAGCCAGGGCGACACCGCCGTCACAATGCGCCCACCGTCCAGAAATCCAATGGGGGCCAGATTGAACAGGTTCAGGAAAAATCCGGTGTAGGCGAGCCCGCGGTAGAATGGATTGCCCGTGGCCAGATATAGCCCCTGGCTCGCGCACGCTCCCAGGGTTCCCAACAACGGCCCGCCGATCCCCACCCAGGCCTCCATCCACGCGTTCCGCGGCGCATCCTTCAGCGCGATGAAGGCCCCCATGAACGGAATGAACATCGGGGCGCTGACCTTGAGCCCGAATTTTTTCGCCATGAGCAGGTGCCCGCACTCATGGATGAAAATCAGCACCACAAACCCCGCGGCAAACGGCCAGCCCCACGCCATCGCATACACCCAGACTGAAAGAAACATGGTGCCGCCGGTCTTGAGGAACACTGGCAGGAACTTGATGACCGGCAGGACGAGCAGCTTGAATTTTGAAAAGAGGGCGACGAATACGACCCCGACCGGGCCAAGGGCCTTTTTGATCTTCTGCCCGAAGGACGGCTCCACCCGTTCCTTGAGCAACCCTCCTCCCGTGGGAGTCGGGTCCAATGGTGGCGGCAGTGGAGAATCGTCCATGGGCCGCAGCCTCTTTTTCGCGACAGATGGCGTCAATGCTTTGCCGTGCAAGACGGTGCGGAAACTGTAGGAGCGGCTTTACGCCGCGATGAATTGCTCGCCACGCAGTGGAGACCATCGCGGAGTAAAGCCGCTCCTACATCCAGGCATGAGCCTCCACTGCCGAGCAGGTTCGGAAGAATTCGGGCGCGACTATATCCGTCTAACCCGCCAAGCTCCGCCATCATGTCCCATCAGCCCGTGCCCACCCGTTATAACGACCCCACACTTTACCGTGCTTGCGGCCGCAGCGGACTGAAACTGCCCCGCCTTTCGCTCGGCCTGTGGCACAACTTCGGCGACACGGATGACTTCGCCAACAGCCGGGCCCTCATCCTGCGCGCCTTCGACCTCGGCATCACGCATTTCGATATCGCCAACAACTACGGCCCGCCGCCCGGCTCCGCCGAGACCAACTTCGGCCGCATCCTGCGCGCCGACCTCGCCGCTCACCGCGACGAGCTCATCATTTCCTCCAAGGCCGGCTATCCGATGTGGGACGGCCCCTATGGCGACTGGGGCTCGCGCAAATATCTCCTCGCCTCGCTCGACCAGTCCCTGCGCCGGCTCCAGCTCGACTACGTCGACATCTTTTATTCCCACCGGCCTGACCCCGCCACTCCGATCGAGGAAACGATGGGGGCCCTCGCCCACGCCGTGCGCTCCGGCAAGGCACTCTACGTCGGCCTCTCCAATTACAGTCCCGAGCAGACCACCCGTGCCGCGCAAGTCCTGCGCGAGCTCGGCACGCCCTGCCTGATCCACCAGCCGAAATACCACATGTTCGAGCGCACGCCTGAGCAAGGTCTGCTCGCCGTGCTCGCGAAGGAGGGCATCGGCTGCATCCCGTTCTGTCCGCTCGCGCAAGGGCTCCTCACCAACCGCTACCTCGCCGGCATTCCCGCCGACTCCCGCGCCGCGCACGATCCGCGTTTCCTGAAGCCCGAGCACATCACCACCGCAAAAGTCGCGCAGATCCGCCAGCTCGATGTCCTCGCCAAAAACCGCGGCCAATCCCTCGCCCAGATGGCCCTCGCCTGGGTGCTGCGCCAGCCCGCCGTCACCACCGCCCTGATCGGCGCCAGCAAGGTCAGCCAGATCGAGGACAATCTCGGCGCCCTAAAAAATCCCACGTTCACCGCGGACGAGCTGGCCCGGATCGACGCGATCCTCGCCGGATAGATTCGTTCTCGTGCCTCGTTATCGTTCTCGTGCTCGGCTTGAATCGATTCGAGTGAACTACGAGGTCGAGAATGAGAACGATTAAGAGAACGAGAACGATTCGATCCGCATGAACCTCATCCTCTTTGAGCCCGCCGAGATCGCCGCGCCGTTGCCGCTCCAGGATCCGCGCGCGCAGCACATTCTCCAAGTGCTGCGGCGCTGCGTAGGCGACACCTTTGACGCCGGCCTCATTAACGGTCCCCGCGGCAAAGGCACTCTCGCTGCACTCGACCCGCTCGCTCTCACCCTCACTTTCACCTGGGGCTCCGCCCCACCACCTCTCGACCCCATCGCGCTCGTGCTCGGCCTGCCGCGACCGCAGACCGCCCGGAAAATCCTGCAGGAAGCCACCGCGCTTGGCGTGGGCGCGCTGCATTTCTTCGCCGCGGAGAAGGGCGAGCCCAATTATGGGCAGAGCGCGCTCTGGTCCTCCGGTGAATGGCGGCGCCATTTGATCGCCGGCGCCGAACAGGCGTTCGACACGGGTCTTCCTAATGTCACGCACGGTCACCCACTGGCGAAAGTCCTCGAGGCGCTGCCCGCTGCCGCCTCGCGGTTGGCACTCGACAACTACGAAGCCGGCATGGCCCTCTCCCAATTTCACTTATTGCGTGAAAATCCGTCGACCCCGGTGATCCTGGCGCTGGGGCCCGAACGCGGCTGGTCCGCCCGCGAGCGCGAGCTGCTGCGCGTCCACGGCTTCACCTTTGTCCACCTCGGACCGCGGGTCCTGCGCACGGAAACGGCCTGCGTCGCCGCAGTATCCTTGGTGAAAGCCAAGCTTGGCTTGATGTAGGAGAGGCATTCGGGTCCGCCATCGCCCTGCTCCGCAGGAACGCCGCGCTTTCCGGTGCAGGTGATGCGCCTACAGCTTCTGAAAAAAACATACCGTAGGCTGGCGGGCACCTTTGCCGAGGCGCTTGAGGCACGTCCAGCCCGGCGGCGTCAGGGTAAGTTCACCGGGCATTTCGAAGACCACGAGCGCATCCGGTTCCGACGGCAGCAATTCGTCGAAACGTGCGAACAACCGCGGCGCCAGCTCAGCAATGATTTCGTAGGGCGGATCGATGAAGATCAGGTTGGGCGGGCGGCCATCGGCATCCAGCGGGGCGGTGAGCGCGTCGGCCTGGCGGATTTCCAGGTTTTCCAATCCGCGGCCGAGGCTCTTGCAGACCGCGGCCAGGTTGTGCCGCAGACAACCCGCCGCCTTCGCGTTTTTCTCGATGAAGATGCCCCCCGCTGCGCCGCGGCTGAGCGCCTCGAGCCCATAGGCCCCGCTGCCGGCGAACAAATCGAGAAACCGCGCGGCCGGCACGCGCGCGGCCAAGCTGGAAAACACCGCCTGGCGCAACCCGTCGGTGGCCGGACGCACCGCATCCCCCTTCGGCACCACCAGCGGAATCCCGCGCGCCGCCCCGCCGCTTATGCGCATGGGATGGCCTCCTGATTCAAGCTGCCGCAACAAAAGCCGAGCCTTGGAATTTTTGGCCACAAAAAGGCACGCAGGGTCTGTGGCTGCGGCTGAATCTCCATTGCGCCTATAGGCGCGCGGGTCACTCGAGTCGGAGCCTTGGAATTTTTTGTGCCATTTTGTGGCAAATCGGATCGGGAATATCCCGAAGTTTCCGGCGGCTTCTCCGTGACCTCTGGGTTGAAAACATGCATCACTGCGCGGATGTCATTCCCGCTCTCCGACCACTGCAACGGGAAAACCTTCTTCAATCCCGGCCCACGGGCCGAACGCGGACTGCTCGACCTGCTACGCTGGAAATTGTCCAGCCGCGCCGCGCCCTGGCCGCAGTGGGTGGATATCGCGCCGACCGCGCCGACCCCACCCGTCGGAGCGGATGCAACGGTCGCCACCTGGATCAATCACTCAACGTTTCTGCTGCAGACCCCGCACGGGAATTTCCTGACCGATCCCGTGTTTTCCGAACGGACCAGCCCGGTGGCCTGGGCCGGCCCGCGCCGTGTGCATGTGCCCGGCGTGGTCTTCAACGATCTGCCGAAAATCGACGGTGTGCTGCTCAGTCACGACCACTATGATCATTGCGATCTGCCCACGCTGCGACGGCTCGCTGCCAGGGATCAGCCGCTCGTGCTCGCTCCGCTGGGGCATCACGCCCTGCTGTCAGCAGCCGGCATCCCTCGGGTCGTTGAACTCGACTGGTGGCAGCGCCATCCTTGGACGCCGGACCTTTCCATCACGCTCACGCCGGCCCGCCACTGGTGCCGGCGGCGGCCGGGCGAGACCAATCATCGTCTGTGGGGCGGATTCTTTCTGCGCAGCCGGGCGCAGGGCATTTATTTTGCCGGAGACTCGGCTTATGACCGCGATCTCTTTTCCCTGATCAAACAGCGACTGGGCTCACCCGACCTGGCGCTGATTCCCATCGGAGCCTACGAACCCCGGTGGTTCATGCAAAGCGCCCACATGAATCCCGCCGAGTCGATGCAGGTTCACCGCGACTTGGGTGCGCGTCTCAGCATCGCAATGCACTGGGGCTGCTGGCAGCTGACTGACGAAGGCCGCGAGGATCCACTTCGTGCCTTGGATGCGGCCTGCAAAACCGCCGGCATCACCGCCCATGAGTTTCGCGTGCTTGCGCCGGGGGAATGCGTGACGACAGCACCGTGTCCGGCGAATAACGGCTGACGCAAATATATATCCTTTCGGAACTTCAATCCGAAATCGGGGTTAAGATGCTGGGCAAGCGTCGCATTACATTTACACGAACTGGCAAAGTCATTTGATTAGGCTCCTAACTACAGTTATGTCCTCCGGCATCCGACATGCCGCAGGATCCAACCTGCGGTTTGCCGTGTCCAGCTGCCCTCCCCTCATGCTCTTGCGCTATTTTTCAGCCTGCCTCGGCTTGACGGCCGTGTTGGTTGCGACTGCCCGGGCGGAAGAGCGCGAACAGAACGCCTGGCCGGTCCGCGTCGCGCAAGTTGATGCGGCGGGAACCGTCCAATCCTGGCAGGGCGCTGGACCTTTGCTTTTCCGCCAGCCGCTGGAAGGTGGCGTCACCGCCGAGGGCTTCCGGCCCATTTATCTGCGCAAGCGCGACGCTGCCGGAGCGCTCACCGAGTCGGACTTTATCTATCCGATCTTCATCTACCGGTCAGACAGCGATTCCTACGGCTGGAGCATCGTCCGGCTGATCAATCATTACCATTCGCGCGAGGGATCACCCACGGCGAGCAACGACCGGGGCTTTGATGTCTGGCCGTTTTATTTTTCGCGCCAGACGGATTCACCCGAATCCTCCTATCGCGCCCTGTTTCCGATCTTCGGCACGTTGCCGCACCGCCTGTTCCACGACCGCATCTCGTGGGTGCTGTTTCCAGCCTATCTCCGCCTGGAAAGGCACGGCGTGAGCTCAACTTTTACGCCCTGGCCGGTGGTGCGCACCGTCCATGGCGCCGACAACACAGGTTTCTCACTGTGGCCGCTCTTCGGCTGGAGCCAGCAACCCGGCGTCTATCACAACGAGTTTTATCTCTGGCCCTTCATCTACAACAACGTCTCGCGGCTCGGCGAGCCGGTGCCGAAGACCTCGTTCGGGGTCCTGCCGTTCTATGCCAGCGAGCACAGCGCCGAGGGCATGGGTGAGTCCTATCTCTGGCCTTTCTTCGGCTACTCACACCGGACGGCGCCCTACCGCTACGATGAAACGCGTTATTTCTGGCCGCTGTTTTTGCAGGGTCGGGGCGACGTCTACCGCAACCGGTGGGCACCGTTCTACACCCACTCCATCGTCAAGGGTGTGGACAAGACGTGGGTGCTGTGGCCCCTGTTCCGCCGCCAGCAGTGGACCGAGGAGGGCATCGCCCAGACCCGGACCCAGTTTTTATTCTTCCTCTACTGGTCGCTCGTGCAGCGCAGCGCCACGAACCCGCGCGTGGCACCGGCCGAGAAGACCCATTACTGGCCGGTCGCCAGCGTGTGGGACAACGGTGCCGGCCGGCGCCAGGTCCAGGTGCTCAGCCCCATTGAGGTGTTTTTCCCCCACAACGACAACATGGGCCTGCTCTGGTCGCCGCTCTTCGCCGTTTATCGCTATGACCGGCGCAGCGATGACGAAGTCCGGCATTCCGTGCTCTTCGATCTCATCACGTGGCGGCAAAAAGCCGGGCACCGTGAGTTTCATCTCGGGCCGTTGTTCAGCACGGAATCATCGTCCGGTGGACGCCGGGTCACCGTGGGCAACGGCTTGCTGGGCTTCCAACACGGCGCTGGCGGTGGCTGGCGGCCCTTCTGGTTCGATTTTTCGTCAAAAGCGGACGAGACTTCCGCGCCGAATCACTGACCATCACCCCATCGCATGAAGCAAATCAACGCCGTCCTCGAGGGCTTTGGCAGCACCGTGTTGCTGCTGGTGCGGGCGCTGTCCTATGTCGGCACCCTGCCGCGCCAGTGGCACCGCTTCATCGAGCACTGCTACCTCATCGGTTACACCACCCTGCCCATCGTCGCCATCCTGAGCTTTTTCATCGGCAGCGTGCTGGCGCTGCAGGCCGGCTACTCGATGGAGAACTTCGGCGCCAAGCAGTTCATCGGCACCTTGGTCGGCCTTTCGATGGCGCGCGAACTGGGACCGGTCATGGTTGCCATCCTGCTCGCCGGCCGCGTCGGATCGGCCATCACGGCCGAGCTGGCCTCGATGAAGGTCTATCAGGAAGTCGACGCCCTCGAGACGATGAACATCCCCCCCGCCCGCATGCTAGTGCTGCCGCGCCTCGCCGCGGTGCTGGTCATGATGCCGGTGCTGGCGATCATCGGAGACCTCGTCGGCTGGTATGGCGGCGCCCTGATTTCCAACTACACCCACACCATCGCCATCGGGCCTGAGGCCTACTTCTCGGCCCTGCGGCGCTTCACCAAGTTCACGGACGTGATGAACGGCCTGATGAAGGCCGAGTTGTTCGGCTTCGGGATCGTGCTCGTCTGCTGCAGCATCGGCCTTAACACGCGCGGCGGCCCGCGCGAAATCGGCGCCTCCGTCACCCGGGCCGTGGTGACTTCCCTCATCCTCATCCTCGTGCTCGATTATTTCGTCACGAAAATCCTCACCTGACCATGCCCGCCGGCAGCCCCAGTTCCACCCGTTCGCCCTTTTCCGACACCGAGTCGCCCGCCGTCGGCGTCAAGCTCGAGAACCTGTGCAAGAGCTTCGGGGACTTCGTGGTCCTCAAGGACGTTTCCTTCGCGGTCGAACCCAGCGAGATCTTCGTCCTCATGGGCCCCAGCGGCTCCGGCAAGAGCGTTCTGCTCAAACACATCGTCGGCCTTGAGACGCCCACTTCCGGCCGGGTGCTGGTTGACAATCACGATGCCGCCGACCCCGTCACGCGCGAGCATGTGCGCATGGCCCTGGTCTTCCAGGCCGGCGCCCTGTTCAGCTCGCTTTCGGTCTACGACAACCTCGCCCTTTATCTGCGGGAACACCGCGTCGCGTCGGAATCCGCCATCCGGGAAAAGGTCGAGCGGGCGCTGCAGATCCTGTCGCTGGACAAGACCGGCGAGAAGTTTCCCTCCGAGCTGTCCGGCGGCATGCGGAAGCGCGTGGCCATCGCCCGCGCGCTGGTGATGGAGCCGCAGCTCATGCTCTACGACGAGCCCACCTCCGAGCTCGACCCGGTGATGAGCGCGACCATCAGCGAGATCATCGCCACGCTGAAGGATGAATACCGGGTCACGAGCATCGTCGTCTCCCACGACCGCGACCTCGCACTCAACATCGCCGACCGCGTCGGCATCCTCATGGACGGGGAGCTGATCCACGTCGGCCCGCCGTCCGAGCTGCACACGCCGAAGGACCCCCGCATCGCCGATTTTCTCAACCCCAAGGTCGATCTCAAGAACCCGCGTTTCAAGAAACTGGCAACCTGAGGCCGGCCGCACACTCTAAACGGAGAACCACACCATGAACAACGCACAGCAAACCGCCCGTGTCGGGCTTTTCTTCCTCCTCGGCCTTGCCCTCATCTGGGTGGCGTTCGAGACGCTCAGCGACGGCAAGGTCTTCAAGGATCGCGGCTACACCCTCATCGCCGGCTTCGAGAGCCTCAAGGAGCTCAAGGTCGGCGACGAGGTGCGCATGGCCGGGGTGCGGATTGGTTCCGTCGAGCAGACCCGGCTCGCCGGCCGCCGCGCCGAGGCCGTCCTCCGCATTGATCCGGGCGTCCGCATCGCGAGCGACGCGACCGGCTCGATCGTCATGGCCGGCATCATCGGCACCGACTACATCGGCATCGACCTCGGCACAACCACCGCCCCGATGCTGGAGCCGGGCTCCGAGATCCACACCATTGCCTCCCTCGACCTCAACTCCGTCATGGCCCAGATCGGCAAACTCGGCACCAAGCTGGATGACGCCCTCGGCGGCCTCAGCGATTCCCTCAAGGGCAAGGACGGCAAGCCGGGGCTGTTCCAGAAAATCGACACCCTCGTGGGGGAAAATGGCGAGAAGATCACGGCGACCGTGAGCAACCTGCAGGAGGTCTCCGCCAAGCTTAACCGGGGCGAGGGCACGCTCGGCAAACTCATCAACGATCCCAAGCTGCATGACGACCTGCTAGCCACTGTCGGTGACATCAAGACCGCGGCCGGCGAGGCCAAGACTTTCATGGCCAATGCCCAGTCGATCGTCGACGAGGTGAAGTCCGGCAAGGGTGCGCTCGGCATGCTCGTCTACGACGAGGCGACGGCCAACAATGTCCGGGTCAGCGTCAAAAATGTCCGCGACGTCTCCGACAAGATCGCCCGGGGCGAGGGCACGCTCGGCAAGCTCATCAACGACGACAGCCTGTTCACGGAAGCCAAGGGCACGCTGAAGAAGGCCGACCGCGCGATTGACAGCCTCGACGACAACGGCCCGATCAACGCCCTCGGCATCGTGGCGAAATCGCTGTTCTGAGCCGGAAGCAGGCAGCGTACCTGGCAGCTGAGGTAACGAAGCTGGATCGTTGTAGCGGCGCTCTATGAGCGCCGGGTCTTTGAAGACCGGCGGTCATAGACCGCCGCTACAGTTTTCCGACCAGGTCTTAGTAACCTGCGTCCGCCAATTGCCGGCGCAGTGCCGCCAGCGCGGGGATCGCTCCGGTCGCCATCGGCTCGGTCCAGACACATTCGATCGCGAGCCGCTGGCAGGCCGTGGCTTTTTTCAAGGCCCGCAAAAAGGGCCGGAAGTCATCGCCGTTCGTCCCCGGGGCCGCGCGGTTGACGTTTTCTGCCACATGCGAGTGCACGATGAGCGCCGCATGGCGCGCAATCGGGTCGGGCGACTCGCCGTTCCGCAGCATGTGGAAGAGGTCGACCAGCAGGCGCACGCTCGCGTGGTTGCACCGCTGCACGGCGTCGGCGCCCTCGTCGATCGTGTTGACGAGGTTGCATTCGCCGCGGTTGAGCGGCTCGACCACGACGGTGACGCCATGCTTCGCCGCGATGGGGGCGACAATTTTCAACGCCTCCACGTATTGCTCAAAGCCACGCGCCGCCGACCAGCCCTCTGGCACCTGGCGGGCTCCGGCCGAGCCAAAGACAATGGTGGTCAGCCCGATCGACTTGCCGCGCGCAAAGGCCTTGTCCGTGTAGCGGGCGAGCCGCGCCTGGTCGACCACCGGACCAGTGACCTTGAGGTCGGCCGGCAGGAAGCAATTGGCCGAGGGCATCGGCCGCCGGCTGGCGCGGGCCGCGGCAGCCAGCGGGGCAAAATCGGCGTCCGGCGTCTCGGGCTTGAGGTAGTTCTGGACATGGCCCTCGATGAAATCGAAGGGCAGTTCCTTGAAGGCGGCGAGATCCGCCGGGTGGGCGCAGAGACCGAGTTGCATAAGATTCAGGTTTTCCGCGGATAGCGCGGATGGACGGAGAGATTTCTAATCCATCCGCGTTCATCCGCGCTATCCGCGGAGAATTTATTTTCAGAGTTTCCCCGCCTCCAGCCCGAAAAAGCCGGCGGCGTTCTTGTAGCAGATGTTCTCGATCAGCTCGCCCACGGCCGCGGCGTCGTCAGGAATCAGGCCGGCCTCGACATCGGACCCGATGAGATTGCAGAGGATGCGGCGGAAATACTCGTGGCGTACATAACTCAGGAAGCTGCGCGAATCGGTGAGCATGCCGACAAACTTGCTGAGCAGACCGAGCTGCGAGAGCGCGTTGATCTGCCACTCCATCGCCTCCTTCTGGTCGAGAAACCACCAGCCGGAGCCGAACTGCAGCTTCCCGGCGATGGTGCCGTCGCCAAAGTTGCCGCACATCGTGGCGAAGACGTAGTTGTCCGACGGGTTGACGTTGTAGAGCACGATGCGCGGGAGCTGGTTCTCGGCGTCGAGCGTGCCGAGGTAGCGCGAGAGCGAGCGGGCCTGCGGGAAATCGCCGATGGAATCGACCCCGGCGTCGGCGCCGAGCAGCTTCAGCAGCCGGCTGTTGTTGTTGCGGATCGCCCCGAGGTGAAGCTGCTTCGTCCAGCCGCGCGCGGCGTCGAGCCGCCCGAACACGAGCATCATGTAGGAAGCGAATTTCGTCCATTGCTCGGGCGTGGCGGCCCGGCCTCCCCGGGCCTGCGCGAAGATCGCGGCCGCCTCGGCCTCGGTGCAATCCTCGGCCGGCACGTATTCCATGCCGTGGTCGGAAACGCGGCCGCCCAGCGAATGGAAAAAGTCATGGCGCTGCTTGATCGCGTCGAGGAAAGTCGCGAAATTCTTCACCTCGATGTTCGCGCGGGTGCCGAGCTGCTCGCACCAGGCGTTGAAGGTCTTGGGATCGTTGACGACCAGGGCCTTGTCCGGGCGGAAGGTCGGGTAAACGCGCGTGGCGAGCCCGCTCTTCGCGATCGCGATATGGTGCGCCAGGTCGTCGGCGGGATCGTCGGTCGTGCAGACGACGCGGACCTTGAACTTCTTCAGGATGCCGTGGACCGAAAGCTCAGGCTTCGCGAGGGCCGCGTTGGCCTGCTCCCAGATTTTGGGCGCGTTAGCCTCGTTGATCGGCAGGTCGATGCCGAAATAGCGGCGCAGCTCGAGGTGCGACCAGTGATGCAGCGGATTCCGGACGAGCTGCGGTACGGTCCGGGCAAAGACGACGAATTTCTCATAGTCCGTCGCGTCGCCGGTGATGAGTCGCTCGGGCACCCCGGCCGCGCGCAGGGCGCGCCATTTGTAGTGGTCGCCGCCCAGCCAGATCTTTGACAGGTTCTCGAACTGCCGGTTGGCCGCGATCTCGTTCGGCGGCAGATGGCAGTGATAGTCGAAGATGGGCTGCGGCGCCGCATGGTCGGAATACAGGCGGCGGGCCCAGGCGTTCGTGAGCAAGTAGTTTTCGGGCAGGAAAGTTGAGGCGGACATGGGTCGGGGGATCGGTTGGACGCGGTGGATAAACTTACCGGCCGAAGGACTTGGCGAAATCGCCGCCGCCCACGGCTGCCGTTTTCTTCTCCTTCGACTTGGAGCCGGCAATCTTTTCCTTCAGCAATTTCTCGTAGCGTTGCGCGTCGAGCGGCAATTCGATCGTCTCGCCCGTCCACGCGGACAGCAGCATGGCGTTGGCCAGCTCGACGGAATGGATGCCCTCGACCGCCGGCGAAATCAGCGGAGTGCCGTCGAGGATGGCGTTCGTGAAATTCTCCAGGATTTCGTTGTGCTGGCCACCGTGGTTCTTGGCGGTGACCTCCACGTTCTCGCTCTTGGGCCGGGCAAAGGCCTCGGGCACGGTGCGCGAGAATTCCGTCATCGGGATCTCATTCCGCGTGAAACTGATCTTGTCGTCCTCGTACACGAGCCGGCCGCGCTCGCCGGTGATCTCGAGCCGGTTGGTGCCGGGGGCCTCGCCGGTGGAGGTGATGAACACGCCGGTCGCGCCATTCGGATACTCCAGGTAAGCGGTCACGTCGTCCTCCACCTCGATGGCGTGGTATTTGCCCCAGCCGCAGTTGGCCCGCACGCGCTGGGGCATGCCGAGCATCCACTGGAAGAGGTCGAGGTTGTGCGGACACTGGTTGAGCAGCACACCGCCGCCCTCGCCCGCCCACGTGGCCCGCCAGCTGCCCGAAGAATAATAATGCTCCGTCCGAAACCAGTTCGTGATGATCCAGTTCACGCGGCGGATTTCACCCAGCTCGCCGTCGCGAATCATCTGGCGGATCTTGAGATAGTAGTGATCCGTGCGCTGGTTGAACATGGCCGCGAAGACCTGCTTTTTGTTCGTGTAGGCGGCGATGAGCCGCAGGGCGTCGGCCTTGTGGACGGAGATCGGCTTCTCCACCATCACGTGCAGGCCCGCCTGCAGGGCCTTGATCCCCAGCGTGGTGTGGTCGTAATGCGGTGTGGCGATGAGCAGGGCGTCAATCAGGCCGGAAGCCACCATCTCGTCCACGGTGGCAAAGGCCCGGACACCCGGGGCGCGGGCATACTTGGCCGGATCAGCATCCGCCACGGCCGTGAGTTCCAGCCGGGGAATCTTGCCGGCGAGGAGATTCGTCGCGTGGACGGAACCCATGTTACCGAGACCAATGATGCCGATGCGGACTTTGCTCATAAGTAGATACCGGGGTTAAAGCAGCCGGTCAGGCTTGAGCGCGATCCACGCGATGTCGAGCCGGAGCTCGATCGAGGAGGAGACCAATTCAGATTGTTTCACGCAGAGGCGCAGGGAACGCAGAGGACTGAATTTAAAAACCATTCAGATTGATTGACCTCCGCGATCTCCGCGCCTCTGCGTGAAACTTTTCCTCAGACCTTCGCGCCGCCCTGCGCGATATTACGCGCGCGGAGCCGCAGGCCGTTGAGGCGGATGAAGCCGGTGGCGTCGCTCTGGTTGTACCAGCTCTTCACGCCTTCCATCGACGCAATCTTGGTATCGTAGAGCGAATAGCGCGACTTCCGGCCGCAGGTGATGATGTTCCCCTTGTAGAGCTTCAGCCGCACGGTGCCGGTGACATATTTCTGGCTCTCGTCGACCAGTGCCTGCAACGCCTCGCGCTCGGGCGCGAACCAGAAGCCGTAGTAGACGAGCTCCGCGTATTTCGGGATGAGCGAGTCGCGCAGGTGCATGACCTCCCGGTCCATCGTGAGCGACTCCACCTGGCGGTGCGCCTGCATGAGGATCGTGCCGCCGGGCGTCTCGTAGACGCCGCGCGACTTCATGCCGACAAACCGGTTCTCAACGAGGTCGACGCGGCCGATGCCATGCTTGCCGCCGAGCTGGTTGAGCGCCTTGAGCACGCCGGCCGGCGTGAGCTTTTTGCCGTTCACGGCCGTGCAGTTGCCCTTCACGAAATCGAGCTCGACGTATTCCGCCCGGTCCGGCGCGTCCTCGGGCGAGACGGAGAGCTTGAACATGCCCTTGTTGGCCTTCGTGGTCGGATCGAACCACGGATCCTCCAGGATGCCCGCCTCGTAGGAGATGTGCAGGAGATTCCGGTCCATCGAATAGGGCTTCTTCAACGAGGCCTCGACGGGGATCTTGTGCTTCCGGCAATAGTCGATCATCTCGGCGCGGCCGGGAAACTCTTCGCGGAACGTGTCGATCTTCCACGGGGCCAGGATCGTGAGCTTCGGCGCGAGCGCCATGTAGGTAAGCTCGAAACGGCACTGGTCATTGCCCTTGCCGGTGGCGCCGTGCGCGACCGTGTCGGCCTTCTCCTTTTTCGCGATATCGATCTGCGCCTTGGCGATCAGCGGCCGGGCGATCGAAGTGCCGAGGTAATACTGGCCCTCGTAAATCGCGTTGGCCCGGATCATCGGGTAAATGAAGTCGCGGGCGAATTCCTCGACGAGATCGAGCGTGTAATGCTTGGACGCACCGGTCCGGCGCGCCTTCTGCGGCAGGCCCTTCAGCTCCTCCTCCTGGCCGATGTCGGCGGCAAAAGTGACGATCTCCGCGTCGTAGGTTTCGCGGAGCCACTTGACGATGACGGACGTGTCGAGTCCGCCCGAGTAGGCGAGGACGATTTTCATAATCCCGCCCAGTGTGGGGTGAAGCTCCGCCGCCGTGCAACGGATTTCCTCAGCAGGCGGCGGCACAGTTTGCCCCGGCTTCCCTCAATCCAGTTTCGCGCGGAGGCACGGAGGCGCAGAGCAGGAAAAAATGACCCTGAAACAAGCTGCCTGATTGGGTGGTCGCCGACGCCTGATTTCTCAATCCATTTGGTTCTCTCTGCGTCTCCGCGCCTCTGCGCGAAAATACTTCCCCGCTTTTTCTTATTCAAATCACCGATCGATCCTCACCAAATTCCTGGCCGACCAGTCATTATGCCCGCACTTCATCTCGTGGAATTTCGCCCCGGGCAATGACTCCGCCAGGTGCTTGGCGTGAGAAAATGGGATCACCGTGTCCTCCAGTGCCCCGTAGATGTCCACCCTCCCGGAATACTTTGAGAGCGCCGCCACATTATCCCACTTGTCGCGCATCAACCAACTGACGGGCAGAAATCCCATGTGCTCCTTGGCGACCGACAACAGATTGTCGAATGGCACGATCAAAACCAGCCGGCCCGGCGGATTGCTGAGCGAACAGATAAACGAAGCCGGCCCGCTCCCCAGCGATTCGCCAATGACGCCGATGGAAACACCGGGATAAAGTTTTACCAGTGCCGCGTAAGCCTCGGTCGCAGCCGTGTTGATGGATTTCATCGAAGGCGAACCCTCCCTCTTCCCATAACCCGGATACTCCATGATGAACACGGCGTCCGTCACCGGCAGGCTCGCCCGGATGTACCCGCGCTGGCTGGCCTGCCCCGCATTCCCGTGAAACATCAGCCACACCATTCGCGGCGACGCCACCGCATGCGAATAGCCCATGAATTTTCCCTCCACGGCCCATTCCTGCAGATCTGAACCGGCCGGCAGGTGACTGGGAAAATACAGGAGCGAACCTTCAAACATCGCGAACAGCGGATTAGCCATCACCACCCCAAACACCACGCTCAAAACTGCGCGTCGGAGCTTTGCAGAAGTCATATCAGAAGGGGTAGTAACAAAAGCGGCTGAGTCAGATGCTAGGCATGATGTCGCGCACAATGTCCTTCCGCATGCCTCGAGTTGTCAGACCAAACATGGCCTCATCCTTGCCCGTCTCAATGTAACCGTTGCGCTTATAAAATGCGGCGGCGGTCTTCGTGCTGCGCAGATCGATGGACGACAAGCCCCGCCTTAGCGCTTCACCTTCCAACGCTGTGAGCATGGCCTTACCGATTCCAAGGAAACGAGCCTCCGGTACAAGATAGCACAATGAGATCGTGCCATTGCCGCCAATCATTGCCGCACCGACAATCCTCTCTTCGGTTACGGAGACCACTGCGAAACCTTCCGATGAAGCGAACCATGACCGTAGATTTTCCGGCGTCTTGTTTTGCAGCCACGCTGATAGGATCCCGGGATCATGCTGATGATCCGCGACACAGCTTTCTGTGATCGATCGACGTAGCACTGCGCACGCCGCGACCGCGTCGTCCGGCATTGCTCTGCGAATCACAAAGGCCATTTGAGATGCCTAATGATGGTAATGCCGCACTAGTTACTGAGCGGCCTACGCACTGAATAGTTTTTGTGCCTTTTTGTGGCCAAAAAATGAAATTACTTCCGCGCCGACTCCGCCAGCGCGGCCATGATCGCCTTCTGGACGTGGAGCCGGTTTTCGGCCTCGTCGAAGATCACGCAGCGGGGGTTGTCGAGCACGGCTTGCTCGACTTCCTCGCCGGGGTGAGCGGGGAGGCAGTGCATGAAGAGCGCGTCGGGCTTCGCCGCGGCAAATAGCTTCGCGGTGACCGCATAGGGCTTCATCTGCGCAACGCGCTTTTTCGCCTCTTCTTCCTGGCCCATGCTGGTCCAGACATCGGTGTAGACGAGATCAGCCCCGGCAACGGCTTCGGCCGGGTCGGTCGTGAAATGGTAGTCCGCCTTGCGGCCTTCGTACTTCAGCTGCGCCTGGATTTCGGGGCCGGGTTCAAACCCCTTCGGCCCAGCGAGCGAGATCTTCATGCCGAAGAGGCTCGCACCGAGAATCCACGAATTGGCCATGTTGAAACGCGTGTCACCGAGAAAGGCGATCTTGCGGCCCTTGAGCGCCGCCACCAGGTCGCCGCCCGGACCGGCCCAATGCTCGGCCGCGGTGAAGGCATCCGCCAGAATCTGACACGGATGCAGAAAATCGGTCAGGCCGTTGATCACCGGCACACTGCTCGCGTCGGCCAGCCGCATGATATCCCCGTGACCGTGGGTGCGCACAATCAGTCCGTGCACGAAACGCGAAAGTACCCGCGCGGTGTCCTCGATCGACTCACCGCGGCCGAGCTGGATGTCGTTCCGGTTGAGGAACAGCGCATGGCCGCCGAGTTCATGGATGCCCACCTCGAACGAGACCCGAGTGCGGGTGCTCGACTTGGAAAAAATCATGGCCCACGTCTGGCCCGCCAGCACCCCCGGCCCCGGCCGGCCCCGGTTGCGCTTGAACTCCCGGGCACGCGCAAACACCTCCGCCAACTCGGGTGCGGTGAAGTCCGTCTCCTTGAGGAAGTGTTTCATGGGAAAGGAAAACGTTAAAACATCCGGACCGGCCCGCACGAGTGAAAAATCAGGGCTGGAACCCCGGAATTTTTTACCGCGAATTACGCGGATGGACGCGGATTAATGACAGATTTTACCAACAATCCGCGCATATCCGTGTAATCCGCGGAAAAACTCACGCCTTGGCGGCGAAGACGGCGCGGAGGATCTCGACGGATTGGGCGAGGTCGGCCGCCGTGGTGTTGAGCGGCGGGAGCAGGCGGATGACGTTGTTGCCCGACGGGGTGACCAGCAGCCCGCGCTCGCGCAGCGCGGCGACATAAGGCGCGGGGTCGCCCGTTAGCTGCACACCGGTCAGGAAGCCGCGGCCGCGCAATCCGGTCATTTGCTTCGGATAATCCTTCGCCAGGGCGGCCAGGGCCGCATGCCACGGACCGCTGGCCTGGGTGACGTGCACGAGAAGTTGCTCGCGCTCGATGACATCGAGCACCGCCAGCGCCGCCGCACACGCCAGCGGCGTGCCGCCGAAGGTGGTGCCATGCGAACCGGGCTGGAACAGGTCGGCCGCGCCCTCGCCCACCCAGATCGCGCCGATGGGAAATCCGCCGCCGAGACCCTTGGCCATGGCGATGGCATCAGCCCGTACGCCGATGTGTTCAAACGCGTAGAATTTGCCCGTGCGCCCAATGCCGCACTGCACCTCGTCGAGCAGCAGCAGCAGGTTGTGCTGGTCGCACAGCCGGCGCAGCCCGGTGAGAAATTCCGCCGTGCATGGATTCACGCCGCTCTCACCCTGGATCGTCTCGACAAAGATCGCCGCCGTGCCCTCGTCGATGAGATCGGCGAAGCTCTGCAGGTTGTTCAGCTCGCCAAAGGAAAAGCCCGGCACGAGCGGGCGGAAGCCCTTCTGAATCTTTTCCTGCGGCGTGGCGCTCATGCCGCCGAACATCCGGCCGTGGAACGCCTGCTTCGCGCAGATGATCTTGTAGCACTTCGCCTCCTCGCCGCCGGCCTTTTTCATGCCATGCAGGCGCGCGAGCTTGATCAGCGCCTCGTCGGCCTCGGCGCCACTGTTGCAGAAGAACACCCGGCCCGGCCCCGCGTAGCCGACAAGCCGGCGAGCCAGCTCACCCTGGTTGGGGCTGCGGAAGAGATTACTGATGTGAATCAGCTCGCCCGCCTGCCGCTGCACCGCCGCCACCCAGTGCGGATGGCAGTGACCGAGCGCGCTCACCGCGATGCCGGAGGTGAAATCGAGGTAGCTGTTGCCCTGGTCATCCCAGACCCGCGTGCCCTGGCCGCGCACCAGCGTCAGCGCCGAGCGCGCGTAGTTCTTCATCACGTAAGTGTCGTAAAGCTCGGCGGTGCTGGTGCGGATGATGGAGGGAGGAGTCATTGCGGAATGCGGTATGCGGATTGCGGAACAGGTCGGCGCAAGGACGTCAGAGTTGGCGGAGATTCGCAATAATTCCGCAATCCGCCATCAGCACTCCGCAATCAATTTTAACCCTGCACAATTTCGGTGCCGATGCCCTTGTCGGTGAAGATCTCGAGCAGGAGTGAATGGGCCAGCCGGCCGTCGATGAAATGCACGCGCTGGACGCCTTCCTCCAGCGCACGCACGGCGCTGGCCACCTTGGGGCGCATGCCCTTGTCGATCACGCCCTTCTTCTTGAGTTCCTCCACCTGGCCGATCTTCAGCGTGGAGATGAGCGATTCCGGGTTGGCCGGGTCCGCCAGCAGACCGGGGACGTCGCTCATGTAAACCAGCCGCCGGGCGCGCAGCGCACTCGCGACGCGGCCGGCCACGAGGTCGGCGTTGACGTTGTAGGGTTTGCCATCGTGGCCCTCGGCCACCGGCGAGATGACCGGGATGAAACCGTCGGCGATCTCCTTCTTGATGAGCTTGATCTTCACCTCGGTGACTTCGCCGACAAAGCCCAGGTCGATCTCCTTGCCGTCGTCATCGGTGGTAAGTTTCTCGCAGACCAGCACGGTGTCGCCCGGCAGGCCCTTGGGCCGGCCCTTCGCGGTGCTGATGGCGTCGCACACGTCCTTGTTCACGATTTCATCCAGCGTCTTCTTGACGATGGCGATCGTCGCCTCGTCGGTGACGCGCATGCCGCCGACAAACTTGGCGGTGAGGCCGGAGCCTTCCATCGCCCGGGTGATGGCCTTGCCGCCGCCGTGCACCACGACGACGTTGATGCCCACGGCGGCGAGGAACGCGATGTCGTAGGCGACCCGCGTGCGGCTGGCCGGGTCGGGATCATCCATGAAGCTCCCGCCGTATTTCACGACGAAGGTGGAGCCGCGGAAATCCTGGATATAAGGCAGCGCCTCGAGGAGGACCTTCGCCTTGGCGGTGACGTCAGCGACGTTCATTTCGCGTCAGAGCACGCGGCTGGCGGCCGCGGAAGGAAGGTGATGACGGGAAAAAGCACGCACGTTTTATTGGGAGCAACGAAATGCTTATCGCACCCCGGCCGCGTATTTCCATAAAAATTTTGCCCCGCGTGAAAATATTTTTTCCGCGTGAAGCCCGTGGCTGAACCCGGAGATGAATCCATTTCCCGCGGATTACACGGATGGAAGCGGATTGTTGCATGAAATATCCGCGATCATCCGCGCAATCTGCGGCAAAAATCCGAGGCGATCCAACTTCCACCGCGGCGTGACAAATGCGTGACGCCGAAAATCAGCTTCACTCCGCCGCGCCGTGTGCTCACTGCTTTTCCGTGCCCAGCACAAATCTCACGTTCCCCTCCCATGCCGCCCACCGCGCGTGGCTCGCCAGCCAGGCGGCGCTGCCCGCGGGTTTCCGCACCGGCACCACCCGCTTCGAATTCACGCCCCGCGAGGCGCCGAAGCCGGCGAAGATGACGCTCACCCTCATCGCGCTTGACCGGCCGACGCCCGATTTCGCCGCGGTGTTCACGCGCAACGCCCTGCCCGGTGCGCCGGTCGTCGTTGGCCGCCGGCGGCTGGGTGAGGCGGCCCTCGGCGCGATCATCGTCAACAACAAGGTGTCCAATGTCTGCGCGCCCGGCGGCGTGGAGGCGTCCGAGCGCGTGAGCGCCACTACTGCACAGTTGCTCGGCTTCACCCCGGGGCAGGTGCTGCCCTGCTCCACCGGCGTGATCGGCTGGGGCCTGCCGGTCGAGGCGATGATTGGCGCACTGCCGCAGGCCGTGGCCGCGCTGGCTGGCGGAACCGTCCTGCCCGCGGCCGAGGGTATCGTTACCACTGATCTTTATCCGAAGGTGCGCCGCGCCGCGGTCGGCGCCGGCAGCATCGTCGGCATCGCGAAGGGCGCCGGCATGATCGAGCCCAACCTCGCCACGATGCTGGTCTACCTGCTCACGGATCTCACCGTCCCGCGCACCAAGCTGCGCGAGATCCTCGCCCGCGTCGCCGACGCGAGCTTCAACACCATCAGCGTCGACAGCGACACCAGCACGTCGGACACCGTTGCACTCGTCTCCTCGGGTCGCGTGCCCTGCCCCGACCTCGCAGCGTTCGAAAACGCCCTGCTCACCGTCTGCCGCGACCTCGCGGAGGACATCGTCCGCAATGGCGAAGGCGTGCGACACGTAATTCGTGTCAGCGTGAAGAACGCAGCGAGCGCGGCGCTGGCCCGCGCGCTCGGCAAGGCCATCGTCAACGCCCCGCTTTTCAAATGCGCCGTCGCAGGCAATGACCCGAACGTCGGCCGGCTCGTGCAGGCCATCGGCAAGCATGTGGGCGCACATGCGCCTGGCACGGACTTGTCCCGCCTGCAGTTGAAGCTCGGGGGCATCGAGATCTTCGCCGGCGGCGTGTTCCAATTGAACCCGGAGAAGGAAGCCGCCCTTGTCGCGCATCTGCGCGGCGCCGAGCTCTACGCCAGCGCCGCGCCGAAGGACGGCGTGTTCACCGCCGCCATCGACTATCCGCCGCACGAGCGCTGCGTGGAAATCGAGGTCGACCTGGGCAACGGCGCCGCCTCGGCCACCGTGATCGGCGGCGACCTCACGCACGAGTATGTGAGCGAGAACGCGGATTACCGGAGTTGAGTCGGAGCCGCAAATGCTGGGGCGGCGATTTCCCGATCTGGTCAGCGTTCCGCTTAAGACTGCAGGAGCGGCATTATGCCGTGATGCTTCACTGGGCAGGCCCAAACGTCCCGGCATAAAGCCGCTCCTACATCCGACCATGGACCTGACAGAGTGCAGTTTGGATGATCCAGCGGGGAACTGACCTCCTGCCGGCGGGTCGCTCGTTCGTCAGAGCCATTTTTTGAACTTCCCGCCATGTCCTCCAGCCCTGCGCCTCTGACTTGCCGCTTGTGCGGCCAGGAGCACCAGCCGATCCCACTCGCACCGGGTGAGCGGGCATGCTGCGTCCGTTGCGACACCGTGCTGGCGAGCCGGCCGCGCCTCGGACCCGATGCGGCGGCCGCGTTTACCGTGACCGGCTTGATTCTGGCGCTGCCCGCGATGCTGCTGCCGTTTGTCACCGCCACTAAGCTGGGCCATGATCGCACCAGCCTGCTCTTCACCAGCGCGGCGGGATTTTGGGATCATGGCATGCGCTTGTTGGCCATCTGGGTTGCCCTGTGCGGCGGGATCGTGCCGCTGGCGCTGCTCGTCACGCTGGCCGGCCTGCTCCTGCCGGGAATTTTCGGATGGCCGCCCGTAAAACCCCGGCTGCTGTGGCCTGCGGCCCATGC
This sequence comes from uncultured Opitutia bacterium, assembly GCA_903902745.1. Lineage (GTDB taxonomy): Bacteria > Verrucomicrobiota > Verrucomicrobiia > Opitutales > Opitutaceae > CAIUWA01. Next base: position 73,689 of record CAIUWA010000007.1, on the reverse strand, counting down.
CCTGGGCCATTGGGCGATGCCGGAAGTGCAGGTCCTCGCCGTGCTCGTTGCCCTGATGAAGCTGGGCCGGCTCGCCCACATCACGATCGGTCCCGGATTCTGGTGCTATGGCGCGATGTCTTTCGCCCTCCTGTTCGCCTGGCGCAGCTTCGACCTCACCACCCTGGCCCCCGCCCCGCCGCCCGATCTCGTGCCCGCCGCGCCCGCTTCTCTGCCATGAAACGCCGCCTGCCGCGTCTCCGTTCGCAAAACCTCGCCAATGCCTCGGCCCTGGCGGTGGCCGCCGCCGTGATGCTCGTGCCGGCCAATCTGCTGCCCGTGCTCACCACGCACAGCGCCGGCCAGGACCGCACCGATACGATTTTTTCGGGCACCGTCCAGTTGTGGCGGAGTGACCTGTGGCTAATCGCCGCCATCGTATTCACGGCCAGCATCATCATCCCGGTGCTCAAACTCGCCGGCTTGGGCTGGCTGCTCTTCACCGCGCGGCGCCGGTCCCTCCGCCACTCGCGGCGATTGACCCAGCTCTACTCGGCCCTCGATTTCATCGGGCGCTGGTCGATGCTCGATGTCTTCCTCGTCGCCTTCCTGTCGGGCTTGGTCCGGTTCGGCGCGTTGTCCTCCGTCGAGCCGCGCATGGGTATCGTCGCCTTCGCGACGGCGGTGGTGCTCACCGTGCTGGCCACGCAGGCCTTCGATCCGCGGGTGCTCTGGCGCGAGGCGCCGGCCACGGCGGCCCCGTTCGACCTCCCGCCATGAGTTCTCCTCCCACACCGAGAGTTTCCCGCGCGCTCCGACTCCCGCTGGTCTGGATCGTGCCGCTGATCGCAATTGCGGTCGGTGGATGGATGGTTTTCCGCGAGCTGCACGACCGCGGTCCGGAGATCGTCATTGATTTTGCCGATGGCTCCGGGGTCGAGGCCGACAAAACCGTGCTCGAGCACAAGGGCGTTTCGGTCGGCATCGTCACAGCGGTGCAGCTGAAACCGGACTTGAGCGGCGTCAGCGTGCGCCTGCGTCTCACCAAAAGTGCCGCCCATCTCGCCGGCGAAGGCGCCCAATTCTGGATCGTGCATCCCGAGATCGGTCTCTCCGGCATCCGGGGGCTCGATACCCTGCTCACCGGTGCGCGCCTCAACGTCCGCCCCGGCAAGGGGCCGCCCGCCAAGCAGTTTCTCGGGCTGACTCGAACCCCGCCGCCGGAATTATCGAGCCAAGGCCGGTCGTTCATTTTGCAAAGTGACCGGCTGGGGTCGCTCACGACGGGGGCCCCGGTTTTTTATCGCGAGGTCAAGGTGGGCACGGTGGAAACCAGCCGCCTCGCCGATGATTCCACGGCCGTGCTGGTCCGCATCCATCTCGAGGCCCCTTACGTTGACCTTGTGCGGACCAACACCCGGTTCTGGAATGCGGGCGGTTTCTCCTTCAAGATCGGCCTGCTCGGGGCCGAGCTCAAAAACACCTCGCTCGAATCGCTGGTCACCGGCGGCGTGGCGTTCGCGACCCCGGACAGCACCCCGCTGGCCCCGCCCGCCGAGGAAAGCGCCCTGTTCCAGCTGTCATCGGATGCCGACAAGGACTGGCTGAAGTGGGCGCCGAAAATTCCGATCAAATCCCCCGAGACAGTTTCCGCCACGCCCGCACCAGCGAGCAAACTGTAAGACCGGATAGTAAGATCCTCACGGCCTCGCCAGTGAATCGCCGATGAAAAGATCGGGCGAGATCCTTCTCCCTGTAGGCCACCTCGCTGATGTGGCTGCCAGCCCAGCGGGCTGGCCTACAATTTTAACAGTCGGCAACGCCCGTGCCTGCCTCACTGGTTCACGTGCACGACCGTCGCGGGCGGGAAGCCGTTGAAGTAGGTCGCGGAGGCGTGGCTGTAGGCGCCGATGTTCTCGCTATAGACGAAATCGTCGCGCTCAAGTGCGGGCAGGTTTTCCGCCATCGAGACCACGTCGAGCGCGTCGCAGGTCGGGCCGAAGACGGAGCAGATCTGTGTCGGGCCCTTCTTGAACGACTTGATGGGATACTTGCAGTGGTCGAAGATCACACCGGAGTACGTGTGGTACACGCCATCATTGATGTAGTAGCACATTTTGCCGTCGCGCACGGCCTTGCCGATGACCTTCGAGACAGCGTAACCGGCAGAGGCAACGAGGAAGCGCCCAGGCTCGGCGAGGATCTGGATGTCCTTCGGGAAAAGGCGCTCGACCTCGGTGTTGATGACCTTCGCGAGTTCGCGGAACGGCCGGACGCTCGAGTCGTAGGGCGCCGGAAAGCCGCCGCCAATGTCGACCAGGTTCATCTTCGTATAGCCGCGATCCTTCGCCTCCTTGAAAATACTCGCGGTGAGGTTCAGTGCCTGGACGTAATTCTGGAAATTGGTGGTCTGGCTGCCGACGTGGAAGCTGATGCCCTCGACCACAAGACCGGCCTTGTCGGCCGCGAGGATCATGTCCACCGCCTCGCCCGGCGCGGCGCCGAACTTGGAGGACAGCTCGACCATCGCGCCCGTGTTCGGCACCTGGAGGCGCAGCGCGAGCCCGGCGTTGGGCGCGTGTTGTTTGATCTTTTTGATCTCCTCGAAGTTGTCGAAGGTGACAAGCGGCTTGTACTGGTTCAGCTCCTCCAGCGTCTCGACGGGCTTGGTCGGGTTGGCGTAGATGATCTTGTCCCAGATCCAGTCCTGCCGCTTTTTGGCCGGCAGGTGCTTGATGTTCTCGTGGACGATCATGAACTCCGGCATCGACGCGACGTCGAAGCTCGAGCCCTCCTTGAACAGCGTGCGGACGATGGCGGGATCGGAGTTGGCCTTGACCGCGAAGTAAACCTGGACCCGCGGCAGGTATTTCCGGAACTGGCGGTAGTTCTTCCGCAGCTCGTCGTGATCAATCACGAAGAGCGGCGTGCCGTGCTTCCGCGCCAGTTTCTGCAGGAGGGACTTCGCAATCATCGGGGCGCGCCTCAGCCGGCGTCGGAGATCAGGAAGTTCTTGAACTGCCAGGGATCCTTCTTGTCGAAGTCCGGCTTCGCGTAGGCGTCGAAGGTGGTGTCGCGATTCTTTAGCGGCGTCCAATCGTACGGCTTCGAGATCCACTTGCCGAGGTACGGCTTGGAAATCTTCAGGATGTAATCGTGCGGGAGGTCTTCCGCCACGCAGACGCTTTCCTTCGGGTTCTGAATCATCCACATCAGCGCGGCCGTGACCGAGATCGCGACCTGCATCGTCGTCGCATTCTGGTGCGGGACGAGGCGACGGGACTCTTCGATGCTGAGATCGCTGCCGACCCACCACGAATTGTACGGATGGCCCATGATCAGCGCGCCGAGGACGTCAGCGCCGCTCGTGATCTCATCATTCATGATGCGCTGGTTGGTGTTCAGCTTGTAATTGTAACCGCGCATTTCGTGCAGCGAGGAGATGGCCTCGTCGCAGGGACAGTACGCGTAGTGCATCGTCGGACGATAGACCGCCTTGCCGTTCTTCCAGACCGTGAGGTGATCGGAAATCGTGAACGCCTCGCCGTGGCGGACGACCATGCCCTGAATATCCCAGCCCGGGACGTACGAGCGCACCCAGGTGTTGATGCCCATGCGCGCGATGCAGATCTGGTTCTTCGGCCCTTCCTTGTGCTGGTAGGCGTACTTCGGGAGCGTCTTCTCGTGCGTGCCCCAGCCCATCTCGGCGGTGGTCGTGCCTTCTTCGCGGAAGCCTTCGATGGACCACGTGTTCACAAACTCGTCGACCTGCTTCGGCTGGTCGGTGATCTGCGTGTCGCGCTCGGAGCAGTGGATGACCTTCACGCCCAGCGTCTGCGCAAGAACGTTGAACTGGCCGGTGCGGCTGAGCTCGGTGATCTTCTCGGCCGCAGCACCCTTCACCTTCTTGTCGGCGATGAGCTTCTTGCCGATATCGATCAGGCCCTGCTTGACGAAATGCGAGATGAGCCCGGGGTTCGCGCCGTGCTCTATGACAGCCGTGGCGCCCTTGCCCTTCCACTTCGCCGTCATGCGGCGGAGGTTCATGTGGCGCCAATAAAGGGTCTTCTCCGTCGGGTGGGCGCCGGTCTTGTACGGGTCCCAGAGCTCGGTCGACGTGTTGATGTACATCACGCCGTGGTCGCGGCACCATTGCAGGATCTCAAGCGCGTCGATGTTCCAGGCGAGGTCGATCAGGATGTCGCCCTCCCCGACGTACTTTTTAAGGAGGCGGCCCATGTTGTCCTCGGTGACGCGGTCGCGCACGAAGCGGACGCCCTTGGCGGTCCAGGGCTTCAGCTTGGCCGCGCGGTTCTCGAAATCCATGATCGTGACGTTCCTCGCCGGCACCTTGAGGTGCTTGAAGAGAATCGGCAGCGTGCACTCGGCAACGGCGCCGTAACCGACGAAGAGGATTTTATTTTTGAATGCGATCATGGGACTCTGGCTTTGGCTGTGGTGAAGGTCGGCCCGGGGTCAGTCACCCCGGTTTTGGTTTTTCCGCGCCGTTCGTAATTTCTGCGAGCACGAGAAGTGTTTGAAACCCACTCGGCTGACAAGAAGTTTTCCGGATGGCGCACGGCGGAGCGCCGGCGTATCCGTGACGGATGCGTGACGAAAAATTCCCTGCGGGCAACGCGCCTACACCAGCCCGGCGGTCTCAGGGAAACCGAACCAGAGGTTCATGATCTGCACGGCCTGGCCGCTGGTTCCCTTCACGAGGTTGTCCTCGGCGGAGGTGAGAATGAAGTTGCCGGTGCGCGGGTCGTGCACGGCCGACATGTCGATCCGGTTGGTGCCGGTGGTGTGCGCGGTGTCGGGCGTCTCGCCCGTCGGCAGGATCTGCACGAAGGGCGCGGTCGCATAGGTTTTGCGCCACGAGGCATAGAGCGTCTCGATGGTCGCGCCCGCGGCAGCGGGCACAGTGATCGTCGTGGCGATGCCCCGACGCATCGGGGCCAGGTGCGGATTGAACTGGATGACGGTCTTCCCGCCCGTGTGCAGCGCAAGCTGCTCCTCGATTTCCGAAAGGTGCCGGTGTTTCACCAAACCGTAGGCCTTGGCACTCTCGGCCCGCTCCACGAACAGGTATGTTTCCTCCACCTTGCGACCGGCGCCGCTCACGCCGCTGAAGGAATTGGCCACGATGTGCTGCCGCGACACGATGCCATCCCGCAATAACGGCAGCAGCGGCACAAGAATGCTGGTGGGATAACAGCCGGGACAGGCAACCAGCTTGGCCTCGGTTTTCCAGGACGAGGGCGTGAGCTCGGGCAGCACATACCGGGCGTCCGGCAGCAATTCAGGCGCGTGGTGCGGGCCGTAATATTTTTCGTAGGTGGCGAGATCGGCGACGCGGAAATCGGCGCTCAGGTCAATCACCCGCTTGCCGGCCGGCACGAGAACCTTGGCGAATTCGGCGGCGGCGCCATGCGGCACGGCCAGGAAAAAAAGCGGAATGTCACTCGCGGCGAGGGCCGCGGTGTCGGAGTCGGTGAATTTCAGGCCTTGGTCGAGACCGCGCACCGCGGGCATGACCTGGGCGAGCGGCTTGCCCGCGTGCTGGCGCGACGTCACCGCCGCCAGTTCGACCTGCGGGTGGCCGAGGAGGAGTTTGACCAGGACTTCGCCGGCGTAACCGGACGCACCAACAATACCAACTTTCATGGGGGAAATAGAATCGAGCGGTGAATAAAGGCAATCGAGCAGGTTTTCCGGGCACAAAAAAGGCGGGGCGCGTTGCGCTCCGCCTTGATGCAAAGGAAGCGGGAAGCGATCAGCGCTTGGAGAACTGGAAGCGCTTGCGGGCGCCCGGCTGGCCGGCCTTCTTGCGTTCCTTTTCGCGCGGGTCGCGCGTGATGTGGCCGGCCTTCTTGAGCGCCGGGCGAAGCTCGGCGTTCATCTTCTGCAGGGCGCGGGCAATGCCGTGCGCCACGGCGCCGGCCTGGCCGGCGACGCCGCCGCCGGCGACGTTCGCGGTGACATCGATCTTTTCCCGCAGCTCAACGGTGAGGAGCGGCGCGTAGGCCTGCTTGGAGAAATTCTCGTGGGAGAAGTAGCTGTCGAAAGTGCGACCGTTGACGGTCAGCTTGCCGTTGCCCTCGCTCAGGCGAACCCGGGCGGTGGCGGTCTTGCGGCGGCCGGTGGCGATGAAGATGTTTTCGGTGGTGGTGCTCATGGGCGGGTCACAAATCAGGCGGAAAGCTTGACGGGGTTCTGCGCCTCGTGGGTGTGCGTCGGGCCGGCAAAAACGCGCAGTTTGGTGAGCATCTTCGCGGCGATCCGGTTCTTCGGGAGCATGCCCTTGACCGCGTGCTCAATGATGAACTCGGGGTGCCGCTCGCGCATGAGGGAAAGCTTCCGGTAGCTTTCGCCACCGACGAAGCCCGAGAAGAACATGTATTCGTTCTTGGCTTCCTTCTTGCCGGTGAGGACGACCTTGGCGGCATTGATGATCACGACATGGTCGCCGGTGTCGACGTGCGCGGTATAGGTGGGCTTGTGGCGGCCGCGGATGATGTTGGCGGCTTTCACGGCGAGACGGCCAAGGACCTGCCCCTCGGCATCGATCAGATACCATTTGGGCTGCACCGTCTCCTTTTTGGCGAGGAAGGTTTTCATGGGAAAAGGGGCCAAGTGCTAGGGTTTCGCGAAAGACTGTCAACCGCTTAGTTCGGCCGGGGGAATCACGCGCCCCAAGGTCATCTCGTTTGCTCATCCGGCACGATGGCCGGCCAAAAAAAGTCCGCCCCGAAAAAACGGGGCGGACTTGTAAAATAAGCCGACGCGGTTGAGCACCGCTGCCTGCGATCAGAAGCCGATGGTGATACCCGTCGTGACCCAGAGGTTGCGCTTGCCCAGCGTACCCGCCGGACCGCCGACCCCGGCGAGATTGCGGTTCTCCGCGTAGTGGGCCGCGACGGTCCACGTGGCGTTCTTGTTGAGCTTGTACGGCACGCTCACGTCGACCCCATAGTAGCCATAGGATTCATGAATTGCCGGACCAGCCGCATCCGGAGCCCAGTCACGCGCGCTCACGGTGCCAATGTAGATGCTCGTGTCGACCGAAGCCCCAATCGCTTCCAAGGGAAGACTGTAGCCAACCGCACCCTGCACGGTGTCCGCCTTCAGGGTCAGATCGTGGTAGTAATAGACGCTGGGCGAGAGACCGGCGACGGTGTAGGTGGCGCCAATGCCAGCCTCGACGGTGTCCTTGGTCTGGCCGCGATTCGCCTCGGGGTAGTTGTAGGAGGTGATAACGCCCTCGAACTTGAGCGCATTGCTGGCCTTGAAGCCGTAACTCGCGCTCAGGTCGATTTCGTTGTTCTCATGCTTGGTCACGGGCTGGTTCGTCCAGAGGTTGAGGCTGAAGTCGCCCTTGGTGAATTCCACGGACGGCTGGAACGAGTTGCCAGCGTTCTCGGCGCCACGGAAAATGTATTCCGAGGCATAGGTGAAGTCAGCGGTGATGGAGTAGTCCGACTTCGGCTCCTGCTGCGCGTGCAGACCGGATGCCGCGCCAAGGGCGGCGATCGCGTAGATGATGTTTTTCATGGATGATGTTCTGTTTGGTTGGGTTTGATGTGGCGTGCCGTTAAGGATCCCGGCACACAACCGTAACTGGACTGCCCAAACCCTCCCGCGTTCCAAGCATTTGCTTTCATACCTCGAAACTGGATGAGAAATACTTCAAATATCATGTTAATGAGCGGAGGGTTGGGACTCACAGGAGTATTCTTGGGCGCTTTTGGAGCCCATGCTCTCAAGGCGACACTCGCGGCCCATGGCACCCATGACATTTGGGAAACCGGAGTTTTTTATCAACTGATCCATGCCACCGCCTTGCTCGGCATTGCCGCTTGGAACCCGCCAGCCGGGTCCCCTGCTGGCGAGCGGTCACGCCACTGGCTCACATGGACCGCACGCTGCTGGTCGTTGGGCGTGCTCTTTTTCTCCGGTTCACTTTACGTCTTGGCGCTGGATGGGCCCAAACAGCTGTTCGGTCCGATTACTCCCTTGGGCGGGTTGTCGCTCCTCGCAGGCTGGGGCTGTGTCATCGCCCACGCGCTCACCCAAGTCAGGCCGGCCAGCCGATCCAAATCCTGATGCGACTGCCCGAGGAATTGCGTCCCCTACTGGAGGCCGTCCGCCGGGTCGGGCGGCCCCGGCTCGTGGGAGGCTGCGTGCGCGACTGGCTGCTCGGGCTCCCGTCGAAGGATTTTGATGTCGAGGTCGCCGGAGTTGATTTCGAAACGCTTCATCGTGTCCTAGCGCCATTCGGATCCACGGATGTCATCGGCCGAAGTTTCGGCGTGATCAAGGTGCGCCTTGGCTCCGCCGAATACGATTTCAGCCTGCCGCGGCGCGAGTCAAAGACGGGCGCAGGTCATCGCGGCTTCGCCGTTGCACCCGATTCCGCGCTCAGCGACGCGGAAGCTTCCGCCCGGCGCGACTTCACCATCAATGCCATTGCCTATGATCCCTTCGCCTCGGTGATAATCGACCCGCGGGGCGGCCAGGCCGACCTGCACGCGCGCCGGTTGCGGCATACGAGCGCGGCCTTCACGGAGGATCCGCTCCGCGTGCTGCGCGCATTTCAATTCGCGGCGCGCTTCGACTTCACCCTCGCGCCCGAGACGGCGGCGTTGTGCCGTTCCATCAGCAGCGCCTTCTCCGAACTGCCCCTCGAGCGCATCTGGGGCGAATGGGACAAGTGGGCGGTGAAATCCTCGAAGCCGTCCCGCGGGCTCGCCGTGTTGGAGGAAACCGACTGGTTGCGACACTTCCCGGAAGTCGCAGGTCTGCGCGGTACGCCGCAGGAGCCCGAGTGGCATCCGGAAGGCGATGTTTTCACCCACACCCAGCATTGCCTCGATGCGCTCGTATCGCTCGAAGGCTGGCAGACCGCCGCAGTCGGCCGACGGCGCCTGCTCACTCTGGCCGTGCTCGCGCATGACTTCGGCAAACCCGCCACCACTTCCCGCGCCGAGCGCCGCGGCACGCTGCGCTGGATCAGCCCGGGCCACGAGGCGGCGGGCGGCCCGCTGGCGGAGGCGTTTCTCGGCCGCATTGGCGCACCCCTTGACCTTGATCAGCCCGTGAGTGCGCTCGTGACGCATCATCTGGTGCACCACCACGGCCAGCGGGGTGAATTCACCGATACCCAGGTGCGACGGCTGGCGCGCAAACTCTCACCGGCCACCATCGACGACCTTGCCCTGGTCATGTCGGCCGACTCACTGGGCCGGCCGCCCCTACGCACCCCCGAGACCTTCGAGCTGATCAATCAACTCCGCCTCAAGGCCCACCAGCTCAGCCTTGAGCGCACCGCACCGCAGCCGATCATGCTCGGCCGCCATCTGCTCGCCCTGGGACTCAAGCCCGGTCCTGAATTCAAACCCATTCTCGACGCCGCCTTTGAGGCCCAACTCGACGGGGCATTCACCGATGAGGCCGGGGGCACGACCTGGCTGCAAAAACACCTGCGCCAAGAACCCTGAGCAGATGCCCGTGCCTACCTGGTCCTGACCAAAAGCCTGCGCACCCTGCCCGCCCCAAAGGACGGAGCTGGCAAGATTTGCAGGGCGGGGCGTTCACCACCCCTTACGACTCTACCCCCGTAGAGCCGCTGCCCTGCAAATCATGTCAGCCCGCCGATTCCTGGTTGTCAGTCCCGCTGGAAGGGCATTCGCAAACATCACAGTTCCTGCTGTCCTGAAACGTCGGCGGACGGGTGAATCTTTCAAAAAAATCAATAAATCTTCACGATGCTTGCCCTGGCTTGTCCCTTCGTGCGATTTCTCTGCAAGATTTGCCCGGCTGATTCCGTTACAGGAGGCAACACCTCCCACCATGTCATTTGAGCAATCCAACTCGCTGCTGACCCGGGCCAGCCTGCTTTTCCGGCTCCGGGACTGGAAGGATGCCGCCAGTTGGGAGGAGTTTTACCGCCTATACCGCAAGTTAGTCTACGGGCTGGCACGCCGATCCGGCCTGAGCCACAATGAAGCCGAGGAGGTGATGCAGGACGTCTTCAAGCGGGTGGCGGAGACCATCCACAGCTTCGAGTCCGACCCGCAGCGTGGCAGTTTCCGTGGCTGGCTGATGAATCTGACCAGTTGGCGCGTGGCGGACAAATTCCGGGCGCGGCGACCCGAGGAGCATCATGTCGCAATCGGCCGGGACAAAACCGCCACGGGGAGCGTCGAGCGCATACCTGATCCGCAGACCAGTGACGAAACGACTTGGGAGGATGAATGGCAGCGCAATGTGCTGGATGTCGCCCTCGCCCGGCTTGCCCGGCGGGTACCGGCCAAACAGTTTCAGGCGTTTGACCTCTATGCCTGCCAAAACTGGCCGGTGCTGCGCGTGTCACGCGAACTCGGCATCAATCCCGCCTCCATCTACCTCATCAGCCATCGGCTCACCAAACAATTGAAAGCCGAAGTTGAGAACCTTAAGGCCCAATTGGGCTGAATTGCGGGCTGGGTTGGGCTGCGGTGCAAGTCTTTGGCTGCAAGGCGTTGGCGTATTTTTAAATTGGACGCCGCCTATATAGTGTGGCTCGCTGGCGCGCGTGACGCCGGAGGCGACGCCAGCAGCACCCACCATCCCCGACTACGAATTGCTCCGCCTTGTCGGACGCGGTAGCTATGGTGATGTCTGGCTGGCCCGCGGCGTAACCGGGCTTTATCGCGCGGTGAAAATCGTCTGGCGCGATCGCTTCGAAAATCGGCAGCCCTACGAGCGTGAATTCAAAGGCCTGCGTGAATTTGCAACCGTCTCCCTCACGGAGGCTCGCCAGCTTGCCCTCCTGCACGTCGGCCGGAATGACGCCGCCGGGTTTTTTTATTATATCATGGAGCTGGCGGATGACGCCGAGAGCCGGGGCGAAATCAATCCTGCCACCTATGTGCCGCATACGCTGAAGGTCGTGCGGGAACGGCGTGGCCGCGTGCCGGCACCACAAGTCATCGCCCTCGGCACGGAGCTGGCGCGCGCGCTCGCCGGGCTGCATGCGCGGGGCCTCGTGCATCGCGACGTGAAGCCGTCCAACGTGATCTTTGTGGGTGGCGTACCCAAGCTGGCCGATATCGGCCTGGTCGCCGTCGCCACTTCGGCCCACACCTTCGTCGGCACCGAGGGCTTCGTGCCCCCGGAAGGCCCGGGCACGCCCACTGCCGACGTCTTCAGTTTCGGTAAACTGCTGTACGAAATCTCCACCGGACTCGACCGCCACGAATATCCGCGCTTGCCCCCCAATCTCGGCGAGCTGCCCGACCGAAAGCAGCTGCTTGAACTCAACGAGATCATCATCCGCGCCTGCGACCCTGCGCCGGCCAAGCGTTATGTCGACGCCAACGCCCTGCTGGAGGATCTGCTCCTTTTGCAAGCCGGGCGTTCCATGCGCCGCCTGCGGGCCACGGAGCGCAGCCTCAACCGGGCGGTCAGAGTCGGCACCGCGTTGGGCCTGATCGCGGTGATCGCTGGCACCGGGGTCTATCTGGAACGCCAGCGCGCCGAGCAGGAAAATGCCTTGCGCCGCAACGCCGAGGCCGAGCGCGATGACCTGGCACGCAAGACCGTGTATTCCGCCGGCCTCGCCCGGGCGCAGCGCGCGATTGATCTGGGCAATTTTGGCCAGGCCCGCAGCCAGCTCGGCGAACTGGTGCCACGGGGTGGCGCACCCGATCTCCGGGGCTTCGAGTGGCACATGCTGAAGGCTGAGGCCCAGGGTGATCCGGCCGAGGTGCTGCAGGAAACCGGTTCAGCCGTGGAAAAAATCCGCTTTTCGCCCGACAATCACCTGCTCGCGTGGCAGAGCGCCGACATGCGCGTCCTTCTTTGGGATGTCCCTGCCCACAAACCTGTGCGGACGATCGAAAGCATGTACAAACTCGCCGGCTTTTCCGCAGATGGGCGATGGCTGGTCGGGGTGGATACGCATGCCGCCTTTCAGCGCTGGTCCGTCGACACCGGACTGCCTGACACCCAGCCGGCATCTCGGCTCAATCGCCCGCTGGCCGCATTCACCAATGGCGAGTGCGGCGTTTGTTTCACCGACAGCGAGGACGGTATCGCTCCGCACGCCCTGCGGATATGGGATTTCGGCCGTCATGCGGAGGTAATGAGTCTGCCCATACCGGCCAATGCCGATGGGGCTCACTGGGATTTCTATCTTGCAGACGTGTCTGCTGACAATCGCCTGTGCGCCATCGTATTGATCACGGGCCGCGCATACGAAGCCAAATACCAGTTACAGACTTGGGGGCTGGCCGATCGGGGGAAATCTTGGGCCGAGCCATACCTTCACTCTCCCTCCTGCCTGGCCTTTTCGCCGGATGGCACCCGACTGGCGATCGTGGCTCGCGATGTCTCCGAGGTGCAGATGCGCAATCTCTCAACCGGCGTCTGGCTCTGGCGTCAATCCTACGGCCCAAGCCCGCCTGAAACGCTTTCGTTCTCGCCGGACGGCGCCCTGCTCGCCGTGGCCGGACGTGATTCCATGGTCAATGTCGTCGAGTCTTCCACCGGTGAACGGCTCAGCACTTTGCATGGTCAGTCAGGTACCGTGACCGATCTGGCTTGGTCGTCTGATGGACAGATGCTGGCGTCAGCGAGCAACTCGGGCAATGTGCGCTTATGGCGCGAGCCGTTGCGCCCGACGCAGAAGCTGATGAAGGGCGAATGGAATTCTGAGAAAAACAGTCTTTATGGGGCGGTTCGCACCAGCCGTGATGGCCGGCATCTGGCGGTTTCCCTTGATGGCACGCAGGTGAAGGTGCTGGCGACGGATACTCTCACGGTGGAGAGCAAACTTCCTGATGCCATGCGTCCAGTCACCTTTCTCAATGCCGGCCGGGAATTGCTGGTCCTGACCCCCCGGGGGCGACTGAAAGCATGGCGGCTCGATCTGACTGATCCGACCTTCGAGGAATTCATCCCGTTCAAGGATGGCGCCGCCCGCCGAGTGGAGTTGTCGGCCAATGCGCATTGGCTGGCCACCGCCGATTTCAGCGGGCGGATCCAGGTTTGGGACTGGCTGACGAAGCAACTTATCTTCGAACAACAGGCGCACAAGATTCTCGCCATGGTACTGGCATTTTCACCCGACGGAGAATCACTCATCAGCGTGGGCGATGACAAAAAAGTAAAAGTTTGGGAAACCCGCACCGGACGCCTCCGCGCGACATTGCGGACGGAAAGCGCTACCGTGACTGTCACCTGCTCCCCAAGAGGGGACCTGTTCGCGGTCAGCCTCAATCAAGGCTCGGTGAATTTGTACGATTTGAAGTCACCCGCCCTGAAGCACATTTTGCAGTCCAACAACACTAGTGTGACCGCGCTGGCGTTTTCTCCGGACGGCTCCCGTCTCGTCTGCGGCGGGCCCGGTGGGCTGCTGCAGGTTTATGCCACGGATGACTGGCGCGAGGTCACCACGTTGATGGCGGACAGCAGGAATACCTCCGGCAACAATGAGATAGATAACATCGTGTTTAGTGACGATGGTCGCATCATGGCAGCTTATCTGAACGACAGCCGGCTGCGCGTCTGGCGCCAGTAGCGTCCGACGCGAGCCAGTCGAATCCTTCGGGATTGTGCCATCAAGGCAGCGGGCCTGATGGGACATCATCACTTGTCGGATCCCTCAGCGCTCCCGGTGTACTTGATCGCCCTCCATCGGGTGGTACCAGCGGCTTCGGCACCGCCCTGATGGTGCAGCACTCACCGTCGAAGGTGAGTTCAATTTTCGTCACCCCTTCATCCGAAATCCGCTTCGGCACCAGGAAGATCGCTCCACGTGAGACCGGCACACGTTGCGTGACACCGGTCGGCGGTGTTACGAAATACACGACATCCCGGTCGGTTGCCGTAAGCTCAATTTCAAAATAGCGTGCCTGCACCGCGATGGAACGGAGGTCATAGCTGCTCGGGGTCCCGACCGGGGCATTGCCAGGCAGGGTATTGATGAAGAAGGCCGGCTTGTCCGACGGACTGGCCCCGACGGAACGCAGTGATGTCCAGGTCACAGAGACGCCTCCAACAATTTTCACCTGCGCCGTGCTGATGAGTTCGAGCGGGAGGACGGTTTCACTGGCAGCGGCCAAGGCCTTGACGGCGCCGGCGGCGGATCTGGCATTTTTCTTTTTTGTATTCATGTGGGTGGGACGGTTGCAAAGGTCCCAAGCTGACGGAACGAGACCACGAGCCTCATTCTTTCAACGAAGTTCATTTTTCTTTCGCCATCTGCGTTGCGATGGAATGCCCCCATTTAACGCCCCCCGATCTGCCTTGGCTCAATTCACGACCGAGCCATCTCCCTTCATCTCCCCGTCGGGTGCGGTTTCTGCTCTGATGAGATGTTGCCTGTTGAAACCGATCACTGCCAACCCCGGTGGCAACCGACCGGTGGACTGCGTTGGCCAGCCACTGGCCTGAGCAAAGCTCCATCGTCCACCCGGGCTTAAAATTAACAAGGGCGCCCCCGCCGAAGCAGGGACGCCCTTGGTTGTTTTCTTTGCTTACTTCATCGCATAGGTGGCCGCGGTCGGCTTCTGGTCGATGATCTTCACCGGGAGGACGACTTTCGCCGCCACCGGTTCACCATCGCGCATTGCCGGCGTGAACCGCCATTGCTTCACTGCATCCACGACGGCCGATGCCAGCGCGGCGTCCACGGGGGACTTCACGCTGAGATCAACCGGCTTGCCCGTCGCATCCACGACGAACTTGAGCTCGACCGCGGAACCGACATACTGTTCGGAAACCGTGGGACTGACCACGGTCACCGGAACGGGTACACCGGCATCCTTGCGGCAGGACTCGAGATAGGCCTGCTCGGATGTCTTCGCCGAGGCGAAGGGCACCGCGAGCACGCCCAGGCTAAGCAGGATGGCGAGTTTAGTTGCTGTTTTCATGTTTATAAACTCCGCACGAGGCGGAGAGTTTGGCTTCTGTTTCTCTGGTTAAGCACCCTCGCACCGTCCGCACATGGGTGGGACAACGTCCGGGCGTTTTCGACCGCGGGGTACGGACCCCCGCAGCCAAATTGTGTCCAGAGGACCAAGCTCGGACAGGGCGCGACTCGCCCACGCACCGCCCGAAATTTAACAGGCTTCGCCGGATTCCGGCCAAAGCGGATCAAAGAACGTTCAGGGTGTCCTTTGAAAGCAAGCGGCACACTCGCGCCACACCTCAACGTAAGCAGGCGACATGCCGGTCACAGTCAAGTCTCGCTCCCCTCCGATACCCAAATGTTACAGAGCGGGAAAGGGGGCGTCGTACCGCGTGCCCTGATTTGACGGATCTGCATTTGTTCATAGGCTGGGGAAGGTACTCCCATAGAGCGAGCTGATCGAAAATTGGCGGCGTTCAGCCGGGTACTTTCGCATCCGTTTGCTGGTGCTGGTGCGTATGCATCTAGCTGCCGGCATGAAAAAAATTCGCGAAACGCTGCTTGCCGTGTCCCGCCAAAACCACTCCCCTAAACCCTTCTTTTGACCACCGTGCCTATTTTCAGCCCCCTGCTCACTGCCTTCCGGCGCCGCGCCGCCGCCTTGGTGCAGTGGTTTGACGCCGATTACATGCCCGAAGGGGCCGAAAAGATGCGGGCGGCTCCCGACCGCGTTGACTGGATGCGGTGCATCCCCTTCATCATTCTCCACGCCGGCTGCCTGGGCGTGATCTGGGCCGGCTGGAGCCCGTTTGCCGTCTGGACCGCCGTGGCCCTGTATTTCCTGCGCATGTTTGCCGTCACCGGCATCTACCACCGCTATTTTTCGCACAAGACCTACAGCACCTCGCGCCCCGGCCAGTTCCTGCTGGCCCTTTGGGGTGGCACCACCGTGCAGCGTGGCCCGCTTTGGTGGGCCTACCACCACCGCCACCACCATCAGCACTCGGACGATCCGGAGGATGCGCACTCCCCTCACGTGCACGGCTTCTGGTGGTCCCATATCGGCTGGATCACGAGCAAACGGAATTTTCCGACCGACTACTCCAAGGTGAAGGACCTCGCGAAGTTTCCCGAGCTGGTGCTTCTGAACCGCTTCGACACGGTCATTCCCATCCTTTTTGCCGTCTCCATCTGGGGCCTCGGCTGGCTGCTCGAGATTTACGCGCCCGGCCTGCATACCACGAAGTGGCAGCTGCTCACCTGGGGATTCTTCATCAGCACTACCGCGCTGTTCCACGGAACCTCATGCATCAACTCCATGGCCCACCTCATGGGCCGTCGCCGGTTTCAGACCGATGATGACTCGCGCAACAGTTTCATTCTCGCGCTCATCACCCTCGGGGAGGGCTGGCACAACAACCACCACCGCTACATGAGCGCCACGCGCCAGGGCTTCTACTGGTGGGAAATCGACATCACGTATTATGGCCTGAAGGCCCTTTCCTACACCGGCCTGATCCGCGACCTCAAGCCCGTGCCTCCCTCCATCCTGGAGGAAGCCGCCCGGGCCGATCACGCCACCTCCATCGCCGCCGCGCGCCGGGCGGCGCTCGTGCATCCCGAGTACTCTACCTTGCGCCGGGTTGTGCCGGCGGCCGCGGCCATCGCCGTGGCCACGGTCAATGCGGCCCATGCCACCATGCCACGCAGGCACGACGACCCGGCCATCCACAAGGATGTCACCGAGCTCGCTCATGAGCTGGGGCCGCAATATCCCGACCGCCCTTCGCCCTCCCCTGCATCCGGCAGCTCGCACGGGACGTAGGTGAGGGACGCGCGCATTTCTCCGCGCTTTCCCTCAACCCACTCTCCCGCATGTCCCGTCTCGCGATCATTGGCACCGGCATCGCCGGTCTCGGCTGCGCGCATTTTCTCCACCGGCACTTCGAGATCACGCTGTTCGAGCAAAACGACTACGCCGGCGGCCACACCAACACGGTGACGGCCGACGAGCCCGGCACCGGCCGCCCGCTACCCATCGACACGGGCTTCATGGTCTTCAACCAGGTCACCTACCCGCTGCTCACTCGGCTCTTCACCCAACTCAAGGTTCCGATCAAGCCGGCGGCCATGTCCTTCAGCGTGCGCCATGCCGGCACCGGTCTCGAGTTCTGCGGCTCATCGCTCAACCATCTGTTTGCGCAGCGCCGGAATCTCTTCCGCCCGCGCTTCTACCGGATGCTCGCAGCGATCCAGCGCTTCAACCGCGAGGCGGTGGTCGCGCTGAACAACCCGGCCGTTCAAAACGAGACCCTCGGCGAGTATGTGCGGCGCCGGGGCTATGGAGAGGATTTCTTCAACCTCTACCTCGTGCCCATGAGTTCCGCCGTCTGGAGCACGCCGCCGGAAATGATGCTGTCATTTCCCGCCACGACCTTGCTGCGTTTTTTTCACAACCATGGGTTTCTCGGTCTCGATACGCAGCACCCCTGGTGGACGGTGGCTGGCGGAGCCAAAACCTACGTGGAAAAAATCTCGGCGCCCTGGCGCGATCGTCTGCGCCTGGGGCAGGCGGCGTTGAGCGTCGTTCGGATGCCAAAGGGGGCAACGGTGATGACCTCCAACGGCGAGGCGCACCATTTCGACCACGTCATCCTCGCCTGCCATGGCGATCAGGCTCTCCGGTTGCTGGTCAATCCCACGCCGGAGGAAGCGCGACTCCTGCGTGAGTTCAAATACCAGCCCAACATCGCCACGCTGCATACCGACGCCGCTGTCATGCCGCGCACCCGCCTCGCTTGGTCGAGTTGGAACTACGAAATCGCCCCGACCGCTGGCGGCGGCAGCTCGACCGCCACCCACTACTGGATGAATTCGCTCCAGGGAGTGTCGGATCGGGAAAATTATTTCGTCACCATCAACCGGCCCGAGAGCATCGCGCCGGGAAAAGTCCTGCGCCGGATCCACTACGAGCATCCCCTCTTCAGCTTGGACGCCGTCGCCGCCCAAGCGGGGATTCCAGCACTTAACGCCGCGGCCCGTGGCACATCCGAGACCTACTTTGCCGGCGCCTGGCAGCGCTACGGTTTTCATGAGGACGGCCTGCTCAGCGCGGTGCGCCTCAGCGAATTGTTGCTGGGGCGGGACCCCTGGGCATGACCCGACGGCTAGGCCGCAAGGTCGAGGTGCAGAGCTCCCAGGTTTTCGGAAATTCGGTTCGCGGCCTCGGCCAGCAATCCGTCGAGAATCTCACTGCCCACACTGGTGCCGTTCACAATCGGGGAAGTCGTCCGACATAACGCGAGTGTTTGGCCGAGCAACAGCCGCCCCGATACGATTTCAACCACCTGATAAGCGACACACAGGGTGGTGTTCACCCGCAAGGACTCGAGATCTCCCATCCGGGACTCATCCACCTGGCAGTTCAGATCATCCATCGAGACCACGAGCGCATAATCCGCGCCCAGCGCACGTGCGCCCTGCAACACCACGGAGGGACAGGCCGACTTTTCTTCCCGCAGGGCGGTGACGGGGACGCTCTTCAATCGATGTGGGACCAATCCCCGCGCGACCACGCGGCGATACAGCAATTCGGTCAGCAATGCTACCTTTGGACCCAGGATGGATTTTGCGCCATTCAGCACCAGCAGGGCCGTTTTTTTCCGCTGCATGCCGCGGCGCGTACTCCAAAGCAGTGCCAGACCGCCAAGCAGAACGCCCACTAGCAGCACGCCGGCAAACCATCGTGGGATTTCAGTCATGTGACTTTGCTGTCTTCTCACAGCCAGGCACGGCCTTCTCGTCCAGATCGCGCCGCAACGCGCCAGCCACCAGGGCGCTGATCGAGCACCGCCGGCGCCGCGCCTCGCGCTGCAACTGCCCGCACGTTTTCAAGGGCAGTTTTACGCGCTTGATTACGGGCTTGGCGCTCACGGCAGTGCGATTGATGTTATCCGTTATTAACTGTCAATGATTTGTTCATACTTCTCATTCCCGGTTGTTCAGGGCAGGTTTTTTCCGCGACCATCATGCCCACCGAAAAAGGCCGAACTTTCGTCACGCAGAGCATTTCGTTTCACCCCGACTTGCTGGGCCGGGCCAAGCAACGCGCCGAACGTCTGGGGCTGCCCTTCAGCACCTATGTGCAAAAGTGCATCGAGAAGGATCTGCACGCGCGTGATCCGATTGTTTTTAATGAGCGGGACTCATCCGATTTAATGGCGGCGGAAGATCCACCCCCGGCGGACAAGCCACGCGCCCGGTCCACCTCGGCCCGTCCGCGCTAAGGCGCCGGGATTTAGCGCCGGGATTTACTTCCCCCGGCGTGAGCCTCCTGCCAATAACTTCTTCGGGGCGCATCCATCCGGTGCTTCCGCCCGTAACAAGGCTGTCCCTCTTTCCGCCCACGCATGCAGTCCTGCCTCTACGAATGCCATGTCATGCACCACCGCTTCGCCCCCAAGGCGCACCGGTTTCTGTATCGCATCTTTCTTTTTGCCATCGATCTCGATGAACTCGACCGGTTGCAGCAGCGGCTGGCATTTTTTTCGATCAGGCGGCCGGCCCCCTACGCCTTCCGCGACCGCGACTATCTGCCCACCCATGAACCCGTGCACAATGGCCCGCGCCCGGCCGATCTGGCTCCGTCGAGTCCCGCGGCCTCGCTGAAAGAGCGGGTCACGGCTTTTCTCGCCGCCCGCGGCGTGGATCTGTCCGGCGGGCGCGTGGTGCTCATCACCCTGCCCCGGGTTTTGGGCTACCTCTTCAACCCGGTCTCCTTCTATTTTTGCTATGATCGTTCCGGCGTGCCTGTCGCGTCTGTCGCCGAGGTGACCAACACGTTCAAGGAAATGAAACCCTTCTTCCTCGGGCCGGAATGCCTGGTGCACCCTGCCATCCCTTCGCCCGTCGCCTGTCCCCCATCCCCTGCGTTCCGCCTGCGCACGCCAAAATATTTTTACGTCTCCCCGTACTCGGACGTGAATCTGGATTTTGACTTCATCCTGCATCCACCCGGTGACCGGCTTTCCATCCAGATTGACGACTATGCCGGCTCAACCCGCACGCTCACCAGCACGCTGACGGGCTCGCGCCATGAACTCACCAATGCACGGCTGGCGTGGTTTACGCTGAAATACCCGCTCATCACCCTTCGTATCATCTCCCTGATCCACTGGCATGCGCTCCTGCTCTGGTTGAAACGCGTTCCCTGGTTCGCCAAGGCCGCCCGCGCCCATGACCAGAGGTCTCTCCATCGTCCACATGCCTCCATCGCCCGATCCCCTCGGCTTGAGCAGTCCGGCACCACGCCCGCAGCCGTGAAGGCGGAAACACTCTGATACCCATGAGCCTCCCACCCTCGCTTTCCACCACCACAGCCCCCGCCTTTGCCGAGCGCACCCGGCCCTCCCTCTTGCGCGAAATGGCCCTCAACGCCTTCGCCGGCATGAAGCGTGGCCACCTTCGCATCGAGCTGCCCGATGGCGCTGTGCGCGATTTCGGCAGCCACGCTGATGCCCATGCCCGCCCGCTCCCGCTGGCCATCCCCGCCGCCGCGCACATAAGGGTGCGCCGCGAAGTGTTTTTCCGGAAATGCGTGCTGTCGGGGGACATTGGCTTTGCCGAGTCCTTCATCGACGGCGACTGGGAGACGGCCAACCTGACCGCGGTCATCGCGTGGTTCATCCTCAATCTCGACGATGCGCCCATGCTCTCCGGTTCGCAGAAGGCCCGCTCATTCGCGCTCAACGGCCTGCGTTTCGCCAACCGCCTCGGCCATCTCCTCCGGCCCAATTCCCGCGTCAATGCCCGGCGCAACATCCGGGAGCACTACGACCTCTCCAACGATTTCTTCGCCCTCTTCCTTGATCCTTCAATGATGTACTCGGCGGCGAAATGGACCCGGCCGGATCTCACTCTCGAGGAGGCGCAGCGCGAGAAGAACGACGCCCTTTGCCGCCGGCTCCGGCTCACCCCCGCCGACCATGTGCTCGAGATCGGCACCGGCTGGGGCGGCTGGTCGCTGCACGCCGCCCGGACTTATGGCTGCCGCGTGACCACGGTCACGATTTCCCGCGAGCAGCATGACCTCGCCCGCCAGCGCATCGCCGCGGCCGGCCTTGCCGATCGAGTGGAGGTGCAGCTGCGCGATTACCGGGATCTCGACGGCCGGTTCGACAAGATTGTCTCCATTGAGATGATGGAGGCCATCGGCCACCGCTACCTGCCGGAATTCTGCGCCGTCCTCGACCGCGTGCTCAAGCGCGACGGCTTGCTGGCGCTGCAGTTCATCACGTGCCCCGATGCGCGTTACGGCCAGTTCCGGAAGGGCATCGATTTTATCCAGAAGCACATCTTTCCCGGGTCGCTGCTGCTCTCCCTCAACCGGGTGAACGAACACCTCACCCGGGCCGGTGGTTTCTCGGTGCACACCGTCGACGATTTCGGCCCGGACTACGCCCGCACCCTGCAGCTCTGGCACGACAATTTCCGCGCCCGGGTGGATCAGGTGCGGTCGCTTGGGTTCGACGAACGGTTCATCCGCAAATGGACCTATTATCTCGGTTACTGCGAAGCGGCGTTCGCCCTCCGCAACATTTCGGTGGTGCAAACCCTGCACACGCGGGCCAACAACCTCGCGTTCTAGCCCAAGGTTTTGTCCGAGGCCGCGGCAGAAATACAAAGCTTCGATTTCACCGACACCCCCACCCTCCTCCGTTCTCCGGCCTCTTTCCTCCGTTTTTCTCCTCCGATCCAGTATGATTCTTTTTTTGCGCGGCCTTTTTATCGTCGTCATCGCCTCCATGCTCTGGGTCACGACCTGGGCGAGTTTGCAATGCCCGCTCTTCGCGGTGCCACGGGAGGTGTTCACCCATCCGTGGTTTATCGCGACGATGTTTGACGCCTATTGGGGCTTCACGACGTTTTTTGTCTGGGTCTGCTACAAGCAGACGGCTTGGGTCGCGCGGCTGGCGTGGTTTGTCGCCATCATGCTGCTCGGGAACATCGCCATGTCCGCCTATTGCGTCAACGAGCTCTTCCACTTGCCGCGCGAAGGCCGGCTGGCTGACGTGCTGACTGCCCGGCGCAGCGGACCCGGTGCGCTTGGCCTCACGCTGGCTGGATTGGGCGTGGCCGTCGTTGCCCTCGGCTGGCCACGGTCATGAGTGCGACCCTGCTGATCCTCTGCGCTCTCGGTTCGCTCTGCGTCGCCTTCGCGGGGCTTTATGCGGTGGCTCGGCGCATGGACAACTATGGCATCGTGGACATCGCCTGGTCCTATGCCTTCGGCCTGCTAGCTGTTTTCTATGCCTTGTTCGGCCCGGGCTGGCCCGCACGGCGCGCGCTCATCGCGGCGATGGTGACCTTGTGGAGCCTGCGCCTTGGCACCCATCTTTGCATCCGGGTGCTTGGCCATCATCCCGTCGAGGACGGACGCTACCAGCAGCTCCGCCGGGACTGGGCCACTAACTTCACCACCCGGATGTTCGGGTTCTTCCAGATGCAGGCCGGCTCCGTCGTCCTGCTGGGCGTGCCTTTTCTACTCTCCAGCCTGAATCCCGCGCCCGGATTGCACCCGCTCGAAATTGCCGGTGCCGTCCTGTGGCTGGTCGCCATCACGGGTGAGGCGCTCGCCGACCGACAGCTCGCCGCCTTCAAGCGCGACCCGGCCCGGAAGGGCCGTGTCTGCGATACCGGCCTGTGGCGCTACAGCCGTCACCCAAACTATTTTTTTGAATGGCTCATCTGGGTGGCCTATTTTGTCTTCGCCTTGGCGTCACCCGGGGGCTGGATCGCCGTCATCGGCCCTGCCAGCATCCTTTACCTGCTGCTGCGCGTAACAGGCATACCCATGACCGAGGAACAAAGTCTGCGCAGCCGCGGCGACGCCTATCGCCGATATCAGGAGTCCACGAGCGCCTTTGTGCCCTGGTTTCCCCGGAAGCCCCGCGCATGATCGATACCCTGCTCGAAAAAAACCTGCTGCCGGACTGGCTGATCCGCGTCGGGATCCGCCGCCTGCTCGCGCAGCGCCTCCGCGACGAGGCCGCACGCTACGATCGCACCGCTTACGTCGCTGATCTCCGGACCCGCCCGCTCGCCGAGCAAACCGCGGCCGCCAACGAACAGCACTACGAGGTGCCGACGCCATTCTATCAGCTCTGCCTCGGTCGGCGCCTCAAATACTCGGGCTGCCTTTATCTCACCGGCGCCGAGACCCTCGACCAAGCCGAGGAGCACATGCTCGCGCTTTACGCCGAACGGGCCCAGCTCGCCGACGGCCAGCACATCCTTGAGCTGGGCTGCGGCTGGGGCTCGCTTGCGCTTTATAACGCGGAAAAGTTTCCGCGCGCGCAGATCACCGCCATCTCCAACTCCCGGACCCAGAAGGAGCACATCGACGGCGAAGCCCGCCGGCGCGGCCTCACCAATCTCCGGATCATCACCTGTGACATCAACGCCTTTGACACCGCGCCCGGCCAGTTCGACCGGGTCGTCTCGGTCGAGATGTTCGAGCACCTCAAGAATTACCAGCGCCTCTTCGCGAACATCGCCCGCTGGCTCAAGCCCGGCGGCCTGCTGTTCACCCATATTTTTACCCACCACCGCTTCTCCTATCACTTCGTCGCGGAAGGCCCCGGCGACTGGATGAGCCGCTATTTTTTCACCGGCGGCCAGATGCCCGCCCACGACCTGCTCCCACAGTTTCAGGATGACCTGAAGCTGGTGTCGGACTGGAAGGTCAATGGCCGGCACTATCAGCAGACCGCGGAGCATTGGCTGAAAAACATGGATGCCCATCGGGCTGAAATCATGCCCCTCTTCGCCGCCACCTACGGGCGTGACCAAGCGGTGAAATGGTGGGCCTACTGGCGTGTTTTCTACATGAGTTGCGCAGAGCTCTGGGGCTATCACCATGGCGAGGAGTGGCTGGTCAGCCACTACCTCTTTCAAAAGCCCCTGACGGCATAATGGCTCCGCCATGAAATTTATTCGTCCGCTATTCCTCGGACTTATCCTGCCTCTGGCCGTGGCCGCCGCGGATGCCGACCTGCTCGTGAAGGACGCCCTCGCCGCCGAGGCTCGCCTCGATTCCCATGGTGCGCTGCAACTTTTTCTGGCCGCCGACAAAGTTCGCCCCAATGACGCGTTCATCCTCCAGAAAATCGCGCACCAGTATTCCGACATGGTGGTCGACCTCCCGACCGAGGAAGAGAAACTAAAGTCCATTGAGAACGCGCTCGCTTATGCCCAGCGTTCGGTCGACCTCGATCCGAAGAGTGCCGTCAACGCCCTTTCCCTTGCAGTCTGCCACGGGAAGCTCGCCGAGATCAGCGGCACCCGTGACAAGGTGAGATATTCCCGGCTCGTGAAGGAGGAGGCCGACCGGGCGCTGGCCCTCGACCCGGACTATGCCTGGGCACACCATCTGGTCGGCCGCTGGAACTATGAGGTTGCGTCGCTCGGCGCCGGGGCGCGCTTTTTTGTGAAGCTCTTCTACGGCGGCCTGCCCGCTGCCACCGTGGAGCAGGGAATCGAGCATCTGCAGCGCGCCGTGGCGTTGGAGCCGGGCCAGCTGGAGCATCAGCTAGAGCTGGGCCTCGCCTATCTCGCAGCCGGACAGAAGGAGCAGGCCCGCAAGAATATTGAAAAGGGGCTGGCCATGCCCTCGCGCGAGAAACACGACGAAGCCGCCAAGACGCGGGCCCGGGATGCGCTGGCCCGGCTCAACGGCTGAGCTGGATCAGCGGCGCCCCGCCGGAAATTTTCTCAGGTACTTCAGCGCCACCTCGAACTCGCGTGGCAAGGGAGCCTGCAGGGTGATCGGCTCGCGGGTGTCCGGATGCGTGATGGTCAATTCGCTCGCATGCAGCGCCAGCCGGGCAATCAGCGGCTTTTCCTCCTCGCGGCCCTTGTAGCGGCGTTTCAGGTCGGACAGGAGGAGCTTGATTTCCGGATCGCCATAAAACGGGTCGTTCAGGACCGGAGCTCCCGCGGCGGCGAGATGAACCCGGATCTGGTGGGTGCGCCCGGTCAATGGCCGGCACTCGACGAAGGCAAACCTCCCGTGCTGTTCCAGTACCCGGAACTCCGTCAGGCTGGCCTTGCCGCCGCGTTTTTTGAAGACGCGCATCCGGCCGGGCTGCCTTTCGTCCTCCCCGAGCGCAAGGTCCACGGTAAACGCCGCGGGCAGGCCGCCTTCCGGCGCCCTGACCGGCGTCACCACCTTCATCGCCTCGTCGGTGGGCAGCACGACGACGAGCGCGTGATATTTTTTCCCCACGGTCTTGGACTGGAACTGGCCGCTGAGGAAATCCAGCGCGGGCTTGGTTTTCGCGCACAGCAGCAAACCGCTGGTGTCGGCATCCAGGCGGTGGACGTTGGCGACGCCCTGGCCGAGCCGGGCATGCACCAGGCCCATCAGGTTCTCGCGCGTCTTGTCCCAGCGATCAGGCGCCACCAGCATCCCGCTGGGCTTGTCGAAGGCAATGAGCGCGGCGTCCTCATGGATGACAGGGGGAAGTGGCATGCGCGGCAGCCTTTCTCTCCCGGGGTGGAACCGCACGCAAAGGGAAAAGTCACATGGGCGTGCCATCGTGGTGAATATTCCGTGGCAGCCTTGATTTGCCTTTGCCTGTGCCAGCCTCCACTATCCAGACTGCTCGCCGTCAACCCCATGCCTGAGCTCAGTTTATCTCCCGCCCTGCACTTGCTGGCTCAAATGAGCCAATGGCCGCCTGCACTTTCGATCCGGACTTTTGTGCGGACCGCCGGCTACAAGCTGCGCCCGCCTCGTCCGCTGCCCTTTTCGCCGACCATGCGACATGCCCAGGAAGCCGTGCTGGAAAGCGGCCTGGCCCATCCCCGCCAGAAATCCACCGTGCTCCATGAGCAGCGCAAGGGAGGCGTGCCGACCATTGTGATGGGTGGCTTTGTCCCCGATGCGACCGAGCAGGTTTATCTGCTGCGCGGCCGCCTGCTGAAGTTTGGCAGCCTCTATTACTTCAATTATTCGCGGCACGGCTTTTCCGTCGACCTGTTCTGTGCCCAGCTCGACGACCTGGTGGAGGAACTCCGCGTGCTCCATGGCCAGCAGCCGGTGCTGTTCACGGTGAGCTTTGGCTGTGGCCTGTTGCTGGAGTGGCTGCGCCGCCGGCGCCGCGCCGGCCGGCCGGACGGCCTGGGCGGCATGATTCTGGTCAGCCCGGTGGCCTGCGCGGAGGATTTGCTCGAGCCGGGCACGCACAAACCCACCACCCTCGTGGGCCGGGCCCTCAAGCCGTATTTCGAGGGCACCGTGACCGACGCGGGCATCGAGAAATCCCGGGCGGTTTTCCGGAAGATGTTCGAGGCCGGGGCGCAAAACAAGGAGTCGCTCCACACCTTGATGACCCGCGGGGAGCTCGAGCGCCTGCGCCACGGCGTGCTGGATGCCATCCAGAGTATCGATGCCGCCGGGGCCTGCGAACGCGTGCAGGCCCTGAAGGGGATGCCGTCGCCGGCGGACTATTTTTCACCGGAAAACCTGCCGCTTTCGGACGCCCCGGCCCTGATTCTCTACGCCGAGAAGGAGGCCTCGGCCCTGGCGGAAAATTCGCCCACCCGCTTCGCACTGGAACGGGCGCCCCGCGCGTATTTTTCGAACGGAACAGTGCGGGTGGTCACGAATCCCCGCGGAACCCCGGTGCAGCATGCCTCGCTGATTTTCCATGTTTTTAACTTTCTGCCACCGATCCGGGCGTTTTATCGGGGGCTAAAAAAGGGTAAGCTCGGCGCCAGGGCCTGAATTCGCTTGCCGCTCCACCTTGCGCCGCGCTGCCTTGATCCGGTGCCCGGCGCGGCGCACCGCCCATGCCGGCCCTGCCCAAAAGCCTTTTTTATCTCGGCGCGGATTTTTTGACCGCGCGCGCGGCGCGCCGGTTGCGGCGTCCGCAAAAATCCGGGGCGGCT
The DNA here is from genome assembly GCA_903902745.1 of uncultured Opitutia bacterium. Classification (GTDB taxonomy): domain Bacteria; phylum Verrucomicrobiota; class Verrucomicrobiia; order Opitutales; family Opitutaceae; genus CAIUWA01. The sequence continues at coordinate 46,862 of CAIUWA010000007.1, read as the reverse complement.
CAGACCCGCATTTGGCGGCGCCTGATGGCCCGAATGTCCGCCACCACCTACGGACACAAGGCGGGTTTGGAGAAGGGGATGAAATACTCCGCCTTTCGCGAGCGAGTGCCGCCCCAAACTTACGAGCAGTTCGCGCCCTACATCGAGCGGATGAAGCTCGGCGAAGCCGATGTGCTCTGGCCCGGCCAGTGCGCCTATTATGCCGTGTCCTCCGGCACCACTGCGGGCCGGACCAAGTATCTGCCAGTCACGGCGGAGATGATGGAGCACTTCCGCCAGACCGGCCTCGATTCTCTGCTCTATTACGCCGCTCGCACGGGCCATGCCGGGGTTTTTCGTGGGCGGCATCTTTTCCTGGGCGGATCGACGACCCTGGCCCCGCTGCCGGAGTCGGCCCCCTTCGTCGCCTATGGCGGTGACCTGAGCGGCCTCGCCGCGCTCAATCTGCCCTCCTGGGTCGAGGAGCATCTTTACGAACCCGGCACGCAGATCGCGCAAATGTCCAACTGGCCGGCTAAAATCGACGCCATTGTCGAGCGGACCTGGAATCGCGACATCACCATGGTCGCCGGCATTCCCAGTTGGATCCTTATCCTCGCCGAGCAGATTCGCCTCCGGGTCGACTCCGACCGGACGCGGTTGAACCACCTGCAGGAACTCTGGCCCAACCTGGAGTGCCTCGTGCATGGCGGCGTCCCCATCACACCCTTCGCGGACGAACTGCGCGCCGCGCTGGGCCCGACGGTGAATTTCCACGAGGTCTACCCGGCCTCGGAGGCCTTCATCGCCGCCCAGGACGCCGACAGCGCCCTCGGCCTCAGGTTGATGACCGATGCGGGAATTTTCTTCGAGTTCCTGCCGATGAAGGATTTTGACGGCACCAAGCTGGCGGGCCTCGGCGGCAAGGTGGTGCCGCTGGAGGAGGTGCAGGTCGGCGTGGACTACGCCTTGCTGCTGACCACTCCCGCCGGGCTCTCACGCTATGTGATCGGTGACGTGGTGCGGTTTATTTCCACGGAGCCGCCCCGGTTGATTTATGTGGGCCGGACCAACCTCCAGCTCAGCGCGTTCGGCGAGCATGTCATCGAGAAGGAGCTCACGGATGCGCTCTTCGGCGTTTGCCAGCGCCATGGCTGGCAGATCGTGAATTTCCATGTCGCCCCGGTGTTCGCCAGTTCGCTCACCGGCCAGAAGCGCGGCCGCCACGAATGGTGGATCGAGCTCAAGCCTGGTACGGCCGAAACCCCCACCGGCCCCATCATGGCCCCCGAGCTCGACGCCGAACTCCAGCGGAACAACGAGGACTACGAGGCCAAGCGCAAGGGCGGCGGCTTGGAAATGCCCGTGGTGCGGCTGGTCATTCCGGGGGTCTTTGAGCACTGGATGCGGCAGAAGGGCAAATGGGGCGGCCAGAATAAAATGCCGCGCTGCCGGAGCGACCGGGAAGTCGCGGATGAATTGTCGAATCTCACCCGGTTCACCGCGGAAACGCAGACGCCTTTTTTTTAAGCCGGATCGACCGCAAGGTCCCAACCTCGCCGCTTTTCCCCGTAGCCGGCGAAAAGTAGCTCAAATTCCATTCCGGATCGGGCCTTGGCATGGACGATGCTGAAATAAATCCATTCTGCGAAGTCCTGCTTCGGTGGGGTTTCACGGAGACATGGATGTCCGCGCCAGGCGGATAAGAAAATAGTGGGCCCGCCGTTAGGGGTTACCGGCGGGCCCTTATTTTTCCGGCCTCCGCCCCTCTCGACGGACTGTATCAGGGCCCGTCCCGTTTTACTTCAGGACCGCCCTGACCTTTTTTTCGATATCGGCCGCCGGCTCGGCGCCAACCTGTCGGTCGCGAATCTCGCCTGTGCGGTCGATGATCAGTTTGGTTGGCAGCACCACCATGCCGCCAAAGATCGCCTCCACCGCCTCGAGTTTGGCCATGACCACCTGATAATTCATGCCCTTCGCCTTCACAAACGCCCGCACGTGATCCGGCCCGGCTTCGTCCAGCGAGACCCCGACGACGACGAGGCCGTCCTTGCCGTATTTCTCCTGCAGCTTGATGTGGCCGGGGATCTCCTCGACGCATGGCACGCACCAGGTGGCCCAAAAATCGACGATCACCACTTTGCCGCGAAATTGCTCGGACGAGACCTCCTTGCCATCGAGATCCTTCAGCTTCCAAGCGGGTGCCCGGCCGAGCCTGGGCAGCTGGACCGCCGGCTGACAGGCGGTCAAACCGAGCAAAAATATGGCCAAGGCCAGCCCAACGAAGCGGCGGGAAATTTCCACAAAACTCAGGTGTCGCGCGCCTCGGGCAGGTCGAGCCCCAGTGTCTCGATGAATTTCTTCATCGCCGGCGTGAGCACGCGGCCCTTGCGGTGCAGGATGGCCAGAGGCCGCGTAAAATTCCGTCCCTTGAAGGGCAGCACCGCCAGCGTACCCGCCTTCGACTCCTGCTGGACCGTCGCCTGTGGCACGATCGCAATGCCGTGGTCGATCTCCACCGCGCGCTTCACGGTCTCGATGTTGTCGAACTCCATCACCGGCTCGCTTTCGATTTTGTTCTCCCGGAAAATCTGGTCCACCGCCTTGCGGGTCGGGATGTCCGGGTCGAAGCCGATGAATTTATGATCGGCCAGATCTTTTACCTCGATCTCCCCCCGCTTCGCGAGCGGATGATTGGGGTGCGTGATGAGCACCAGGTGGTCGCTGCGGAAGGTCAGCACCTCGATCTGGCGCTGCTTGATGGGAAAGGCCACCAGCCCGAAATCCACCGAGTTGTGCAGGATGTCCTCGTAGACTAGGTTCGAGCGGCGGTATTCCACCCGCACATTGACGGAGGGGTAGTCATGGAGGAATTTCTTGATGTACGGCGGCAGCTCATGCAGGCCGATCGAGTAGATGGTCGAGATGCGGATGGTGCCGCTGATCACCTTTTTCATCTCCTGCAATTCGCTCAGTAGCTTGTCGTAGGTATGCAGGATCTCCTTCGCCGAGTCGTACACGCGCAGTCCCTCGCGCGTCAGCTGGAACTGCTTCTGGCTCCGGTCGATCAGGAGTGTCTTGAAGTGCCGCTCCATCGCCCGCGCCTGCTGGCTGACGGCTGACTGGGTAATGCCGTTCAGCTTGGCCGATTTGGAGAAGCTCTTGGTCTCGACCAAGTCGGCGAAGATTTTGAAATTTTCAATTTGCATGATAAGCCCGCGTTGTTGCCCATAGAATAAAGAAGCCTCCGCGCCGTAAATGCTTAATTAGATTAGCTAAAGTCAGACCATGTTCATCCCCTATGAGGAATTCGCCCGCCGGACCGATGAAATTCGGGCCCGGATGACCGCGGCCTGCCGCCTGGCGGGCCGGGATCCCCTCGGGGTCGAGCTGCTGGCCGTGACCAAAACTCACCCCCCGGCAGCGGTGGAATATGCCGCCCGCTATGGGTTGCGGGCCGTGGGTGAAAACCGGGTGCAGGAGGGGGTGGAAAAGCGCGCACAGTCCACCGCCGCCATTGCCTGGGAACTTATCGGCCACCTCCAGTCCAACAAGGCCGGGCTCGCCGCCCGGCATTTTGACCGCGTGCAGAGTGTCGACAGCATGAAGCTGGTCCTCCAGCTCGACCGCGCCGCCGCCGAGCTGGGCAAAACCCTCCCCATCCTGCTTCAGGTCAACGCCGGCAATGATCCGGCCAAGCACGGCGTCGATCCCGCCGGGGCTCCTCCGCTGCTGGAGGCCGCGCTGGCCGGGAAGAATCTGCGCGTCGATGGCCTCATGACTATTGCCCCGCTTTCCACCGATCCCGAGGTCGCCCGGCGCACCTTCGCCAGCCTGCGCCTGCTTCGTGATCAACTTGCCACCCGGTTCGGCACGCCGCTGCGCGAGCTCTCGATGGGGATGAGCGGGGATCTTGCCGAGGCGGTCGCCGCCGGGAGCACGATCGTGCGGGTCGGCACCGCCCTCTTCGGCGCACGGGAATAAGCTTCCGGCTCAAGAAAATCCGCGGAATTTTTTTCGCGTTGGCCCGTTTCCTGATTGCCAGCAGGGCGAAACCTTTTTCGTCTCATGCACGTGCCAACTGAACGACTCAGTGAAGGATTGCGCGAGGCCCTTCTGAGTTTGCTCGACGACACCAGTGAACCGGTGCGCAAGGCCCTGCTCGCCCAATTCACTCAGCAGGGTCCGGCCGCGATGCATTTTCTCCAGGACACTGCACGCGGCCCCCACCGCATCATGGCCTGGCACGCCCGCTGGTTCCTCGAAGAACTCCGGTTCGCGGATCCCGTGGCCGAGTTTCGCGGCTTCATCCGCTCCCTCAACTACGAGCTCGAAACCGGCGCCCTGCTGCTCAGCCGCACGGTGTCGCCCGATCTCGACGTGGCCGCGTGCTGCCTGGCGCTCGACCAGCTGGCGGACCGCTGCCGCGAACTGATCGTCGAGCCCAGCTCCGCGCGGGAAAAATGCCGCGTGCTCAACCGCGTGCTGTTCCACGAGGGCGGGTTTCACGGCAACGTCGAGGACTACACCGATCCGCGCAACAGCTTCATCGACCAGGTGCTCGCGCGCCGCACCGGTATTCCCATCTCGCTGAGCGTCATCTATCTGCTCGTGGCGGAACGCGTCGGCCTCACCTTGGAACCGGTCGGCCTGCCCGGGCGTTTTGTTGTCGGCTGCTACCTGGATGACGCGCCGTTTTTCATCGATCCCTTCGACGGCGGTGTCTTCCGCACCGCCGAGGAGATTTTTTCCGCGCTCCGGGCCAATCAGATCATGCCGAAGGTCACCGATCTGGCCCCCACGCCGGTGCGTGAGGTGCTGTGCCGGAGCTGCCGCAATCTCGTGAACCACTATCAGGCTGCGGGCAATGAAGCCCATGCCCGGCTTTTCGCCGGCTTTGTCGAGGAGTTCGAGGCCACCTACAAGCGGCACGTGCCGCCGTGAAATTCATTCGCGTTCCGGCGGGCGTTCCGCGTTGTCTCGGGCCGAACGCATGAGCTCTGCCAGTCCCGTCCCCACTCTGCGCGACCTTGAATCGTGGTCGTTCCCCGGCACCGCCCTGGCGGTGTTTGGCCACCCCATCGGGCACTCCCTCAGCCCGCCGATGCACAACGCCGCGCTCGCGGATCTCGCCCGCGATGATGCGCGCTTCGCCAGCTGGAAATATTTCCGCTTCGAGATCCATCCGGACGAACTGCCCCAGGCGCTCGAGCTGGCACACGCAAAAAATTTCCACGGCATCAATCTCACCGTGCCGCACAAAGTCATCGCCTTCGATCGGGTCGCGGAGATCGATCCCGCCGCCCGGCCGGTCGGGGCCGTCAATACGCTGCGCCGGACGGGCGCCAACTGGCACGGTTTCAACACCGATGGCTACGGCCTCAATACCGCCGTGCATGAAACGCTGGGCTGCCAGCTGGCAGGGTCCCATATCGTGCTCCTCGGCGCCGGCGGCGCCGCGCGGGGAGCCGCCGTGGAATGCCTGCAGCGCCGCTGCGCCTCCCTCTGGATCGCCAATCGCACGCCCGAAAACCTCGCCGCGCTCCTGGCCCGGCTCGCTCCGCTCGCGGCCGGCATCCCGCTACATGGTTTCGCCCCGGATGAGCCACCCGCCAAGCTTCCCTCCGGGGCCCTCGTCATCAACGCCACCAGCGCCGGCCTTCGGGTTGATGATCCTTCCCCTCTCGATCTGGCCACCCTCTCGCGTCCGGCCGCCGTCTTCGACATGATCTACAACCCCGCGCGCACCCCGCTTCTGCGCCAGGCGGAATCGCTTTCCATTCCCTGCGCCAATGGACTCTCGATGCTGGTGCACCAGGGAGCCAAGTCCCTTGAGATCTGGAGCGGCATTCCCGCCGCCCGCACCGCTCCCGCCATGCAGGCCGCCGCCCGGGCCGCCCTTGGAGCCTAGGAGCATGCTTGCACGGGACTGCTTCGTTGGCGAACGTCGCCCTGCCCACCGGCCTCCTGCATGAATTCCACCGCCATGGCTGAAGTCGCCGCCGCCTTTCCGTGGTTTTTTCCCATCGTGGTTTTTATCTTCGGCGCGTGCATTGGCAGCTTCCTCAATGTCTGCATCTACCGGATTCCCGCCGGGAAATCCATCGTCACTCCCGGCTCCCACTGCGGTTGCGGACAGCCTATCGCGTGGTACGATAACATCCCGATACTTTCCTGGCTCATTCTCCGCGGACGGGCCCGCTGCTGCCATCGGCCGTTTTCGGTTCGATATCCGGCCGTGGAGCTGCTGACGGCCCTGCTCTTTCTCGCATGCTGGCTGCTCTTTCCCGACCACGCCAAGGCGCTGTGCGGCATGCTGTTTCTCAGCGCGCTCATGTGCGCGACCTTCATCGATCTCGACCACATGGTCATCCCCGATGTGTTCACTATCGGACTGGGAGTCCTCGGCGTCCTGCTTTCTTTTTTCGTCCCCACACTGCATGGCCAGCAGCACGAGATCTTTGTCGTTGCCAGCCTGCAGTCCGGCTTGAGCGCTTTGATTGGATTGCTCATCGGCTCAGGCTTGGTCCTGTGGATCGCCCTGATTGCGGAAGCCGTCCTGAAAAAGGAAGCGATGGGCTTCGGCGACGTGAAATTTGTCGGCGCCATCGGGGCGTTCGCCGGCTGGCAGGGCGCCGTCTTTTGCGTGTTCGGCGGCGCGCTCGTGGGCACGATCTGGGTCGGCCTCGCCCAAGTCTGGAAAAAAATCTCCGGCCAGCCCGCGCCGGTCGCCCCCCGAGCCGAGACGCCCGACGGACAGCCAGCTGAGATCGGCTTCGGCATGCACGTCCCCTTCGGCCCGATGCTCGCGATCGCCGGGGCGCTGTATTTCCTGTTCCTCCACCGGTGGATCGACGCCTACCTGGAACAGACCGCCGCCATCTTCACCATGAAGTGAGCGGATTCTATGGGGCGATAACCCGGGCCCCGTCGCCGGTGAGGGCATGCAGCACATCAGGACGGCGGCCGAATTTCTTTTCATAGGCGGCCACCACACTGGCGGCTTGCGCCTCGCCTAATGAGGCGCCGGTCAGCGCCATGACCGCGCCGCCGAAACCACCACCGGTCAGCCGCGCCCCATGGACCTGCGGGATTGCCGTCAGCGCATCGACCAAAAAATCCAGCTCAGGCGTGCTGTTTTCAAAAAGATGCTGCGAACTGCGATGGGAGGCCGTCAGCAGCCGGCCCACTTCCGGGAGATCGCCGGCCTCCAGCGCCCGCACGGTCGCATCAACCCGGGCGATCTCCTCGATGATGTGCTTCGCCCGCTTGTAAATGGTCGGCGGCAGGCGAGTGGCGGCATCCACCAGCGCGGCCGGCGCAACCTCGGCCAACAGGGAAACTCCGAGCGCTTTCGCCGCCTCCATGCACTCGCGATGGCGCTCGGCGTAAAGTCCGTCGACCAGCGCATGCTTGGTGTGGGTATTAAAGATCCAAAAGTGCGCATCTGCCGGCAAGGACACGGTCGCAAAGCGCGGCCCGCGGCAATCGATGAAGACAAGGTGGTCCTTCCGACCGAAGCCCGAGACACCCTGATCGAGGATGCCGCAGGGCACGCCGACAAAATTGTTTTCCGCGTGCCTGCCGGCCTTCACGAGGATCTCGCGCTCAGGATGCCGGTCCACCGCCTCGAGAAAAGCCAGGCCGGAGGCCAGTTCGATGGCCGCGCTGCTGCTCAGGCCCGCCCCGCTCGGCAGGTCGGACACCGCCACGTAGTCAAACCCGTCCGGGACCGGCTGCCCGAACACCGGCAGCGCGTCCAGCATGCCCAGCGGGTAATTCACCCAGCTCTGCGCACCCGTCAGCTTTTCCAGTTTCCCCGTAGCCGGCAGCGTGACGATCCCCTGACTTTGATCACTGAGGAAAGTCCTGAGTCCGTCCGTCCGTCGGGCCAGTCCAACCCACACACCGCGGTCGATCGCGGCGCCCAGCACGGTGCCGCCGTTGTAGTCGGTGTGGTTGCCAATGAATTCAATGCGGCCCGGGGCGCGCGTGAAGATCTCCGGCGCGCGGCCGTGGCTGGCATGAAACAGGGCAATGAGTTTTTCGCGCATGGAGGGGGCCGGGCGTTCCGGCATGCTGTCGGCGGAAATCTCGCCATGCCGGCCTTTGACGAGGACTTCCAGCAGATACTTCATCGCCGCCTCCCGGGTGATCCCGCGTTCGGCTGAGAGCTGCCCTGCTCGCTTCTGCATTTGTCCCGCCATCGCCGCTGCCTGCGCCGGGCCGGCGCCGAGCCGTTCGCAAAGCTGAATGAGCTGTTCCAGTTCAGTCATGATGCGACGGCCGGCGTGATGGTGGGGGCGGCGTCCGCCGCCAGGCCGAGGGCCGCGTCCTGCTGCCAATGCAGCAACGTGAGCAAGGCGAGGCCGATGAAGCCGGCGCCCTCGGTCGCAACCGAGCGGAGTTCGCCAACCTGTCGCGCGCCTTGGTAGAGCTTCGTCGGGCAGGCGGGTGGCGCCCCCGTGCCAGTCACTCGCACCAATCGGCGTCGCACCTGGCCCATCGATTTCAATCGCGCGATCACCTCTTGGCCAAGGTAGCAGCCTTTGGTGTAGGAAATCGCATCAGACTCGAGCCCTCCCTCGTTGGGCAGTTCGGCGGGGCCAATGTCGCCCGGTATGGCAGGGATGGCTGCCAGAATGCGGGCATGCTCCATGTCGCCGGCCGTGAGGATCGCCCCACCGGTCATTTTGGGCGGCGTGAGCGTCATCCATTCCACTTGTTCGCCGAGCCCGCGTCGTCCCGGGAAAAATATTCCCTCACCGGCCGCTCTCGCCTGCCCGATCAGATCCGTCCCCACCAGCGCCGTGCCAAACCAATCCGCCGATTCGTCCACCACCGTCACTTCGTCCGCAATGATATGACTTTCCAACCGCTCAAGGATCACCGCCGCAGGGCAAAAATAACTGCCGGCCCAAAACTCCTCCGCCGTGCTTCCACGCACGACAAAACTATCGGCAAACACACGACCCTTTTGATTCAGCCACAGCCCGTAAACCGCCGGACTCGTCTTGAGCGCGCCAAGATCGTTGGTGAACTGGCCCTGCAGAAAAGTGAACGCATCCGGCCCGCTCACGCTCAGCCAGGCGGCCGGCCGCCAGAAATGGAGCTTGGGTGCATTTCTAATTGTCATGCGATTACAATATTCATTGCTCTACTGACCAATAGGTTGAGTAAAAAACTGGGAGATTTTGAGAACTTTTGTTTGACCATGCCGCAAGATCGCCTATCTTTCAACTCATCAAATTTCTCACTTCTCCCGCCTAGCGGGAGTTTTGGGGTAACTAAGAAAGCAATGGCGGGCCGCTTAGGGGTAGGCGGCCCGCCTTATTTTTGCCCAAAAACAGGGCTCTGGGACGGATAAGGTCGAGGCTTGATTGCCACGGCGTCGGCCCGCAGGTTGGCCGGCCGTGCAAAAAACCTCCGACATCAACGTCGTCGAAACGCGCCCCCTGCCCTCACCCGCCACGCTACTGGCGGAGTTGCCCAAGACCGAGGCCGAGGCGGAGTTTGTGAGCCGGGCCCGCGGGGAAATCCACCGGATCATCTTCACCGACGACAAGCGTTTCCTGCTCATTGTGGGGCCCTGCTCGATCCATGATCTCGATGCCGGCCGTGACTATGCACGCCGCCTCGCGGCGCTCGCGCGTGAAGTTTCCGACCGCGTGATGATCGTGATGCGCGTCTATTTTGAGAAGCCGCGCACCACCGTCGGCTGGAAGGGGCTCATCATGGATCCGCACCTGGACGGATCCCATGACATCACCGCCGGACTGCGGCTCGCGCGCACGTTTCTACGCGACATTCTTGATCTCGGCCTGCCCACCGCCACGGAACTGCTCGATCCCATCACGCCCCAATACATTGCCGACCTCATCTGCTGGTCGGCCATCGGTGCGCGCACGGCCGAATCCCAGACCCACCGGCAGATGGCCTCGGGGCTATCGATGCCGCTCGGCTTCAAGAACGGCACCGACGGTTCGATCCTCACCGCCATCAATGCGATCAAGGCCGCCGCCCAGCCGCATACTTTCCTGGGCATCGATCTCGATGGCCGCGCCTCCGCCATCGTCACGCGGGGCAATCCCAACTGCCATGTCGTCCTGCGCGGCGGCACCGGCGGTCCCAATTACTCGCCCGCCCATATCGCGCAGACCGAGCAGCTGCTCGGCAAGGCCAACCTGTTCAAGTCCATCCTCGTGGATTGTTCGCACGACAACTCCGCCAAACAGCCGGAGCGCCAGCCCGAAGTGATGCGCGAGCTGCTGGCCCAGGTCACGGCGGGCAACACGTCCATCATGGGCGCCATGATCGAGAGCAACCTCAGCGCCGGCAGCCAGCCCTTCCCCCAGGCCAGGGAAAAATTGCGCTATGGCGTCTCCATCACCGACGCCTGCATCGACTGGCCGACCACGGAAAAGCTCGTCCGCGAAATCCACGCCGCCCTTGCCCCGCGCTTTGCCTGATTTTTGGCTGGATGGCCGACCCGGCCATTAAGTTTGCTGCGCGAAACCCCCTCCCCGCCTTAATCTTTCCCGCCTCGTCATTTCCTCCGTGCCCTCCGCGTCCTCTGTGTTAAGAACCAAGCTCCCATGAAATCCCCCATCCGCGTCGCCGTCACCGGTGCAGCCGGTCAAATCGGTTACTCCCTCCTCTTCCGCATCGCGTCCGGCGCCATGTTCGGCCCCGACCAGCCGGTCATCCTCCAGCTCATCGAGGCCCCCATTGAAAAGGCCATGAAGGCGCTCGAGGGCGTCTCGATGGAACTCGACGACTGCGCCTTCCCACTGCTCAAGGGCATGGTCCTCACCGACAACGCCAGCGTCGGCTTCAAGGACGCCAACTGGTGCCTCCTCATCGGTGCCAAGCCGCGCGGCCCCGGCATGGAGCGCGCCGATCTCCTGAAGGACAATGGCAAGATCTTCACCACGCAGGGCCAGATCATCGACAGCGTGGCCGCGACCGACGCCCGCGTCGCCGTCGTCGGCAATCCCGCCAACACGAACTGCATGATCGCCGCCAGCCACGCCAAGCGCCTGCCCGCCGAGCGCTTTACCGCCATGGTGCGGCTCGACCAGAACCGCGCCCAGACCCAGCTGGCGAAGAAGGCCGGCGTCGATCTCACGGCCGTGCAGAACATCTTCATCTACGGCAATCACAGCCCCACGATGTTTCCGTCCTTCGCGCATGCCACCATTAGCGGCAAGCCGGTGCCTGCGGTCATCACGGACTCCGCCTGGCTGCAGGGGCCGTTCTGCGAGACCGTCGGCAAGCGCGGCGCGGCCATCATCGCCGCCCGTGGCGCCTCCTCCGCCGCCTCCGCCGCCAACGCCCTCGTTGACCACGTGCGCAGTCTCGTGACTCCCGGCGCCATCCATTCCGTGGCCGTGAAATCGAATGGTCTCTACGGCTTCGACGCCAATGTCTGGGCCGGCATGCCCGTCCGCACCACGACGCCCGGCAGCTACGAAGTGATCACCGGCTATGCGATGGACGACTTTGCCAAGTCGAAGATCGCCGCGACCAACAAGGAACTGGTCGACGAGCGCGCCATGGTCACCGAGCTGCTCGGCTGAACCTCAGGTTTCGCCCACTTCTGATTTCCGCGCGGCGCTCCTCGGAGCGCCGCTTTTTTTGGTAGGGCGGACTATCCCTAATCCGCCGCGCTTGACTCCTGCCACGTCCAACCGGCGCGTTCGAGATAGCGCGCCCTAACCGCTTACCCGATCATCGCTGCCAGTTTCGGGCTGGCATCGAACGCCGCCCGCACCGTCGCGAACTCCGTCATCAATTCACGCGGCGCACCCGGTCGGGCAAAAACAACATCCAGCGTCGTCCCCGTGCAGCGCACCTGGGCGTCCAGTCCGTCGATACCTATGCTGCATTCGCGGCAATCCGAGGGATAGGTCACCGTCAGCCCACCCTCGCCGTTGAGCGCTTCAATGGCGTCCACCATGTCTTCCACCCGCACGCCTTTCTTCAGCTCGAAAGAGATCTCGCCAAAGGCCCGCGCAAAGATCGCCGAAAATTCTTCCGTGCGGGCCAGTTCCGCGTTGCGCAGCGCGCGCAGCGTCGACGTGACCGTGTAACGCGCCGGGGCCGCCTCCTCGAGGGCGTAGGTGATTTCCACCGTGAAATCCTTCGCCACAAGCATCGCGGCCGGGCTGGTCAGGCTGAGCGAGACTTCCTTGCGCTTATAATCCAGTTCCGCCCGCACCCGCTGAAACAACGCCTCGGCTTTTTCCGCCAGTTCCGCAGCGCAGATTTTTCCAAGGAAGGCGTTCGTCGTCGCATTGGCCGCATCGGGCAGCGTGTGATGGCCCTTCCTGAACCCGCCGAGCGTCTTCACCATGCCGCCCGCGCGCCCGATGAAGCTGATACCCGCGACAATGCTGGAGGGAAGTTCATCCGTCATTCAAACCGAGCGAAGCCGGAACCCGCCACGCCGCCAGCCTGAAAGCAAACTTCCGGCCTCCTCCCCGGCTTGCCCGTTTTCATTTTCACATCCTCTGTTTGTTCCGTGGGCCCTTCCTCCGCCATCCCTGTTGTCTGCGCTTTGATTGAACGCGACGGCCTCCTTCTCATCGCGCAGCGCCCGGCGAACAAACACCTCGCGCTGCAATGGGAGTTCCCCGGCGGCAAGGTCGAGCCGGGCGAGCGACCCGAGGCCGCCATCGTGCGCGAAATCAAGGAGGAGCTCGGTTGCGACATCCTTATCACCCGCGCCCTGCCGCGCTTCACCCACGCCTACGCGGTCGTCATCGAGATGATCCCTTTCGTCTGCCGCCTGGTCCCCGGCAGCCCCGAACCCCGGCCGCTCGAGCATGTCGCCCTGCAATGGGTGACCCCGGCGGCATTGCCCGCATTCGATCTGGCTCCGGCCGATCTGCCCGTCATCGCCAGTTATACATGAGCGTCCGCTCGACACCGGGGTCGTTGCCCGGCTTGAATTCCCACCATGTCTTCCGCTCCGCTCGACTTCACCGCCGCCGCCCGCCTGCCCGCACCCGCGGATAATGTCGCGATTGCCATCCGCCGGATCGAGGCCGGCACCGTCCTCCTGATCAACGGCACGCCGCGGACGATCGCCCACACGGTGCTCGAGGGACACCGCTTCGCCGTGCGCCCCATTGCCAAGGGTGCGTCCCTGCTTTCGTGGGGACTTCCGTTTGGGGTCGCCATCACCGATATCCAGCCGGGCGACTATGTTTCCAACCAGTCGATCCTCGACGCGCTCGCGATTCGCAAGACGGGCGCCAGCCTGCCCACCCAGCCGAACTTCGCGGATCGCCTGGTGGCGTTCCAGCTGGATGAGCGCGCCTTTCGCCCCGCGCCACCCACCGAGCTCGCCGCGGTGCCGCGGACCTTTGCCGGCTATCGTCGCCCCGGCCGCCGCGGCACCGGCACGCGCAATTTCATCGTCATCCTCGGCACGACCTCCCGCACCGCCAGCTATGCGCGCCAGCTCGCCGCCCGTCTGCAACCGCTCGCCCGGGTGCATCCCGGCATCGACGGCATCGTGGCCATCGCGCACACCGAGGGCGACGGCCCGGGCCAGCCCAACAATGCCACCGAGGTGCTGCGCGCCCTCGCCGGCTTCATGACCCACTCCAACGTCGGCGCCGTGCTCGCCGTGGATTATGGTGTCGAGCCGGTGAACAACGCGCGCCTTCAGGCCTTCATGCGCGAGCGCGGCGATCCCCTCGACGATGTGCCTCACCAGTTTCTCACCCTCCGCGGCGGACTCGCGGCGGGATTGGCCGAGGGCGAGCGCATCGTGCGCGGCTGGCTGCCCGCCGTGAACGCGCTGCGGCGCACCGATGAGCCGGTCAGCGGCCTGCGCATCGCCCTGCAATGCGGCGGCTCGGATGCTTTTTCCGGCATCTCTGGCAATCCCCTCGCCGGCACGATGGTACATGAAGTCATCCGGCAGGGCGGCTCCGCCAATCTCTGCGAAACCGATGAGCTCGTCGGCGCGGAGGCCTACGTGTTGTCCAAGGTGAAGGATCTGCCCACCGCCCGCGCCCTGCTGGCGAAAATCGAGGGCTTCAAGGAACGGCTCAGCTGGCATGGCGTCACCCCCGAGAGCAATCCGTCCGGCGGCAACAAACTGCGCGGACTCTACAACATCGTGCTCAAGTCGCTCGGCGCCGCCCACAAGAAGGACCCGCGCACCCGCGTCGACACCGTCATCGATTACGCGGAGCCGATGACCGCGCCCGGCTTCTATTTCATGAACAGCCCGGGCAACGACCTCGAGGGCATCGCCGGGCAAATCGGCGCCGGCTGCAACCTGCTCATCTTTGTCACGGGCAACGGCTCGATCACGAACTTCCCGTTCGTGCCCACGCTGAAGATCACCACGACCACGCGCCGCCACGAGCTGCTCATCCATGAGATGGACATCAACGCCGGGCGCTACCTCGACGGCACGCCGATGGAGGCGCTGACCGCCGAGGCCTTTGATCTCCTCCTCGCCACCGCATCGGGGAAAAAGACCAAGGGCGAGCATGCGGGCCATTCGCAGGTTTCACTCTGGCGCAACTGGCAGCAGACCGATTCCTCCCGGCTGACCACCCTGCGGGCGCGGACCGCCCCCGATGGCGTGCCGCTCTCCGTGTCGGCCAAGGGCGGGTCACCGGCGCGCGCGGTTTCAACGTTGATGCAGTTGCCCCGCAACGAATCCGGCTGGGCCACGGAACGCGTCGGACTCGTGCTGCCCACGAGCCTGTGCGCCGCCCAGATCGCCCGGCTCGCCGCCGACCGCATGAATGAAAAGGGCCTCGGCCGCGCGCAGGGGATTTCGCGCTTCGTCGGGCTCGCCCACACGGAGGGCTGCGGCTTCGGCGGCGAATCGATGCACCAGCTGCTGCACCGGACCTATCGCGCCTACATCACGCATCCCAACGTCGTCGCCGCCCTGCTGCTCGAGCACGGTTGCGAGAAGGTGCCGAACGACCTGATGCGCCGCCAGCTCGAGACGGCCGGTGTGCCGCTCGAGCGCTTCGGCTGGGCCAGCGTCCAACTGGACGGCGGCATCGAGAAAGCGCTCGCCAAGGTCGAGGCCTGGTTCCTGGAAAAATTTGCCGCCCTGCCGCCGTCCACCACCGCAGCCGCTGATCTCGGCGCCCTCACGCTCGGTCTCCTCACCGCCGCTCCCGTTTCTGCCCCGACTGCCACCGCACTCGCGGCCATCACGCGCCGTGTCGTCAGCGCGGGCGGCTCGGTCTTGCTGCCGGAAGGCGATCCGCTGCTGGCGAATAATGTTTTCCGCGCAGCCGTGCTCGGCGCCACCGCGCCGCATGCCACGCTCGCCTACGGCCAGCCGGTGACCAAGCAGGGTTTCCACGTGATCGCGACCGAAACCGACCACTGGGTGGAAAATCTCACCGGCCTCGGCGGCTGCGGGGCGCATCTGTTTCTCACGGTCGTCCGCGATCACTCCCGGCAGGGACATCCCCTGCTCCCGGTGATCCAGGTCGGCGAGGCCGATCAACGAGGCACCCTTCCGGCCGACGACATCGACGCCTTCCTCTCCGGCGAGGCCGGCGCGGACGAGATCGCCCTGCAGCGGCTGATCATGGCCGTGGCGCAGCGCGAACAAACTCCCGCCGTCACCACGCAGGGCTTCACCGATTTCCAGCTGACCCGCGGTCTGCTCGGCGTGTCGACCTGAGGGCATGGTCGCTGTAGGAGCGGCTTTATGCCGCGATGAATTACACGCCAGATCCTCAACCATCGCGGCATAAAGCCGCTCCTACAATTTAAACCCGGGCCGCAGCCGTGCCGGCCGGGCGCACTGTGGCCACACTCCGGAAGCTCCGCCATTTTTCCAGTGGCAGGTTCGCCAGGACGATGATCACGATCTGGCTGATGACAAAGACCAGCAGCCACCAGAAGGCGGCGTCCATGAAGCCGTAGCTGTGCAGGCCGATCCCGAGCATGTTGACGCCGAACCAGCTCCAGCTGGTGACGATGTTGCCGAAGACCGCCATGCACATCAGCCCGCGCTGCTTGATCATGCCGCCCGCGCGCGCGTGCAGGATGATGGCGTTCCAGATGACGATGATCAGCGCGCCATTTTCCTTCGGGTCCCAGCCCCAAAAGCGGCCCCACGACTGGTCCGCCCAGATGCCGCCCAGCACGGTGCCAACCAGGCTGCACAGCGTGGCAAAACAGACGATGCCATAGACCATCCGCGTCAGCGTGTCGGCCGTGAGCTTGTCCAGCGACCGGGTGAACACACCGCGGAAGATATAAATCAGCGCGAGAAATCCCGCCAGAAAGGTGGAGGCGTAGCCCGACGTCACGACCACCACATGCGTGGCGAGCCAGAGGTTGGTGTCGAGGACGGCGCGCATCATCTCGAGCGTGTCACCGCTGAGCGACAGCATGTGCGCAATGATGAGGGTGATGAAGCCGACCATGCCGGCGGCGGCGGAGCCGATGCCGTTGCGGTGGATCTGCTCCAGGATCAGGCACAACCCCACCGCGCCCCAGCCGACGAAGAGGGCCGACGAATAAAGGTTGGTGACCGGCGGCCGCCCCTCGAGCCACATGCGGGTCGCGATGCCGGCGGTGGCCGCCAGAAACGCCACCAGCACCAGGTAGAACGCACAGCGGCCGAGCGTCTCGGGCCACTTGAGCCAGGAAATGACCGCCAGGAAAAAGGCAAAGGCGTACAGGATCGTGCTCCGGTAAAAGGGCTCCGCGGCATTGAAGCGCGCCTCGGCGTCGCTCTTGGCCAGCTGCGGCGCAAAGCGCTTCTGCAAGTCGTCCCGTTGCAGTCCAACGAGGTGGTTGAACTGATCCGCCTGGTGCGCGCGCCAGGTTTGCGCCATGGCGGCGTAGGTCAGCGCCGTCGGATTGAGCCGGCCGGTCCCGTAGCCATCAAGCAGCGCGCTGCCGGTGTTGCTCCAGGCCGTCTGGTCCTTCGCGTCGGCCGCGGGCGGCACGGCGCGGAGATATGAATATTGGTCCAGCAGGACGAATTCGTTGCCGACCTCCAGCATCTGCTTGGCGAGCTCCTCGTCGTAGGGCTGGCCCGCCTGCTTGGCCCGGATGGCCTCGACTCCCGCCGGCAGGGTTTTCTGCAGGCTGAGGAGCCGGCTGAGAAAGTCATCCTCCCCGGGAGGAACCAGGCTGTGCTGGAGGCGCTGGTAAAGCACCAGGCTGTCGTAGAGCTGGATGACACCCTTCTGGAATGGGGTGCGCACCGCGGCGTCCACCGGCTGGGCCAGCTTGTACTGCTTGTCCAGTTCCGGGATCTTCGGCGCCAGCTGGTTGAACGAGAAACGCGAGCGGGTCTTCGGCAGGAAGTCGGCCATCGCCATCATGCGCGAGGACGCGTTGTCGTAGGAAATCTTGGTCTGCTCGTCGGTCAGGCCCATGAGCGAGACCAGCTCGGGCGAATCCGTGCTGCTGATGCGGAAGGTCGGATAGGCGTCGGCCTTCGCCGGCGCGAAGAGCACGTCCGCGAGCCACTCCGCGGGCGACGCCACCATGGGCGTGGGGATCGTCGGGTCGGCCACCCGCTGGCGGCCCTGCAGGATCAGCAGGGAGGTGCGGGCCACGGTGTCGAGCGGCTTGATGCGGCCGTTGACGAGCACGGGCAGGCGGCCGAAACCCACGAGGTCGAAATCATCGGTGTTGTGCGGCGGCACGAGCGACATGCCGACGTAGGCGAGCGCGGCCAGCAGCACGAGGAGCGGGAGAAATTTTTTCATGCGGCGGCGGGGACGGCCGCGGCGCGGCGTTTGCGGAAGAACCCGGTGAGATGGATGCCGAACTGCACCACGAGGCCCACGGCCATCAGGATGCAGGCGATGTAGGGCAGCACCCAGCCCGGGTTGCGCACGACCTGGAGGACGGTGGTGTGGTCGCCGTCATAGCCCGACTGGAAAAACGTGAGGCCGGCGTAGCGCAGCGGGTTGTTCATGTAGATGAGCACCTCGTGGTCGTCGCGGCCGTCGGGCGTCGCGAGCCGGATGCGGCTGGAGAAGTTCTTCGGGATGTCGGTCCCGGCGTAGACGTCGTGACTGAACTTGAGGAGCGTGAGCGCATACGGCTTGTAGGCGCGCTGCGGCCGCAGCGCGATTTTCCAGGTATGGCCGTCCGGCGTGGAGAAGGTCTGCGGCGGCATGGTCATCATCTGGGGCGGAATGTAGACCGTGAGCCACGTGCCCAGGGTGCCCTCGGGACCCGCCAGCTCGACATAGGCCGCGGGGATGTTGAGCGCGTCGGGCTTGTAGTTGAAGGCGATGGGTGTGGCGACGAAGTTGGGCCCGAAACCGGTCGTCGCGGGCGACGGCGGCGCGGTGGGCTCGTCGCTGCGCCGCCCCAGGTTGATGTTCGAAAAGAACGCCTTGGGCACGACGCGGAACGGCAGCTTCGGATGCTGGATCGCCGCGCCCTTCTCGAGCAGCTCCTTGGGGATGACCACGACATCGTCGAACTTCGGGTCCGTCGTGTCGGTGATGGCGAGTTCGTAGAACTGGTAGCTCTCCGCGTAGTTCTTCGTCTCCCCCTCCTCGATGCGCATGTTGTACTCCTCCTGCATGAGCCCGCTGAACAGCTCGCCCAGCAACAGCAGGATGACGCCAAGGTGGGTCAGGAAAATCCCGGCCTTCCGCCACGTGAGCTTGAACCGGTAGACGTGGGCGGCGATGAGGTTGACGAAGAGCAGGCCGCCGACGAAATAGCCGCCGGGAAAGATCGGCACGGGCACCTCGCCGAATTTCCAGAGCACGAAGAAGGTCTGGAAGTATTTCTGCTGCACCGCCCACACGCCGAGGTTCACCTGGTCGAGGGTCGCGGCGAAGATCAGGATGATCGACAAGCCCAGCAGCACCACCGTGAGGCGGAGCGAGACGAAGAAGTCGCGAAACTGGCGCACCGTGGCGTTCATGGTGACGCGGCGGGCTTGAGGCTCTTGAGGAATTCCTCAAATGCCGGCTTCTCCCGGGCGATCAGCGCGCTCGAGGCCGGCCCGAGCTTGAAGAACCAGGTGGAGCCTGCGTACGGCACGATCGCCCCGAGCATGCGCGCCGTCGGGCCGTCGCCGCCGCCGACATCGACGTAGGCGATGCGCAGCCCGTTCTGCTCGATCCGGGTGACGGCCTTCGCGAGGTCCGCTTCCGTCAGCGGCTCCTGCTTCACCTGGCCGCGCCACCGGTTGACGTTCGCGAGTTCGCCGCCGACATCGCTGGGAAACGCCGTCACCGAGAAATCGCCGTCCGCGCCCGCGCCATTGCCGGGCACCGCGTAAGTCGCCTTGCGCATGGCCGAGGCCGTCTTGGCCACCCAGTGCGCGGGTGCCGTCCAGCCCAAGCCCGGCCCGCTGGCCGTGGCCACCGGGGTCGCCGCCATGCCGCCACCAGCTCCCGCAGCCTGCATGAAGGGCCCGACCGCCGGCGGAGTGGAGTCAGCGGTGGTGGCCGCAACCGGGGTCATCTCCGGGTCCTTTTCCTTCGGCACACGATAAGAGGCCACCTTGGCTTCGCGGCACGCGACGAAGACCAGCGGCAGCGCGAGTAAAAACAGACGGAAAGAGCGCGGAAACATGAGGGGAGAGCCACACTCTAGCCATCACCGGGAAACTTCAACCCTATCCACCGTTAAAATCCCGCGCCCCGCGCATATAAGGGCGGATGACAGGGTTCAGAACCACGGAACACGATGCCCGAACTGTAGGAGCGGCTTTACGCCGCGATGGTTCACGCGAAGGACCCAATCATCGCGGCATAAAGCCGCTCCTACAGTTTCCAGTCACCTCATCATCCTTTTCAGAACTTGATGCTCTGCCGCGGAAACGAAAACCGATACGCGCCGGCCGCCAGCGCGACCTTCGTCGTGCCTCCCTCCGCTCCCGCCACCGGCTGACCTCCCTGCCGGACTTCCCGCGGCGGAACCGGCAGCACGATGTCCGCCGAGGTGTTCGGCGGCACGGTCACATCGTAGATCATCTGGTCGTTCTCGGCGTGCCAGTGGGAGCCGATGACGCCGTAGGGCGTGTCGAGCGTGGCCTTGACGTGCGAGAGCCGCGCCGTGAATTGCGGCGCGAGCGTGAAATGCTTGAAGCCGGGCTGCGCCTCGTCGGCCTGGATCCCGGCGGCGCCGGAGTAGAGCCACGCGCCGACCGAGCCGAGCGAGTAGTGGTTGAAGGAATTCATCGACGAGGCCTGGAAGCCCTTCTCCGGGGTCCAGCCGTCCCAGCGCTCCCAGATCGTGGTCGCCCCGTTCCGCACGGAAAAAAGCCAGGAGGGATAGCTGTCGGTAAACACGAGCTTCCACGCGAGATCGGAGCGGCCGATTTCCGTGAGCATGGGGCAGATCAACCCGACACCGACAAAACCGGTCGTAAGATGCCCGCTTTGCTCGACATCCTCGGCCAGGCGCCGCGCCACGACAGGGCGCAGTTCGGCCGGGAGCAGATCGAACTTCAGCGCGAGCATGTAGGCCGTCTGGGTATTGCCCGAGCGCACTTCGGGGCCCGCATTCGCGACCGGGGCGCCGCCGCCACGCGCGCCCCGCGCACCACCGACCGCCGTGATTGAACCGTCAGACCCGACGTACGCGGCGTTGAAGGCCGTCACGATATCCTGGCGCAGCTTGTCATATTTCGCGGCGTCCTCCGTCTTGCCGAGGATCGACGCAGCCCGCGCGACAATGCGCACGGACTTCGCAAAAAACGCGGTGTCCACGATGTTCGTCGGCGTGGGCTTCGGGGCAAGGTGGTCGCCGACCCCGCCCGTGAGAATCAGGTTGTTGGACGAGCGCTGGCAGAAATCCACCCACTTCGCCATGTGGTCGTAGTTGTCCGCCAGAAACGCCTTGTCGCCGTAGGCCACGTACATGACCCACGGGATGATGACGCCCGCGTCCCCCCACACCGGCCACGAATTGTTCTGGTTCGCCCGCGGCGAGACGGTTGAGAACTCGCCATTCGGCCCCTGGGCATCGTTCACGTCCACCATCCACTTGGTGAAGAAGCCCGCGACATCCGCATTGCGCACGGCGGTGGGCGCGAAGACCTGGGCGTCACCCATCCAGCCGAGGCGTTCGTCGCGCTGCGGGCAATCGGTGGGCACGCTCAGGAAATTGCTGCGCTGGCCCCAAATGATGTTCGAGAACAGCTGGTTGAGGTCCTTGTCCGAGCTTTCCCAGGTCCCGGTCGCCGGCGTGTCGGATCCCACGACAATGCCGCGGATGTCGGCCGCGGTGAGTGCGCCGGGATAACCCGCAATCTCAACATAACGGAAACCGTGGAAGGTGAAGTGCGGCTCGAAGGTTTCACGGCCCGCGCCGCCGAGCGTGAAGGTGTCGATGGAAAGGGCCGTCCTGAGATTTTCCGCGTAGAGCGTGCCGTCCGCGTTGATCATCTCCGCGTGGGTCGCTGTGATGGTGGTGCCGGCCGGCCCGCGGGCAGTCAGGCGGACGTGCCCGACCATGTTCTGCCCCAGGTCGACGATCCAGACATTGCCGCGCCTCGTGATGGCTTTCGGCGCCAGTTCCATCAGCCGGCGTACCGGCGGCCCGCGCTGCGGATCCAGCGCAATGCCCTCATGCGTCTCGAGCGCCACCGGCGTCCATCCGGCATCGTTGAACACCGGGCGGTCCCACGGCATCGTTTTGCGCCCGTCGATGACTTCGCCCAGTTGCGCATCGGCGCCCACGATCTCGCCCGCGCCGCCCTTCCATGAAGCGTCGGTCGCGATGACCTCGGTGGAGCCGTCAGCATAAAATATTTCCAACTGCGCGCTGAACAGCGGCCGGCTGCTGACCTTGGCGTATTGGGCGAGCCCCATCCAGCCCAGGCGGCCGGCAAACCAGCCGTCGCTCAACAGCGCCCCGACCGCGTTCGCGCCGGGCGTGAGCAGCGCGGTGACATCGGCCGTCTGCACCATCACGCGCTGGTTGTAATCCGTGAAACCGGGATCGAGCTGGTGGTCGTTGACCCGCTGGCCGTTGATCGAGGCCTCATAGACCCCGAGCGCCGTCGCATAAAGGCGCGCCTTGGCCACCGGACCCTTGACCGTGAAAGTTTTCCGCAGGTACCGGCCGGGTCCGATCATGCCGCCGGCGTTGTCCGCCAGATCCTGCGCATGATAGCCCCCGAGCACACTGGCTGCGGGCCAGGCCGAATCATCGAAGGCCGTCTCAAACCAACCTGCCGCAGGAGCCACCGCGGCCTTCCAGGCGCCGTCCGTGTTGAAGGTGATGTGCCGGCCACCTTCGAGTTCGATGTCGCCATGGGCCGCCAATGCGTTCCGTCCGCCGCCCCGGGACAGGCGCACGGCCGACGCTCCGATCCCGATGATGTTTTTGCCGGCAACCAGCTGGCCGCCAAAGTCCGCATGGAACGGCGCCGTGTGGCTGGTGCTGCCCTGCAATGTGGGCTGGCCGTTGACATAAAAGGCGATCAGCCCGTCTGCCGCGGCATCGATCGTGGCCCCGAGCACTTTCGCCCCGGCCGGAAGTTCAAGGACCAGACGAGCGGCCGCTGCCTGATTCGAAATGGAGCCCGCCGAAATCCACGAGGCACCGCCCAGCGCCGGCTGCATAATGTCATAGCGCGGCAAGTCCGCAGTGATCCACCGCCCTTTCCATTCCTTCGCGGGCGCAAGCAAACCGAGTTCAAACGACGCCGGCTCGCTCCACGCGGAAGGCGCGCCGTCCTTGTCCCACACCCGCACCTGCCAGAAAACCTGCGACCGCGACCCCAACGCCGGCCCACCCCACGGCACGAGCACGGATTCGGCAGAGGCCACCTTGCCAGAATCCCAGAGCCCTGCTTGGTTCGCCGCGAGCCCGGCCAGATTCGCCGCAGCCCGAATTTGATAAGCAGTCTGCGCCTCGCCATTACGGCCCGAGACGAGCTTCCACGAAAGCCGCGGCTGGACGACGCCCAGCCCGATCGGATTCCGCTCATGCTCGGTGGTAAGCCCCGCGAGGCGAACCGGAGAAACAGTTTGGGCATTAAGCGGACTGGTCAGGGAAAACGCAGCCAGCAGAAACAAGAGTCGGGTAATCATGGGGTATCCTGACGGAATTCTAGGCAGACTCACCCCGAACAGAAAAGAGTGAAGTCAGGGGCATCTCTGTAGGAGCGGCTTTACGCCGCGATGATTGAGGTCCGCCGGACGAGCCATCGCGGGCCGGCCAAAAAAAGGCCGCCGCTGGATAGCGGCGGCCGAGAGTAGAATGGTTTCGCTTACTTCTTCACCGCAAAGGCCACCGAGTACTGCGTGGTTTCCCACATGATCTTGATGAGGCCGCCGCCGGCGGGGACGTTCTCGACGGCCAGCGTGAGTTCGTCGACCTGCTTGTCCATCGCTTCCTTCTTCAGGTCCACCCGGCCAAGGTCCTTCGTCTCGTCCACCGGGATGCCCCACTTGCCGATGCGGGTGCTGATCGCCAGCTTCGACACGCCGTTTTCCGAGGGCACCATGTAAAGGGTGTAGGCGACTCCGCCCTGCAGCGTCACTCCGCCGAGGTCGATCGGCTGTTCCGAAATGATCGTCGTGGCTTCGTCCGAGCCAAGGCGCCACGCTTTTTCCCACGGCACCAGCGTGCCCCAGATCTTGCGCATCGCGCCGGTCTTGGGGTCCTTGGAGAAGGGCCGTCCGTAAGTGATGGTGACCCGGTTGCCGGTGCGGCGGTCGCCGATGACCGCGCCAATCGTCTCGTGCGGGCTGGCACCTCCGCTGGAGGCGACTTTGGCGGCGGCAGCTGCAGCCATCGGCTCGGCCGCGGCCAGACGGCCGCCAACGAACGTGGAAACAACAAGGAGGAGGGGGATGATTTTACGCATGGGATAATTTCGGGGTTGAGGGAGGGAAGATTGCGCTCCGTCGAGCGGCGCGCGAGCAAAAATCAGGTGCGCGCGGCGCAGACGCGCCGGTAGAGCGCCTCGTAAAGCGGTACGATCGCATCCGCGGAAAACAGCTTTCCGGCCCGGGTCCGCGCCGCCTGGCCCATCGCGGCGCGGCGCGCGGGATCCTGGATCAGGGACTCGACCGCGCGGGCCATGCCGTCGGTGTCCCCGAAGGGCACGAGCAGGCCCGTCACTCCGTCCTCCATCACCTCGGGAATGCCGCCCACCGCCGTCGCCACGCTCGGGCAGCCAAAGCACATCGTCTCCAGGATGCTCAGGCAGAAACTTTCCATTTCCGACGTGAACAGCCCGACATCCGCCGCCTGCAGGTAGTCCTCGATGTCCGTGACCTTCTCGCGGACGATCACCCGCTGCTCGAGCCCGAGCCGGCGCACTTCGTCCAGGAAGGGCGTGAAGTCGGCGCCCGCGAGGATCACGAGCTTGAAGCCGTCGCGCAGCTTGAGGCTCGCGGCGGTTTTCAACAGCAGGTCGATCCGCTTCGGCGGCCGGAGATTCGACAGGTGCAGCAGCATCGCCTCGCCGGGCTTGAGCCCGAGTTCGCGGCGCACTTCCTCGCGCGCGCGCCGTGGCGGGCGCGGGGCGAAGAAATTATGGATGACGTCGATCGGCCGGTCGACCGCCAGCAGCTCCCGGGTTTCGCGCTGCAGATAGGCGGAGACCGTCGTGACCGCATCCGAGCAGGCCAGCGCGTGCGTGATGGCCGGTCCGTAACCCGGATCGCGGCCGAGCAGCGTGGTGTCCGTGCCATGCAGGGTCGTCACGACCCGCGGCTGCTGCGCGGGCGGCAGCATCGACCGCGCGAGGATCGCCGCCGTCGCGTGCGGCACGGCGTAGTGGACATGGAGGACGTCGAGCCCGTGGTCGCGGGTCACCTCCGCCATCTTCACGGACAGCGGCAGCGTGTAATCCGGATATTTGAACAGCCCGTAATCGTTGATCACCACCGGGTGGAAAAAAATCTGCGGCGAATCGGCCGCGATCCGGAATGGCCGCTCATAGCTGATGAAATGCACCTCATGCCCGCGCCGCGCGAGTTCCTCCCCCAGCGCCGACGCCAGGATGCCGCTGCCGCCGACCGACGGATAGCAGGTGATGCCGATCTTGAGAGGCCGCTCGTTCATCGCTCAGGCAGCCGGAAAATCCGAACCATTGTGGCCACGAAGAGGCGCGAAATGACACAAAAAGAAAACCGCTTTGGCTCGAATCCGATCAATGGTATTTTTTCGTGTCATATCGTGCCTCTTCGTGGCGAAAATCTGATTCCGATCAGAACTGACGCGCGGCGCGGCCCAAAGTCGCGAGCGAATCGAAGACCAGGGCGTCGTTCGCAAAGAGCGGGATCGCGTGCCCCACCCCGGCGCGCAGGCCGTGCACGCGGGCGCGCGCGACCTGCAGCTCGACATAATTGCGCGTCGGCATCTGCGAGGCGTGCGCCTCCATCGCAGCCGTCCACGCCGCCATGATCTCGGGCGCTGAAACATCGATCAGCACTTTCGCCAGGTCCGCGGGCTCGGCCTCGGGCGCGACCGCGTAGAAAAACAACTGCCCGATCGCGTGCGGCTTCGCCCGGCGCAGCTCCTTCAGCCCGCCGTAGCGGGCCAGCCGGGCGGCGTCGCGCACCATCCGGCCGAGCTTCGCGTGGTCCGGATGCTGGTTCTCGACCACGCTCGGGACCAGCACCACGCCGGGCCGCACGCGCCGGATGACCGCTGCCAGCTTGATCGCATGGGCGGCGCGAATCTCGAGGTGCGCATCCCCGTCGAGCTCGATGAACTCCACCGTCGCCCCGAGCAGCGCCGCCGCCCGCCGGGCCTCGCGCCCGCGCTGCGCCGGCGTGCCGTGGGTCGCGGCCTCGCCGCGCGAGCAGATCACGAAGTGCGCCGCGCGCCCGGCGCGGGTCTCGCGCGCGATCACGCCGCCGCAGCCGAACTCGATGTCGTCGGGATGCGCGCCAAACGCCAGCAGGGGCGCGCGGTCAGGCGGGGAGGTCCGTGTAGGCTTCATCGGAGCGGTCAATGGGGTCGCGGTTGACAAACGTGATCTCCGGCGCGTCGGCGTGGTTCAGGTAGGCCTGCTCGCCGGCGCCGGCGATGTAGTGGGTGCAGTGCAACACCGATTGCATCCAGCGCAAGCGCGAGTCGCGCGCCGGGCTGACCTGCTCCTTCGCGAACTTCGCCTCCGGGAGCGCCGTGTAGGCGTCGCCGCCCTCGTGCAGCTTCAGGCCACCGTCCATCAGGCGGGCGCGCACCGTTTCGCCGCCGTGGGGCACATCCACGAAGAATTCCGTCACGTCGCACGCCGCGGCGCGCACCGCCGGGTCGCTTGAGCGCACGACCCGGATGCCCTCGAGCAGGCCCATGCGCGTGTACATTTCCAGGCAAAAGTCCGCCACCGTCGCCGCCGTGGTCGCCTTGAAGGCCTCGACCCAGCAGGGCGCAACGAAGGCGCCGAGCTGGCGCGCCGTGTTTTCGCGCCAACCAGCGGGGATGCGTTTCAGGTACTGCGGCGAGAACTTCCGCTGCAGCTTGTTCTCGAACGCGAAGTTCAGCGTCATCGGCTCGCCGGTCTTGCGGTGGCGGAGTGTCGTCTGCGTCTCCCGCGGATCGTGGTCGCTGTCGTGGCAAAAGAAGACGATCTCGCCGCCGATCTCCGCCTGCAGCCGGCGGGCGGTCTGGAATTTTGCGAACAGGAACCGCCGCGGGAAAAATCCGCAGGGTTGCTGGCCGAAGGCAATGATGGGCGTGGCGCTCATGCTTCTGCCGCGGGAGCGGGGCGCGTGTCGTCACGTAGCACCGCTTGCAGCACGAGGGCCAGCACCACGCAGGCTGCACAGCCGAGGGGGTTGAGCCAAAGGTAACTGACGCCGATGTCGCCGAAATAGGCGGCGATGACGAGCACCTGCGTCAGCACCGCCGCCCAGAAGGCCGCGGTGCCGCCGATGCGTTTCAGGAAGAAGGCGATGAGGAACAGCCCGAGCGGCACGCCGTAGAAAATCGAGCCGACGATGTTGCCGAACTCGATCAGGTTTTCCGACATCTTCACCAGGAGGGCGAAGGCGATCGCGATCACGCCCCACATCACCGTGAACCAGCGGGACGCCACCACGTAGTGATGGTCGGTCTCGTCCCGCCGCACGACATGGCGGTAGACATCCACAAGGGTCGTCGAGCTGAGGGCGTTCAACTCGCCGGCCTTGGACGACATCGTGGCGGCAAAGAAGACCGCCACCAGCAGGCCGATCACGCCATGCGGCAGATAATTCAAGATGAAGGTGATGAAGACATAGTCGGAATCCTTCGTCGCCACCGCGGGATTGGCCGCCGTGAGCGCCGCCTTCGTGCGGGCCCGCACCGCCTCGCTGCGGTCATAGGCCGCGCGCGCCTCCGCCTTCGCCGCCGCCTCGGCCGTGGCGTCACCGCCGTGGCGTGCGGCGAGCCAGTGCCCGATGGCCTGCTGCTTCTCGGCGTGGACCGCGTTGAACTCCTGCTCCAGCCCGCGCAGCCCGGGCCCGCCCGCCGCCTGCACCTCGCGGTTCCACACCGTCTGGTTGAAGAACACGGGCTGGGGTTGGAACTGGTAAAACACGAAGATCAGCGCCCCGAGCACGAGAATGAAGAACTGCATCGGGATCTTGAAGACCGCGTTGAACATCAGGCCCAGCCGGCTCTCCCGCAGCGAGCTGCCATGGAGGTAGCGCTGCACCTGCGTCTGGTCCGTGCCGAAATACGACAGCGCCAGGAACATGCCGCCGAACATACCCGACCAAAAGGTGTAGCGCTTGCTGAAATCGAGGGAGAAATCCACCGCCTCCAGCTTGTGGAAGCCCCCGGCCACCGTCAGCGCATCCGTCAGCGTGAGCCCCGCGGGCAGCCGCGCCAGCATCACGAAAAACGCCGCGAGCATCCCCGCAAAGATCACGCCGATCTGATAGCGCTGCGTCAGGCTCACCGCGTCACTGCCGCCAACCACCGTGTAGACGATGACCACGAGCCCGCTGCAGATGATGGTGAGGTCGAGCGGCCAGCCCATCACGGTGGAGAGCACGATCGCCGGCGCGTAGATCGTGATGCCGGCACCGATGCCGCGCTGGAACAGGAACAGCGCCGCGCCCAGCAGCCGCGTCTTCGCGTCGAAACGCCGGCCGAGATATTCGTAGGCGGTGTAGACGTTCAGCCGCCGGAAGATCGGCAGGAAGAAAATACAGATGAGCATCAGCGCAAAGGGTGCGCCGAAATAATTCTGCACGAAACCGATCCCGCTTTCGAAGCCCTGCCCGGGGGTCGACAGGAAGGTGATGGCGCTGGCCTGGGTCGCCATCACGGAGAGCCCGATGGTGAACCACCGCGTGCTGCCGGCGCCCTTCAGATGCGCGTGCAGGTCGCGGCGGTCCCGCGTGCGCCACGTGCCATACGCGGCGATGCCGAGGATCGTGCCAAACAGAACGACGTAATCCAGCGGCGTCATGCAAACAGCTTCATGAACAGGGTCAGCAGCCCCACCCAGAGCACAAACACCCCGGTGACAAAAAGGTAAACCCCGCGCCAGCTATGCGGCCACGGCAGGCCGGTGGTCTCGGACTCGGTGTCGGGTTTATCGACCGGCTTCATCGCGGTAGGGCGCGTTGGGTTTGGTCACCGCTCAACAGCTCACCGGGACGGTTCGCCCTACCACGGGAAGATGCGGGCCTCATTTCCCGAGGGCCACGAGGTTCGCGAACAGGCGGTAGGCGCCCGGCACGCCCGCGGGGAGCTGCCGGAAGAAGGTGAGGCCCGTGTACACGAAATGCCCGCGGCCATATTGCGCGACCAGCAGCGAACTCGTCAGCGGCTTTTCGCCCGGGTCGCTCATCGCGAGTAGCGAGATGTAATGCTCCTTGTCCCACGAGCTGGGAAAATACGTCCCGCGCTCCTGCACCCAGCCATCGAAGTCGGACGGCCCGATGCGGTTCGGCGTCGTGAACGCAGCGTGGCCGGGCACCAGCAACGTGACCGGCGCGTTTTCATCCGTCACGCGCAGGTCCGGCGCCGGGCCTTGGATGCTGAGCTCGTACGGCCCGAGCTGCTTGGTGGTGAGTCCGTTCGGCCGGTTGTATTGCGCGATAACCGTGCCGCCCGCCTCGACGTAGGCGAACAGTCCCGGGAGGTTGGCCGCGAAGTCGGTTCGCTCGTTGAACGCGCGCACGCCGATCACCACGGCGTCGAGCCCGCGCAATTTCTCCGGCGTCAGGTCCGCGCCGGTCAGCGTCGTCACCGCGTAGCCCATCTGCGCGAGGCACTCGCCCACGTCGTCGCCCGCGCCCGGCAGGTAGCCGACCTTCTCCCCGCGGATCGCGAGGTTCAGGCTCACCGCCGTCAGGCGCGCGGTGGGCTGCAGCACTTGCAGCGGGATGTGGGCGTAGCGGATTTCCGTGCGGTCGGTGCCGAAGCGCTGGCCGTTGACCATCGCGGCCGCCGTGATGCTGTTCGTGCCCGCGTCGGCGCGCGCCGTGACAGTGAACGTGAGTTTCACCTTCTCGCCCACCGCCCCGAGGCGGAACGACTGCGTCGCCGGCGAGACTTTCCAGCCGGCGGGCGCATCGAGCTGGAGCGTGCCGGCGGTCGCGGCACGGTTGGCCCTGACCTCGACTTCCACCGGGCGCGAGGCGCCAGGGGCGAAGAGCCGCACCTCCGTGGCGAAATGCAGCGTGACCGGCGGGATCACATCGAGCCGGCGGCGGGTTTCACCCTTGGTCGCGTCGGTCGTGACGAGCACGGGCTCGTCCAACACCGCGAAGGTCTGGCCGCCGGTTTCGAAAACCAGCTCGACGGGAAAGGCGGGCGGATTCTCCGGGCGGCCGATCAGCTTCGGATCATCCACGCGGAACATACCCGCCGTGCCCGGCTCGCGCAGCCAGTACGGCTGGCTGGCCGGCGTGCCCGGGGGCAGCGCGACGGTCGCTTCGCGCGTCGCGGCCTGGCCGGACACCAGGTTCACCGCCGCCGTCGGCGGGAAGGCGATCCCCAGCGCCGGATAACGCACGCCCACCCAGCGGACAGGAATCTTGGAGCGCACCAGCGCGGCGTGATGCAGCTTGAATTCCTCGCCCGGCACCACCTCAGCCTGGTCCAGGGTGGTTTCCACGGAAAGCCCGAGGCACGCCTGCAAAATGCGGTCCAGCTGCTGCCGCTTTTCATCGAGCAGGCGATCGGCCGGCAGCGCCGCCAGTTTGCTGCGGATCGCCAGCAGCGCCGGCACGCTGGCCGCGGGATCCTGCTGGTTGAATTTTGCCATGACTTCCTCCGTGAGGCGCCCCACCTCGGCCCCGCCGGGCACGCGGGCCCAGGTCGTGTCCACGCCGTCCATGATGTCGGTGGTCGCGGGCACCCCGTCGAGCAACTGGAAGGATTCCAGCTGCGGGCCGCTGCGGCCGGACAACGCGCCATTGAAGCCGAAGCCCTGCGTTTTGTGCATGCCGCGGCTGCGGGCCGCGATGAGGCTGAACGAATCGCCCGACACCGGATCATTGCCGCCGATGTCGATCCGCACGGTGCCGGACGGCGGTGCGCCCGCCGGAGCGGCACCGCCCCGACCGCCACCACCGCCGCCATTCATCAAAATCCGTTTCGGCTGCCACGGAGCCAGGCCGCCGGCGATCTGCTCGGGAAACGCCGTCGGGTCGCCGGCGAGCTTGAAGGCGTCCAGTCCCAGGATGGCCGACGACGTGTGATGGCCGTGCGTGTTGCTCGGCAGCGGCGAAAAGCGCGTGACCAGCACGTCCGGCTGGAAGGTGCGGATGACGCGCACCACGTCGCCCAGCACCTGCTGGCGGTCCCAGATGGCGAGGGTTTCGACAGGGCTCTTGGAGTAACCGAAGTCGAGCGCCCGCGTGAAAAACTGCCGGCCGCCGTCCACGCGCCGGGCCGCGAGCAATTCCTGCGTGCGCGCCACGCCCAGTTCGGAGCCGAGTTCGGGCCCGATTTCGTTCTGCCCGCCGTCACCGCGCGTCACCGACAGGTAGGCCATGCGGTAATTGCGGCCCCGCGAGAGATAGGCGATCAGCTGGGTGTTCTCGTCGTCGGGATGCGCCGCGATCATGAGCACGCTGCCCATCTGGTGGAAGCTGCGCAGCTCCTGCAAAACCGCCGGCACCGGCATCGCCTCGGGCATGGCCGCGCGAAGCGGAAGCGCGGCCAGAGTGGCGAGACAACAAGCGAAAAAGGCGGACAGGCGGGGGTGGGACATGGGGGATAGGCGGCAAGACGCGGCACTGGGGACGAGGGGACGCTTTTTACATCGAAAACCAACAAAAGAAAGCCGGGATAATAGAACGGGGAGGGGGTGATGGTGTGGCTTGGCTTCGATCCCGAACAACCGAATTCGCCAGTCCGGCAGCTGACTATTTGCCGAAGTTCCTTGGGTAATTGTGACCCGCCGAAGGCTACGGGCGACCCGTCCGCGGGGTTGACCGACCACGGTGGAGGGAGCAAAGTTCAGCGGTGAACGGCTGTTACCCGCATACGGTGAAGTCAGCTCCTGCCGCAGCGGGTGGCCGGCCGTTCCCGCTGCATTATGCCGTATCGATAGCCTGGCTCTTCTGGGCCGTGGCCGCATTGGCTGCGCCGGGACCATGGGGCGATTTTTCGCAGGCCGTTGGGCTCTACAATTCGCACCACTATACAGAAGCACGCGTCCGCTTCGCGCAGTTGGCGGCCGAGCGACCGAATGACATCGAGCTCGATTTCTATCTCGGCCGGCTCGCGTGGTGGTTTGATGATGACCATGAGGCGGTCATGCATCTCGAGCGTGCGGCGCACAACGCCCCTCAGGACGCGCGGATTCAAAACGCGCTGGGCGACGCCTACGGGCTCGAAGCGCTGGATGCGGGACTCCTCGCCAAGTTCGGTTGGGCGAAGAAATGTCTCACGGCCCACGAACTCGCAGTGCGGCTCGCCCCTGAAAACCTGGCGTGTCGCCGGGGCCTCCTCGGCTACTATATCCTGGCTCCCGTCATTGCCGGCGGCGGGTACGGCAAGGCGTTCGCCCAGGCCGCTGCGATTCGGGAGCTCGATGCGATGGCCGGCCGAGTCGCCTTTGCCACCCTCTATCTCGCGGAAAAGAAAAACGGCGCGGCCTTCGCCGAATTCGACGCCGTGTTGCGCACGGCGCCGGACGATTTTCTCGCGCTCTATCACGTTGGTCGGTGCGCGGCGTTGAGTGGCGAACAACTTGACCGGGGGGCGGCGGCCTTGCGCCGCTGCCTCCACCTGACACCACCGGAAGGCGATGGCCTGCCAACCGAGGCGAGCATCCATTATCGCCTCGGCAATATTCTCGAGAAACAAGGCAACCCGGCGGGGGCCGAGGTGGAATATGCCGTGGCCTCCCGCAAGCAGCCGGATTTCCGCCCGGATAAGATCGCGCTAACCAACTAAGGGACTGGTTGCGCGGCTCGGCCTCGATTCCGAACCACCATATTCACGGCCAAGGCAAGCGACCCGCTGCCGGCCGGAAACGGGATCGCCGGGTTCAATTCTTTCGACGGGGCTGCCGGCGAAACGGTATCATCACAATTTGCCGGAGGTTTTCCGTGATATGTTTGCCCGGATGGGTATCGATCCCAAATACGGTCTCGTTCGTCTGCAGCTCGGCATAGGTCCCAAACAGGCGGTCCCATATACTGAATATATCGCCGTAATTGCGGTCGGTGTAAGGCCGCCGATGGTGATGATGCACGTGGTGGAGATTGGGGGTGATAAAGATCCAGCCCAATATGCGATCGAGCCGGAGCGGCAGCCGATACTTTGAATGCGAGGTGAGATTGAAAATGGTTTCACACGTCTGTCTCAGCAGCAGCACCTCCCAACCCACCCCGAGCAGCAGCACCCAGAGGATGAGGAAGCCTACCCGCGCCGCCGTTTCCCCGGGATGCTCGCGCACCGTGGTGGAAACGTCGACTTCCTGGTCGCTGTGATGCACGAGGTGAAACTTCCACAGCCAGCCAAGCTTGTGCATGGTGACATGATAGACGTAGTCGCAGAAATCCAGGAGCACAAACGCGATGACATATTTGCTCCACGCGCTTGAACTGCCGGGCAGCACCTGCAAAAGCCCCCAATGGTGAACCGTCACCCACGTCGCCGTCGCAACGACAAAGATCGTCATGACCAACTGCACCGGCAGCGTCAGGAGAATGAGGGTCGCATTCAGCCGGGTATGAGCCCATTTTACTCCGATCGGTCCGGCGGAAATGATCAGCTCGATGACCCAGAGCGTGGTCAAGAGCCCTGCATACAGTAGGACTTGAGCCGCCGTGTCATGCTCCGCGAAAAAGGATGTAGAAAGAGGCACGGCGATCATTCAGGGACATTGCCTAAGCGCAGGAGTCAAGGCTGGCAAATGTCGGCCGTGGAACTTCATGTCCCAAAGATCGCCAACGCGCATTACGGAGACCAATGCCTCAGGGTGACAAGACTGCCACATGCGTTTGACGATCAGGGCCGTTAAGAATGTCGCCGCAGCCATCATCAAACATCGCTGGTCTGCGGGGCACGAGCTGCTCTGCCCCTTCTTCTGTCCCGATGGGCTCCGCGATCTTGAGTGCGGCCCCCATTTGCTTGCCCAATGTTTGATAGACGCGATTTACGGAAAATCGGCCCCTGGATTTTACCCATTGGGTTTTCCTTGGTCCTAGTCCGGTTTTGAAAGGGTTTTCCTCGCCTCCGCCCCACCCCGGTGTCCGAATGTCGGCGCTTTTCCACCCCCGCGTCTTCCCCGGACTGCCATGAGAATCCCCTCCTATCTGCTGAAACTTGCCGTCCCCGCCCTGTTGCTGCTGGTCCCCAGCCTCGGCCTCGCCGCCGCGCAGGGCGTCCCCAAGCTTTTCCCCGCCCAGAATGCGGTCGGCATCAGTCCTGATACTCCGCTCAAGCTCACCTTCGCCTCCCCTCCCGTCCTCGGCGCCAGCGGAAAAATCCAGATCTGCGAGACCGCCACCAAGGCCGTGGTCGAAACGATCGATGTCAGCTCGCCCACCGCCACGAAGACCATCGGTGGATTGCCCGGCTTCAAATATTATCCGGTCATCATCACCGGCAACGAGGCAGCCATCTTCCCGAAGAACGGCAGCCTCGCCTACAACAAGGCTTATTACGTCACGATCGATCCGGGCACGTTCACGAC
Source organism: uncultured Opitutia bacterium (assembly GCA_903902745.1). Classification (GTDB taxonomy): domain Bacteria; phylum Verrucomicrobiota; class Verrucomicrobiia; order Opitutales; family Opitutaceae; genus CAIUWA01. The sequence continues at coordinate 12,823 of CAIUWA010000007.1, read as the reverse complement.
CGCCGGCGAGGCCCATCCCGGATTCACCGAGGCCGCGCCCTGGCGCTTTAACACCAAGCGGAAGCCACCGACCACCGGCAGCACCGAGCTGGAGGTCGCCGCCGACGGCACCGGCGAATTCTGCACGGTGCAGGGGGCGCTCGACTTCATCCCCGACGGCAACACCACGCCGACCACGATCCTGATTCGCGAGGGCGTCTACCGGGAGATCATCTTCTTCACCAACAAGCACGCCATCACGCTCCTCGGGGAGGACCGCCGGCAGACCATCATCACCTACCCCAACAACGCCAATCTCAACCCGAGTGGCGGCAACCCGTTCGCCGGCAGCGCGCCCAATCCCAGCGCCGAGGCTCCGTCAGGTGGCAACATTTACCGTCGCGGCATGATTCTCGCCCACCATGTCAACGATCTCACCATCTCAACTATCACGCTGCGCAACTCGACCCCACAGGGCGGCTCGCAGGCCGAGGCTCTCATCCTCAACGGCACGCCCGAGGCCCGTGCCATCCTCAAGAATGTGGAGCTCTATAGTTTTCAGGACACCCTCCAGATCAACGGTCAGGCCTACCTCAGCGGCTGCGTGGTCGAGGGCGACGTGGACTTCATGTGGGGCACGGGGCCGTGCTTCTTCGAGGACTGCACCGCGCGCTCAGTCCGCTCCAATGGGTATTACACCCAGATCCGCAACCCCGCCACGAACCACGGCTACGCCTTTCTGCACTGCACCTTCGAGGGCTCCTCGGGGGTGAAGGACAATTTCTTCGCGCGCATCGCGCCGGGCCGCTTCCCCGCCAGCGAAGTCGTCCTGCTCGACTGCATCCTCGGCGCCAGCATCGCGCCCGCCGGCTGGCTGCTCGAAAAAAATCCCGCCGCGCCCGAAGCTCCGATCACGCCGGCGCAGGTCCACTTCTGGGAATACCACAGCCACACCGAGGCCGGCGCCGTGATCGACGTAAGCCAGCGCCTCCCCGCCTCGCGCCAGCTGAAGCAGCCGGACGATGCCGCCCTCATTCGCGACTACAGCAGCCCGGCATACTTCCTCGGCCACGACTGGAACCCCAAGCAGGCGCTGATCTTCCAGTAAGGCCGGAAGATTCCGAATTTTCACGCGAAGCCGCGAAGGTCGCGAAGGAAAGGCCCGTAACTTCGCGCCCTTCGCGCCTTCGCGTGACACAAGTATGATGTCCTAGATCCTCCGTCCTCAGTCCTCCGGCATCTGGCATCCGTCCTCCGGCATGCGTCCTCCGTCCCCCGTCTCCTATCCCCCGTCGCCCCGCTTGCCTCGCCGTAGCCTTGGCGAAGGCGGGTCCTCTGGCCTCCGGCTTCCCGCGCTCGCTCTCACCGCTTCGCCGCCGCGATCGTCGTCACCACGCCCTCCGGCGTGATCAGGCGGATCGCGCCGTTGCCGGAATCGGCGACATAGACATTCCCCGCCGCGTCCACCGCGATCCCGCGCGGCTCGCTGAATCGCGCCGCACCCGCCGGGCCGTCGGCGTTGCTGTTGTCGCCCGCGCGGCCCGCCAGGGTGGTGACGACTCCCGCCTTCGTGATCTTGCGGATGACGTGGTTGTCCGTGTCCGCCACGTAAACGTTGTTGCCCGCCGCGTCCACCGCCACTCCGCGCGGGGCGCCGAACCGCGCCGCCGTCCCGGTGCCGTCGGTGCGGCCCGATGATCCCGCCGCGCCGGCGAGGGTGGTCACCATGCCGGCCGGAGTGATCATGCGGATGTTCGAATTGCCCTCGTCCGCCACGTAGAGGTTGCCCGCCGCGTCGATGGCAATGCCGCGGGGCGTGGCAAAGCGCGCCGCCGCGCCGGTCCCGTCCGCGCTCCCGGCCGCGCCCGATTTTCCGGCGAAGACCGACACGACGCCCTCGGGCGTAATCTTAAGAATGGTATTGGCGCCGTTGTTCGTGACGAAGGCGTTCCCAGCCGCATCAACGACCACGCTGGTCGGCGTGGAGAGACTCGTTTCGGTCATCGCCATCGACGGCTTGGCCAGCAGCGTCGCGGCGCCGCCGGGCGCGATCCGGTAGATGGTATTGGCGTCGGCGTCGGACACGTAAACCGTCCCGTCGCGACCCAACGCCACGCCGACCGGATCTTTGATCTCCGGGCCGCCGGCCCCGAGCGCCGTGACCTCACCGGCCGGCGTCAGCTTGAATACCTTCCCAGCATCGACCTCGCCGACATAAAGATTGCCGGCGCGATCCACCGCGACCGCGCGCGGGTTGGAGAGCGTGACCACCGCAAACTGGCGCGGCGCAGCAAAGGCGGAGCAAACCAGGGACAAGGCCAGCAAACCGGAGGAGAGGAACGTCTTCATCATGGGGCGGGGTTAAAGACACTACGCAACAGGCGGGGCAAACTGCGTCCGGAGAGAGGGATTGTCCATTTCGTTTCGAGCCGGTTTCGCCACAGAGGCACAGAGGGCACTGAGAGATCACAATAATGGTTTAACTATTCTGCCCTACTCCGTGCTCTCCGTGCCTCCGTGACAAAGTGACCCGATAGGGATAGGTTATTTCCGGCGTCTTCCAGAGCGTAGCACACCTTTGTCCCTCTTTTCTGAAATATTTCCCATCTCATCCGCGTTTCCATCTGTATGCGCGGCCATAATCATGATTCCCGGCGACGAAAGACATCGGTCGATGCGCCCAATGGGGGCCCTTCATCCGCTGAGCTCGATCAGCGCATCCTGTTGATCCGTGGGCAGCGCGTGCTCCTCGATTCCGACCTAGCGGCACTTTACGGCGTGCCGACGTTCCGGTTCAATGAAGCGGTCAAGCGCAACGGCGGCCGTTTTCCGGGAGATTTTCGCTTTCAGCTCAGCCAGCAGGAGTTCGCCGACTTGAAGGCGCAAGCCGCGAGTCCAAGCATGGAAGTGACTGATGTAAAATCAGATAAACATAACTCATCGCAATCTGCGATGAGTTCACACCAGCACCGTGGCGCCATCTATCTCCCATGGGTTTTTACCGAGCACGGAGCGCTCATGGCCGCCCAAGTTCTCCATTCTCCCCGTGCCGTTGAAATGGGCCTTTTTGTTGTGCGCGCCTTTGTTCGTCTCCGCGAGGTGCTCGCGACCCATCGCGAATTTGCCGCCAAGCTCGCAGAGCTTGAGCAAAAATTGGAAGGCCACGATGCTGTGATCGCGGATATTGTCAGCACCTTGCGCAACATGCTCGCCGCTCCCGGCCCCGATCATGATCGCAAAATCGGATTTCATCGCGGCAGCGACTAGGTCAATCAGAGGCAGCCTCGAACCGGTTTCGCCACAGAGGCAGGGAGGACACCGAGAAATCAAAATGATGTTTTAACTATTCCTCCCTACTCCGTGCTCTCCTTGCCTCCGTGGCAAAATCTTCCGGGCTCGGCTCCGTGCTCTCCGTGCCTCTGTGGCAAAAATCTCTCCACGAAAAAGCCCCGCTGCGCTCTTGCGAGCTAGGCGGGGCCCCTAAAGTGCCCGGTGTCGGGCGGTGCGGTTTAACGTTCGGGCTAACTCCGCTCAGTTCCAATAACCCTCGGTAAATTTGTAGGCATTGCCTTGCTGCTCCGAGGTCGGGTTCACCCACGTCGCGTTCGCGTACGGGGGCAGCTCCCAATGGGCGGTCATCCACTGATATTGATTGTCGCGCCAGGTGTAATGGCCCGCGATCCACACATGCTTGGTGCTCGGCTGCGCGATCACCACGTCGGCCTGCATGGCCGGCGGGGCCTGGGTCACGACCACCGTGGTCATGACGGGCGCCGCCGGAACGGTCGCGACATAGGTGGGAGCCACGACCATCGCCGCAGGCGTGGTGGTCGTCGTGGTCGTCATCATCGTAGTGGATGGCGCCGACGGCGGCGGGGCGGAAACGAGGTGGGACTCCGGCTCCGAGGCGCAACCGGCTTGAAGGCCGATGAAAGCGCAAAGCGCGAGCGAGGGAACGAGCAGAGAAACCGAGGCCATCAGATGGCGGGGCTGTGTGATATTGTTGATCATGGCGCCGAGGATACACCCGCGTGCGGTGCCCGACTATGGGGTGATCAAGGCGGGGTGATCCCATACCACCCGAAAGCCCAAGCAATCACCCGTCGGCGCACCCGACCAACCCCCGCTTGCCTCGCCGTCTTGTCACGCCGTAGCTTTAGCGAAGGCGGAAGCTTTTCGCGAAGGCGGATGTCCCATGGCCAATCACGGCACCCGCCGGACCACGCGACCTTTCTCGAGGTAAACCAGTGGCACCTTGTGCAGCCGGGCCAACTTCACCGCTGCTCGCCTTGCCCGCAGTAGTGCCTGGCGTACATCTTCGGTCGTGTATTCCGGCTTGGCGGGCCGGCGTTCAGGGGCGAGCGCTTTCATGGATTTTCCTCCAGCAGAATGTGACCGGGCCCGTCGACGTCAAACACCCAGCTTCGATGCGCGAGAGGCCGGTAGCGATGGATGAAATTCACCCAGCTGCGCGCAAACCGACGGCGGACATCCGTTTCCGGCACGCCATGCCCGCCCATCCGGATTCGTCCCGCGATCCTTTGCAAGGCCACCTCCACTTCCGTCAGTTTTAGATAAACAATTTCGACGCGATAGCCGGAGGAGCGCCAGCGGGCGAGTCGTCCCAGATGAGCGGTTCCACTGAGCGTGCTTTCGAACGCAAAATCTTCCCGTTGCGCTGCGAGCCGGTCGAGTTCGCGGAGGAACAGCCGGCCGGCCGCAACCCGGGCAGCGTTGGGAGCCAGCGGCGACAGGCCGGCGGCCAGCAAATCGGAATTCACAAAATGCAGCATACCCGCCTCCCGGGGGAGAAACTCCTGGGCAAAGGTAGTTTTGCCCGCCCCGTTAGGCCCGGCGATGACGAGACAGCGTGGCATGAGTCACCGCTTGAAACGGGGTTTCTCAACCGAATCTTGCAGTTATTTCCAACTCTCCGCTCCGGCGTCCGGCCTCCGGCGTCTGGCATCCGTCCCCCCTCGCCCGACTCCCGTCCTCTGTCCTCTGTCCTCTGTCCTCCGCCCACCCGCCCCAATCCCACACCTTTTCCCCACGCCGCGCGTCTACCTATTCACCCTATGCAATCTCCCCCCTACCCCATCCGTTTTCTCGCCGGCCTCGCCCTGGCTTTCGGAGTTGCTCTCACTGGATCTGGAGCCGAGTCCGCCACGCCCCCGCCTTCGTCCGGGACCATCGGTGCGATCTGGCAAAAGTATGCCAGCAACCCGGAAGTGGCCTGGCGGGATCCCACCTCCCAAACCCGGGTCGTCAACCTCACGAGCGGCTTCGACAGCGCCAGCGTGTTCTATTTCCATCAGAACATCTTCACCGCCGACGGCGACCTGATGCTCTTCAGCGGCAAGCGCGGCCAGGACCAGGGTTACTTCGCCTTGAGCCTCCGGACCGGCGAAATCCGCCAACTCACCCAGCAGACCGGCGCGCACCTCGTCGTGCTGCCGCATCGGCGGAGCGCGGCGTTCGACCGGGGCGACGACATCTTCCTGCTGAACCTGGACACCGGCGTGACCCGCAAGATCGCGACGGTCCCGCACGGCCGGCTGGATCAAGGTGCGGGCTTCGCCTTCACCGCGGATGAAAGCAAACTGCTCTTCGCCTATTGCGATGGGCTCGCCGAGGAGCACGCCGCGCTGGTGAAGGCCAAGCCCGTGATGGAAGACCCGCATCTGCGGCGCGTCGACTGGGTCGAGGCGTACGAACACATGCAGCGGCACAACGCCATCTATTCGGTCGACATCGACTCCGGAAAGCTCGCCGTGGTGTTCGAGGACAAGGAGAACAACTGGCTGGGACACGTGCAGGGCTCGCCCACGAATCCGAACCGGGCGATCTTCATCCACGAGGGCTTTGTCTCGGTGCACATCAAGAATCGCCTGCGCCTGCTCGACTTGACGACGGCGCAGGTGACCATGCCGCGGACGGGAGCGGCGCTGGAGGCCGAGGGCATCACGCATGAGTTTTGGGACCGCGACGGCGAATCCGTCTGGTACGACATCAGCAGCGCGGGGGCGCTCGCCCACCTGGACCTGAAAACCGGCGTGGAGACGCGCTATTCCTACGGCGGCGTGTCGGTCGCCCCGTCTTCCTATGGTGGCGCGACCGTCACCGCCGCCAACCGATCCAGCAATCGATCCATCCATTACGCCATCGGCCCGGGCGCCAAGTGGGCGGTCGGCGATGGATTCCAGCATACCAACCCGTGGCTCTGCATCTACCGGCTCGACCAGCGTGACCCAAAGACCCTGGAAGTGCCCGTCGTGCGCATCTGCGATTTCTCCGGGACCTACGAAAACCCGAAGGCCGAGTACATCGAACCCAATCCCCACCTGACGCCCGATTTCCACTGGATCGTGCTGACCGTGCACCTCAAGGGCACCGCCAACAACGTCTACGCCGTGGAAATCCCCAACCAGTGATCCTAGGAGGCCATATAAAAAATAATATTCTCGTTTGCTGCGCCGCTGTGGCGCATTTACTGGGTGCGCCGCTCGAAGGGCGCGCCGCAGTTTTGGATGTCAAGGCGTTCGGCGCCAAGGCCGATGGTACGACGCCCGACCGGGACGCAATCAACCGGGCGATCGACGCGGCGGCGGCGGCCGGCGGCGGCACCGTGTACTTTCCCGCCGGAACCTACCTTACCGGCTCGATCCGCCTGCGCAGCAACATCACTTTGCAGCTCGACTCGGGCTGCGTCATCAAAGCGTCGAAGGATACCTCCACCATCGACCAAACCATGAGCGCCCTGATCTGGGGCGTAGGCCTTGAAAACGTCTCGATCCTGGGCAGCGGCCTGATCACCGGCACGGATGTTCTTACCCGGCAAAAAAGCCCCGGCACCCTCAATGGCGACAAGGCGATCGGACTGAAACACTGCCGCAACGTGACCTTGCGCGACTTCTCCGTCGCGGACGGCGGGCACTCCGCGATCACGGTGGTGGAAATGGAAAATCTGACGATCGACAACGTCAAGGTGGACACCATCCGCGACGGGATCGATGTCGGTGGCAATAACATCAGAATCTCCAACACGAGCGTCAACTCGCCCATCGACGATGGCCTTTGCCTGAAATCCAACAGCGATGAAGGAATTGCGTACACCTGTGAGAATATAACCATCACCAATTGCCTGGTCAGCGGCTACGAAGTCGGTTCGCTGCTCGATGGCACCTTCAAGCGCACCTTTAAGCTGGCGCCGGATCGCGATGGCGCCACCGGTCGCATCAAGATGGGCACGGGCAGCGCGGGCGGTTTCAAGAATATCACGATCTCCAACGTGGTGTTCGACTGCTGCCGCGGGCTGGCCCTCGAATGCGTGGACGGGGGGCAATTGGAAGACATTACGATTTCCAACATCACCATGCGGGACGTCACGAACAGCCCGATCTTCATCCGGCTGGGCAGCCGCATGATGTGGGCGACGGCGGGGACGCCGATCGGCACGGCGCGCCGCATTAGCATCAGCAACGTGGTCGTCTACAACGCCGACCCACGTTATCCGTCGATCATCACCGGAATTCCCGGCCACGACGTGGAGGATATCAAGCTCAGCGACATCCGCATCTTCAGTCGCGGCGGCCTGACTTTGGATCAGGTGGCCCAGCAGCCGGCGGATCTGATCAATACGTTCTTTTTCGTTCAAGGCGGGCGCCGCGGTGGTCGCGGTGCTGGCGCGCCGACGCGGGAGCCGTTCGATACCCCGGAGCAAGAGAAGGAGTATCCCGAGCCATCCATGTTCGGCCTGTTGCCCGCCTACGGGTTTTTCATCCGCCACGCCAAGGGGATCGAGCTGAACAACGTCGAGGTCAGGTTCATGCAGGAGGACCGCCGGCCGGCTTTCGTCCTCGACGACGTGAGCGGCGCGGACTTCCAGCACGTCAAAGCGCAGAAAGCCGCCGGTGTTCCGACGATCGTGCTGAAGAACGTCAAAGACTTCACAGCCCGCGGTTGCACGCCATTGCCGGACACGAAGATCCCGAATGTCGATCGGCGCGAGATGTGAGGAGGTCGCCATCCGACGCTCTGACCATCAGACCATCGGATCATCCACCCATCCGACCGCTCAACCTGTCCCCCGTCCCCGGTCCACTGTCCCTTGGCGTCCGGCGTCCGGCCTCCGCCCCCTTGCCTCGCCGTAGCCCTGAGCTTGTCGAACCGGGCGAAGGCGGGATCCCTTGACAGGCTTGCGATGAACCGGCCGGTGCGTCAGCTTGCCGGCATGAACGAACTCGTTTTTCAAGTCACGCAGGAGGGCGACGGCGGCTTTGTCGCCGAGGCACTCGGGGAAAGCATTTTCACGCAGGCAGACTCCTGGGATGAGCTGCGCCGCAACGTGCGCGAGGCCGTGACGGCGTTTTATTTCGACCGGCCCGCCCCGGCCCGCGTGCGCCTGCACTTGGTGCGCGACGAAGTGCTCGCATGAAACTGCCGCGCGACCTGTACGGGCGCGACTTGGCAGCGGCCTTATGCCGGCAATGGGATTACCGACAGGTCAATCAGGTGGGTAGCCGCTCGAGCCAGTCAGCGCAGTGGCGCGCCTTCTTCAAGTTCACGTCGTCCAGCGAACATAGCAACCCGGTGCCATGATTGGAGGCCTCGATGATATCGAAATCGTTCAGGAGAAATTCCACTATCGCCGGGTTGGGATGTGGGAGCAGCGCCAGATTCCAGATGGAAGCCTGTCCGAGGTGGCCGAGACCAAGCATCCAGAATCTCGTCGGGATATTGTGCAAATGTCGGACGGTGACAGGGGCCAGCCAATCCTTACCGGGCTCCCAGAGTGAGAGGCCAAACGGCCCATCGAGACATTGCGCCGGCAGGCGCGCCACCTTCACGAAAGCGCGGTGCACTGCGGCTGCTCCTGCGAAGATTCCGCCGAGGCAGAAGTCATCCACATCGCCTACTTGGAATGCAGCCGGGTTGGCAACATCACTCGCTCCGCCCCGCCACCCGTCGCAGTGGACGAGAACGTCGTCTGGCCCGGCGCCTGCGGCTTGTGCGGTCACAAAGATTGAAATGGTTGGCTCTCGGTCTAGCGATGGACGGCAGGCGGTGATGGAGACGGCTTCGTCAAGGGACTTCATGCCACGCACTGGTAGCCGAAGCGGAATGCCGGTGGGCAACTGAAGGTCTACCCCACCGAGAAACGCGCGGTGAGCGGTATTGAGCGCGGTCAATACGGCGGCCTGCCCCGAGGCCCGCGCGCAGGTGTCGGCGTCTGCGACGATGCGCACGCTCAACAAGCGAAGCCTCCGCTCGGCCTCTTCGTATGAGATGCCAAATGCTCGGGCAAAGCCAATGGCCAGGCGATTGGCTGTAGATGGGTTCATCATGGCGGTTACAGGCACACCTCCGACCGGCAATTCCGCCATCGACCGTTCCCAAGGTATTCAAACGCGCCGACGCCGGACAAGCCTACTCGGTTTCCTTGAGCATACCGTGGAACGATGAGGGCGACGTGGCCCGCGCGAGACATCATCGGATGTGCGCGGTCAGAGGGGCTCTGCCCTGTCCAGTTCCCCGGATGAGTGTGCACGTCAGCGATAACGCGGAGGCCGCCGGTCTCGCAGATGTTACTCAGGCTGACGTAGGCACCTCCATTCAGTCGAACATAACCGGCTTCGAGACAAGTTGGGTCAAGGTCATCATAGTAGACGAAGTGCGCGGCCCGAATTGAGTCCCTAGGAGCCAAGATGAAAGCGCCACTCTCACGGACGCCGCCGCCACGACGCCAAAGCTCGAGCATAAGTTGCCGCCACATCAGGCGGTCGAGTTCGAGCTTAGCAGCCTTGGTATTCATCTGAGTCGAGGAGCTCGCGGGTGAACCGAAGGTAGTGGGCGATTGTGTGGGTCGGTTTCCAGCAGCGGCCGCGGTGTTTTTCCGGCCAGTCGGTGTGGCCGACGAAGGCCAGCCGATCCCACGGCGCGTAGAGTGCTACCATGTCGTTCCAATCTGTCCTAAAAACTTTTGCGACGTCGCCCGTGCCCTTGGGCCACTTGCCGGCTTCTAGCTTCGCGTTCCGGGCAATATCCCAGAGCGTTGCAGTGAGCCCCGCGCCGGGATAGCCGGAGAGTTCAAACCGAAGGTGGAGGAAGTCGGCGCTGTTGATGCGCGGCGGGAGCATGAGCTTGATGATGACATGCGGCCATTGCGCGGCCGCCGGGCACTCGAGCCACCAGCCACGCGCGACTCCGTCTTGAAATGACGGAGCCGCGACGTGCTCCTGATAACATGCCTCGTCGAGAATCATCCGTTAATCCGGTGGGTCGGCGTCAGATAGACCGTAACCTTGCAGGTGTGGCGGTCGGCGTAGGTGCCAATGTGCGCGTCCAGCGGCAACGGCTCGCCTTCGGCGCTGAGGCGGAGGTCAAACTTTTCTTTCGGGTCGAGCTTGAAGTGCTCCTTGGCCCACTTGATGAGTTTTCGAATGGTCGCGCCCGGTCGGAAGGAATGTGCCACCGGTGGCTGATCGACATACTTGAACACAACCTCAACGTGCCGGCAGGTGTGCGCGTGGAAGCGCTTCCCGTGGTGCTGGGGCGTGATCTTGTGATGGCTGGGCAGCTCGTCGTCGGAGTCTTCCTCGAAGAGGAAGATCTCCTCCAACTTGGTGCTGCCGAGATTACCGTCTTTGATGAGCAGCTGTAAGACGGCCTCGACCGTGTCGTTCTCGCCCACCGGGTATTGTCGGGGCCGAGTGCCGGAGGACGGATGTTAACCACGAAGACACGAAGGGACGAAGAAAACCTCTGAAAGTCCCATCTTCGTACCTTCGTGTCTTCGTGGTTTAATTCCGATCGGGAGCTTGGTTCACGCGAAGCCGCGAAGTGCGCGAAGATTTTATTTTTAGGGATCGAACCCCAGCCTCCGTCCGACTGCGGCTTCGCGTGATACGAGGGGCGGAACTTGATATTCCAAGTTGGAACATCAAGTTCGGTAGCCGCTACTGAAAAGCAGGTTGCAAACTTGAGGTCGCAAATTGCGACCTCAAGATCGACTTCGCGACCCCCGCCGCCGCTGAAGCTTCCGCCTCCGCTGAAGCTCTGGCGTGACGGGTTGACGTGACCGGTCGCGTGAGACCATCCCGCTCGACCTTAGCCCTAGGGCCTTCCGCCGCCCGGCGCTCCCGGACCACCAGGACCTCCTGGGCCTCCCCGGCCTCCTCCGCCGCCACGGGCGGGCAGAGGCGGAGCGGGTTTTCCCTGGGCGAGCGGTGTGGGCTGGTCGTCGGAGCGCTTGACCCACTTGTAGATCCTCGAGGAGTTCTGCCAGAAATACTTCTCCTGCTGCGCGCGCGTCTTGGTGGAGAAGAACTGCTGCATCAGGCCGACCTCCTCGGGGATCGTGGCCACGCCGTAGCTGTTGGGATAATCCGTGCCGAACATGACGCGGTCCTCGCCGAAGGCCTGGAACAAGTACTCCAGCCGCTCGCGCAGGAACTCATAGTTCTTCACGATGATGCCGTTGTCGCCGGGCTTGGGATGATAGACCTCGGTGAGCTTGACGAAGATGTTGGGGCGCGCCGCCATCTCCTTGATCACCGCGTCGTAGGCCGCCTGGTTCTCGGGCGTGGGATCGAAGCTGGGCAGGTGGTCCATGATGATGCGCAGGTCGGGCGCGGCGTCGGCCAGCAGCACGTTGGCGTTCATCAGGTCCATGCTGGGGTTGGCGGTGTCCAGCGCCAGGTCGGCCTCCGCCAGCAGCTTCAGGTTGGCGACCTGAGTCGGATTGAGCGCCAACTTGCCACCGGCGTCCTTGGTGTAGAAGCGGCTGGAGCGGATGGCGCGAAAGAGCGGGTCGCGATGAAAGTGGTTCAGATACTTGGTGAAATCGGTCGAGCCGGGATCGAGGTTCCCCGAGACTCCGACCATGAAGGGATTGTCGCGGCAGACCTCCAGGTACCAGAGGTTGTCGTCGATGAACTGGGCGGCGGATTCCACCACGATGGCGCCGACGATTCCGGCGGGCCGCGCCAGCGCCGCATACGCCGCGGGCGTCGACGGCTTGTTCACCTGCCGGTAGAACAGCCCGCCCGTGTAGCCGCTGAAGACGGGACGGGTTTGGTCGAAGAGGTGAATATGGCTGTCGATGATGGGCACGGCGCCCGGCTGCAGCGGCAGGGCCTGCGGGGCATCCGGCGCGGCCGGAGCCGGGCCGTTTTTTTCATCCCAATCGGCAGCGCCCTGGGGGGCCTGCGCGGCGGAGAGGGCGTTACCCATGCCGGAAAGTGCGGCGCCCGTGATGGCGGCGGTGCCCAGGAATTGCCGGCGAGACATTTTGTTGGCCATGGTAGGTTCCCTTTCCTCAGTCGGGGTTGGTGGCGGATTGCGAGATGAGAAATGGGCCGAGTGGCGGATTGAGGCAAACTGAAATCCCCTCCGCCCGGAAAATCCAAGCAGGTGTCGCGCAGAGGCGCAAAGCCGCGGAGTAAGACAGGAGGTTGGGCTGGGAACCCGGAATTTCACGCAGAGGCGCAGGGAACGCAGAGTAAGGCATTGGAATCGATCACTGCGTCCTCCGCGCCTCTGCGTGAAATTGGACCACTATCCTTCCGGCTCTGCCCTTGCAATCGGGCGGATGCGGCGCATGGTTCCGCTCCCGTTCTTTGATTGGCCCACAAACCAATCGTTTCCTGACAGCGGCCCGGTGCCGGAATCCCTTCACCCGTCCCCTGTCCACCGTCTTTTGGGGGTGTTCCGGATTCGACCCTTGGTTGGAGTGCGCCGTTGCCAGTCGAGAGTGACGGTCTCTCGTGAATCCCCCTTCAAAACAATAATAGGCAACTACGAAGAAATGCCCCTGGCCGCCTAATTAGCGGTCACGTTGGTCCAG
>CAIUWA010000006.1 GCA_903902745.1 uncultured Opitutia bacterium | reverse complement strand
GATCGCAGGACCCTTCTGGTCATAGGCCGCGATGCGATCGAGGTAGAGCTGGACCAGTTGATGGGCCGTCAGGGTGTGGGCCAGATAGGCGGCCTGGATGTCGGCGACGCTGGCCTCGACCACCTCGAATTTGCCCGCGGCCCGGACAGAAGTGACGGACAGCAGAACGGAGCAAAGCACGCCGGCGAGGCCGGTGCGGATGGATCGGAGGGAATTGGCGGATGTTGACATAAGGATAAATCGGTTGCGGTGGAGGAGTGGCGGAGCCCCGTAAGAAGGGTAGCAGCTAGCAAAAGATGCTCCCTCGTGCGGTGGGTACGGCCGGCGGATTGTGCCGTGCGCGTGCTCAGAACGTCTTGGACACGGTATATTGAAACCGGCGGGGAATACCCGCGGAGATCAGGGCGTCACCGGCGCCGCCGCCAATGCGCGATTTGAAGTAGATCTTGTTGGCCGCGTTCATGACATCGACCTTCATCGTCCAGCCCTTCATCCTGTATCCCACGGTGCCGTTCCAGAGGGCATAGGCGGGCAGGATCAGCCGCTGCGACCAGCCGCACGCCACCTCGCTGTTGTAGTTCATGCTCGCCCCAAGCATCAGGCCCGACTTGAACGCATAATTGACGCTGCTGCCCATCTGAAGGGAGGGATAGCCCGGGGTTTCCAAGACCACGCCGACTGGCACGTTCACGGTATTTTGGCCGCCCCAGCTGAAGGCCTCGGCAGGAAAAATGACCTTGCCGCTGGCGTCCTTTACGTCGGCGAAGCCGAGAAGCGAGCCGGCGATGCGAACGCTTTTTGTGCCCGACAGGACCTTGGTCGTGCTTTTCTGCGACACGATGTAGGCGGTCATGTAGAACTGCTTGTTCGGCACCCACCGAACCTCGAATTTCGCACCCTTGGCCACGCTCGCGTCCACGCTTCCGCTGGTAATTTCGGCACCGGATGTGTCGAGGGTGACCGAGGTTTTACCCTGTTGGTAGCCGGAAGCGGCCCAGTAAATGCGGTCGTTGAACATGGAGCCCTTGATGCCCACCTCCTTGAGGGTGGCGTCCTCGTAGACCCCGCCATTGGTAATGGCCGAAGCGCCGACCCCGGAAATATTTCCGCCGTCCTGCAGCACGGCTTGGACGCTGTAAGTATAGTATGGGATAATGCCGAAGGGGAGCTTGTAACTGGCGCTGAAGGTCCACGATTTCCCCGAATCGTAGCCCTTCGTTTCGGTGTTCGACGTGACATAGCGGCCGGTCGCGCTTCCATTGGTGCCGCGGGTGGTGGAAAACGTGCCGGCGCGGGCGACCGTCCACACGTCAACGTAGTCGTAGCGTCCGCCGATGAGCAGGTTGAGCCGGTTCCCGAGCGAGAGGTCAGCCAGGCCGCCCAGGCCGCTTTCGGTGAAAACGGTGTCATTGTCCGAGGTGAACGGCAGCCCGGTCTCGTAGCTGGAGTTTTCCCGCGGGGTCACGAACAGGTCGTAAGCCGAGCGGGTGTTGAAGGGCAGGGTTGGGTCCACGCGGTCATCATAGTCGCCGCCGCCGCTCATGCCGCCGGTCCGGGTGTGGCGGATGTTGGCCGACGTGACAGTATTCAGGCTCACCCGATCACTGAGAGTGAAGAATTTCTTCTGGAAGGTGAACTTGTCCTCCACGACATATTGATCGACCGTCAGATAGGCGGGATTTTCCGAGTTCTTGAACTGATCCATCGAGTCAAAGAACATCTGGTTCTTCATCGAGTAGTTCGGATGGTAGTCGTTGACGAAGTCGAGATAGGTGAGAATTTGCTTGGCGCGGAGTTCCTTCTCCAGTGCGCCAGCGGAGAAATCCGCCTTTTCCTGGTGCAGGCTGTTCGGGTCAAACACCAGGCCCTTGGGAATGACGTTCAGCAGATTGAGCGTCTTCTGGTCGGTGATTTTTGCCACGAAATCCGGACGCATCTGGATCAGAGCCTGTAGAGCGCTGTTGGCCCGGGGATTGGCAAGGTCGGCGTTGGTTTTCCCGCCCGTGACGATCGCGGCGGCGCTGAAGCTGCCGCCGAGCGGGCTCATGCTGCTGCTGGAGAGGGTTGCGGTCAGTGGATTGGGCGAATTGATTTCCATTTCCTTCCGGGAAATTTTCCCGCTGCCATCGGTATCGAGCACGACCAGCGGATGACCGCCCCAAATGGTATGGGAGTGAATCAGGTCATAGGTCAGGCGGACCGTGGAAAACCCCGCACTGCGCGTTTCCTGGTAGTTGGCGCCGGATTCCAGGCGCCAGTTTCTCGAGACCTCCTGCGAGATGGCCCCCTGTAGAATGCGCAGACGGCCGGGAACGTTTTGGTAGAAGGTGTCCGAATCGTCCATCAAGCCATAGAGGTAATAGCCTCCCTTCCGTCCGGCCCTCAGATTGAGCGGACCGCCGTAGCCGAAGGAAATTTCGCGGCGGTCATAATCGCCGTAGATCATTTGATAGAAACCTTCGTCCTTGGACAGGAACCCGCCTTTGCGGGAACGACCGGACTTGGGCTCCATGTTGGAGTAGCCGCCGACCTTGCCGGCGCCGAAATAGGGCGGAGGAGGGCCCTTGACGACCTCGATCTGGTCGTTTGCGCCCAGAACGGTGCGGGAATTGCCCTGCGGTTCAATGCGCTTCATGCCGCGGAAGTAGATGTCCGCGGGCTGGGCTCGGATATCGATGTTTCCCTGCACGCCCCAGCGCGAAGTCGAGAACGTGTTGGGTGCGATGACCGTCAAATCCGTCACGTTGGAAAGGGCCAGATTGCTGATTAATTCCGAGCTGACCACCGTCAGGGACCGCGGCGTCTCCACCGGTTTCATGCTGAAGCCGGAGGCATTGACCGGATCATTCAACAAGACCGCATTGGGATCGCTGTTTTTTTCCGAGGCCACGAATTTTTCGAGGGTGACGATCGACTCGGTCGCGGTGCTGTCTTCCGGCTTCCCCTTCGACACTGGGGCGTCGGAGGCGGCAGACAGGGCTCCGGTCGAAATCGCAAGGCAAAGCCCGGACAAGAAGTACAGGGCGCGCCGATCCCGTCGGACCGGCTGGGTGGTGGTGGTGATGGTCAGGCAGTTCATTGATGGTTGGTCGTGATGTGCGTGGTGCGGTGTGGTGCGGAAATTTAATTGCAACCCCCGGGGGTCATCGGCGTCTTACCTCGCAACCTGATAGAGCCCGTGGTGTTGCGGATGCGGTTGAGTGATTGGCGTTACCCAATGGCCGAAGTGGCCCCGGGCTCCTTCAGGCCTTTTTTGACCCAGCGTCGGATCGATCGACGGAAGTGCCGGCGCGGATCGACGGGATCCACCGCCGCGATCAACGGGGCGGTGGGCCACGGTGGCGGCAGAAGGCGGACAGGAACCTAACGGATGACGGGCGGCTGCGGCAAAGCCCGACCCCGCGCCCATGCGGGCGCGGGCTGGCAGAAATAGTGGCATAACGAACCCATGGCTTGCGGACGATGGCTGACGTGATTGGCGGATTCAATTTAGCACAGCCGATGCCACGGCTTGCTCCGCGCCATTCGTATTAAATCATTTCCCGGAATGACCCGCTGGCAGAAAGTGCAATCATTCTCCTGCGATTTGGACGGATTGACGACACGACCGGGACAAATTTTCCGGTGGTCCGGGCCGGGTGCGGTGCGCCACGGTGGATGCCGTGTCTTTTCCGGCGACCCCGGTGGCGATCAGGCCAACGCGAGCGAGAGGAGCGAAGTCGCGGCCCCGAGCGTCTCGAGGATCAGTTTGCAGCGCTCGATAAAATTCTGCTCGAGGGAATTCGGCTGGCTCCCCTTGAGGCGGGCCACGACCCATTTGCGCGCCAGTCCCTTCGTCGCCAGCTTCGCCACACACAGCGAGCCTCGGGCCGTTTCGGCCGCAACCTGCCACGGAGCAAACAGGCCCACACCGAATCCCGCCTTCACCAGCTCCTTCGCCGCATCGATGCTGCCAGGATTCACCTGGGTTTGCGGCGCAATTTTCTCCGAACGGAAATAGTCGGCAAGGATCCTAAGCGTTTGCCGCCCTTTGCCGGGGATCACGAAGGTAGCGCCTGCCACGGCGGCGCGAGGCACGCGGCTCAGGCCTGCCCAAGGATGTTGGGCGGCGACAAAGAACTGCAGTTCGTCCTCGAACAACGGCTCAAAACTGAGGTTGGCCATCGGGGGCCCCTCCAGGGTGAGGTCAAAATCGATCTGGTGTGTCTGCAAAAGTTCCAGCCGGGCGGCGCGGCTGTCCGATTTCAGCCGGACGCTGCACTTGGGATGAGCGGATTGAAATTCCTTCAACGCCCGCGGGAGGACATACTGGCAGAAAAGCGTGCCGGCGCCCAGGCAGAGCTGTGCTTGATCGTCTGTGCCTCCATTCTCGATTTCCACGCGGGCCGCCCGCATCTCACTGAGGATGGCCTCCGTGCGCTGGTGGAATTTCTGCCCGGCACGGGTCAGAATCACCGTCCGTCCCACGCGATCGAAGAGACGGCATCCGATTTCCCCTTCCAGGGTTTTGATCGCATGACTGACGGCGGACTGGGTCAGGAACAAGTCCTTGGCGGCCAGCGTGAAGCTCTTGTGGCGCACCAAGGCGGCAAAAGCCGCAATCTGGCGACTGTCGATTATCCGGTTTCTCATATGGATTGGCGTTGCCAGCGGCACAGCAACAACCACGCCAGTCCGCTTTAGTAAGCATTCACTGACATCCGGATTACCGGGGTTGGACTCACCCTGGCGGTGGGGCCCCGGCCGGCGGCGGCCCATTCTGGATCAATCGAAAGCGGTGTCGACCGCCTCGCAGAAATGGTGGACCAGGTACAGGTGGGCCTCCTGCGCCGTGCGGCCGGAGTTGCCGGGAATGATGAGATCCACCGTGGCGATTCCCCGGCATTTCCCGCCACCGCGCCCGAGGAACGCGATGCTCTTGAGCCCGAGCTTTTTGGCCTCCTGCAGCGCAGCGAGGATGTTGGGGGACTGGCCGCTCGAGGTGAATACGATGACGAGGTCGCCCGGCTGGGCGAGTCCGGTGATCTGGCGGGCAAACACGCCTTCAAACCCGAAGTCATTGCCGATGCACGTGAGCAGCGAGCCATCGGCCGTGAGGGCGATGGCCGGCAGCGGCCGGCGGCTTTTGGCATAGCGTCCGACGAGTTCGGTGGCGAAGTGCTGCGCCTCGGCGGCACTGCCGCCATTGCCGCAGAGCAGGATTTTGCGGCCGGTGCGCAGGGTCGTCAGGATGAGCTCGCCCGCGCGGTCGATGGCGGGGCGGATTTCGGTCAGCGCCTGCAACGTGCGCACGGTTTCGGCGAGCGAGGCATCGAAAGTCATGACCCGACCAAAACCACCCAGCGCCGGGGTCGCGACAAAAAACTCCGGGGACGGCCGAATCCAAAATCTCGGATTTTAACCACGATCCTCCTTCGCCAAGGCTTCGGCGGACAAGAGGGCACGAAGTGACGCGAAGGGATCGGGTGACAGGGGACAGGAGTCAGGTGACGGGATGGCAGACGAGTATTTGTCCCCTGTCTCCCGTTGTCCTGTCCCCTTGCGGATTTGGTTGTCCCTCCCCAGCGATGGCGCCGTAATTGCCGGCCACCCCCATGCGCCTGCGCAAACTCACCCTGCGGCACTTCCGCAACGTCGGTCTTGCGACCCTCGAATTTTCGGGGCAGCGGCAGTTTCTCGTGGGCGTGAACGGGCAGGGGAAAACCAACCTGCTCGAGGCCGCGGGCTTTCTCACGGCCCTGCGCTCCTTCCGGGCCACGGACAACAAGCTGCTCATCGGTCATGGCCAGCCGGTTGCCGCGATTGACTGCCAGCTGGAGCACGAGCGGCTGGGCGATACTCATGTGACCATCAAGCTGCGCCCCGAAGGCCGTGAGCTGTGGTGCGACCAGGAACGCGTGACCCGGCTGGCCGATTATCTGGGAAAGTTTCCCACGGTGGTCTTCTCGTCCCAGGACCTGCAACTGGTACGAGGTTCGCCGGCGGGGCGGCGGCGCTGGCTCGACCTCACGCTGGCCGCGATGGATGCCGCCTACCTGCGGGCGCTACAAACCTACACTCGCGCCCTGGCCGAGCGGAACAGCCTGCTCAAGCGCGGCCAGGCGCCCGAGGCGGAATTGGCCGCCTTTGAGCGGGTGCTGGCCCCCGCCGCGGCGGAACTGATCGCCCTGCGCGCGGCCGGGTTGACGGCGCTCGGCGCGACCCTGAAGACGGCGTATGCGCAGCTTTGCGAGGATGGGGAGCTAGCCGGCCTGATATATGAACCCGATTTTGCCGAGCCGTCCGGGGAGGTGCTGCTGGCCCGGCTGGAGGGGGGACGCGCCCGCGACCTGCAGTTTCGCACGACGCTGGCAGGTCCGCATCGCGACGATTTCCGCTTCGAGGTGAAAGGAAAGGCGGCGAAGGATTTTGCCTCCGAAGGGCAGCAGCGCTCGCTGGTGCTGGCACTGCGCCTCGCGCAGGCGGCATGGTTTCAGGAACGCAGCGGCGTGCGGCCGGTGTTGCTGGCCGACGACGTGCTCGGCGAGCTCGATCCGGAACGCCGGCGCCGCTTCTGGTCGGCCATTGACCCCGAGGCGCAGATCATCGCCACCGGCACCCGGCCGCCCGACGCCGAGCTGGGCGCCTGGCAAATGTTTGCCGTCGCCGACGGCACGTTTCTCGAAAAAACTCCAGCCATGGAGAAACCATCGTGACGCTCGAACCATGGCAATGGGTACTGGCCGTGCTGGCGGCGTTTCTCGTGGGGGTGTCGAAGACCGGCATCGCCGGACTGGGCATGCTGTTCGTCGTCATCTTCGCCCAGATCATGCCGGCGAAGCAGGCGACGGGATTCGTGCTGCCACTGTTGTGCTTTGGCGATTTGGTGGCAGTAGCGTCCTACCGCCAGCACGCCAATTGGTCCCATGTTTGGAGGATGTTTCCCCCGGCTGCAGTCGGTGTCGTCCTCGGTTTTTTGGCGATGAATCGGATCAACGACCACGAAGCGCGACTCCTGATTGGCGGGATCGTGCTTAGTCTCATCGGGCTGCATCTGGTGCGACGCTGGCGGGGCGGCGGGCAGGAAACGCAACACGGAGTTTGGTATGCACTCGTGGTGGGAATTCTGGCGGGTTTTACGACGCTCGTGGCCAACGCCGCCGGGCCGTTGATGGCCATCTATCTCCTCGCGATGCGGCTGCCCAAGATGGAATACATGGGCACGGGAGCGGTGTTCTTCATGTTGCTGAATCTTTTCAAAGTGCCGTTCATGGTGAATCTGGGCCTCGTGTCGGCCTCGAGTTTTTCCTTTAACCTGATGCTGGCTCCGGTGGTGCTGACGGGTGGACTCGTGGGCCGGAAACTCCTGGCAAAAATCAATCAGCGGTGGTTTGAGAACCTCGCGCTGGCCCTGTCCGCACTAGCAGCGATCGAACTGATTTTCCGGCTGTCGACATTCTTATTCACCAAGCTTCGCTCGTAATTACTCATGGCGCGCATGACCGTCAGGCAAATGTGGCAGGCGAAGCTCGAGGGCGGGGCAATGCCCGCGCCGTCACCGCGGCCGCGGGCCACCACGCAGGACGGGCAGGGTGTCTTCGCGCTGAAGCGGGCGCCGTTTGCGGGCCGGGTGCTCGGGATCGATCCGTCGCTGCGCGGCACGGGCCTCGCGTTGATCGAGTTCACACCGGGGCGGCAGCCGGTGCTGCTGCGCTGCCAGACGGTGCGAGTGGCGACCAAGCACCCGATGGCGTACGCGCTGGGCGAGATCCACCGCGCGGTGGCGTTGTTCCTCGACGGGACGGAAGTGCGGCACGTCGCGCTGGAGCAGACCATCTACGTGCAGAATTTCCAGACGGCACAGATCCTCGGCGCGGCCCGGGGGGCGGCCATCTCGGCGGCGGCGCTGCGCACCTGCCCGGTCTTCGAGTATCCGCCCCTCCGTGTGAAGCTGGCTGTCGTGGGCGCGGGCCGCGCGAGCAAGGAGCAGATGGCGCGCACCGTGATGGCCCTGCTCGGCCACGGCCGGACGCTCGCCCTGGACGAGGCCGACGCCGCCGGCGTGGCCCTGTGCCACGCCTTCACCTGGCGCGAGTGAGGCCCACGACCCGAAGTCGGACGCCCTTTGCCCAATCAGGTTTGTAATATAATACGTTACAAACCTTCCGGACATGTGCCGGTGGCTATTTCACTCTATACGTGAAATTGGAAGGGACGGTAGGCCGGAGTGGGACGCTTTCGTCGTGGGATGGGGCAGTAATCTCCGGTATTAGGTGTCATCCATTCGGGTGCCGTGACGGGGTGGGGCCCTTGCTTCGTGGGGGACGGGTGGCATGCTCGCGCCGATGAGTGGATCCGCGCCGCGCTTTTCGTTTTCGTTCCGGCCGAAACTTCTGGAGTGCCTGCACGGCTATTCGCGCGGGCGGCTCGTCACGGATATGCTGGCCGGCTTGCTGGTCGGCATTGTGGCGCTGCCGCTGGCGATCGGCTTCGGCATCGCCTCGGGGACTTCACCGGGCGCCGGCATTTACACGGCGATCATCGGGGGCTTTCTCGTGTCGGCGCTGGGGGGATCGCGGGTGCAGATCGGTGGGCCGGCGGGTGCGTTCGTGGGCCTGGTTTATTTGATCATCGCGCGTTACGGCCTGCCGGACCTGCTCATCTGCACGGCGATGGCGGGAGTTTTTCTTTTTGTGCTGGGCGCGGCGCGGCTGGGTTCGCTGATCAAGTTCATCCCGCATCCGGTGACCACCGGTTTCACGTGTGGGATCGCGATCACGATCATCCTGACGCAAATCAAGGATATCCTGGGCCTGAAGCTCGATCCGGTGCCGGCGGAATTTCTGGCGAAGGTGCCGGCGCTGGTGCGGACAATGCCCACACTGAGCTGGCCAACGCTGCTGACCGGGCTCGGCGCGATCGGCCTGATGGCCATCTGGCCCTCGGCCTGGGCGCGGCGCGTGCCCGGCTCGATCGTGGCGGTCATCCTCGGCACGCTGGCGGTCTGGTGGTTGAAGCTACCGGTCGACACGATCGGGAGCCGGTTCGGCGACAATGGGTTTCCCCACGGGTTGCCGGCATTCAAGCTGCTCGAGTTCGACTGGAAGCATCTGGGCGATCTGATCGGTCCCGCCCTGGCCATTACGGTGCTGGGGGCGATCGAGTCCCTGCTCTCGGCGGTGGTGTCGGACGGCATGATCGACGACCGGCATGACTCGAACCAGGAGCTCATGGCGCAGGGGATCGCGAATTTCACCGTGCCGTTTTTCGGGGGCATCCCGGTGACGGGCGTGATTGCGCGCACGGCGGCCAACGTGCGCAGCGGCGCCACTTCGCCGGTCGCGGGCCTCACACATGCGCTGACGCTGCTGGTCATCGTGCTGCTGGCGGCGCCGGTGGCAAAATTCATCCCGCTCACGGTTTTGGGCGCGGTGCTCATCGTGGTGGCGGTGAAGATGGGCGAGTGGGATGAGTTCCTGCTGCTGGGGCGCCAGACCAAGAGTGACGCGGCGGTGTTTCTCGTGACCTTTGGGCTGACGACCTGCTTTGACCTGGCCGTGGCGGTGAAATACGGCCTGATCCTGGCGGCGGCGCTGTTCATCAAGCGCATTGCGGACACGACGCAGGTGTTCGCGCACGACGAGGCCGCGTCGAAGAGCCAGGGGCACGAGCCGGTGGCCGACCTGCCGCCCGGGGTGCTCGTGTACCGCGTCTTCGGGGCGTTGCTCTTCGGCGCGGCGGACAAGCTCGACAGCGTGATGCGGCGCGCCGGCGCCGACACGCGCGTCGTAATCCTGCACCTGGCGGCGGTGACCGCGCTCGACGCCACGGCACTCAACGCGCTGGAGACACTGCACGAGAAACTGAAGCGTCACGGAAGGCACCTCGTGCTGAGCGGTCCGCACACGCAGCCCTATTTCGTGATGGAGAAGGCGGGCTTTCTCGAGCGCGTGGGCGAGGAGAACGTCGCGGCCGACCTCGTGGCGGCGGTGGCGCGGGCGCGCGAACTGGTCGCGGTGAAAAAGCCGACTACCCGAGCACCGCTTTGAGCACCTTGCCGAGATCGGTCACGCGGTAGGGCTTGGTGAGGTAGCCGCAGAAGCCGAGGTCGAGAAACTTCCGGGCCATGTCATCGTTGTCATAGCCGCTGGAGACAATGGCGCGCACCTCGGGGTCGAGCTTCTTCAGCGCGTGAAAACATTCCTCGCCGCCCATGCCGCCGATGACGGTTAGATCCATGATGACGGCATCGTAAGGCCGGCCGATGTTGAGGTAGCGCTGGTAGAGGGCGATGGCCTCCTCGCCGTTTTTCGCCACGTCGAACTTGTAGTCGAGGCTTTGCAGCATGCTGGAGGTCAGAGCGGTGATCTTCGCGTCGTCGTCCATGAAAAGCACGCGGCCCGTGCCGAACCGGAGCGAGGCCGCCTTGCGCGCCTGCACCTCGACGGGCCGGTCGGCCGCGGGCAGGAAGATCGTGAAAGTGGTGCCGACGCCGAGGGTCGACTCGACCCCGATGATGCCGCCGTGCTTGCGCACGATGGAGAGCACGGTGGCGAGGCCGAGGCCGGTGCCGTGCTTCTTGGTGGTGAAAAACGGATCCCAGATTTTCTCCAGGTATTCGGGCTTGATGCCGGAGCCGTTGTCGCGCGACTCGATCTGGACATAATTGCCGGCGGGCAGCGAAGGAATCTGATCCTCGGTGAGGGTGACGTTGCTGGCGCGCAGCACCACGCGGCCCTGATGGGGTGACGGCGGCATGGCCTGGAGGGCATTGACCACGAGATTTTGAAATACTTGCAGGATCTGCCCGCGATCCACGAGGACGGGCTCGATGCCGTCGGGCACCTCGACCTTGACGTCCGCGGTCGAACCGGCGGCGGCGATTTTCACGGTGTCCTCGAGAATTTCCTTCACGGCGGCGACAATCTGGGTGCCGGCGCCGCCCTTGGCGAAGGCGAGGAGCTGCTTGGTCAGACCCTTGGCGGTGAGGCAGGCCTTCTCCGCGTCCTCGAGCGCGGTATAGTCACGGTTGTCCTTGGCGAGGGAGACACCACCGAGGATGGTCGTGAGGAGATTGTTGAAATCGTGGGCGATGCCGCCGGCGAGAAGTCCGAGGGATTCGAAGCGGTTGGCCTTGACGAGTTCGTCCGGCGTGAGGCGCATTTCCTCGGGATCACGGAAGACAATGACGACGCCGAGCGGCCGGCCGCCACGATCGAGGGCGGCGCGCGCGGTCCAGGCGATGGGCACGGGTGTTTCACCCTCGATGGCGGGCGCGAGCGCGTGCTCGTTGAAAAGGGGCAGGACCTCCTCGGCGCTGAGGGCGCGGTCAACGGGATCATCGCCGGGGCGGCCGCTCTGGCGGTTGACCAGCCGGAAGATGTCGGCGACCGCCTGATCGCGCGCCTTTTCCGCGGGAACACTCAACAGGCGGGCAGCAGTGGGATTGAGGTGGAGAATCCGGCCCTTGCCGTCCGTCACGATCACACCCTCGGCGATCGCGGCGAAGGCGGCCTCCACCATGGCGGAGGGCAGCGCGCCGTCACCGGCGGTGGCCTCGGTCGCGCCGGTGGCTGGCAGCGCGCAGCAGAAGCCGACCACGCGGGTGAGCTCGCGCTTGCGCGTGAGTGAGCGATGGACGCCGAGCAGCATCGAGCGGAGGCTGCCGTCCTTGTGGCGCAGGCGCACCGTCTCGACAAAGGCGGTCTGGCCGGTGGCGCGACCCAGGAAATAGGCCGCCGCTCCCGCCTCGGCTTCTTCCTGCGGCAGGACGGACAGCAGCGTGCCGGGCCCGCTCGGCAGTTCCTCTTCCGTGTAGCCGAGAAGTTTTTTCCAGGCGGCGGAGAACCAGAAACGCTGCTGGGTGAAATCGATTTCGAAGGCGCCGAGCGGTCCGGACTCATCGCTCAGGGCCTGGAAACGGTCGTCGTTGGCGAGGCTGGCTTCCTCGATTTCCTTGCGCTCGGTGATGTCGAGGTGCGTGCCAATCACGCGTTCCAGTGCGCCGTCTTCGCCCACGATCTGCAGCCCGATGGATTGAATCCACACATCGTGACCGAGCCGGTGCTTCATGCGGAACTCGACCGTGAAGGGCCGTGATCCGGCCCCCAGTTTCTTGCCGAGCTTGTCCGGGGCGGCCCCGGAGTCGTCGGGGTGGATGAGTTTCAGCCAGGTGTCGTAGGTGTTGGACAGCTCGGCGTCGACATAGCCCAGGAGTTTTTTCCACGCGGGCGAATAGTAGATGCGGTCGTCCTTGAAATGGAGGTCGAAGAAACCGGCCGCGCCCTTTTCGGCGAGCAACGCGAGACCATCGGTCCGGGCCGGAGTCGCGGAAGCCGGAGACAGGGCGGCAGCAGTTCCAGGTGTTTCCACGAGGGCAAAATATCCCGGGGCGACGGCAAGGGCCTTTTCAAGCCGGACCCGGACTTCACGGGGGGCTCCCTCGCGCGGCTGGGCTTTCAAGGAAATCGCCTGCTCGAGCGCGGCGGAGAGGAGCACGTCCCACTGCGCCTCAAGCCAGTCGGCTTCATTCGAAACGACATCGAACGCGAAGAGGCTCGCGAAGTGCTCGCCGACGAGTTCGGCATCGGCGGTCTGCCAGAGCAAGCGGGCGGAAGCATTGGCTGCCGTGATACGACCGGACGCATCAAGCAGCAGCACAGACGGAGATTCGGCGGGAAGAATCCGTTCGGGGGTGGCAGCTCTACTGGATGTGGAAACCGGGTCGCTCAAGTATGCCCGGCAGTAAGCCAGTATTGCACACGATTAGCGAGAAAATCGATATAAGCCGGGTGGTCGTTGAGGCAGGGAATTTGCGTAAATGATTCTCCGCCCGAGGATAAAAATGTTTCCTGACCCTGCATGGCAATTTCCTCCAGGGTCTCAAGACAGTCGGCAACGAAGGCCGGACAGAGGACCAGCAGATGCTTTTTGCCCTCCTTGGGCAGACGAACCAGTTCGTGGTCAGTGAAAGGAGTGAGCCAAGGTTCGCCGGCGAGACGGGATTGAAAAGAGATGGAGTGCTTTTCGGGCGAGAGTCCGGCGTGGCGGACGAGAGCCTGGGTGGTCTTCACAATTTGCGCCCGGTAGCAGGTGGCGTGGACCGGCGAGCACGTGTTGCAACAATCGGCGACGGTCAGGCAGTGGGCGTGAGACGAGTCGGCCTTGCGCATGTGTCTTTCGGGGAGCCCATGATAACTGAAGAGCACATGATCATAAGGCTGGGCAAGGTAGGGCGCGATCACCGTGTGCAGCGCCTTGATGTAATCATCGTCGGCAAAAAACGGCTGCACGCAGGTCAGCCTCAAGGTGGGGGCCTGCCGGGCAGCCTCGGCGAAAACCTTCACGACCACGGTTTCCCATGACGACATGGCATAGTGAGGGTATTGGGGAAAGAGGAGCACCTCCTCGACACCATCGGCGACGATCTGGGCGATGACCGAGGCGATGGACGGATTGCCATAGCGCATGGCGAGATAGACCGGCGTGCCCGGGCCGAGGGTGGCGGCCAGCTTGGCCCGGACACTTTTTGAGATGACGACGAGGGGAGAGCCATCCTTCGTCCAGACCTGTTCATAGGCATGGGCGGACTTTTTCGGGCGAGTCCGCAGGATGACGCCCTCGAGCAGTGCCCAGCGCAAAGGGGCCGCCAGATCGAGCACGCGTTCGTCGCCGAGAAACTCCCGCAGATAACGGCGGACATCTGGCACGGCGGTGGAATCAGGCGAGCCGAGGTTAACAAGGAGGACGGCGCGTTTGGGCATGTCAGGCAATTGGTCGGGAGTTTCGCCCTGAAGTCAAACGGTCGCAGGGCGGGGTCATGCCTCCACCGTGAATATAAACAACCAGGCCGCAAAGGATCGCTGCCCCGTTATGATTCGCTCTCGACCGACGGCAGTGATTTGTGCATCGGAAAATGCCGGCAGCCTAGCCATCCACTTTGCGAGGGATGCCCGGATTGTTAGCTCTCATTCAACCCCGTGATCTCAGGTTGAAGCCGGCTAATACATTTCGGCGGCGTGTTAAAAATCGCTGAACGCCAGTAACAAGCGACAGCGGGGCATATGATTTGCTTCAGTCCGCGCACATATTTCGACGAATCCAAACCGTTCGGCGCTGAGCCTATGAATATTGCGTGTGACCTGCCGCCAGCCATTGCGCCGAAGATTGTGAGCGTGCACGTGCCCAAGTGTGCGGGCACCAGTTTCCTCCGGGTGCTGGAATCGATTTACGGACCGCGGCTGTGGCCGAACTACGGCCGGGTGTTCGTGCGGGAGCAGGCGCAGCCGGGCTGCGTGCCCGCGGACGCGATGGTGATACACGGCCATTTCATGGTGGATGCGTTTGATGATCTCCTGCCGCAGCGCCGGCTCATCACCTGGGTGCGGCATCCGGTCGAGCGGGTCGTGTCGAACTATTACCACTTCCTGCGCAGCCCGGACATGCGCGACGACTGCTGCCGGGTGATGCACGAAAAGCGGCTAGGCCTGATTCAATTCGCGGAACTGGAGTGGATGCGCAACGAGGCGACGCGCTATCTGGGAGGAAAGCCCTTGGATGAGTTCACCGCCGTGGGGATCGCCGAGCGCTTCGAGGACTCGTTGGAGATGATGGCGCATGCCCTGAACTGGACGGAGATACCGCCGGCGCCGCGGGACAACGTGAATCCCGTGCGTTTGGCCGATCAATACGAGCTGACCGACGATGTGCGGGGTTACCTTGGCTACCTCAACTCCGCCGACCTGGCCTGGTACGGCGAAGCGGTCGTGGCGCTGGAAGACAATCTCGCCGAACTGGCCACGCGCGTGGCGTGATTCAGTTTTCCGCACGCAGCCTGCCGCCGGGTGCCAAGGGCACCGATATTTCGCTCTTCGCCTCCGCTGGGATTTAGGTATCTATCCGGCTGTGAGCGAGATCACGCTGATTTTGGAAAAAATCGAAAGGGGGGAGTCCGATGCTCCGGGACAACTGTTGCCGCTGGTTTACCAGGAACTGCGCCAGCTCGCCGCAGCCAAGATGGCCCGTGAGTCCGCCCCGCACACGCTGCAGCCGACCGCGCTGGTGCACGAGGCCTGGCTCCGGCTCGGCGGCGACCGACAGTGCGGCTGGCAAAACCGACGGCATTTTTTCGGTGCGGCGGCCGAGGCCATGCGACAGATCCTCATCGAGAAGGCGCGCAGGCGGAACGCCCTGCGCCACGGCGGCGGCCAGCAACGGATCGACGCGAGTGCGATTGATTTTACCGCGGCGGCGGCTGATGACGAACGCGTGCTTGCGGTCAGCGAGGCCTTGGAGCGGCTCGCGGCCCTCGATCCGGACAAGGCCGAACTCGTCAAGCTGCGGTACTATGTCGGCCTGACGATCGAGGAGGTCGCGGCGGCCATGGACATCTCGGCGCCGACGGCCAAACGGTGGTGGACCTTTGCCCGGGCCTGGCTGGCGCGGGAAGTCCAGCGGTAGGCTTGGCCCGCCAGCTGCCCTGAAACCGAATGATCCAGTTGAGGACGGAATTTCACATGATACCTAGGCCCCCGCTCCCGGCCACGCCATGAGTGAATCGTATCAACTGGAAGAAAAACTTTTTGCCGAGGCGCTGGCGCTGCCGGCCGGGGAGCGAGCGGGCTTCCTGCGGCAGGCGTGCGCGGGCGACAACGCCTTGCAGGCGCGCATCGAAGGACTGTTGCGCGCGGATGCGGGTCCCGCGGATTTCCTCGAGACCCCGCCGGAGCGGGAACTGGCCGAGGCGGCGCTGGCCGCGCGTGCGGCTGCCGAGCTCGAGGAACCCGGTGTGCGGATCGGCCGCTACAAACTGCTGGAAAAAATCGGGGAAGGCGGTTGCGGCATGGTCTACCTGGCGGAGCAGGAGGAACCCGTCCGGCGGCGGGTGGCGCTCAAGATCATCAAGCTCGGGATGGACACAAAGTCGGTCATTGCCCGCTTTGAGGCTGAGCGGCAGGCGCTCGCGTTGATGGATCACCCCAATATCGCCCGCGCCCTCGACGCCGGCGCGACGGAGACCGGCCGGCCGTTCTTCGTGATGGAGTTGGTGCGCGGCATCAAAATCACCGACTACTGCGACCAGCACCGCCTGCGTCCGGAGGAACGGCTGCAGCTCTTCATCCAGGTCTGCCATGCCGTCCAGCACGCGCACCAGAAGGGAGTTATCCACCGGGATCTCAAACCGTCCAATATCCTGGTGACGTCGCACGACGGCGTGGCGGTGTCGTAGGTGATCGACTTCGGCATTGCGAAGGCGACCCAGGGCCGGCTGACCGACCACACGCTGTTCACGGCCTTCGAGCAGTTCATCGGCACCCCGGCCTACATGAGCCCCGAGCAGGCGGAATTTAGCAGCCTCGATGTCGATACCCGCAGCGACATCTACAGCCTGGGCGTGCTGCTCTACGAAATGCTCACGGGCCGCACGCCCCTGGACACGCTGGATTTGTTGCGGTCGGGAGTGGACGAAGTCCGACGCAAGATCCGCGAAACGGAAGCGCCGCGCCCCTCAGCGCGGCTGCGCACGCTCGATCACGCAACGCTGAGCGCCGCGGCGGGCTGCCGCCAGACTGAGCCGCCGAAGCTGATTCATCTGCTGAGTGGAGACCTCGATTGGATCGTGATGCGCTGTCTGGAAAAGGACCGCACCCGGCGTTACGAGACGGTCAATGGGCTCGCGAGGGATCTGGAGCGCTACCTGCAGAACGAGCCGGTCCACGCGCGCCCGCCGGGCCGGATCTACGTGCTGCGGAAATTTGTCCGGCGGCACCAGATCGCCATTGTCACCGGCGGCGGCGTGGCCGGGGCGCTGCTGGCGGGCATCACCGGGTCTACCGTATTGTTTTTCCGCGAGAAGGCGGCGCGCGAGCGGGCGGTCCGGGCCGAGCAGGTGCAGACCGATCTGCGCCAGCAGGCCGAAGCCAATGCCCGGACCGCCCAGTCCGAGGCGCAGCGCAGCGCCCAGGTGGCGCAGTTCATGGAGGATATGCTCAAGGGCGTCGGCCCGTCCGTCGCGCGCGGGCGCGATACCGCCTTGATGCGCGAAATCCTCGACGCCACCGCGCAGCGACTGGACCGGGAATTGCAGGATCAGTCGGCCTTGCAGGCCGGCATGCGGGCAACGCTGGGTGACGTTTATGTCGCCCTGGGTGAGAATACCCGCGCGGAAGAGATGCAGCAGGCCGTGCTGGCGGCTGATCGCCGGCTCCATGGCGACGAGAGTCTCGTTGTCGCCGGGGCGCTCAATAAACTCGGGGCGACACTGACGCTGGAGGGCAAATCGACCGACGCGGAAAAATGTCATCGAGAGGCCTTGGCCATCCAGCGGAAACAGCTCGGTGACGGTCACCGCGCGACTGCCGGCACGCTGGTCAGCCTGGCGCAGTCGATCCTCGCGCAGTCGCTGGCGCCGTTGAACCGGAGACCCGAGGCCGAGGCCGCGGTGCGGGAGGCGCTGGCGATCGAACGGAAGGACGGTGGCCGCGCCGAGGTCGGCACCCTCACGATGCTCGGCACGGTGCTGCGGCGCGATCACCGCTACGCCGAGGCCGAGACGGCCTTTCGCGAGGCATTGGCGAGGGAACCCGACAACGAGGTCATCCTTTATCAGTTGGGGGAGGTCCTGGCCTACACCCACAAGCTCCCGGAGGCGGAGACGATCCTGCGCCGGACACTCGCGGTGCAAATAGCGCGTCTGAATGAAGGTAATCCCCAGATTGGAATCACCCAGAATGAACTGGGCAACGCGCTGCGGTTGCAGGGTAAATTTGCCGAGGCCGAATCCGTCGGCCGCGAGGCGGTGGCACTGAAGCGCAAGCTGCTTGCGCGCGAGCCGGCCAACAAGGATTTCATGCATTCGCTGGCGCAGGCGCTCAACAAGCTTGGCTCCACCCTCTATCATGAGGGCCGGTTTGCCGAGGCGGAGGAGCAGGATCGCGAGGCGTTGGCGTTGCACGAGGCAGCGGTCGGCAACGTCAACCGCGAAGGGGTCGACTGCCTGCATCGCGTTGGCGACGACCTGCTCGCCCAAGACAAGCTGACCGAGTCGGAAGCGTGGTTTCGGGCCACGCTGATTGTGGAGGAAAAGGTCATCGATGAGCGCGTCGCCGACTCGATCCGGCAACTCGTCACGATACTGCGGCGGCAGCAGCGGCCGACGGAGGGCGATCCCAGTTGGACGGAAACCCTCGCGACGGCGCAGACCACACTGGCGAACAAGAACCCCATGGGCACCGCGTATGTCGGCGCCCTGGTCGCGGAGTTGATCGCCAATGGGAAATTGGCGGAGGCCGAGCCGCTGATTCGCCGGCACCTCGCAAGACTCGAGGAGCTCCGGCCGGACTACTGGTATGTCTTTACCTTCCGTTACCAGCTGGGCGCCGTGCTGGCCGGGCAGAAAAAATTTGCGGAAGCCGAGACGATGTTGCGGGCCGGTTACGCCGGCTTGGAAGAAAGGCGTTGGACGGAGATCCCGGATCGCAGCCAGGGACAGCTGCTCTACGCCGCCAGTTTCCTCACCAAACTTTATCGCGACTGGGGCAAGCCAGCCGAGGCCGCGGATTGGGAGCGGAAATCCGCGGAGCTCCTGTCAGAGATTGAGATTGGGCCGTGAGTTTGCCGGCGCGGAGGCATTCCCCGGCGCGACCGATAGGGGTAACATGCGGGTTTTCGCAGAAAAATGATCCTTTTTGCCGGAGGATTGCACATGGGGAGGCGATGCTGCTTCGCCACCCGCTTTTCCTGCAATTCGCCATTGCGCTTCATCCCCCGGCCGACATCAACAGCCGGGCGATTTATGGGTAAATTCATCATGAGTATGGGTTTTTGGACTGAAGCGTGCTGGTGATCCCCGCTTTTCCTCGTGATGAACCTACCCCGTTTCTCCTTCGTGTTGCCGTGCTATGCTTGTGAGAGCGGACGGCTTTCGCGCCACGGCCACTCCAGCGCGGGGAAATCCTCCCGATGCCTTTTCTCCCGAATCGCAGTTACCCTGGTCTAGTTTCTCCCTGTTCATGAAAACATTCCTGCCGTCCGACCTTCCCGTTCCCCAGCGTTTGCCGGCCCTCGCAGCGACAAATTTTGGATCAGTCTGCCAGGATTCTAATCATGAACGTGGCCTAGCCACACCCAGAGGGAATTATACTTCTGGCAGCCTGACCTCGTTTCGGATGGTGCGCGCTTCAATATTCTTCGTGAGTTTGGTGTTCGCATTAGCTGGCGAGGCCAAGGCACAAACAAGTGTCGCTGCAATCGTAAGCCATGACAACGCGAGTGCGACAGCTACCAGCACGCTCGCGAGCGGTCTCAGCTGGAACGGGGGCACGCGACTTTACGCCGGCGCAGTTTCGCTCTCGGTCAGTGCTTGTGCTAACTACCAGATGATGGGACCGGAATAGCCGGGAAATTGGGTGACACTCCATTGAGAAAAGGAGTGTTACCATGGAAGAGAAAGAGTCAGTCGAAAAGGTCAGGGCACGGGGGAGCCGAACCGGCTCCCCGCGG
>CAIUWA010000005.1 GCA_903902745.1 uncultured Opitutia bacterium | reverse complement strand
TCTCAAAGTACTCCTTCCCTCCGGTCTCCCGCAGGTACTTCGTCGAGAAGTTCGTGTGCATGCCCGAGCCATTCCAGTCGAGCGCCGCGTTGAACGGCCCGAGGATCGGCTTGCACCGCCACTCGATGTCGATCCCGTAGCTTTCCGTCAGCCGCTGCATGATGTACCGGGCCACCCACATCTGGTCCGCCGCGGTCTTCGAGCCCTTGCCGAAGATCTGGAACTCCCACTGGCCCTTGGCCACCTCGGCGTTGATCCCTTCCAGGTTGATCCCCGCATCCAGGCAGATGTCGATGTGCTTCTCCACGATCTCCCGGGCCACGCTGCCCACGTTCTTGTAGCCCACGCCGGTGTAGTACGGGCCCTGGGGGGACGGAAAGCCGCCGGTCGGGAACCCGAGCGGCGCCCCGTCCTTGTAGAAAAAGTACTCCTGCTCGAACCCAAACCAGGTGTCCGGGTCGTCCGGGATCGTCGCCCGCGAGTTGCTCGGGTGCGCCTCGCCCGTGTGCAGGAAGGTCTCCGTCATTACCAGCACGCCATTCTTGCGCGTCGTGTCCGGGAAGACCGCCACCGGCTTGAGCACCACATCGGAGCTCTTGCCCTCCGCCTGCTGCGTCGAGCTCCCGTCGAAGCCCCACAACGGCAGTTGGGCCAGCGTCGGAAAGCTGGCGAATTCCTTCACTTGGGTCTTGCTGCGCAGGCTTGCCAACGGCGTGTAGCCGTCGAGCCAGATGTATTCCAATTTGTATTTGGCCATGTTATTGAGTGGTTTCTTCGAAACGAATGTTGGTTAAGAAAGAGCTGCCCCCTTCTTTAGAAAAGGGGGCAGCAGGGAATTGCACTGATCAGGTTGAAGCCGGCGATGGTGCCGTCAGACGGCCTGTTCACCGGTTTCACCGGTGCGGATGCGCACGGTTTCGTCGACGGAGAGGACGAAAATCTTGCCGTCGCCGATCTTGCCGGTCCGGGCGGTCGTGGTGATGGTGTCGACGGCTTTCCGGGCGACCTCATCAGGCACGACAATCTCGATTTTTATCTTGGGCAGGAAATCGACCGTATACTCGCTGCCCCGGTAAATTTCCGTGTGGCCCTTCTGGCGACCGAAGCCCTTGACCTCGGTCACCGTCATGCCTTCCACCCCGATGGGTGCGAGGGCCGCTTTTACCTCCTCAAGTTTGAAGGGCTTGATGATGGCAATGATGAGTTTCATGATGGGAGCGCGGGAGAGGGCTGATAATCAGGACTTGGTTTCGAAGATATAGCCTTCTTCGCCATGGTCGCTGAGATCGAGACCGGCTTCCTCCGCCTCAGCCGTGGGCCGCAGGCCGACGACCGCCTTCACGATGTAGGCGATGACGACGGTGCCGACGACGGCGAGAACCAGCGTCAAGCCGATGGCCTTCAGCTGCTCGAACACGAGCTTCTGCATGGGGGAATCGGTGACGAAGTCCTTCAGGTTGGTGGCCAGGTTCGCATTGGCGCTGTTGCGCGCCAGCACGCCGGTGAGGAAGGCACCCATGGTGCCGCCCACGGCATGCACGCCGAAGGTGTCGAGGGCGTCATCGTAGCCGAACCAACCCTTGACCTTGAAGCAGAAGAACCAGGGCACGATGCCCGCGGCGAGGCCGATGATCACGGACCCGTTCGGGGTGATGAAACCGCAGGCGGGCGTGACCACGACGAGGCCGGCCACCGCGCCGGAGCAGAAGCCGAGGATGCTCGGCTTGCCGCGGGTGAACCATTCCATCATCGGCCAGACGAAGGAGGCGACGGCGGTCGCAATCGTGGTGGTCGTGAAGGCGTTGGCGGCCACACCGTCGGCCGCGACGGCCGAGCCGGCGTTAAAGCCATACCAGCCCACCCAGAGCATGCCGGTGCCAACCATGCAGAGCACCATGCTGTGCGGGGGCATCGGGGTCTTGCCGAAGCCGAGGCGCGGCCCGAGGATCAGGCAGAGGATGAGCGCGGACCAGCCCGAGCTCATGTGCACCACGGTGCCGCCGGCGAAATCGACCGCGTGGATCGCCGCCTTGGCATTCCAGACGCCGTTCATGAAGCCGTCGATGCCCCAGACCATGTGGGCGAGGGGGAAGTAAACGACGAACATCCACAGGGTCATGAAGAGGAAGATCGCGGAGAACTTCATGCGCTCGGCGATGGCGCCGACGATCAGGGCGGGGGTGATGATCGCGAACATCAGCTGGTACATGGAGAACACATTCTGCGACACCCAGTACGCGTAATCCGTATTGGGCGCGGAACCCACGCCATTGAGCATCGCAAAGTCGAGGCCGCCCAGAAACGGGCTGCCGCTGTGGAACACCAGGCTGTAGCCGACGGCCCACCAGAGAATCGTGACGAGCCCGGAGAGCAGGAGGCACTGGGCCATGACGGAGAGCACATTCTTGCGGCGCATCAGGCCGCCGTAGAAGAGGGCCAGGCCGGGCAGTGTCATGAAGAGCACCAGGGCGGCGCTCGTCATTTGCCAGGCGTTGTGGCCGGGGCCGGATACGCCCACGGAGGGCGTGGTCAGACCGTCGGGTACTGCGCCTTTTGCATCCTTGAGCGAGGTGGTCGGATCACCGTTGCCCAGATAGGCTTCAAGGCCTGCCACGCGTTGTTCAAGGCTTGGGGCGGGAGGAGGCGGGGTGGCGGGCTTCGCGTCTTCGGCGAAAGCTGCGAGGTTGAACAGCAGGCCGAGGACGCTGCAAGCGGCCAGTTTCCCAATTACACGTGGAAGGATGTGCATAAACTTACTTTGAGATTACGGTGGAACCCCAGGGTGGAATCCTTGGGCGTGGAACGGAGGCCTTACAGCAGGCGCAATGCCAACCCCGGGGGATTTGGGGTTTCGCGGCAAAACCGCGTCCGGTTTCTTTCCCGAAACACCAACAGGGCGTCCGGGGACGATAATGACTAACTTCCTGGTGGGCGTTGGGTTTGTCTTGGCGCAGTTCCTACGGCACCCAGGCAGGGGTGCGACTGAAAGGGTGGTTCGTCCAATGGCCGGGGTGCCGGGTCGGACGCCTGCGCTTTCGCGGCTCGCGGGCGCGGCCGCTCGACGAGGCGCTCAAGGATCAGATCGACCCGGGCCTGGCGGGTCCCGGCGCGCCGGGCCTCTTCAATGTGGCGGATCATCCACCGGCGCATGGAAGGAGGGCCTTGTTCAAAGGCCTCCCGTGCGGCGGGCCGGAACTGCAGGGCGCGCTTCAAGTCAGCCGGCACCACGGGTTCCCGCGGTGCCGTCGAGCGCGTGAGGGTGACCTCAAGCCGGTCGCCAGTATCGAGCCCAGCCGGTCGCAGGATGTCCATGAGGACGACGAGCCGCCCGCGTTTTTGCCCGGCTGGCATGACGGTGGTCAGGACCTTTTCCCCCGCGTAGCTCGCAACGACGGGGATGCGCAGTCCGCCGCCGAGCGAGCGCATGACGCCCGCGGGCACGATCACGCAGCGCATGATCCAGTTTTTCCCGATACGGGCGGTGAAGGTCGGCATGGCGGGGAAGACGCCCGGCGACGGCCGGGCCTGGTTGGCCGTCAAGTGGCGCCTCGGCGCAGGAAGCGGGCTATTTCCGCCTTGGCCGGCATGGCCGGGGCCGTGCCGAATTTCGTGACCGACAGAGCGGCGACGGCGTTGCCAAGACGCGCGGCAGCCACGAGGTCGCCATCGGACTCGACAAGGCCGGCGGCAAAGCCGCCGACAAACGCGTCGCCGGCGCCGGTCGTGTCCACGACTTTGATTCCCGTATGGGCGGGGATGAAGGTGGGGACGCCCTCGGGCGGGGAGACGAAGCAGCCGCGTTTGCCGAGGGTGACGATGACCGTGGGCACCCCGAAGGCGCGGCAGAGCCGGTGCAGGTCGCCAGGGGTCATGGCCTGGAGGGCCGATTCCGTGAAAGGGGAGGGAGCGATCCCAAGCTGGTTGGCCAGCGTGACGAATTCGGTCTCGTTGGGGATGAGCACGTCGACGAGGGCCAGCACACGGGCGTCGAAATCGGGCCGCATGGGCGCGGGGTTCAGCACCGTGGTGACCCCGGCCTTCCGGGCGAGGCGGAAAACGTGCGCGTTGACCGGGAGGTTGGCCTCATGCTGGCAGACGACGACCTTCGCCCCGCGGATCAGCGTGCCGTCGATGTCGCGCGGCTGCAGCAGGGCGCTGGCCCCGAGGGCGACGACGATCTCGTTTTGGGCGGTGGCATTCACCATGATGGCCGCAGTGCCGGTGGCGTGCTTTGGCTTCTCGATGAAGCGCGCGCCAATGCCTTCGGCCCGGTAGAATTTTTTGGCCGCATCGGCGAACACGTCGCGGCCGACGGCGCCGATGAAAACCGTGGGTGCGCCCGCCCGGCCCGCGGCGACGGCCTGGTTGGAGCCCTTGCCGCCGGGGCCCGTGGCAAAGGTGCCGATCACGGTCTCGCCCGCCCGGGGAAACTCGGCGCACTTCCAGCAGAGGTCCTGCACAAAGCTGCCGACCACGACGACGAGGGGTTTCATGCGCGCAGGCTAGGCGCGGTAGGCCCCGGCTGACAAGCCGCCGGCTGAGTGATGTCCGACTCCGGTAGGGCGGGGACTCCGTTCCCCGCCGGGAACGTCACTGGAGTCCAGCCGCAGTCCCTGGTTCTCAGATGGGCCTCTTCCCCTTTTGCCCGGCGCGGAACGGAGTCCGCGCCCTACCATTATACATTCTACAATCCCGGCGGGCTGCCCTGCGTTTTGACCCAGGCATCGATGCCGGGCAGCTCACGCTGCTTCACTGCGGCGAGATGGCGGATCTGGTCGGCGGCCTTGGCGGCCTCGGCGAAGGCGTCGGGCGGCGAGTTTTTCCGGACGTAGTCCTCCAGCTCATCGGCCCGGGGGGCGTCGGTGAACGAGCGCATGATGAGCGGCACGTAGCTGTTGCTGCCGAAGGCGGTCGTCTGCTTCAGCAGGACGCCGATGTGTTCGCGGGCGAAATCCCACGCGAGCACGGAATGCTCGCTGGCGGCCACGGCGGCGACATTGCGGGTGGACTCCGTGACGGACATTTCGTCGCCCAGGCTGAGCGCGAGCGTGGCCCGCGCGAGTTCGGGATCGAGCGCGGCCTGCATGGCGCCGTAAAAGCGGCGCTTGTCCTCGGTGGTCCGGGCCGCGCGGGCCTGCGCATGCAATTGGTCGTAGGTCTCGCGCGTGGCGTAGCGGCCGACGACGTTGAACACGGGGCCGCGCAGATCCCCGGCGAGGCTGGCGGGATCCTGGAGGAACGCCGCAAATCGCCGCGTGCATTCCGCGATGACCGCCCGATCCCCGTAGTAACCCAGCGTGGCGATGACTTGGGCGCGCAACGAGGTATCGAGCGGCGATTCCCCCGGGACGGCGGCCCAGCCGAGGCGGGCGAGTTGCGGGGCGAGGAACCGGACGGCCCAGGCTTCATACGCGCGCCGGCCGGGTTGTTCCTGTTGCAGCCGGCGGATGGTGCCGAGGACGTCGAGGATCCGCTCCCACACGGGGGGATTGCGGCTGCCGCCCAGTTGTCCGGCGAGATCGAGCCAGGACGCTGCCGGCATGCGGCCGGACTCGACCAGGGCCCAGGCATCGCCGAGCAGGTTGAGTTGGTCGGCCGCGGGCAGGGTGGTGATTTGCCGGCGGAGCGCGGTGGCCAGCGTGTCATCGTAGAGCACCCGGTAGTAGCCGGTGTCCCCGACATTGAGCTTGGGCGTGCCCAGGCCGGCGGGGAAGGGTCGCGTAGCCGGCCCGTCCAGCAGCGTGACGGCGACGGCGGAAAGATCGGCCGTGCCGGCCAGTGTGACGGGAATTTTCCACGTCAGCGGCGCGGCCTGCGGGTCATTGAGGACAAAACGGAATTGCTCCAGCCGGAGGGTGCGCGCCGCGCCGCTGCCCTCGGAGGAAACGGCCACGACGGGAAACCCCGGCTGCTCGGTCCAGCCGGCGGCGAGCGCGGTCACGGGTTTGCCCGAAGCCTCCCCGAGGGCGGCCCAAAGGTCGGCGGTGGTGGTGTTGGAATATTGGTGGCCGGCGACGTAGCGCCGGATGCCGTCCCGGAAGGTGTCGGGACCGAGGTAGGATTCGAGCATGCGCAGGAAGCTCTGACCCTTCAGGTACGAGATCGTGTCAAAGGCATCGTTGGCCTGGCTCTCGTTGGCGATGGGCCGCTGGATGGGATGCGTGGTGCGGTGGGCGTCGAGGGCCATGGCGGCTTCCTTGTCACTGTTGGCCCGGACCCAGAGCTGCCATTCGGGATTGAGCGCGTCGCTGCACTTGGTGCCCATCCAGGAGGCGAAGCCCTCGTTGAGCCAGAGGTTGTCCCACCACGCCATGGTGACGAGATCGCCGAACCACTGGTGCGCCATCTCGTGGGCGATCACCTCAAACACCCGCTCGCGCAGCCGCAGCGAACTGGTGGCCGGATCGTACAGCACGGCCGTGTCAATGTAGGTGATGCAGCCCCAGTTTTCCATCGCGCTGAAGGAGGAGAAAGCATTGGGCACCGCGATGAGGTCGAGCTTGGGCAGCGGATAACGCACGCCGAAATACTGGTTGTAGTAGTCCAGGATGCGCTTCGTGGACTCGAGGGCGTAGAGGGCGGAGGCGCGCTTGCCCTCGGTGGTCAGGATGCGGATCTTCACGCCGTCCTGCTCGCCCTCGGCGGCTTCAAACTCGCCGGCATAGAGGGCCACGAGGTAGCTCGCCATCGCGGGAGTGCGGGCGAAAACCACTTCCTTCAGCCCGCCGGCCAGCACCGTCTCGCGCAGGATGGGCATGTTGGCCACGGCCATGAATTTTTCCGGGACGACCAGCGCGACATCATAGGTCGCGCGATAGACGGGTTCGTCCCAGCAGGGAAAAACGCGCCGGGCATCGGTCGGTTCCATCTGGGTGCCGAGGAGGAGTTTGTCGCCCGCGGCCGTGGGATACTTGTCCACGAAGAAACCCTGCGCCTGTGTTCCGATTTTGCCGCGATAGGTGATGGACAGGACGTGGCGGCCGGCGGCCATTTCGGCCGGCGCGGCGAGGGTCAGGGTCTGCCGCGTGGCATCGACCCGCGCGCTGAGCGGTTGCGACCGCGTGGGATTGTCGAGCAATTCGGCCGACACGATGTCGAGCTCCAGGGCGTTGAGGACAAATTCCCGGACCGGCCGAAGCGCCTCGACCTCAATGCGCGCGGTGCCGGTGGTGGCGCGGCCGGCGAGATCCGGCTGGATGCGCAACTCATAGTGGCGCGGCACGACAGTCTTCGGCAGCTGCCCCGGCGTGTCAGCGAAGCCAAAGGGTTTCTCCGCGCCCGGGAGGGGCAGGACACAGGCCCAAAGCAGGCCCAAGCCCAGGGCGCGATGAACCAAGGCGAGGAAACGCATGGGTGCTTTTTTTGTCTGCCGGTGGAAGGGAGTCAATGGCCCATGCCGTCGACCACTCCGACCGACCCAGTCGTGCTCAATCTCGCAATCGTTCTTCGTTCTCCCCTTGGATCGGATGCGAGAACGAGAACGAAGCACGAGTGTGATTTCAACGTGGAATCCGGCCAAAGGTTGCCTTGTGCGGCTCCGGACCGTAACCTCGGCCCATGGAGTCCAACCCCGCCGCCTTCCCCTTGCGGTGCCGCCACCGGGCACAACGTCCATGATTGAAGCCCGCTCCCTGACCAAGACCTTCCGGGACAAAAAACGCGGGGAGATCCGGGCGGTGGACGGCGTCTCCTTCCGCGTGGAACCCGGGCAGATCTATGGCCTGCTCGGGGCCAATGGCGCGGGCAAGACCACCACGCTCCGCCTGCTGGCGACACTGCTCCAACCCACGGCCGGCACGGCGACCGTGGCGGGCTTTGACATCGTCGCGGCCCCGGAAAAAGTCCGGGCCCGCGTGGGATTCCTGGCGACGAGCACGGCGCTCTACGGCCGGCTGACCGCGCGCGAGATGATCGCCTATTTCGGCCGGCTCAACGGCCTGGCGGAGGCCGAGATCAAGGTCCGCTTGCAGCGGCTCGCGGATGAACTCGACCTGCACGAATTCCTCGACCGCCGCTGTGAAAAACTTTCGACCGGCATGAAGCAGAAGACCTCGATCGCCCGCACCCTGATCCACGATCCGGCGGTGATGATCTTCGACGAGCCCACGCTCGGCCTCGATGTGATGGCGGCGCGGGCCATCGTGCGCTTCGTCCGCGACTGCAAGGGGCGGGGCAAGACCGTCATCTACTCGACGCACATGATGAGCGAGGTGGAAAAACTCTGCGACACCATCGGGATCATTCATGGCGGCCGGCTGCTCGCGGAGGGCACGCTGGGAGAACTGCGCGCCCGCACGGGCGAACACGACATGGAGGAGGTTTTCGTCAAGGTCGCCTGCCCGGAGGAACCCGCATGAGCTGGAGGAGCATCGTCACGGTTTACGGCAAGGAGCTGAGGGATTCGCTGCGGGACCGCCGCACGCTGCTGTCGATGATCATCATCCCGGTGGTTGTCATGCCGACCCTCGTTTTTTCCCTGGGCCGGATCGGCTCGCGCGCCTACGCCCGGGCCCGCGAGGAGGTCCCGGTGGTGATGCTGCTGGGCGGGGTTGACTCGCCCATGACGACCGCGGCGCTGCAGCAGTCCTCCCGGTTCAGGGTTGTGCCTGAGAGCGCCGACTACCGGCAGCTCATCTCGGACAAAAAAATCCGCGCGGCGGTGCGGATCCCCGCCGGCTTTGATGCCGGGCTGCGGGGCGGGACCGCGGGGCCCGTGGTGATCCTGCACTATCAGGGGGAGTTGAAATCAGGTTTCGCCGTCGGCGAGATCGACGCCTTTTTCCGCGAGCTCCGCGAGAAAACCGTCACCGCCGCGCTCGCCGCGCACGGTCTGCCGGCTTCGCTCGTGGCGCCCTTCGCGGTGAGGCGGGAAAATGTCGCCCCGCCCGAGAAGGTCGGGGGCAATGCCATCGGCGGTTTCGTGCCCTATCTCATCATCATGCTTTGCTTCAGCGGGGCGGTCTATCCCGCGATCGACCTGACGGCGGGGGAGAAGGAGCGCGGCACGCTGGAAACGCTGCTGTGCAGCCCGGTGGCGCGGGTGGATATCGTGCTGGGAAAATTTTTCATGGTGCTGACGAGTTCCCTCTGCGCGATGGGTCTTTCGCTGGTGTCGATGGCGTTGACCCTGACGGTGGCGGGCGTGGCCACCGGCTCGGTGGGCCGGGGGGTCCAGGCCGTCGCGGCCCAGGCCGGCGGCGGGGCGCTGCCGCTCATCAGCCCGCTCGGCGTGGCAGGTGTGCTCGCGATGGTCCTGCCCGTGGCGGTGCTGTTCTCCGCGCTGCTCATGATGATCGCGCTCTTCGCGAAGAGCACCAAGGAGGCCCAGACCTATCTCATGCCCCTGGCCTTTGTCGTCCTGCTGCCCGTGGCGATCGGCCTCCTGCCCGGAGTCGAGCTCAACACCCGGCTCGCGCTGGTCCCGATCCTCAACCTTTCGCTCGTGTGCAAGGAAATCCTTTCCGGCGTGTGGCATTGGAATTACATCGCGCTGATCTTCGGCTCCACCTGCGCCTATGCGGGCATCGCGCTCGCGCTGACCGTGCGGATGTTCAACCGCGAGGAAGTCCTCTTCCGCACCTGAGGTGGGTTCCTGCGGGAAAACGGGGTAAAAATTTTCCGAATCCGGGGCGGAACGGGTAAACGCGCGGTAAAAACCGGCCCGGGCTATGGCGCCCGGCGGAGGCGCGGGTCTAGGCTGAACACAGTTCAATTCAACCGCGTTCCCACCCTCCATGAACCTCGTCAAAAAAATTCTCGTCGTGCACGGTGACGCCCGGATGCGCCGCCGTCTCCTGCTGCTGTTCGCCGACGCCGGTTTCGACGTGCGTGCCTTTGCCACCGCGGAAGCCGCCGCCGAAAACGCCCGCGGCGAATGGTACGACCTGGCCGTCATCGACCATGAGCTTTCCGGCGCGCCCGGTTTTGTCTTCGTCGATGCGTTGAAAAAAATCCAACCCACCGTGCCCGTGCTCCTGCTGGTTTCCCGGCTCGAGCTCCCGCTGGTGGTCCAGGGCATCCGCCTGGGCGTGGCCGATGTGCTCGCCGCCCACGAGGATCCGCGCGTCCTGCTCCGCCGCGTGCGGACGCTGCTGCGCCTCGAGACGACTGCGGAGCCCGAGTCCGTCACGCCCGAGGACCTGGCGCAGGTCGAGTCCTTGCTGGAGAATCTCGCCGGGGCCGGCCACAGCGCGCACCCGCTGGGCGCCCACACGCACGAGCCGGGCGCGGACCTGCTGCGGGTGTCGAAGGAAAAGGCCGTGCTCGAGGCCCGCGTTGAACGGCTGCAGCACGAAAAAAGCGCCCTCGAGGCCGAGCTCAAGACCCTCCTCGCCCAGAACACCGACACCGGCCAGCTGCAGGCGGAGGCCGCGGAGCTCCGGACCGAGCGCGAGCTTGTGGCCGCCACCCAGACCGCCATTGATGAGAAGGCCCGCGTGCTGTCCGAGACCCGCGCCGCGATCGCCAGCGAACGTTCCGCCCTCGAGGATGAGCGCCGGAGCCTTGGTGCCGTCACGCCCGCCGCGGGCCGGCCGGGGGAGACGGAAGCACCGGCCGAGCGGGAAGAGATCATCGCCTGGCGCCAGCGTCTCGCCGCGGAGGAGGACCGCCTGGCGGAGGAAGCCGCGCGGTTCCGCGAGGAATCGACCCGGTTCGCCCAGGAGCGCCGCCGCTGGCATGAAGACCTCGACCTGTTCCGTGCGCAGGAGGAAAACCTCCGCGCCTACGAGGATCGCCTGCGGAAGATCCAGGCCCAGCTCGAGGCCGACCGCGTGGTCTGGTTCAGCAAGAGCGCGCCTTCGACGGCGCCTTCCCACTTCACCGATGACGCCGGATTGCGCGAGGCCTGGGCGAAACTTCAGCGCGCCACCGAACTGCTTGAGGCCGAGCGCTCCAATTTCCGGGACGACCGCCTCGCCATGCAGGACCACCACACAGCCGTGAAGCGCCGCGAGGAACAGGTGCGCGACCGCGAGATCCAGCTCTCCCTGCGGGAGAAAAAACTCAGCTCGTTGCCCCCGCCACCCCCTCCGCCATCGCCCTCCGCCATGAAGAGCCTGACCCGTGCCCCGATGGAAATGGCCCGTGCCGTTTTCGGCGCGAAGAAGGAGTAGGGTTCGGATGTAGGAGCGGCTTTACGCCGCGATGGTTCGTCCCGCGATGCCACCAATCGCGGCGTAAAGCCGCTCCTACAAATTGACCGCCGGAAAAATCCGCTTGCGCGCCGCGCGCGGAGTCCGCATCACCTCGCGTCATGCATCTTTCCGTCCAGTGCCGTGTATTCGCCTCCGTCCGCGTGACGGTAGCCAAACACGTTATTTGGCGCGGGACGGCCCGACGATGGTGATGCGCTGATGGCGCAAGGCGGCGATGCCGCCCGTTTTTTTCCCACGTCGAGCCCGACTCCCTCCCGAGCCGGGTTTTTTTGTGCCCGTTTCATCCGCCCGATCCCCTGCCATGAATTCTTCCCTCTCCACTGAAATCGATCTTCCCTCCGTTGCCTTCTTCGGTCGCACCCTGGCCGAATACAGCCAGTTTTTTGCACTGGATGCCGGTGCGCTCCGGCGTCGCGCCGTGCTGGACGTGGCGGCCGGGCCCGCGTCGTTCACCGCGGAAGCGAGTCGCCGCGGCGTCGATGCCGTGGCCGTCGACCCGCTCTATGGCGGCCTGTCCTCTGTCCTCGCGGCGCAGGTGTCGAGGGACTACGCGCACATGCGGACACAAATGCGCGCGAAGCCGCACCTGCTGCATTTCCGCTCCTTCCCCTCGCTGGACGCCGCCGAGGCCGATCGCCGGACCGCGGCGCAGCGGTTTCTCGCGGACTATGAGGGCGGGTTTCTGCACAACCGCTATGTGGGCGGGGCGTTGCCGCGCCTGCCGTTTTTCGACGGGGTCTTCGATCTCGTGCTCTGCGCGCACCTGCTCTTCATCTACGCGCGGCGTTTCGACCCGGCCTGGCATCTCGCGGCGTGCCGGGAACTCGTGCGCGTCAGCGCGGGCGAAGTGCGGATCCATCCGGTGTGCGGCGCCGACGGCCGGCCATATCCCGGGCTCGGCCGCCTGCGGCGGGAGCTGCGTGAAGCCGGCATCGCCAGCAAGGTCGTGGCGGTGGACTACGAATTTTTCATCGGCAGCAATTCCATGCTCGTCCTGAAGCGAACCGGGCCATGAGCACCCGGCGACTTGTCACCTATTGGGTGACAAGTCGCCGGGAAAGGTGGAGCGCGTTGACCTCAACGCGCTGGAACGTCCGTCGGAGGTCTGGCGTCGACGGAGCCAAACAACGCGTTGGGGACAACT
The DNA here is from genome assembly GCA_903902745.1 of uncultured Opitutia bacterium. Lineage (GTDB taxonomy): Bacteria > Verrucomicrobiota > Verrucomicrobiia > Opitutales > Opitutaceae > CAIUWA01. The sequence continues at coordinate 52,341 of CAIUWA010000005.1, read as the reverse complement.
CGTTCCACCCGGGAAAACGCATAGAACGCCGTGCCGGTGGATTTGAGGCTTTGCGGTGATCGGGCGGGCATGGTTGGCTGCAGGCGTGTCCACCGCCCTTTTTCCCCAGCACATCATCGCGCGGAAGCGCGATGGGCATGAGCTGACACGCGATGAGATCGCGGCGTTTGTCCGCGGCGCGACGGACGGCTCGTGGGCCGACTACCAGCTCAGCGCGATGCTCATGGCGATTTTCCTGCGCGGCATGACCACGACGGAGACGGCGGCGCTGACCGAGGCGATGATGCGCTCGGGCTTCGTGGCCGACCTCGCCAACGTGAAGCTGCCAAAGGCCGACAAGCACTCAACCGGCGGGGTGGGCGACAAGGTTTCGCTGCACCTCGCCCCGATGGCCGCCGCGTGCGGTGTCGCCGTGCCGATGATTTCCGGCCGCGGGCTGGGCCACACGGGCGGCACGCTGGACAAGCTGGAGTCGATCCCCGGCTTCCGGGTGAACCTCATGTTTGCCGAGTACCGGGCGCAACTCGAGCGCATCGGCCTCTGCCTCATCGGGCAGACCGCGGAACTCGCGCCGGCGGACAAAAAACTCTACGCCCTGCGCGACGTGACCGGCACGGTCGAGAGCATCCCGCTCATCTGCGCAAGCATCCTGGCGAAAAAGCTGGCGGAGGGGACCGACGTGCTGGTGGGCGACGTGAAATTCGGCCGGGGCGCCTTCATGAAGGACAAGGCGAGGGCGCGCGAGCTCGCGCAGACCCTTGTGGCGGTGTCGACCGCGATGGGCACGCCGATGCGCGCCATCCTCACCGCGATGGACGAGCCGCTGGGCCGAGCCGTGGGCAACGCCCTCGAGGTCGTCGAGTCAATCGACTGTCTCCGGGGAAGAGGTCCGGCAGACACGATGGAGGTCACCTTCGCGCTGGGCGAAGAGATGCTGGTGCTCAGTGGCGTCACCAAGACGGCGGCCGAGGCGCGAAAAAAACTGGAGGCAAGCATTGCGAGTGGTGCGGCGCTGCAGAAATTCCGCGACTTGGTGGCGGCCCAAGGCGGCGATGTCCGGGTGATCGACGACCCCGCCCGACTGCCACAGGCGCGGTTGAAAGTTTCGCTCGAGGCCTCGCGGGCCGGGTATGTGCAGGAAGTCGACGCGCTGGGTGTGGCGCTGGCCGCGCTGCGCCTGGGTGCGGGCCGGGCGAAAGCCGAAGGCCGGGTCGATCCGGCGGTGGGATTTGGCGACCTCGTGAAAATTGGCGAGCGGGTCGAAGCTGGAGGCCGGCTGGTCACGATCCACGCGAATGATGACGCCGCGCTGGCCGAGGCGAGAGCGATGCTGGCCAAGGCGATCGTGGTGGGCGATGGATCAGTGACAGCGCCCAAGCTGATTGACGAGGTTGTGGGGTGAGGGAGTTGCGACAAAGTCCGTAGTTGGCGGTTATACCAATCGTCCGATGCGTTTACTCGTAGGGCCGGACCTTGGTCCGCGCCTCGCCAAGCGTCCATGACAGAGAGGCATCGACCAAGGTCGAGCCCTACCAGGAAAAGGATTACTTTTCCATCTCGGCCAGCTTCGACGCGGCTTCCTCCCACGCGGCCGTGGCGGTGGCGATCTGGTCGACGACCGTGGTCAGCTCGCGGTTGAGATGGTGAAACTTGCCCTTGTCGGCATAGGTCTCCGGCGCCTCGAGCGCGGCGGTGATCTCGGCCTGCTTGGTCTCGAGGTCGACGACCTTTTTTTCCAGCTGGCCAACCTGCTCGCGGAATTTCCGGATTTCGTTCGCGCCCGGTTTTTTGGCCGCGGTGGCCACCGGTGCCCTGGCTGCTGCCACGGCGGCTTTTTGCTGCACGGGCCGTGCATCGGTGAAGCCCGCGGTGAGCGCGGCGCGGGCGTCGCCGGCCTTGGATTTTTCCAGGTAGTAGTCGTAGTTGCCGGCGTAGGGCGTGAGGCGGCCGCTGTGCACGTGGAGCACATTCTCCGCGAGGGCGCGGATGAAGTGCACGTCGTGGCTGATGAAGATGAGCGTGCCCTCGTAGTTCTTGAGCGCGCCGATGAGCGCGTCGATCGACGCGATGTCGAGGTGGGTCGTCGGCTCGTCCATCAGGAGAAGATTCGGCGGTTTCACGAGGATCCGGGCGAGGGCGAGGCGGGATTTTTCGCCGCCGGAGAGCACGGAGACCGGCTTTTTCACGTCGTCCTTGCGGAAGAGAAAGGCGCCGAGGATGGCGCGGGCCTGCTGCTCCGTGAGCTGGTTCTCGTTGGTGCGCAGCTCCATCACGTTCTCGAAAACGGTGGCGCCCGCCGTGAGGTTATCGAGGCGGTTCTGCGCGAAGTAGCCGGTCACGACATTGCTGCCGAGCTCGCGGACGCCGCCCTGGATGGGAATGACGTCGGCGAGAATCTTCAGCAGGGTGGACTTGCCCGCGCCGTTGGGGCCGACGAGCACCATCTTCTGGCCGCGCTCGATGGTGAAGTTGAGGTCGCGATAGACGACATGGGTGCCGTAGGCCTGCTGCACATGCTCGAGCTCGATGACCTTGAGGCCGGAGCGCGGCGGCTGCGGGAACTTGAAGTTGATGCGCTTGAGCTCCTCGACGGGCTCCTCGACGGCGACCTCCTGCAGGCGCTCGATCTGCTTCTCCTTGGACTTGGCGCGGGAGGCCATGGAGGCCTTGGCGCCGAAGCGGTCCACGAATTTCTGCAGGTGGGCGATTTCGCGCTGTTGGTTCTTGAAGGCCGAGGCTTGGATCGCCTTGCGGTCCTCCTTTTCCTTCAGGAAATTGTCATAGTTGCCGTGATAATAATGCAGGGTGCCCGCACGGAGCTCGAGCATACCGGTGCAGAGGGCGTTGAGAAAGGCGCGGTCGTGGGAGATGACGACGAGGCCGCCCGGGTAGCGGGTGAGATATTCCTGAAACCACAGCAGGGCCTCGAGATCGAGGTGGTTGGTGGGCTCGTCGAGGAGGAGCAGGGCGGGCTCGGCGACGAGGAGGCGGGCGAGGTGGGCGCGCATGACCCAGCCGCCGGAGAACGTCTTGGCGAGCTTGTCGGCGTCGCCTTCCTTGAAGCCGAGGCCCGCGAGGATCTTCTTGGCCCGGGGCTCAAGGGTGTAGTCGATGTCGTAGTCGTCGTCGGTGGGCTCGAGTTTTTTGCCGCTGGTGGCGATGTGGAGGATGGTTTCGTCGCCGGCCGGGGCGCTTTCCTGGGGGAGGAAGCCGAAATCGGCCCCGCGCTCCCACTCGATTGTGCCGGTGTCGGCCTTCTCCTCGCCCAAGATGAGGTTGAACAGGGTGGATTTGCCCGCGCCATTGGGGCCGACGAGCCCGTACCGGTCGGTGCGCGCGATGAACAGCGACACGTCGCTGAACAGCGTGCGTGTGCCATAGGACTTCGAGACATCGGCGATCGTGAGCATGGAAACCGTCTAGCAAACCCCATGCACCCCGCCTGCGTCAATGACGCGTTGCGGCCGGCCCGGCCTCCTTGGGCATGAGGTGGAGCGCGTTGTCCCCAACGCGCTGCAAGGCTCCGCCCGAATGGGAGGAGAGACGGAGGTTCCCCGCGCGTTGGGGCCCCAGCCTTCGCTGGATGCTTCGGCGGGCACCGCAACGCATTCCACCTTTCAAATTCCAAGGGAGTCAGCGCGTTGCAGGCGGCCGGCGCGGAGGTTTTTTGGTGGCAAAGGCCTTCCGCGCCCGGTTGAATGGAAGCAGCACGCATGAAAGCAAAACGCCGCCTCCCGCGCCCCGAGGATATCAATGCCGCCCTCGCCCGGAAGAAGGGTCCGGTCTCGAAGTTCGTGGCCCGACACTACCGTCATTTCAACGCCGCCGCGCTGCTGGATGCGGCCCGGGGCTACGAGGCGCACCTCCAGGCCGGGGGCAAGATGCTCGTGACCCTGGCCGGCGCGATGTCGACCGCCGAGCTCGGCCTGTCCCTTGCGGAGATGATCCGCCGGGACAAGGTCCATGCGGTTGTCTGCACCGGCGCGAACCTCGAGGAGGACATCTTCAACCTGGTGGCGCATGATTCCTATGAGCGCGTGCCGCGGTACCGCGAGCTCACGGCGAAGGACGAGCAGGCGCTGCTTGCCCGTCACATGAACCGCGTGACCGACACCTGCATTCCCGAGATGGAGGCCATGCGGCGCATCGAGGGGCTGGTGCTGGCGGAGTGGATCAAGGCGGACCGGGCGGGCGAACGCTACTTTCCCTATGAATTCCTGTACAAGTTGATCCGCGGCGGAAAGCTGAAGAAGCTCCACCAGATCGACCCGCGGAACTCGTGGCTGCTTGCGGCTTGCGAGAAAAACCTGCCCGTCATTGTGCCGGGCTGGGAGGACTCTACGCTCGGCAACATGTACGCGTCCCACGTCATCCGCGGGGCCGTGAAGAACGTCCACACGGTGCGCACGGGCATCGAGCACATGACGATGCTGGCCGCCTGGTATACGCGGACGGCGAAGACGCTCCGCAACGGCGAGGGCTCGATCGGCTTCTTCCAGATTGCGGGCGGCATCGCCGGGGATTTCCCCATCTGCGTGGTGCCGATGCTCCACCAGGACCTGGGGCGTACCAACGTGCCGCTTTGGGGTTATTTCTGCCAGATCAGCGATTCCACGACCAGTTACGGCAGCTACTCCGGCGCGGTGCCCAACGAGAAGATCACCTGGGGCAAGCTCGGCGCGAAGACGCCCAAGTTCATCATCGAGAGCGACGCGACGATCGTCGCCCCGCTGATCTTTGCGTGGGTGCTGGGGGAGTAGGGATCGCGGAAGCGCGGAAAGACCGGGAATCGGTCCACCCTTTCACCTTTCCGTGTTTTCGTCCCTCCGTGGTTCCGCGATTAAATTCCGGCAAACCGCGTGAGACGACGGGGTCTGTCTATCAATCGATCCCAGCCTAACCGCGATTTTTGTCCAAAACCTTTGCATCCGGGCGCGTTTGGGTGAGCTTCTGCGGTGATGCCCAACGCGCTCGCGCACGAAAAATCACCCTACCTGCTCCAGCACGCGGAGAATCCCGTGGACTGGGAGCCGTGGGGCGAGGCGGCCTTTGCGCGGGCGCGGGCGGAGCAGAAGCCCATCTTCCTCTCGATTGGCTATGCCACCTGCCATTGGTGTCATGTCATGGCGCACGAGTCGTTCGAGGATGCGGAAATCGCCGCGCTGCTCAACGAGCACTTCGTGCCCATCAAGGTCGATCGCGAGGAGCGGCCGGATGTCGACCGGGTTTACATGACGTATGTGCAGGCGACGACGGGCCACGGCGGCTGGCCGCTGAGCGCGTGGCTTACCCCGGAGCTCAAGCCGTTTTATGGCGGTACCTATTTTCCACCGGAGGAGCGCCACGGCCGGCCGGGGTTCCCGGCAATCCTGCAGACCATCGCACGCGGCTGGCGCGAGGAGCGCGAGAAGCTGGTCGACGAGGGCGAACGCGTGGTGGCATTTTTGCGGCATAAGGAAGCGGGAGGACGGGGGCCGAAGGACGGAGGACGGAAGACGGAGGACGGGGTGCAGGGAGGGGAGGAGCTGCATGACTTGGCGGGGGAGGCGTTTGAGAAGGGCTTCCGGCATTTCTATGATTCGTTCGACGCGGAGCGCGGCGGCTTTGGCGGGGCGCCGAAGTTTCCGCGGGCCTCCAGCCTCAGTTTTCTTTTCCGCTGCGCGGCGTTGCAGGGCCTGGACTCGGCGCCCGGCGCCGAGGCGGCGAAGATGGCCGGCTTCACGCTGCAAAAAATGGCGCAGGGCGGGATCCACGACCACGTCGGCGGGGGTTTTCACCGCTACTCGGTCGATGGGGCGTGGTTCGTCCCACACTTCGAGAAGATGCTCTACGACCAGGCCCAGATCGCGCTCAACGCCCTCGAGGCCCGCGTGGCTACCGGCGACGAACGCTATGCGTGGCTCGCCCGGGATATTTTCAACTACGTGGCCCGCGACCTGACGCATCCGGAGGGCGGCTTCTTTTCCGCGGAGGATGCGGATTCGCCGCGGCCGGCGAATCCGAGTGTCGAGGGCCGGTTCGACAGGCTCACGGCAGGCGAGGGGCGGGGAGTGCACGTGGCGGAGCAGGCGGAGGGGGCGTTCTATGTCTGGACGCAGGCGGAGATTATGGCGGTGCTCGGAGCGGATGCGCCGCTGGTGTGCGCGCATTTTGGCGTGACGGAAAATGGGAATGTGCTGGCGGAGGCCGATCCGCATGGCGAATTCACGGGCTGGAACATCCTAGCGCAGAGGCAGACGCTCACGGCTTCAGCGCGGGCCCTGGGTCTCACGGCGGAGCAGGCGAATGACCGGCTGGTCGCGGCCTTGGAAAAACTGCGCGTGGTGCGGTCGCGACGTCCACGTCCGTTGCTCGACGACAAGATTATCACCGCCTGGAACGGGCTGATGATCTCGGCGCTGGCGCGGGGGCATCAAGTCCTCGGTGGCGGGGGCGAGGCGGATCGCCTGCTGCAGGCGGCCACGCGGGCGGCGGAATTTCTCCAGCGCGAGCTTTATGACTCTGCGCGCGGCGTGCTTTACCGCAGCTATCGGGAAGGCCGCGGCGCCGTCGAGGGGTTTGCGGAGGATTATGCCTGTCTCATCCAGGGTCTGCTCGATCTCTATGAGGCGTCCTTCGATTTCCGCTGGCTGCAATGGGCGGAGCGGCTGCAGCAGACCATGGACGCGGTCTTCTGGGACGACGCACGGGGCGGCTGGTTTAATTCCGCCGCGGGGGACGCGAGCATCGTGCTGCGGCTGAAGGAGGATTACGACGGTGCCGAGCCGGCGCCGAGTTCGGTGGGAACGATGAATCTGCTGCGGCTGGGCACGGTGTTTGACCGCGTGGCGGCTGGTTCGACTGTAGGCCAGTCCGGTGGGCTGGCGGGCCAGGTCAGCAACCAGGCCAGTTATCGGGAGCGCGGGCGCCAAGCCCTGCTGGCTTTCCAGGGGCAATGGAGCGGCGCGCCCCAGGCGATGCCGCAGATGCTCTGCGCCCTTGAGCTGGCGTTGGAGTCGCCGCGGCACGTGGTGCTGGCGGGTGATCCGGCGGCGGCGGATTTCCGCGCCTTGGCGGCGGTGCTGCACGAAAAGGCCGGCCCGCATCGCGCGATCCTCGCGGTGACGGGTGACGCGGACCGGCAGTGGCTCGCGGCCCGCGCCCCCTGGCTGGCGGAAATGCGGCCGCAGTCCGGCCGCGCCACCGCCTATGTGTGCGAGGAGTTTTCGTGCCAGGCGCCCGTCACCGCACCGGCGGAGCTGCGGTCGCTCCTCCATCACTGACAGGGAGATGCCCGGTTCATGGCCGGCGAATTGTCACCCGATGGGTGACAATTCGCCGGATCGGGCGGTGCGACTGGAATGGTTTCCAGATTGCGCAGGGGGAAAATCCGGCTTCCGTTATCCGTTCATGAAGATTCTCGCAGTCGAGGACGATGCGGTGGCCCGGGCGGTATTGCGCCAGGCGCTGCGCCGGCTGGGCCACGAGGCGGTCGAGGCCGCCGACGGCGAGCAGGCCTGGGAGCTTTTGCAGAAGGAGCCCGTGCGGGTGATCGTCAGCGACTGGCTCATGCCGAAGCTGGACGGCCTCGAGCTCTGCCGGCGGGTCCGCGGCCGGACGCACGCCGAGTACACCTATTTCATCCTGCTCACGGGCAACGACGCCACGGCGGACAACCAGCGCGAGGCGGCGGACGCGGGCGTCGACGACTTCCTGACCAAGCCGCTGAACTTCGACGAACTCTGGACGCGGCTGCGCGTGGCGGAGCGCATCCTGCGCTATGCGACGCAGGTGAAGCAGCTCGAGGAGATGATGCCGATCTGCTCCTACTGCAAAAAAATCCGCGACGACCAGAACTACTGGCAGCAGATCGAGGGCTACATCAACGAGCGGACCGGCAGCGAATTCAGCCACTCGGTCTGCCCCGACTGTTACCAGCGCGTGGTGCTGCCCGAGCTGGAGAGCCTGAAACCGAAGCCGGCGCCGGCCGCGAAACCCACCGTTGAGCGAATTTCTTAAACCGCTCGAGGAGAAGATCGCCTACCTCGAGCGCCATGTGGTCGAGCAGGACAAGGCGATGCTGGAGCTGGCGGGGGATCTCGCGCGCCTGCGCAAGGAAGTGCAGAAAATGCGCGACCGGCTGACGACGAGCGCGGCGGGAGAGGGCGGCGGTGCGTCGACGGGCGAGCGGCCGCCACACTATTGAAAAACCGAAACGCTGACCTTTCAGCTTTTCAACCGCCGGGGGAATTGTCCGCTCAGGGCTGGAGAATATAGACGTAGTAGTTGGACCCGCTGGACCGGAAGCTGCCGGTGGCGAGATTGCCATCGTCGATCAGGCGGTCGATTTCCTGCATCTGAGCCACGGGGAGATTCACGGGATGGATCCCGATGCAGGCGGTGAAGCTCAGGGACTTGTAGTCCCAGTCCCATTGTCCGCCGATGGAAGTCTGGGCGACGGTCCAGGCGCCATCGCGGAGCTCGCCCGACATGCCCGCCGGCACGGCGCCCGGAGAGGCATCGGCCGGCCACTTGCCGTTGCGCGTGGCATAGGTTTCAAAGGCCTGGGCGAAGATGCGGAGGTCGCTGACGAAGCGGCCGTTCTGGACGCGCTGCTGCTGGTGCCGCATGACGGGGACGGCGATGGCCGCGAGCATCCCGATGAGCGCGACCACGATCATGATCTCCACGAGAGTGAAGCCGCGGGGCCGGTCCGCGCGGCGGACGGATCGAAGACCGGGTGGAGAAGGAGGACACATGGCGGCACGGTGATTCTGTCGGGCGGGCCCGGCGCGGCAACAGGGTGAAGTGAGGAGACTACGCACCGGCGCTACGTAATTTCTGCACGCGGGCCGGCTCCCTCACTGTCCGCGGTTTTGTCCACCCGCTCAAGTCAGCTGACAGGCGCCCTGGTCCCCCCCCCGGCGGCCTTTCCGGCGCAACGGGTGGATCCATTAGGCAGTGAACGCTGCCGGTCGCATCAACCCCCGGTGGCTCGCGCGCGGGCACAGGCGGCCTGGGCATTCAGCCAGGCGGTGTGGAAATCATTCTTGGCGCCCTCCCACCGGTCGGCGGAGGCGAAAGTCAGCGCGGCGCGGGTCTGTTCCAGTGCGGTCAGGGCGGCGTCCAGTTTCGTGATGTCGGCGGCATGGGCGTCGGCCAGCCCGGGCTTGGGCAGACTCTGGCGGGCCACGGCGACCGCGCCGTTGAGCAAGGAGATCGAGGTTTGCGCGCGGGCGACGAACTCGTCGCGACGTTCAAAAGCATAATCTTTGATTTCGAACCACGGATCGTCCACGCCCGGGACAGAAGTGAAGCTGTCGAGGCTGCTGCCACCCGTGGCCTCCGGCATGCCGGCCGTGGGCACGGGGACGGCCGTGGCGGGAATGGCGGCCATGGCCGGGGGTGTGGTCACCATGACCGGAACCGGTGCTGGCGGCGGATTGGCCATGACCGGAGCAAGGGAAGGATCGCGTGTGGTCGGACTGCTGCAAGCGGCCAGGGCCACGAGAACGAGGCCGGAGAGACAGCCGGTGAGCGCAAGCGAGTGGATCTTCATGCCAAGGCAGACCGCGCTGGGATGGAAAGGTTCGGGACAGATAAGGCGTAGCTTGACGCACCGCGCTTCGTTGCGCGATGCGGCGCTCTACGCCTTCTCATTCCTACTGGTTGGGCTCTGGTTTCATCGGGGCGGAACGCTAGAAAGATATTCGAGTATCGCGGTATGCCCGTGAAGCCGAGCGTAGAACGTCGCATTGGCCTGCGATACTCCTACATGCCAAAAAGGATTCGCACCCGCTTCGACTAGCTTCTTCACGATCTCCAAATGACCACTCGTGACCGCCACCATCAACGGTGTCTCGTAGGTGTCGTAATCTTCGTGCGGATCAACCCACGCACCGCCTGCAAGCAACACTTCGACAACAGCGAGATGCCCTTGCTCGGCTGCAAGTGAGAGCGCTGTCCGGCGATATTCATCCGCGACATTTGGGTCGACGCCTTCGAGCAAGAGTTTTCGCACCTGCGTGACGTCGCCTGCGTATGCGTAACTCCTAAGCGCTGTCGCAGGCGTGCTCATTCTTTGCCGAACGTTCAAGATGAGCCACGGCCGGTTGCGGCCGTTGGCTCTAGCGTCTGTATCAGACAACCAGCAGGGGTCAGTCCGGGTCCGCGGAAGCCCAAAGCTGGAGTGGACTCGGGCTGATCCCTGCGGCTGGCGCTCGTGAAACTCATCTTGGGGTGGAGGGCGTCGGAGATTAATTTGCTGGCCGGTCGCAGGACGAACATCTGGCGAAGTTCTGTTGGAGGAATCCGAACCAAATCTCGCCTGCGGCCGGTCAGCCCATGGGTCGGGTCATGCATCCTCTGGGTGCCGACGTTTCCCACGTCCCGCTTGATACAGTCTGCAGCCCCGGTCCGCCAAACCAAAAACATGAACACCCCCGATTACACGGCCTTGGTCGCCCTCGACTGGGGCGACCAGGAACACGCCTTCGCGCTGCAACGCGGAGCCCAACGGGAGGCCGGCACGATTCCGGCCTCCGCCGAGTCCCTCCACGGCTGGCTGGAGCAACTGGGACAGTCCTGCGGCCACCGGCCGGTGGCCCTCGCGCTGGAGGCCGGCAAGAATGCGGTCCTGCATGCGCTGGCCGCTTATCCGTGGCTCACGATCCATCCCGTTCATCCGGCCACCAGCGAGCGGTTCCGCGAGGCCTTCACGCCCTCCGGGGCCAAGTCCGATCTGCCGGACGCCGAGGTCCTGCTCACGATCCTCACGCAACACCGGGACCAACTCCGGCCGCTCGTGCTCGACACGACGGAAACCCGGGCCCTGGCCGCCTTGACCGAAGTGCGGCGCAACGCGGTGGACCACCGCACGCAACTCTCGAACGAGCTGCGCAGCACCCTGAAGCTGTACTTCCCCCAGGCGCTGGAGCTCTGCGGCGACGACCTGTGGACGCCCCTGGCGCTGGACTTCCTCGAGCGCTGGCCGGAGCTGGCGCTCCTGCAGCGGGCCAAGCCCGCGACCCTGCAGCGCTTCTACACCGCGCACAACTCCCGGCGGCAGGAGGTGATTGCGGACCGGGTGGCTTTGATCGGACAAGCCCGGCCGTTGACCACGGACCGCGCGGTCATCGCGCCGGCAGTCCTCCAGGTACGGTTGCTCGTGGCGGTGCTGCGGCCCCTGCAGCAGCACCTGGCCGGGATCGAGGCCGAGATTGCGACGGCGTTTGCCGCGCACCCCGAGGTCGAGCTGTTCCGGAACCTGCCCGGGGCCGGACCCGCGCTGGCGCCGCGGCTGCTCGTTGCCTTTGGCACGGACCGCACCCGCTATCCCGATGCCGCCAGCCTGCAGAAGTATGCCGGCGTCGCCCCGGTGACCGAACGCAGCGGCCGGCAGCTCTGGATCCACTGGCGCTGGAACGCGCCCAAGTTCCTCCGCCAGACCTTCGTCGAGTGGGCCGGCCAGACCATCCCCAAGTGTGCCTGGGCCAAGGCCTATTACCTCCGGCAGAAAGGCGCCGGCAAACGCCACCAGTCCATCCTCCGCAGCCTCGCCTTCAAATGGATCCGCATCCTGTGGCGCTGCTGGCAGGACCGCATCCCCTATGACGAGGCCCGCTACACTGCCGCCCTCCACCACAGAAAATCACCCCTCGCTTTATCACTCCACGCCGCCTGATTTTCCTTGATCGGTTGCCCTCAGGTGTTGGTTAGCCTCTTTTTGGATCGATTTCATCTTTGCCGGTAAGTCCATGCCTTCGCGCCGGAATCGTAAGCGAAAATATCCATCAGGCCTGAATTCACGTCGCGGAAATAAACCCAGAAAAAGTCGGCACGGCTATGAAAAACAACTGTGCCACGCGTCAGCCATGGGAGGTGAGATTGATCGATGAGCTCATCAATCTTCTCGGGATATGCGCCACTCACGCGGCGGCGCTCTTCGAGAGAGACGAACAGTGAATCTAGCTTCTGCTTCGTGCCGCTGATCTGGGATCGATAAAACAGAACACCGGAGAAATAGCTCAAGCCCGCGCAGCCAAGAAAAGCCGCCCAGCATGCCGCAGCGCGAGAGGCGCGGACTCTTCCTTCTTTCTTCGTGAACCGCGCGACAACCAACAAAAGCGCACAGACGACTCCTGACGCGATCGACAGCAACGAATGCTCTTTGGTGCCGTGCAGCAGAAATGTGCCGCTGAGAAGCGCGACCAAACACAGCACCAACAACAAAGCCGTTTTCATCTTTTTTGGCTAACAGTGTTAGTATGCAGCACTGCCGTTAACAGGGGAAAACGGCAAGTGACCGACAAGGTAGGAGTTGTGAAATACGAGGTGCGTGTTTTGCATTTTGGTCATGGGAAGGCCAAAGGCGCGGTTTCGGATTTCGATCAAGGATTTTGCCACCGGGGAGTCACTCAAGGTTGAGCTGATTCCCGGCGTGGATTTGTGGTCGCGGCGAAAGTTTGGCGTACGGGTTAACGGGCGAACAGCATCCCGGATCAAGACAGGCAATCTCACCCTGATTTTTCATCGCTTGCGCAGCTGGCTGGCCGGGCGGGTGGAGCGCGGTGCTAAAATGTCGCGGTGACTTCCTGCTGCTGGCCGGGGTCGAGGGTCTGGGTGCCGAGCGCGGCGCATTCGCTGTCGTCGTTCTTGTAGAGCTTGAACTGGACGGGCGCGCTGGCCTCGCTGGTTTCCCAGCGCCATTTGCCGATGGAGACGAATTGGAGCGGCAGGCCCTTGTCCCAGCTCAGGCCGGGACCCGAACCGCGGATGAAAAGGCGGTTGCCGATGCCGATGTACGCGGTGACGAGCAGGCGCGTGGCGCCGTCGGAGGAGACGGCTCTCTCGACCACTTCGGCGGCGGAAGCGGCGGGTGTTTCGACGAGGTCGAGGGCGGGCTCTTCAGATTTCAGATTTCCAATTTCAGATTTCAGATTTTCCGACCCGGAGGGTTCCGGGACAGGCGCTTCGGCCTTGGGCTTTCTTGGGGCTCGCTTGCGTTCGGGTTTTGAGGGCGGGGCTTCGAGGGGGGCGACGTCGGGGGCCGGGGCGGGATCCTCGGATTTCAGATTTTCGATTTCAGATTTTGGAGCTTCGGATCCGGGAGCGTCCGGGATGGGGGGATTGGAGTCCGGCGCCACGGGCACGACCTCAGGGATCGCGGCGGCGGGGATCGGCGGAGGCTCTTCGGATTTCAGATTTTCGATTTCAGATTTTTGATTTCCGGAATCGGAGGCTTCCGGCGTGGGCGCGGATGCTTCGGGCTTGGGTTTGCGGGTGCGCTTGGGCGGCGGCGGGGGCGAATCGTCGCTGACGATGGCCGTGAGAGGGAGAATTTCAGCGGGGGGCGCAAGGGGCGCCTCGGTGATGGCCCATTCGACAGGCTCAGGGCTGGCCTGTTCGACACTTCGGCTGGGCTCGGTGGAAGCGGGCTCAGCGCGGGCCCGTTCGACATGCTCACGGCGGGCGAGCTTGGAGAGATCGGCGACGGCTTTGGTGATTTTTTCGGCGGCGGACTGGAGGCGCTCGCTTTCGGAAGAGCGGAGGCGGGCGAGCTCTTTTTTCAACTCCTCCTTCTCCGGATCGCGGGAGTGGTCGGGCGGGGTTTTGAGGCCGGCGATTTTCTCCTGCAGTCTGGCGGGGAGCTGCTCGGCGGCCTTCAGGTTGCGCTGGGCGAGCTCGGCGATTTCGTGGAGGCCGTGGGCGGCGATGCCGATCTGCTCGGCCGAGGCGGCGATCGTGAGCGCGAGCGATTCGAGGGCGCGCTGGCGCTCGTCGAGGGTTTCGTTCTTCACCCGCTCGTAGTGGGCGATGAGCGGGACGGTGGCGATGAGGGCGCCGGCGATGACGCAGGAGAGGATCGAGAGGAGGGCGGTGCCGGAGAGGGGCCGGGCGCTGTTGGCGGCGATATACCAGGCGAGGAACAGGAGAACGGCGTCAGTGAGGAAAAAAATCCACTTGGGCAGTTTCGGGGTCTGGTCGGGGGGCGTCATGGCGTCTTGCGCGCGAAGAGTTTGTGCGGCGCGTGCGGGGATTGCTCAAGACGAAATGCGGAAGGGGCAACCTTCATCGCGGAAACGCGGAGGAGCGGAAGCGCGAAAATTCAGGAAGGGAAAGATGGATTCCGTGGTTCCGCCCTTCCGCGGTTTCGCGATTACCTCAGCCGAATTTTTCGGTGATCGCGGCGTGGAGGCGGGCCCACTCGGCGGGGTTCAGGTCGTCCTTGCGGCCGGGGGAGACCTGGCGGTGGTCGGTCATGACATCCGCAGTCCAGCCGTGGCGCGGCCAGCGTGCGTCGAGCCATTCGAGGGCGGAGGAGAGCTGGGCGGCGGTGAGAGGAGCCTGATTCGTGTCGCCGGCGAAGGCGACCCCGAGGAGGAAATCGTTGCAGCGCGAACGGCCGCGGAAGGAGGACGCGCCGGCGTGCCACGCGATCTGCGCGTCGGGCACGAGGGTGCAGCGGGTGCCGTCGAGGCCGATCAGGCAATGGTAGCTCACCTTGCTCGCGGGCCGCAGCATGAGGGCGATGGTCTCGTCGAACGGGGACACGCTGTGATGAAACAGCACCCCGAGCCGTTCATGCGGCGGGGTGGCGTCGCGATTCGGGGAGAGGCGGGTGGTTTCGGGGAACGGCATCGGCAAAGGGGACGGGGGCGAAGGAGGGAGACAGGTGACCGGTGACTGGCGACAGGAAACCCCTGCTTGCCATGGCTTGCGCAGTTGCCACGGGAAGGCGCGGTTGGGTTCGAGAATTGGTAGTTACGAGCACGCATCAACGCCGGAGTGAAGCAGGCGCGATCCGGTGGCGCGGTAAGCTGGATCCGGAGCATGGGCTCGAATCGCAAGGCAGCAGCTCGATGGTCTTCGATCCCCCTTCCAAGCCGGCGGTCGTCCGCCGTCGCTGATGCTATGGCGGACAAGTAGACCGCCGCTACATTCTGCGCGAATTACAGGGCGCCGAGGGTTTTCAGGTAGCCGCGCACGAATTCATCCTGGGTCAGCCGGCCATCGTGATCTTCGTCGCTGACCTTGAACTGCTCCGGCAGCATATAGACGGCCTCGGCGGCGCTGAGAAATCCATCATGGTTGGTGTCGAGCTGACCGAAGGCCTGGACGAGGGCAGCCTTGAGCTCGGACGGCTCGATGCGACCATTGTGATTCCGGTCGGTCCAGCCGGTCTGGGTGAGGAGGGTGAGCAACTCGAACTCCACGAAGGTGAGGGAGTCGTCGCGATCAATGTCGGCGGCGGTAAAAATGGCGCGGCGGAGGCGCATGAACTCGGCGATGCTCAGGCGGCCGTTGTGGTCCTCGTCAATGAGCTGGAACGTGTCCTGCGTGATGGTGGTGCTGCCGAGCTCGGAGGGGTCGAGGGCGTTGTCGTTGTTCTTGTCGGCGGTGCGGAAGAGGGCGAAGGAGGCCTTCTCCCACTCGGCGAGGCTGATCGCGCCGTTATGGTCGGTGTCGAGCGCGTCGAAGGCGGCCTTGATCTCGGCGACGCCGGGCAGCGCGCGGGCCGCCGGCAGCAGCACGAAGAGCGAACCAAGGGCGAGGAGCAGGCGCGCTTTCATGGGTGGCGGGCAGGGCAGACCGGGATCAGGAATTCTGGGAATGCTTCCAGATCAGGTAGGCGCGCTGATCGAGCTCGGCGCGCTGGGTGCCCTCGTTGAGGCGGCGGAGGGCGGGGAGCGAACCGACGGCCTCGCGACCCACGAGGCCGCCGAGGATGTCGGGATTGGCCTGGAGCACGGCGGGCACCGCGGCGAGGGAGCGGGAGTCGGCGCGGACGAGAGAGGCACTCTGGCAGGCGCTCAGAAACGTGGCTGCCGTGGCCAGGAGGGCGAGGATGACGAGGCGCGAGGTGGGTTTCATGCGCCCATAGTAGCAAAACGTCCTGGGGTGTTTCATCGGTACAACTACGGGAGAGCGTGGGTAGTAATACGCAGGCCCCGGACGGAAGCATCCGGGTGGATGAATGCAGCGGGCCGATTCCAGCGTGAGGGGCGGAGATGGTGCCTCTTACGAACCAACGCGTTAGGGATAACGCGTTCCACTCTCTGGGCGACGGACCAACCGCGTACGGCCGCTACTCGCGCCAGGCCATGCCGATCAGGGACATGAGCATGCCCACACGGATGGCGCCCTCGAGCGTGAGGATGACGAGGACCCACTTCAGCCCGCAGTTGCGGCGCAGCATGAAACCCACGCCGGTAACGACGAGCATGCACACCGCCTGCACGCGGCCAAAGCGTTCAAACAACATCGCGGTCATCCACGCCCAGGAGAGCAGGATGCCCAGGCTCCAAATAAAGGCCGTCCATTCGCCGAGCCCGAGGTTGCGCGGGTCGGCATCGCGCTCGATCTGCTTGATGCCGAGGTAGCGCTCGCTGATCACAAGCTGCCAGACCTCAAAGGCAAAGAGCAGCGGGGACAGGAGCACGAGCGGGGACACGGGAATACCTTCGGGTCAAACGCCGGCCCCGCCAAGACTGAAGGGGCCGCGGGCTGGCTGAGGAGGTTTTGCCATGGTAGCTGGGGATTTATTTGCCTTGAAGACGCCAAGGTCCGCTTTCAGAAATCAATTTCATACGGTTGCAGAAGTTAATTAAGGCGACTTGGCCTTGGCTGCATTCCGGCAAACCAACCCCACCCCTAATCCGTCGTATTATGTGTTACGATCTTGCTGTCCCTGACCGTGCCCCATCTCAGCCCTTGGGCTGGAGATTTTCCCCTGGTATTTGCCTGGCTTCCGCGATTTTCCTGATCGCCTCGGCTTCCGGCGCAATGGCGGCGGCGGCTCCGGCCGACGCGACCGTGACGCTGCCGGAGTTCGATGTGCGCGACACCCACTCCAGTGAATACAATGCCTCGGAGGCCACTTCGGTGACGCGCATCAGCATTCCCATCCTGGACATCGCGCAGACCATCTCGGTCGTGACCAAGGAATTGATCAACGACACGCAGGGCCTGCGGATGATCGATGCGGCCAAGTTTGTGACGCCGCTCCAGGAAAGCTCCCCCTCTGGCGGTGACCGCTACAGCATCCGCGGCTTCCAGACCTCCCAGCGCTTCATCGATGGCGTGAACGTCTCGGGCTTGGATGGCTATAACATGACGTCCGACATGACCAACGTCGAGCGCCTCGAGATCATCAAGGGCCCGAATGCCATCCTGGTCCCGGGCGGCGGGTTCGGTGGCATCATCAACCAGATCACGAAGTCACCGAAATTCTCGGATTTCACGGACGTTTCCCTGCGGATGAAGTCCTATCTCGGCAGCGAAGCCAGCGTTGACGCCAACCGCGTTTATCAAGGCGGCAAGTCGGCGGTGAGGATGGTGGCCACCTACTGGAACTCGAAGGGCTATATCAACGGTGACTACCGCAAGGGCTACCTGTTCGCCCCGTCGTACACGCATGTGTTTTCCAACGGCACCGAGCTCATCCTGAAACTGGAGACCCTGACCAACAAGCAGGCCAACGGCGTGGGTGTGACCATCGACCCCGCGGTCGGCACCAGCACGGGCGGCTATGCGCGCAAGAATCCCCTGCTCCCCCGTGACAACAAGTGGGGCCCGGATGGCGACAACCGCTATCGTTGGGAAAGCCGTTTCTATTCCGAGCTGCGTTTCAAGGTCGGTGACTCGGTCGCCGCGCGCCTCTGGCTGATGGCGGACTATGCCGAGCGCAACGACCACGGCGCCCCCGGTGGCGCCCCCGTGGCGGGCAACCAGGGCAACCGCAACCCGCTGACGGGTGAGTACGTGCCCTTCACCTCCTTCGTTTACACGGCCGCGACCAACTCGGTGGTGGCCACGGCCATCACGCCGTCGACCAACACCCTCTTCAGCCGCACCAATCAGGCGAACATCCTGAAGTTTAACGAGCTGCACCTGAAGAACGACTACGCTTCGGAGTACGCCATTGGCTCCGAAATCAAGGGCACGACCATCGGCGGCATGAGCGCCAACTTCCAGCGGGTGATGTGGAAGAACTGGAACGGCACCCGCCCGACTGTCGACTACGCCACGGGCCAGCGCGTCGGAGTGGATGATCCGCTCACGCTTGTCCTCATCAAGGACAAGCTCGCCGCGCAGGAAGACGTCCAGGGCTTCATCTACCAGCGCCTCACGATGCTGGACGACCATCTCATCCTGTCGGGCGGCGTTTCACAATTCTACGGAGTGCTGGAGCGCCTCGACACCGGTGGCGTCTCGCCCGCGATCCTGCCCTCGACGCGCAATTCCGTGACGGATGCCAACTGGGGTGCGATCTACAAGCCGATGAAGGAGCTTTCCGTGTTCCTCGGCTACAACCGCATTGGCGGCGCGCTGCCCTCGAGCATCCAGGCCGGCGATTTCGCCACCAACGGGTTCAAGATTGGCGTCGGCGACCAGTTGGAATACGGCTTGAAGGCCTCGCTGTTTAAAAACCGGATCACCGCCACGGCGTCCTATTTTGACGTCAAGCAGACCAACGTGACCGCGCCGAACAGCGCGTTCGCCACGGATCCCACGCAGCCGCAGTTCCTGTTCTTCGACCTGAAGAACCACGGCTATGAGGTCGAGGTCAACGCCCTGGTCACCCCGGAGCTTTCCCTGGTTGGCAACTTTACGCACATGCACATGCGCGACAGCCTTGGCATCCGGCAGCGGATGGTGGCCGACACCTCCGGCGCCATGTTTGCCAAGTACACGTTCGCTGAGGGTGCCGTGAAGGGCCTCGGCTTCAGCTTCGGCATTGACTACATGGACAAGGCCGCCGGCGACCAGGTCACCCTGACCACCGCCGCGGGCGTCGTGAACCAGCCGAGCTTTTACGTGGCGCCGCGCACCATCTTGCTGGCGGGTGCCAGCTACAAGTTCGACAAGTGGAGCGTCGGCCTGATCGTCAACAACCTGACGAACAAGGACTACATCCAGGCGGCCCTCACCCGCACGTCCCTGCTGCCGGGCGAGCCACGGAATTATTCGCTGACTGCCGACTACCGGTTCTGATTCGGAGCGACGCAATTTCCCCGTCACGGGAAAGTGCCTTCATCTGCAACATCGCCCCGGCTGAAAGGCCGGGGCGATTTTTTTTGAGCCGCTCCAAAGGTCGGATTCAGCACGGACGTGCCCTGGCTTCCGCCATGCGGTTCGCGTGACCAAGGCTTGATGCCAATCGCCCAATCCTTTTGTCCTTGGTCGGTAGGGCTCGACCTTGGTCGATGCCTCTTCGCCGCGTCATGGACATCCGGCCAAGGCGCGGACCTAGGTCCGGCCCTACGGGTAAAAGCAGCGGGCGACTGGCATGAATCATCCGTGATCCAACTGAGCGGTTGCGCCGGTGACAGGAAGGAACAGGGTGATCCCATGCGCCGGTTGATTGCTGCTTGGCTTCTTCTGTCTTTGCCCATGGCCCAGGCGGCGGAGCTGCATTACAGCAAGGCGGAGGTGCGCAAGGAACTGGTCGCCTTGGTGGACACGCAGCTCGCGGCCTTTCGGACCGGTGATTTTGCCCGGGCCTACGAACGGGCGGCCGCGCCCCTGCGCGCCCAGTTCACGCTCAAGGAATTCACCGTGATGGTGGAACAGAGCTATCCCCTGATTGCACACAACGAGCGGGCCGAATTCGGCCTGACGATGGATGACGGGGAGAATGCCACCTTGACCGTGCGGGTGTTCGGAGCCGGCGGGCAGTCGGTGGATTACCGCTATGCGTTGGCGCGGGAGTCGGCCGGCTGGCGTATCAGCGGAGTGGTGCCGGAAAAGTCACCGCCGCCCGGGGTCTGAGGGAATGAGCGGGTGCAGGATTCCTGCAAAGGATCGTCTTGAAACTGTAGGAGCGGCTTTATGCCGCGATGATGGGGCCTGAGGAGTGAACCATCGCGGCGTAAAGCCGCTCCTACACTCGACCCTCGGTCCAACGGATATGGTCTGAAGGCCGCGTCCGCTTCAGGCCGGGACGGGTTCTGAGCGGGTGGTGCCGCCGGCCACGCGCGCCTGATGGCTGAAGAAGTGGTCGCTCAGCAACGGGTGGAACGAACCGAGGTCGCGGAGCAGGGTGGAAAGGAATTCCGCCGTGGTTCCGGAAGGGCCGGACCCGGTGCCGAGGTCGCGCGCCGGATCCAGCTCGCGCAACCGGCGCAGGAGGCTGGCGACGGAGGCGAGGACCGGCGCCGCCTCGTCCGGGGCGGCATCGATGGAGCGCAGCGCGGTCTCAATGCGGGTGAGATTGTGATAAAGGCTGCGCGGCGCGGCGGGCTGCCGCAGGAAAAAATCCGCCACCAGGTGGGGCCGGCTGCGGGCCTGGTAGAGCCGGCGATAGGCGTCCTGCGAGCCGAGCATGCGCAGGAGGGCGGACAGCTCGGGGTTGTCGCGCGGCGCGTTGCGCGCCGGCTCGGCCCCGGCGGTGGCGCTCAACACATGTCGGAGCGCGCTGCAGGTCATGATCGCCCGCTCGAGGTGCAGGCCGATGCGCAAAAAATGCCAGCCGGAGTCATGCAGCATGGTGCGCTCTGCGGTGGCGAGGAAGGCGTTCACCTCCTCGAGCACCACGGCGATGGCTGCGGCGGTCTGCGCCCGCGCGTGGACCGGCTTCACCCGCTCCCCATGCCGGCGGAAGGCCTCAAGCCGGCCGAGCAGGCGGTGGAGCACGCCCCAGGCCTCGGGACTCACGTAGTCGCGGAGCTTGCGGGCGTTGAAAATGGCGCTCTCGACGGACGCGTAGATGGAACTGGAATGCTGCGCATCGAGCGTCATGCGCCAGGTGAGGTCGCCGGCGAGCGCGGCCTCGGGGCGCTCGCGCGTGGTGATGCGCCGGCTCGAATTGCCCGTGGCCTCGAGCAGGCCCTGCCAGAGCGGGGTCCAGCGGCGGCGCTCGCGCGCGGGGATTTCCTCGAGCGCCACGTCGTCGATGATCGTCAGCATCCGCGCGGTGGTCTCGGCGCGCTCGACGTAGCGGCCGAGCCAGAACAGCGTTTCGGCCGTGCGCGAGCCAAGGGCGTGGCGCAGCGCCGTCGGAGCGGGTTCGTCCGCCTCGGCCGTCTCGGACGCGTCCACGGTCGCGGGGGCATCATGGCTCCGGAGCACCAGGGCATCGGCGGTCGTCCCCACGCGGTCGAGCGGCGGTGGCTCCGCGCCGAGGTGTACGAGGCCGCCGGGCAGGACGAAAAAATCGCGGCCCTGCGCGAGCACGAAGGCGCTCAGGTGAAACGGCGGCGACCGGCGGACGGCCGGATCGACCGGCAGCGGCGCGATGATTTCCCGGGCCACGTAGGCGAACGGGTTTTCGAGCACCTCCTTGGCCAGGCCGCGCTCGTCGAGCAAGACGGGATCGGCCCGGTGCAGCCGCGGGTCACCCAGCCGGGGATCGTGGGCGGGGCGGATGCGCAGCCCGGCACGGTGATCGAGGATGAAATCCAGCTGGTCGTTGTCGCCGCAGGTGTAGGTGGGCACGGCGGGCAGGAGCGGTTTTTCGCCGAGGTAGAACCGCATGAGCTGCGGCAGCCAGGCATCGAGTGTGCGGCTCTCGGCCACGCCGGACCCGATGGCGTTGGCGACAGTCACGTGGCCGGCGCGGATGCACTGGAGCAGGCCGGGGACACCCGCGGTCTCGCGGTCGGTGTCGAAGACGACCGGATCGATGTGCGTGTCGTTTAGCCGGCGATAAATGACATCGACGCGCTCCAGGCCGGCGATGGTCTTGAAGTAAACCCGGTTGTCGAGGACGAGGAGATCGTCGCCCTTTGCGAGGGGCAGGCCCATCTTGCGCGCGAGGAAACTGTGCTCGGTGTAGAAGGGATCCTGCGGCCCGGCCGTCAGCATGACGATGGTCGGGGTGTCCGTGCCGCGCGGCGCGGAGCGGCGGAGCGCCTCGAGGAGCTGCAGGGGAAAATTGATGATGCTGTGGAAGTCCGGCAGCCGGCGGTAGAGTTCGCCGGCCTCCTGCGTCATGAACCGGCGGTTTTGCACCGCGTAGCTGAGGCCGACGGGAGTGTTGGCGCGCGTCTGCGCGACCTGCCAGCCGGCGGCGGTCTTCACGAGGTCGAAGCGCAGCAAGGGGGCCGGCACATTGCGGGCCGGCTCGAGCCGGAGGCAGGGACGGCGATAATAGGGATCGCCGAGGATCACATCGGGCGGGAGCAGGCCCTGCTTCAGCACCTCCTGCCGGTCGTAGAGATCGACGAGCAAGGCGTTCGTGAAGCGCGCCCGCTGACGAAGGCCGGCAGCGAGCTGCGCCCACTCCTCGGCGCCGAGCACGAGCGGCGTGGGCTCGAGTTCCCAGAACGGACCCTCGCCCTTGGCCGGCAGGTTGTCACGGGAAGCCGGCTCGGTGAAGCCCGCGTCGCGAATCACCGCCCGCAGGCGCTGGCGCCACGCGCGCTGTTGCGGCGCGGAGACGATCGGCGTGTGGCGGGCGGCGGTCATGGAAGGGACGCAGTAGACAGGGGACAGGGGACGGGAGACAGAGAAAAATTAGCGCGGCGGCAGTCGGAGTTCTGCCACTGGTCGCCGGTCTACTGTCACCTGAGCGCGCGGCGCGCTAGTGCCCCGCGTCCAAATCGCCCGGTTTGAGGAGGGGGGCGAAGGTCGCCTTGTTGGCGGCCTTCATGTAGGCTTCCTTCGCCTCAATGGTTCCGTCCTTCACGCGGTTCATGAGACTGGTGTCCATCGTGATCATGCCGTCGGCACCGCCGCTCTCGATGATGGACTTGATGTTGCCGATCTGGCCGCTGCGGATGGTGTTGGGCAGGGCCTCGTGCTGGAGCAGGATCTCGTGCACGGCACAGCGGCCCTTGGGGATGCGCTTGCAGAGCAGCTGGGCGACGACGCCGGCGAGGCAGCCGGCGAGCATCACGCGCACCTGGTTCTGCTGGTCGGAAGGGAAGGCGTTGATGATGCGGTCGATGGTCTTCGGGGCGTTGTTGGTGTGCAGCGTGCCGAAGACGAGCATGCCCATGGAGGCGCAGCCGAGCGCGAGCTTGATCGTCTCGAGCTCGCGCATTTCACCGACGAGCAGGATGTCGGGGTCGTGGCGCATCGCGCCCTTGAGCGCGGCGGCAAACGACTCGGTGTGCTCGCCGACCTCGCGGTGGACGATCACGCTCTTCTTCACCGGGTGCACGAACTCGATCGGGTCCTCGATCGTGATGATGTGACGGGTGAGGTTCGTGTTGATGTAGTCGATCATCGCGGCGAGCGTGGTCGACTTGCCGGAGCCCGTGGGCCCGGTGACGACGACGAGGCCCTCGTTGAGATGGCAGAGTTTCTTCAGCGCCTCGGGGAGCTTGAGCTCATCGAACGAGAGGATCTTCGCGGGGATCTGGCGGAAGACGGCGGCCTGGCCCCAGTGATTGTAGAGATAGTTGCCGCGGAAGCGCGCGAGGCCGGGGATCTCGTGGGCGAGGTCGAGGTCCTTGCGCTCGAGGAATTCCTTCCAGCGGCGCTCGGGGACGATTTCCTTGAGCAGTTTTTCCATCGTGGCGGCGTCGATCGGCTCGGTGCCGATGGCCTGGAGGGCACCAGAGGCGCGGGCCTTGGGCGGGAGGCCGACGGTGAGATGCAGGTCGGACCCGCCCTTTTCGAGCATGGTGCGAAGGAGGGCGTCGATGGCGGCCATGGTCAGGTGATCTTCGCGCGCAGGACGCGGTTGCTGATGTTGGCGAGGGCGGTGCCGGAGGCGATCTTGCCCTCGCGGTGGAGCTGGAAGACCACGTTGTCCATGAGGCACATGCCCTCCTTCACGCCGGTCTCCATGGTATTGCGGAGGCCGGTGGTCTTGCCCTCGCGGATGAGGGCGGAGATGGCGGTGTTGTTGATGAGAATCTCGCAGGCGAGCACGAGGCCGCCCTTGGTGGCGGGCAGCAGGCGCTGGCAGACGACCCCGCGCAGGCTCTCGGCCACGCTGGCGCGAATCTGCGTCTGCTGCGCGGGCGGAAACACATCGAGCATGCGGTTGAGCGTGGTGGAGGCGTCGCTCGTGTGCATGGTGCCGATGACGAGATGGCCCGTCTCGCTCGCGCTCACAGCCATCTCAATCGTCTCCAGGTCGCGCAATTCGCCGATGACGATGATGTCGGGGTCCTCGCGGAGGGCGCCCTTGAGCGCGGTGAAGAAGGATTTCGTGTGCGGGCCGACCTCGCGCTGGGTGACGTTGCAGCCCTTGGCGGGCTGCACGACCTCGATGGGATCCTCGACGGTGATGATATGGTCGGTGCGCGTCTCGTTGAGGTAGGCGACCATCGCGGCGAGGGTGGTGGTCTTGCCGGAGCCGACGGGGCCGGTGATGAGGATGAGGCCGTTGTGGTAGGAAAGGAGTTTCTTGATCGTCTCGAGGTGGGCGCTGTAGCCGAGTTCAGCCATGGTCTTCACCTTCTCCGGCACCAGGCGGTAGGAGCCGGCGGCGCCATTCTTGTGGACCATGAGGTTCACGCGGTAGCGGTCGGTGGCACTGAGGGCCAGGGCTTAGTCGATGTCCTTCTTGTCCTGGAAAATCTTTTTTTGTCCCTCGGTTAACAACACGGTGTTGAGCCGGAGGGCATCCTCGGGCTTGAGGAGATATTCGGAGAGAAACGAGATCTCGCGGTCCTTGCGGATGAACGGGCGGGTGCCGGTGGAGAGGTGGAGGTCGCTGGCGGCGAAACGCCCGGTGGCCTTGAGCAGCTCCCGCATGCCGGCGGCCAGCGCCGTATCATCCATCGTGCCGATGGCCTCGAAGGCGAACTTGGGCGCAGGGCCGACCACGGTGGGGGCGCTTTTGCCGGCCTCGGCCGGTTTGGCGGCCGGAGCGGGTGCGGCGGCGGGCGCGGGTGGTTCATCCTCCTCGGCGGCATCAAACGGGTCGCTGGCGGGCGGACCGGACTTGGCCTTGGCCACGGCCATGTTCGCCAGTTTTTCCAGCGTGGCGACGTCACTGACAATGTCGTGATCGATGAGGGTCTGGGCAAAATCGGCCACCCCGGCGCTGCCGTCAAACCCACCGCCGAGCTTGACGCATTGGGCGCGGGTCAAAAGGCCCTGGTCGATGCCAAGACGAGCGAGCCAGCGAATCTCGTTATTCATGCGCGGGCGAAAACTAGCGCGGGCCACGCGGCCAAGCCAAGCGTTAAGGCAGGCCAGGGGTCGTTTAGCGTTCGCAGTTCCGGCTGAAGCCGGGACAGCAAACGGGGAGCGTGCAATCTATCCGGATCACAGGGGAGCAAGTCGCAGTGCCATGCCGTCGGGGTCACGCAGGGTTTGTTCCGCGGTCACGCCACTGTGGGCGAAGGTCGCCTCGACCAATCCGAGACTTCCCTCCGGTTGGGCCCGGCGCGGCTGGCCCCACGTGTTGAGTCCGAGATGATGATGGTAGCCGTCGGCCGCAAGGAAACGGGCGCCCGGGTAGGAGCCCTGCGTGAGGGTCATTCCGAGTGTGGTCTGATAAAACGGGTCGCTGCGTTTGAGGTCGGTGACGCGCAGATGCAGGTGACCCCAGCGTGCCCCCGCCAGCAGCGGGCCCGCGGGAACGGTGGCGCCGGCCGCGAGCAGCCCGGGCATGTCGAGGGGCCGGGTGAACATCGCGATTTCCCCTTTGGCGCGCGGCCAGGCTTCCGGCGCCCGGTCGGCATAAAATTCCAAGCCGTTGCCGTCGGGGTCGGAAAGATAAACAGCCTCGCTGACACCATGATCGGAAAAGCCGTCGAACTCGACCCCGGCGTCCGCGGTGCCGCGCACCCACCGGCCGAGCGCGGCGCGGGACGGCAGCAACAGCGCGGAGTGAAACAGACCCGCGGCATCGGGCGGGGCGGGCTGGGCCGAGCGATCCTCAACGAGCGTGAGCAGGACCGCCCCGCCCACCTGGGCGGCAAGTTCGGCGTGGCCCGCTGCCTGGTGAACCAGTCTGAACCCCAGTTGCCGCGCATAGAAATCGACGCTGCGGGCGAGATCGCGGACGCGCAGCTGCAGATGGCGGAATTCGAGCATGTTTCACTCTAGCGCAGATTCCACGCCGGCGCCAGTTCGGGAGTTGCCAACGGGGGCAAAAGGCGAAATCGTGTCCCTTTTAAATTCATTGTCATGCTGAAGAAATTCCTGGCGAAGCTGCGCGATACAATTTCGCCTTCGCGTTCCCCCAAGCCGGCCCAGCCCGAGGCTGGCAAATCCTCCTCTCCTTCCCGCCCGCACGCCTCCGCCCAGCGGGGCGACGGCCGGCGAGACACCCATGACTCCGGCCAGGGCCGGCGCGGGCGCGGCCAGGGTGGCCAAGGCGGGAGATCCCACGGCGACAAATACCGTGGCCAGCCGCGTGATCCACGCGACGAACCTTCCTACGACTCTCCCCAAGGCCGGCCCGAGGGACGCGGCGAACCCGGCGGGGGCAGTGCCCACGGCGCCCAGGGTGGCGGGCGCGGATTGCATTCCCGTTCGGGTGGCGGCCGTGGTGGCCCACGCAGCGGCTCTTTTGGTTCGGGCCAGCAGGAGCCTTTCGGTTCCGCCCAGGGCGGCAAGCGCGAGCGGCCGATGATCGACAAGACGTTTGATCATCCGCGCCGCGAGCCCGTGAAGCCGGTGGTGCCGGTGGACGTGCCGAAGATGGACACGGCGTTCACCAAGCTCGGCCTTTCCGACGCCCTCGCATATGGCGTGCAGGAGATGGGTTATGTCGAGCCGACGAAGATCCAGGCCCAGGCCATCCCGCTGGTGCTCGCGGGACGCGATGTGATCGGCTCGGCCCAGACCGGCACGGGCAAGACGGCGGCCTTTGCGCTGCCCATCATCCAGCGGCTCGTGGGGCATGGCGAACTGCGCTGCCTCATCCTCGAGCCCACGCGCGAACTCGCGCTGCAGGTCGAGGAGGCGTTTCAAAAATTTGCCAAGTTCACCGACCTCCGCGTGACCATCGTCTACGGCGGCGTCGGCTACGGGAAGCAGCTGGAGGACCTGAAGAGCGGCATGGACATCCTCGCCGCCACGCCCGGCCGCCTGCTCGACCACTTGGAGCAGCGCAACTGCTCGCTGGACAAGGTCGACATCCTCGTGCTCGACGAGGTGGACCGCATGCTCGACATGGGCTTCCTGCCCGACGTGAAGCGCATCGTGGCCAAGTGCCCGAAGGCGCGGCAGACCCTGTTCTTCACCGCCACGCTGCCGGCGGAACTCGAGCAGCTCGCCGGCTGGGCGCTCCGCGATCCCGTCAAGGTCGAGATCGGCCGCCAGCGTTCGCCCGCCGAGACGGTGTCGCACGGGTTTTATCCCGTGGTGGCCTCGCAGAAATTCGAGCTGCTGCAGCTGCTGCTGGAGCAGACCGACTTCAAGAGCGTGCTGATTTTCTGCCGCACCCGCATGGGCGCGGACCGCATCGCCAACCGGCTCGTGAGCAAGGGCCACACGGTCGGCGTGATGCACTCCGACCGCAGCCAGCGCGAGCGCATCGAGGCGCTCGACGGCTTCAAGAGCGGCAAGTTCGAGGTGCTGGTCGCGACCGACATCGCGGCCCGCGGCCTCGATATCGCGGGTGTCTCACACGTCATCAACTACGACGTCCCGGAGAACGCCGAGGACTACGTGCACCGCATCGGCCGCACCGGCCGGGCGCAGGCCACGGGTGACGCGTTCACGCTGGTGACGGAGGAGGACGTGCGCGATGCCCGCTCGATCGAGCGCTACATGGGCGTGACCGTGGAGCGGAAGAAGATCGAGGGCTTTCCCTATATTTACTCGGCGCTGTTTGACGAGAAGGCGCTGGCCGAGACAGCGGCGGCCGTCACCGGCAAGCCGGCCAGCCGGCTGCATCGCGGCGTGCGTCGCTGAAGCGACGCACCCTGAAAATTTTCAAATTACAAAATAACAAATCTCAAAAATCAGCGCGCGCTTCGCGCGCAGACGACTTTGAGACTTGGCAGTTTGGACTTTGGGATTTGCCGGTGCTTGGACCGGCTTAGTCCGCGCCGTGCACCACTTTGTAAGTGAGGGCGGCGACCAAGCCGCCGGCGAGATCCGCCCCGAGATAAACCCCGAGTTGTTTCGCCGACTCGAGCCCCATCGTAAACACGCCCAAGCCCACGGCGGGATTGAAGGCCCCGCCCGAGACACCGCCGACGGCAATGGCGCCGGTCATCACCGTGGTACCGATGGCGAGCCCGTAGAAGGAATTGCCCGCGGTGCTCTTGTGGGTGGCGACATTCAGGACCACCCAGGCCAGGGCAAACGTGAAGAGGAACTCAACGATCGCGGAGGGAATCGTGCCATGCAGGGCGGGGCTGGCCGGCTTGGGTCCGATCAGGAAGGTGACAATGAGCGCGGCGACGAGGCCGGCAAGGAACTGCGCCACCCAATAGGGAACGACGTCCTTCGTCTCGAGCTTTCCGCGGACAAACACCGCCAGCGTAACCGCGGGATTGAAGTGTCCGCCGGAGACATGCCCGCCGGCGAAGATCATGACCATCAACGAGGCGCCGATGGCCAGCGGAGCGAGCGGCGCGCCGCTCCGGACGGTCATGCCGACTGTGAAGACGAGAAAGAACGTGCCGATGAACTCAACGAGGTATTTTTTCATGGGTTTTGAAGCGGTGAAGGCCTTCTGCCTATCCATCAGCGATGGAAATACAACGCGTCATTTGACCGCAGGCATCCCAGGCAGGAGCAGGATCGGGCTTCGGTGACATTCCGGTGACACCTTTGTTCGGGGCTTGAATCATATTCCCAACGAGGAATATGAATTCCGCGTGAAGCTGGTTAAAATCTATGAATGCCTCTGCGATCTCACGCGGCTGCGCGTGCTCAACGTGCTGGCGGCGGGCCCGCTGTGCGTCTGCCACTTCCAGGAAATCCTGCGCGAGCCGCAGGTAAAGATCTCCAAGCACCTCGCCTACCTGCGCGCCCGCGGGATGGTGGAGTGCGAGCGGGAGGGCAACTGGATGATCTACGAACTGCCGGCGAAGCCCTCGCGTGAACTGCGGGCCAACCTGGCCTGCCTGCAGGATTGCGCGCGGGAGGACCCGGTGTTTAAAAAAGATCTCGCGCGGTTGAAGCTGCTCGCGCCGAAATTCTCCGACACCAGCCCGTGCGGCTGTACCGACGTGGAGCGCGTTGTCCCCAACGCGCTGAAAGCCTCTGTCCGCTCTTGATGCCAGACAGAGCCAAACAACGCGTTAGGGTCAACGCGTTCCACCGCGAACGCAGCACCCGGAAAAATTCCCTTCCATGAATCCGAAAAATCCCTTCAAGGTCCTGATCCTGTGCACGGGCAACTCCGCCCGGTCCGTCCTCGGCGAATATTTGCTGCGGGCGAAGGGCAAGGGCCGCTTCGAGGTGTTCAGCGCCGGCTCGCATCCCACCGGCAAAGTGAACCCGCTGGCGATCCGCACCCTCCGGGAGAAATACAACCTCGACGCCGGTGCCGCGCGCTCGAAGTCGTGGGATGAATTCAAGGGCGTGAAGTTCGATTTCGTCATCACCGTCTGCGACCATGCAAAGGAAGCCTGCCCGGTCTGGCCCGGCCAGCCGATGATCGCACACTGGGGCTCGCCCGACCCGGCCGCGGCTGAAGGCACGGAGGAGGAAAAATTCCGGTTCTTCGTGAATGTGGCGTCACAGATTGCGCGGCGGGTGGAACTGTTCTGCGCGTTTTCCGACGCCCAGCTGCTTGATGCCGTGGCGGTCCGCGGGGTGGGCGAGCAGTTCAAGCTCGCGGGCGAGGCAGGGTTGAAGCGATGAAGCCGCCCGCCTGGTTCATCGGCGAGTTCGCCGGCACGTTCCTGCTGGTGTTCTTCGGCTGCGGGTCCGTGGCGGCGGCGGTACTGACCGGGGCGCAGGTGGGGATTTTCCAGGTGGCCATCGTCTGGGGCCTCGGCATCGCCACGGCGATCTACCTGACAGGTGCGCTGAGTGGCGCGCATCTCAATCCGGCCGTGACCTGCGCGCTGGTGACGAGCGGCCGGTTTCCCGTGGGGCGCGTGCCCGCCTATATCGCGGCCCAGTTCGCGGGCGCCTTCACCGGGGCCGCCGTGCTGCACGCG
The DNA here is from genome assembly GCA_903902745.1 of uncultured Opitutia bacterium. Taxonomy (GTDB): domain Bacteria; phylum Verrucomicrobiota; class Verrucomicrobiia; order Opitutales; family Opitutaceae; genus CAIUWA01. The sequence continues at coordinate 22,384 of CAIUWA010000005.1, read as the reverse complement.
GTGTTTGCCGGCCCGCTCGCCGCCTTCGAGGCGGCCCACGGCCTGGTGCGGGGCGTCGCCGGCAGCGAGGCGAGCGCGATGGTTTTCGGGGAATTCTTTCCGAATCCGGGCGGCCGGCCGCTGACCGAGGCGGCACGGGCGCTCGTCACGCCGGGAACCGCGTTTTTCATCGAGGCCCTGGGCACCGCCATCCTGGTGCTCGTGATCCTCGCGGTGACGGACGAACGGAACGCCGCGCGGCCGCGTGAGCTGACGGCGGCGACGATCGGGCTGACCATCACGCTGCTGATCTCGTTGCTCGCCCCGCTGACGCAGGCGGGCTTCAACCCGGCGCGGGACCTGGGGCCACGCATCTGGAGCGCTCTGGCGGGGTGGGGCTCGGTGCCGTTCACCGTCAACGGCTGGGGCTGGCTGACGGTCTACGTCGTGGCACCGCTGGCGGGCGGGCAGGTGGGGGGAATTTTCTACCGGTGGTTATTCAAACCTGCCTACGCCGCGACTCCCGGCTAGTTTTCCGTTGCGCTGCGCGGGCTTTGGCCGTGACGTGCGCGCCCGCATGCAACTCGACATCCCGCCCGGCGATTTTGACGGCTATATCTTCGACCTCGACGGCACGCTGGTCGACACGATGCCGCTGCACTATCGCGCGTGGGACCAAGCGATGCGGGCGGCGGGGTTGCCGCACCGGCTGGACGAAGATTTTTTTTATTCCCTCGGCGGCGTGCCGACGCGTCGCGTGGCCGAGCTGATTGCGAAGCACTACGGACTTTCAGTCAACGCCGAGGAGGTTTTCCACGCGAAAGAGAAGCTTTTCCAGGAGATCCAGGGGGATGCGAAACTCATCCGGCCCGTGGCGGACTTCGCCCGGCGGGCGGCGATGACCCATCCGGTGGCGATCGCCTCGGGTGGTCCGAGGGACATCGTGCGCCGCTCGCTGGAGCTGGCGGGCCTGACGTCGCTGTTCAAGGTGGTGGTTTCGGCGGACGACGTGGTTCAGGGCAAGCCATCGCCCGACATGTTCCTCCTCGCCGCCCGGCTGATGGGTGTGTCGCCGGCCAAGTGCCTCGTGTTTGAGGACGCGGATCCCGGCATGCGCGCGGCGCAGGCGGCGGGAATGAAGTTTGTCCACGTCCCGAGTCGGAAGAAATAAGGCCGCAGTTTGTTGTAGCGGCGCTCTATGAGCGCCCATCTTTCCGAGTCGGCGGTCATCCACCGTCGCTGCAGCTATGGCGGACAAGTAGAACACCGCTAAAGGTTGTGTCTTCAGGGAGCGGACTCGGAAGGCACGTCGTCGTAGCGGCGCAGCGTAACTGAGTCTCCGAGCTTCAGGCCGGCGGTGACGGCCGCATCGCCCAGATTGCGGACCAGCCAGGTGAATCCGTCGGCATTAGGAAAGGCGACCCACTCGCCACGTTTCACGCTGTCGAAATCCCGGCCGTAGCGCACGCGGTAGGTTTTGGCTCCCACCTTCAGTTGAAACCAGACCATGGGCCGGATGCCGGCGGCGGCGAAATCGCCGGGCTGGGCGTTGAGCTGCAGGTTGCCGTAGCCGGCCGAAACTTCGGTGACGCGGGCGGCAAAGCCCCGGCTGTCATCCTGGAGTGCCACTTGCGAGGGCTGCGGAGCGGGGGGCACGGTGACATCGAAGAAGGGTTCGTCCTTGGCGGGAGGGGGCAGGGCGGAGGGGCCGGAGTCGAGCCAGGCATTGAGGATGCGCAGGGCGGCCAGGCGCTCGCGCTGGTTGACGTTCACATGGCCGTCCCGCGAGACCCGGAGGAGCACGGGAAGGACATCGGTGCGGTCGCGCGGCACGAAGGTCCGAACGTAATTTTTGGGGCCGTCGAGCTCGCTTTGGTTGGTGAGAAAGATAACGGGGATCTTCGGCCGCAGGGAAAGACCGAGGGCCATGTTGGGCTCCTTGGCCGAGAGCGCGGCGCCGATGGCGACGATCCCGGCGAAGAGGGGCTGGCCTTGGTCATCGTAGTCCGGTGCGCGCTCGGCGATGAGGGTGCCGATGAGTCCGCCCATCGACTCGCCCTCGAGCAGCACGCGCCCGGGATTGCCGTAGGTCTGGACGATGTGGGCGCGGAGGGCGTCGAGATCCGCGATGGCGTCGCCGATGATCGGGCCGTTCCGGCGGAAGCTGGTCTTCGCGACCATCCAGCCTTCGTCCAGCAGGGTCTGGTAGGCGAAATGCTCCGGAAAAAGATCCGCCACCAGAGGCGCGGACTCAGCGCGAAGCCCGTGGGCGATTAGCAGCAGCTGGCGGTTCCACCGGGCCGGCCGGGCGATCGTGAATTTGGCCCCGTCGATTTCGCCCTGTTCGATGATGACGGGCGGGACTGCCGCGACGGAGGCTTTGGCGGGCAGCGCGGACTTGGTGGCGCGATTGTCGGCCGCCCCACCAGCGGCACAGAGGACCAGCAGGAGAAGACCGAGGCGGGAGAGACGGAGCATGCGGGCGCAATATTTATGGCTTTCGCGCCGGTGTCGAATCGTGTTCTCGTGGGACCATGAAAATCGAATCGCTGGTCAAGCCCTCGGTCCTGGCCCAGCCCGTCTATGAGCCGGGCAAGCCCATCGAGTACGTGGCCCGCGAACTGGGGCTGGACCCGGCGGGCATCATCAAGCTGGCCTCGAACGAAAACCCCTTCGGTCCGTCGCCCCGCGCCCTCGCGGCCGCGACGCGCGCGCTGGCCCAGGGTGAACTTTATCCAGATGGCGGCTGCTTCGCCCTGCGGCAGAAGCTGGCGCAGGCGCATGGCCTCGGCGCGGACCAGTTCATCGTGGGCAACGGCTCCAATGAAATCATCGAGCTCCTCGGGCACGCCTTCCTCGGCGCCGGCGACGAGGTCGTCATGGGCCAGCCCGCGTTCATTGTCTACAAGCTGGTGACACTGCTGTTTGGGGCGAAGGCGGTGGAGGTGCCGCTGGCGAACCACCGGCACGATCTCGCCGCGATGATGCGCGCCATCACGCCGAAGACCCGGCTGGTGTTCGTGGCCAGCCCGAACAATCCGACCGGCACCGCGAACACCGCGGAAGAACTGCTGGCGTTTGCCCGCGGCCTGCCGGAGCACGTGGTAGGCGTATTTGACGAAGCCTATGCGGAATTCCAGGAAAGCCCGGCCGACCTGCGACCGCTGATCCGCGAGGGACGAAACCTCATCGGCCTGCGCACGTTTTCCAAGATCCACGGACTGGCCTCGCTGCGGGTGGGCTACGGCTATACCGGTGCCGGCCTCGCAGCCGTGCTCAACCGCGTGCGCCAGCCCTTCAACGTGAACGCGATCGGCCAAGCGGCGGCGCTGGCGGCGCTGGATGACCGCGATTTCACGGAAAAATGCGCCCGGGAAAACCGCGCGAACCGCACCCAGCTCGAAGCGGGCTTGCGGGCGCTGAAGCTGGAGGTCGTGCCCAGCGAGGCGAATTTCGTCCTCGTGAAGGTGGGTGCGGGCGCACGGCTGTTCGACGCGCTGCAGCGGCGCGGTGTGATCGTGCGGCCCATGGCATCGTACGGCATGCCGGAATGGCTGCGCATCACCGTCGGTACGAAAACACAGAACGAACGTGTGCTGGTGGAATTAAAGGCACTACTCTGAGCGAGTACGCTTTGGATCCCCGAACATTTTTAAACACAGAGTTCGCGGAGGACACCGAGGTGGATTTATTTCCCTCGGAATTCCCTTTGTGGACTCTGCGTTGAGAAATCTGGTGGTTCGTATCGGACGGGCTGGGCGCCCGTCCCCACCGATGTCACTCAGCCGCGGGCGGCGGCGCGGCGCAGGCGGTCGTTGATCGCGTCGGCCAGGCCGGTGCCGGCTGCGAGTTCGACGTGAATTTTCCTGAAACCACGGATATCGAGCGCACGCAGCTGGCTGAATAATTTCCGGGCGGCGCCACGCAGATCGCCGCGGTCATCAAGCCAGAAGATGTTCCGGCCCTTCGACGGGATCGAGGGGAGGGACGGGCGGTCCGCCCGTCCGACGCGCGTTGCCGGCCGCGCGATGAAAAGCCAGCCCTCGCGTTGCTGCCGGTCGGCGAGCACCTCTTGGATTTTGATCCGCGAGTGCAACACCACCGGTGTGCGCGGGCTGTAATGCCGTTTCAGCAGGCCGGGCGCGAGCTGGGCGCCGCGCGAGGACTGGCGGGCAGCCGCCGCCACGGGTACCCGGCAGCCGAGGACGCGCTCAAGTTGGGCACGGGTGATGGCGCCGGGCCGCAGTAGTCGCGGCTTTCGCGGATCGCGCAGATCAACGATCGTCGATTCGAGACCGATTGCGCATGGTCCGCCGTCAAGGATGTGCCGGATCCTGCGGCCCAGTCCGGCCTGCACATGCGCGGCCGTGGTGGGGCTCACGTAGCCGAAGGCATTGGCGCTGGGGGCTGCGAGCGGGACGCCGCTGATTTTCAGCAAGCGGCGGAACAGGGGATGGCTCGGCAGGCGCACGGCGACGCTGGGGCGTCTGGCTGACACAATCGCGGGTATCACGGACTTTTTGGGCAGCACCAGCGTGAGCGGGCCCGGCCAGAATTTCCGGGCAAGCTTCAGGGCCGCCGGGTTCGACTCAGCGATCCGGGCGAGATCGCCCGGTGCATGGATGTGCACGATGAGCGGATCACTGGCTGGGCGGCCCTTCGCGCGGAAAATCCGCCGGCAGGCGCGGGCGTCAAGCGCGTTGGCGGCGAGACCGTAGACCGTCTCGGTGGGCACCGCAACCAGTTCGCCGCGTTGCAGAGCCGCAGCGAGCCGCGCGAGGTTCCTCGGCGTGCCGCGGTAAAGCCGGGCGCGGACGGCGGGTAGGGTCATGACATGAAAAAGGCCGGAGTCCCGAGACTCCGGCCAAAATTAAAATCGCAAATGACGCTGCTCAGGGGGCGAGGAGCATGTTGCGCGAATGCTTGATCGTCTTGGTGATCGCGCGCTGATGGCGGGCCGTAAGGTGCGTGTACTTGCGGGGCAGGATCTTGCCCGTGTCCGTGACGTAACGGTTCATCGCCAGCACCACGTTGGTGAACGGGATTTCCGCGGGCGTGAGGGTCTGCTGCTTCTGTTCGGTAGTGGCGGTGGTGACGGGAGTGCTCATGGCTGAAAACGAGGGGAGACAGTGAATTTGCAGTGAGGCTTGTCAACCTGCGATTTTGAGAGGGAAAACGTGCAGGGGGTCCTGTTCATTTTAGCCACGGATTACCCAGATAGGCACAGAGGGGAGCCAATAACGGATCGGAAATGAAATCTCCGATCCGATATCTGTGCTTATCCGTGCAAGCTGTGGCCAGTGGAACGAACGGGCCGCCCTAGGCGTTTGGCACGTGGACCGTGATGGTCGTGCCTTCACCCATCACGCTGCGCACCGCGAGGGTCCCGCCGGTCCGTTGGAGGAGGCGGCCGACCAGGGAGAGGCCAAGACCGAGACCCTGTTGTTCGTAGCGTTTGCGGTCGAATTGCTTGAAGGCGCCCAGCTGGCCGATCTGTTCCGGGGTCATGCCGCGGCCGCGGTCCGAAACCCGGAGGGTCATCCCGTTTTTTTCCGAGAAAAATTCCACCGTCACCGGGGTGCCCTGACGGGAAAAGCTGCAGGCATTTTCAAACAGCTCCTCGACAAACGCGGCCAGCGTGTCCCGGTCCACGCTGGGTGTGCATGACTGGAGTGTGAGCACGAGGTCGGCGGCGCGCTTGTGCTTGGTGGCCACCGCGCGGGCCGTGGTTTCCACCAAGGCCTTGGCTTCAGCCGCAGTCACCGGGTCACCGAGGCGGACCGGCTTGGCCGCCGGTTCGTTTTGGTCGAGTTCGAGGATCTTGAGATAATTGCGCAGGGTCCGGTGCAAGCGCTGGCCGCTGCGCTCGATGTCCGTGGCGTAATTGATGATCTTCTCCGTCGTGAGGTCGGCGGCTTCCTCCTTCAGCACTTCGCTCAAGCCCAGGATACCGGCCAGCGGGGTGAAGAATTCGTGGGGCAGAACTGAGTGCAGCGTCGAGCGCAGCTCCTGCAGGGTTTTGCCTTCCACCCGCCAGTGCAGGTCGGCGCGTTTCAGGCGGGTCTCTACACACTGGATCAGATCCGGCAGCTTGAACGGTTTGACCAGATAGTCGTCGGCCCCGAGATTCATGCCGACCCGCTGCGGAGTCTGCGACGGGTTCCCGGTCATCATGACAAAGGGCCGCATGGCGAGGTCGGGATCGGCGCGGAAGGCCTGCAGCACCGCCGTGCCATCCATCTGCGGCATGTTGACGTCGCAAAGAGTGAGATCCGGGAGGTGTTCACGGGCCAGGCTCAGGCCTCGCTCACCGGATTCAGCCTGCAACGTTTCAAAGCCGGATGACTCCAAGATTATCTTGATGGTGTCACGCATCGGCGCCTCGTCATCGATAATCAGGATTCGTTTCATGGGGTAGGGTCGAGCCGGCGGACATGAGAAAAGGGTGGTGGTGCCAGCGCGGCAATCCTCTTACGCGGCGGTACCCGCCGGATTGCAGTCAGGGCTGGCCTTTGGTTTTTGCAGCCATAATTTATGCCCTGCCTCTGTCGTCCCCGTAGCTCAACTGGATAGAGCAGCGGTTTCCTAAACCGCTTGTCCCGGTTCAAGTCCGGGCGGGGGCACCAGCCGTCGCCAGTTGAGCTATGGCTGGCACGCCAGTCGTCAATCGACGAGGGTCGCTGGTAGGCGTATAGAATTTTTGGCCGGTGATGAGGGCCGAAAGGCCCTGAGGTTCAGGGGCGCGTGGCCCTTGGCGCCGACATTTTACGAGTTATTGGAGTCATGTTAGTTGACTTCTTTGAAGTCTTGATGAAACTGGTTGGCGAAAGAGGCGTCTGTACCCCTGTTCATTAGCGCCATGATTATTTCTAACCTCCGTCATGAGTCAGGCTATCTCGGCAAGGTCTGCCGGTTGCTCGGGCTGATGGGTATGGGTGCTGTGCTGACGGTGAATGCCGCCGAGTATGACCAGCGCCTGGCGAATCTCTCCACCCGCGGCCAGGTTGGCACGGGCGCCAGTGTGATGATCACGGGCTTCGTCATCCAGCAGGGACCGCCGAAACAGGTGTTGATTCGCGCGGTGGGACCGAAACTCGCGACGGCCCCGTACAATTTGCCCGGCACCATCTCCAATCCGGTGCTCACGCTCAATAGCGGCAGCGTCCAGATCGCCTCGAATAGCGGCTGGCTGGCAGCGGACGCGGCCAAGATGGCATCTGTCGGTGCGTTCGCGCTGGATCCAAACAGCAAAGATGCCGCCATGGTCATCACGCTTTCGCCCGGTGCCTATACGGCGCAAGTGAGCGGCGTGAACAGCGGGACCGGCATCGCCCTCCTTGAGGTCTACGATATCACCGGATCCGCGCGGTTGATGAATCTTTCGACGCGCGCCCTGGTCGGCTCGGGGCCGAACATGCTGATCTCCGGACTCGTGGTCGCGCCGAGCGCCGGCATGCGGCGGGTGCTCATCCGCGCCGCGGGTCCCGGACTGACCAAGCTGGGCGTCCCAGGCGCGCTGGCTGACCCGGTTTTTTCCGTGCTTAACGGGGGCGGCCAGGTGATTGCGAGCAACGACAACTGGAGCAGCGCGGACGCCGGCGGCCAGCTCACCGCGGCTTTTGCGCAGAGCGGCGCGTTTCCCTTCGACCCCAACAGCAATGATGCCGCCGTGATCGTGGACCTGGCGCCTAACGCGAACTACACCATCCAGGTCAGCAGTGCGGACGGCACCACTGGACTCGGCTTGATCGAGGTTTACGATCTCACGCCGGACAGTGGCGTGCTCGCTCCCATCGCCACGCCCACCGGCGCCACCTCGCTTTATATCGCCGGCCTGCACGCCGCCATCGGCGCGACCAATTCCACGGCCTATGGCACGGCCACGCTGCAGCTCAGTGCCGATGAGAAATCGGCCCTCGTGAGCGTGTCCTTTTCCAATCTGACGTCAGCGGAGACCAGTGCCCACCTGGTGATCGACGGGGTTTTTGTGCAGGGCCTGCCGTATGGGCAGGTCAGCGGATCCGCCTGGGTGTTCCAAACCACCGGCATCTACAGCCCCGCCGACCTCGTGGCCGCGCTGAAGTCCGGCCGCGTCTATGTCAGCATCGACACCGCGGGTTATCCCGGGGGCGAACTGGTGGGCGGCTTCGTGAAATACAGTGGCAACGGCATCTTCAGCATTCCCGCCGTGGTCCCGGCGGCGGACCTCAGTCAGGCCACGCAGGCGGATGCCGCCCGGTTTCTCTCGCAGGCCACCTTCGGCCCCAGTCTGGCCGACATCAATGCCTTCACGGCAAAAGGCTACACCGCCTGGCTCAACGAGCAGATGGCCATGGCGCCGACCCTCCACCGCAGCGAGACGATGGCCGACTTTGCGCAGTACACCCAGAGCGCCACCAACACCCTGCCGACCGGCACCAACCGCCAGGCGGCTTGGTGGAAGATCGCCGTCACGGGCCCGGACCAGCTCCGGCAACGCGTCGCCTTCGCCCTCAGCGAGATTTTCGTGATCTCCGACCAGAATGCCACGCTCGCCAACGCGCAGGAAGGCATGGCTAATTATTACGACCTGCTGGCGCGCGATGCCTTTGGCAATTTCCGGCAGTTGCTCGAGGATGTCACGCTGAGCCCGATGATGGGGATCTATCTCAGTTCGCTGCGCAATTCGAAGGCCACCACGGACTCGAAGGGCAATGTCCTCACGTCGGCCGATGAGAATTACGCGCGTGAAGTCATGCAGCTGTTCACCATCGGCCTGAACCAGCTCCAGCCCGACGGCACGCTGCAGCTCGACTCGAACGGCCAGCCCATCCCCACCTACGATCAGACGACGATCACGGAAACGGCGAAGGTTTTCACCGGCTGGGCCTATTTCTCGACTGCCGCCAACCCCAATTTCCGCGGAGCGGCGGCCGACTACATCAATCCGATGATGCTGTACCCCGCCTCGCACGACGACACGCAGAAGACCATCGTCGGCGGCAAGATCATCCCGGCGAACCAGGGCGGAGCCAAGGACCTGAAGGACATGCTGGACACGCTGTTCAACCACCCGAATGCCGGCCCGTTCTTCTCGCGGCAGTTGATCGAGCGGCTCGTCACGAGCAACCCGAGCCCGGGCTACGTGTATCGCGTCGCCCAGGTGTTCGCCAACAATGGGGCGGGCGTGCGCGGCGACTTGGGCGCGGTGGTGCGGGCGATCCTCACGGATTACGAGGCGCGTGCGACCACCTCCCTGAACATTCCCGGCCACGGCAAGCTCAAGGAGCCCCTCCTCCGCTCCACCGCTGAACTGCGCGCCTTCGGCGGCGCCTCGAACAGCGGCCGCTTCAATATTTCCAACCCGGAGACGAATCTCGCGCAGGCCGCCCTCCGCGCCAACACGGTGTTCAATTTCTTCGAGCCCAATTACGTGATGCCCGGCGAACTCGCCTCGGCGGGCCTGTACGCACCCGAGTTCCAGATCCTCACCGCCACCACGGGCATCACGGTCCCGAATTTCCTCTACACTTACATCTACAACACGCGCTCCGCCACCGATGGGACCCAGCAGACCATCGGCCTCGACCTGACGGCGCTGCTGCCGCTGGCCAACACGCCGCAGCAGCTGGTCGACCAGCTCAACCTTGTCCTCAGCAGCGGCACCCTGCCCAAGGCCATGACCGACAGGATTGTGGCCGCGGTTGCGGGCATGCCCAACGGCACCACCACCACGGAGAAAGTGCGCTCGGCCATCTACCTGGTCATGACCTCCCCCGAGGCTTCGATTCAGAAATAACCCCGCCCGTTTTCCCGCCATGAATCCGAAAAATCCGCCGTTCGATCCCGCGCGCCGCAAATTCCTGGGCGCCTGCTGCGCCGCGGTCGGCGCCACCGGCATGCTCTCGGCCCTCGCGCAGCTCCGCCTCATGGGCGCGGTCGCCAGCGCGGACAACGTCCTGCCGGATGGAGGGATTCCGGCCACGGGCGGTGCGCTGCCCTCGGACTTCAAGGCGCTGGTCTGTCTTTTTCTCGCGGGTGGCAATGATGCCAACAACCTGGTGGTGCCGATCGATGCGTCCGGCTATGCCTCGTACCTCACGGGCCGCGGCGCGCTGGCCCTGTCGCAATCCGCGCCGCTCGCCATCAGCCCGAAGACGTCCGACGGCCATGCCTACGGCCTGCATCCCGCGATGCCGGAGCTGCAGAGCCTTTTCAGCCAGGGTAAATTCGCGCTCCTCGCCAACGTCGGCACGCTGTGCGTGCCCACAAACAAGACGCAGTACAACGCCAAGTCCGTCCCGCTGCCGTCCCAGCTCTTCTCGCACAACGACCAGCAGGTCGAATGGCAGAGCAGCGTGCCCGACAAGCCGTTCAGCACCGGCTGGGGCGGCCGCCTCGCCGACCTGACCAACGCGTTCAACACGAACAACAGCATTTCGATGTCGATCAGCCTCAACGGCCAGAATTCCTTCCAGGTCGGCAACAGCGTCGCGCAATATTCCGTGAATCCGACCGGGGCAATTTCCCTCACTGGCTCCTCCTCGGTCCTGACCACCGCCGCCGGCGTGCGCACGAAGGCGCAAAACGACATCCTCGCGCTGCAGAACAACAATCTCTTCGAAACCGCGTTTGCGGGCGAGACCGCGGGATCCATTGCCGACAGCGCACTGCTTTCCGGAATCCTGAGCGCCAACCAGCCATTCACGACCGTGTTTCCCACGAGCAGCCTGGGTCAGCAGCTCCGGACCATCGCCCGGCTCATTGCCGCCGCACCGCAGCTGGGCCTCAAGCGCCAGGTCTTTTTCGCCCGCATCGGCGGCTGGGATCTGCACGACCAGCAGGTCACGGCCGGCAACACCTCCACCGGGGCCCACGCCAATCTGCTCACGGATGTCAGCCGTTCGCTGGCGGCCTTCTACAGTGCTACAAAGGAGCTGGCCGCGGAAAACCAGGTGACCACCTTCACCGCCTCCGATTTCGGCCGCACCTTCACCACGAATGGTGACGGCTCGGACCACGGCTGGGGCAGCCACCACCTGCTGATGGGCGGCGCCGTGAAGGGCGGGGATATCTACGGCCGCATGCCCGACTGGACCGTGAAGGGTCCCGATGACACCGGTAGCGGCCGCTGGATTCCGACCACCAGTGTCGACGAATACAGCGCCACGCTCGCCAGCTGGTTCGGAGTCAGCGCGACCAATCTGCCCGTCGTCCTGCCGAACATCGGACGCTTTGCGAAACCGAACCTCGGCTTCCTCGGGTGAGGAGGAGGGATTTTTATAGGACCTATACGTCCTATGGGTCCCATAGGACCCATTTCCTGCCTGCCTGAGAATTCGCCATGAACCGCCGCACGCTTATCCTGGCCGCTGTATTCCTCATGCTGGCTTTCGTGGCCTGGCGGCTTTGGCCGGCAGGGCAGGGCGGCACGGAAGCCGCGCCCCGAACTTCAGCACTCGGACCGACGACCGCGCCACCACCCGCGCGGGTGCCTGTTTCCACCGATGTAAACCTCGCGGTAAAGGCTTGGCCGCCGGAGGAGCGCATCGCGCTGGCCGATCGGCTCAACGCACCGGACAAAGACATCCAGTCCGACCTGCGCGTATTGAACGACCTCTTTCAGGCTTGGGCGACGAATTTTCCCCAGACCGGCAACCCGGTCGGCGAAAACGCCGAGATCACCGCGGCGCTGGCGGGGGACAATCCGTTGCGGCTGGCGCTAATCCCCCGCGATCATCCAGCGATCAATGCTCGCGGGGAGATTTGCGACCGCTGGGGCACGCCGTTCCGCTTTCACCAGCTCAGCGGCCGCCGGATGGAAATCCGCTCCGCCGGTCCGGACCGCAAATTCGCCACCGCCGACGACGCGCTATTCAGCCCGTAGGTCAGTATCGGAGATGGTTCACACGAAGCCCCGAAGAGCGTGAAGGATAATGCTTCTGGGCGATCCCAAAAAAGCTTCGCGGCTTCGCGTGATTCCTCCGATGCCTTGTTTATGAAGGGCAGACCGAGCGGCCAACAGGGATGGGTGGTCCGCGCCACTTTCGGGCCGGTGCATTCTGGCAAATAGACTGAACGGCGCCGGCCGCTGCACGGTCAGGATCCTTGCAACTTTCATCGGTTGCCAGCGTCTCGACACACGCCCCGCATCCCCTATCATTTACCGGCCATGAGTTCCCTCCCATCATTCCCCGCCCTTCGTCCCCGTCGTTCTTTCCCGCGCGCATCCGCCGCGGGCTTCACCCTGCTGGAAATCCTGGTGGTGATCGCGATCATGGCCCTGCTGGTGGGCGTGGCGGTCAGCAACATCAAGGGCATCTTTGGCAATCAGCAGGAAACGGTCGCTCGCATGGTGGTGCGCGAGAGCATGAAACCGGCGCTTTTTTCGTACAAACTGGACGTGGGCGATTACCCATCGACGGCGGAAGGCCTGCAGGCGCTGCTGACCGCACCCAGCGGCAAGGCGGATCGCTGGCGCAGAAAGTACATCGATTCGAACACCGGCAAACCGCCGCTGGATCCGTGGGGACGGGAGTATCAGTACGCCTACCCGGGGACGAAGAACAAGGACGACTACGACCTTTGGTCCATGGGACCGGACGGGATCAGCGGCACGGCGGATGACATCGGAAACTGGCCGCCTCCCGCCGAAGGCGACGCGCAGAAGTAAACGGAGCCTCCCATGCCGTCCCCATCCGGCCGGCTGACCGCCCGCGTCCAGACCGGCCCGCGATCTTTTTTGGCCCTGGCCGGACTCGGCCGCATGGCCCGGCGGAGACCGGGCGGATTCACGCTGCTCGAGATCCTGGTCACGATCGCCCTCATTGCCCTGCTCTCTGGCGCCCTGATTGCCGGGGCCGGCCGGATGGTGGGCGACCGGCCGACCACTCCGGTGGAAATTTTCCGCAAGGCCCTGACTGAGGCCCGCCAGTATGCGGTCGAAAAAAACGTGGAGGTGCGCCTGAGCTTTGATGCGAAGGAACAGGCGTTCACGGCCAGCACCATCGACAGCAAGCGGAGCTATCAGACCAATGCCGGCAGCGACCTGGTCATCGATTTTCTCGCCGCGCAGAAGGGTGGCAGCGCCATCTTGCTCGGCGGCGTGCTGGTCGAGACCCAGTCGCTCCCGTTTGTCACGTTTTATCCCGACGGCACCTGCTCGCCCTTCCGCGTCCAGTTCCGCCTCAATGGCAGCGCCAGCATCATGCCGATCGACCCGTGGACCTGTGCTCCGGTACTCGAGGCGCCCAAGCCCTGACCGCCGATGCCTCTGGTTGCCCTCGCCTTTCCTGGAGCCCCTGGTCCGCGCCGCCGTGCACGGCGCGGCGCGGCGGCGTTCTCGCTGCTCGAGGTGCTGGTGGCGCTGGCGATTTTTGCCATGGGGTTCATCGTGATCCTCGCGACCTACGCGAACGTCCTCAACAGTTACGAAGGCATCCGGCGCAACCGGGAGTCGGATGAGGACGTGAAATTTGCCCGGGCCACACTGCTGGCCGAGACGGATCTCCAAAAAGCCGAGGACGGCGAGGAATTTGATTCCACCGGCGGGCGCCATGTGCGGTGGACCTCCACCATCGAACCCTCGGCCACGATGCCCGATCTTTTTGCGGTGACCTTCAACTGCGAGATCACTGAGTCCGGGCAGGGCGAGCCGCAGAAAACTTCGCAAACATTCATGGTCCTGCGGCCCACCTGGTCCGATGCCACGGACCGCGACAAGCTGCTGCAGGACATAAAGGCCCGGATTGCCGAGCTCCAGGGCAAGCAACCGAATGGTTTTGTGGCGGCCAGTCCGGCCCCCGCCGGCGGCGGTCTGGGCGGCGGTGGGCGCGGTGGGCGCGGCGCCGGTGGGGGCGGTGGGGCCGGCGGCGCTGGCGGCCGGGGTGGTCGGGGCGGCCGCAATGGTGGTGGAGGCAATGGGCTTGGACCAGGCAATGGCGACGGTACCGGAGGCGCCGGCCCGCCGGGGGGCGGAGGTTTTCAAAGGGGTGGAGGCGGCAACCCAGGAGGCCAGGGTGCGGGCGGCCGGGTCGGCGGGCAAGGTGGCGGTGGCCAGCCCGGAGGCGGGGGCGCTGCCGGCGGGGCCAATCAACCGCTTCGCAATACGGTGCCAGCCGGAGGAGGAGGCCGATGAACCCAAGGGACGCCTACCACGGGTCGCGTGTGAAGTCCGCCTTCCTCCGCGGTGGAGTCCCGGGGTTTTTCGCCCGGCTTCGCCACTCCGGCGGCAAGGGATTCACCCTGCTGGAAATACTCCTCTCGCTCGCCTTGGTGGCGATGCTCCTGATCGTGATGAACGCCACGGTTTTTTCGATGGGCGAACTGTGGGGCCGGGGCACGGACCGGCGCCTCTTCGACCAGCACGTGGTCGCGGTGACGCGCTACCTCGACCGGGAGTTGCGCGCTGCGGCGCTGCCACCGGCGGTGCGCCTCGGCGACACGCCGATCACGGTGCCGGAGATCAAGCCGATCTCGGGCACGCCCGACAATCTGCTGACCTTCGCGCTGCCCGCGGGCAGCCGGCTCGTGGCCTGGCCGGAGAATCGTCCGCTACCGGAGGTGGTCTGCTCGTTGCAGGCCCGCGAAGGAGAGGGGCTCATCCTGCTCTGGCATTCGAGCCTTGAAACCAAGTTCGCCGACGATCCGCCGCGCGAGACCGTGATCTCCTCCCTCGTGACCGCGCTCAATTACGACTACTACGATGCCAACTTGAAAAGCTGGTCGACGGAGACCGCGCTGAAAAAGGACTCCAGCGCCCAGCCGATGCCGCCGCAACGCCTGCGGCTTAAATTCGCTTACGACCGGATGACGCGCGAAACCGTCATCACCCTGCCGACGGCCACGGAGGGCCTGCCGCAATTCTAAGGATGAAAGCGCGCGTCCAATTTCTCCCCGGTGGCAATACGTACAGCCCTGGCCTCGCTGCGGTGCCGGGCTCGAGGGTGGAACGCGTTGTCCCCAACGCGTTGCGGCGAAGCCGCAGCCTCGATCCGGCGGGTTGGGGACAACTTGCTCCACCTCTGAGCCCCAGTCGCCGATCCGCCATGCAGGGCTCCGTGCTGGTGATTGTCCTCGTCACGCTGGTCCTCACCGCATTCGCGCTCACGGCCTTCCTCAACAAGGCCAGCAGCGATTTGATTGTCGCGGCGCGGGAGGCCGACGCCCGTCGCTTGCGGTCGGAGGCTTATTCGGCGCTCGAGGTCACGCTCTCCGTGCTGTCGTGCTTCAACCAGACGGTCGGGGCGTTGCGCAGTCCCGCGGAAGGCTGGGGCGACCCACTCACCTTTGCCGACTGGAAGCCCGGGGAAGGCCACACGGTGGAGGTGGCGTTTGAGGACGAGAGCGGCAAAATCTCGCTGCCGAATGTCGACAACGCCACGCTGCTGGCCGTCTTCGATGTCTGGGAGATCCAGCCGCTGGACGCCCAGAAGCTGGCGGACGCCTTGCTGGGCTGGATGAAGCCGAACTACACGCCGACCGGCACCTTCACGCCGGACTACGACCAGGCGACCCTGCCTTACGCCCCGCCCGGCCGTTCGCTGCGTTCCTTCGACGAACTGGCGGCGATCGATGTCGCCCGGGACATGTTTTACGGCGAGGACGGCCGGCCCAACGAACTGTGGCACCGTTTTGCCGACACCTTTTCGCTGCTGAGTTACCGTCAGCCCAACATTAATAGTGCGCGCCCCGATGTGTTGGCGGCCCTGGGCCAGTTCGACGCGACCCAGCAGCAACACCTGAATGATTATGTCAGTGGCGCCGGTGCCTATGAAGCCAAGGGTCCGCAGTATTTCCGCTCGGTGACCGATGCCGCGACGATCCTCGGCCAGGGCAACCCGGCGGTTTTCGGCACGCAGATCAGCGCGCTCCGGATTCACATCACCGTTCACGACGGCCGGGCCGTCTACCAGCTCAACACGGTTGTCACCCTTCCCGGCCAGCAGGCGGCGCAAACCGTGCAAACAAATGCAACCAACCCCGCCTCCGGGGCGTCTGCCACGACGAATCCGACGCCAACTGCGAATGCCGCCCCAGCCAACAATGCCGCCCGCGCCAACAACCCGGGTGCGCGGGCGGGCGGACGCGGCGGCGCCGCTGCCGGCGCGGCGAACGCCAACGGCACCAGTGCCGCCAGTCTGAACTACCCCTTTACAGTCCTTGAAATTAGCGAGAATAATGACCCCACACCCGTTGCCCCCCCGCCCAAACCCGCCGAATGACCAAGTTGATTGATTTTATCAAATCCGGGCCGCCCGCCCCCCGGGTCGTGCTGCTGCCGGACCATCGGTTTTTTGTGCGCGTGGTGTCCGTGGACGGTGCGGCCACCGCGGCTGATGTCGCCGCGCAGGTGGAACTCGCCCTGGAAACGCTCTCGCCGTTTCCCCCGGCGCAGCTTTATCACGGCTATTATTGGGCCCCCGGAGCACCCCAGGCGCTGATCTTCGCCTCCTATCGGAAGCGTTTCACTGCTGAGCAGACCGCGGACTGGAAGCAGGCGGAACTCGTGGCGCCAGCCTTCGCCGCCGTGCTCGGGGTGGAGCATGAACCCGCCACCGCCTTGCTTTTCCCCACGGCCGACGGGCTCACCATGGTTTACTGGGAAAGCGGGCCTGTGCCCACAGTGGTGCTGACCCGGACGCTGGCCCCGGATGCGACCGAGGCCGACCGGGCGCTGACACGCGACGAGTTGCTGCGGGCCGCGGGCGGCAGCCGCGTGGTCATCGATCTCACGGCGCAGCCCGAAATCACGGTGTCCCCCGACGAGAAGGCCTTCCTGTTTCGCGCCGGTGAATTCTCCGCCCGCCTGCCCGTGGCGGGGACTGCGGCGCTGGACGTGCGGGACAAGGCGGAACTGGCGGCCCTGCGTCGCAGCCAGGCCCGCGACCTCCTGCTGTGGCGGGTGCTGGCGGGCTGTGCCGCGGCGCTGGTGCTATTGGGATTGGCCGAATTTGCCGTCATCGGCGGGCGCGCCTTCTGGCTCAAGACCCAGGCGACCCGCATCAGTGTCCAGGCGCCGCTGGTGTCGAGGGTCATGGCGGCGAATGATTTCGCCAATCGGATCGAGGAACTCTCCACCAAGCGACTGTTGCCGCTGGAAATGGTGCAGATGATCGGGGGGGCGGAAAAGCGCGGCAGCATTATTTTTACGCGGATCCTCTCGAACACGACCAACGGCGTGACCAGCCTGCAGATTGATGCGCAGACCCCGAATTCCGGTGAAATGGAAGTCTACCGCATGGCGCTCGAGAAGCTGCCGTCAGTGCAGGAAGCCAAGATCCCCAAGCCGAGCACGGTGCGCGGGATGACCACCTTCACGTTGTACATCACCTTCAAGCCCGACGCCATCAAGCCGGCGACCTGACCATGTTCAAAGCTTTCAAAGCCTTTTTCCTGGCCCGCCAATTGCGGGAAAAGTTGCTCCTCCTGGCATTTTTTGTGGCCACCGTCGCCATCTGGTTTTCGTCGTTCAGCGGACGGGCCCGCCTATTCTGGCTGGCGGCGAAATCCGCCAACGACACCCTGGCCACGCAGGCGGCCTGGCTGGGCAAGAGTGATTCCATCGACGCGCGGACGAAGGCGGCCGCGACCAAGCTCGATTCACTCAAGACCTATAATGCCAACCTCCTGCTTGGGGTGATCGACCGGCTGGCGAAGGAAGCGTTTGGCAACCGGGTGACCATTTCGACCGAGGCGTCCAAAAGTTCGGGGCAGTTCGCCACTCATTCAGTCACGGCGAATATCACGGCCGCCAACACCGAGGCGGACTGGAAGCTGATCATGGCCAAATTCTACCCGGAACTGGAGAAACTCTGGCCCTACATCAGCCTGGAGGAACTCACCATCTCCACCGCCGGGGCGGGCCGGCCGATGAACGTGAGGCTTCGCGCGACCTCGATCGAAGTCATTCGCTAGGGTCGCCGGAAGCAATCTTCCGCTCGCAACCTCGACCAGGTGCGCCCGGCCGGTTTAACCACGAAGAAGCGAAGGCACGAGGCGGACATCCGAATCAAACGGCGGAGGCGCGGTGGCGCGCCTGTCTGCCGGCCAGCACGAGCCAGAGGATGGCGGCGACGAACAGGGCGCCGGGCAGGATCAGGACGGCGCGGCCCAGTCCCGAGGTGTCGGCCAGCCGGCCCACGAGCTTGGGCGACCACAGGTCGCCAAACAGGTGGATCATGAAGATCGACATCGCCATGGCGCTGGCGCGCAGGTTCACCGGCACGGTCTCGAGGATCAGCGTGTTGGTGGGACCGGTGGAGATGAAGGTGAAGAACATGCAGGCGCCAAGGGCGGCCATGGAGAGCGACTTGTCGGGCGTGAGGAAAGCGATGAAGGCCAGCGGCACAGAAATCAGCACGGAGAGCCCCATGGTCAGGGCGTAGCCGGAGGGATGGCGCCGCTGCCAGGCGGTGGCGGCATAACCGCCGATCAGCGTGCCGATCAGGCCGGAGACAACGAGGGTAGCGCCGAAGAAAAGCCCCGCCGATTCCACGGGCACGCCGTGGACTTCCTGCAGGTAGGCCGGCGCCCAGTGACCGAATCCACCCTGCGCGAAAGTGTAGGCGGTGTAGCCGAGCACGACCAGCAGGTAGGAGGGCAGGGTGAAGAGCTTCAGGACATCGCGGACCCGGGGCTTCGTGGCTGCTGCGGTCCCGCCATCGGAGCCCCCGCGACGCGGTTCGGCAAACGGCAGCAGCACCAGGGCGAGCACGAGACCCGGCGCGCCTGCCCAGAAAAACGCATCCCGCCAGGTCCAGTGCGCCGCGATCCAGCCGCCGAGGATGTTGCCGAGGGCGGCGCCGACGGGGATGGCGACATAGAAAATGGTCAGGGCGTTGTTGCGCCGGGCCGCGGGATAGGCGTCCGAGATGAGTCCCGGGCTGATCGTGGCGTAGCTGGCCTCGCCCACGCCGACGAGTGCGCGCCACGCGAGCATTTCGCCGTAACTGTGCGCGAAGCCGGTCATCACCGTGCCGACACTCCAGATGAAAATGCCCGCGGCGATCAGCCATTTCCGCGGCCAGCGGTCACCGAGGTAGCCGAAGAACGGCGAGGTGACGAAATAGCCGGCCAGAAAAGCGGTGGCCAGTGTGCCGGCCTGGTCGCCGTTGAGGCCGAGGTCGCCGCGCAGGCGCGTCAGCACGGCGGGCAGCACGAACCGGTCGAGATAGTTGAACAGGTTCAGCCCGGTAAGGATGAACAGCAGCGCCCGCGGGGAGAGCTCACGGCGACTCATGGGATATCAATTGAGTGCTTCCTCCATCCGCTGGCCAGCAGAGAAAATGCGGGAGGGGCTTGCTGCCCCGACGCTTCATCAGTCCGTCTCAAAGCTCGGGGCATCAAGCCCCTCCCACATTCTCGGAAATGTCATGGGGATCCACCGCCTATTTGGCGGCGAGCGCCTTGGCCACGGCCAGGTTGAGATCCTCGCCGCGCAGATCCTTGCCGATAATCCGGCCTGTGCCATCGAGGAGATAGGTGCAGGGGATGCTATCGACGCCGTATTTGACCGCGAGCTTGTTGGCCCAGTACTTCCCATCGAAGAACTGCACCCACGGCATGGCATGCTCCTTGGTGAACAGCGCAAGTTTGCCACCGTCCCCCTCCCGGTCGAGGCTGATGCCGATGATCTCGAAGCCCTTGGCATGCTGGGCCTGGTAGGTCTTCACCACGTTGGGCAGTTCGGCGAGGCAGGGAGGGCACCAGGTGGCCCAGAAGTCGAGCAACACGACCTTGCCCTGGTAATTCGCGATCGAGAGCTGCCGGCCGGAAGTGTCTTGCTCGGCGAAATCGGGAAAGACCGAGCCGATGACGAGGCTGCTCTGGATTTTCTGCTGCTCGGCTTGTTTTTCGACGCTGGCGATCATCTCGTCCGCCTGGCGGCCCAGGGTGGTCTCGGGAAAATCGGTCTTGAGCTGCCGGATCAGGGGCAGGGCCTTGCCGGCATCGTGCAGGACCATGAGGTAGACACTCGCCTTCATCACGAGGATCTGGCTCGCCTCATCGGTTTTTTCGCCCTGGTGGGCGGCGAGCAACGCGTCGAACTCCTTGATTTCGCCGGCGAGGTCGGCCTCGGTGGACTTCCCCGCCGCGAGCTTGGCGTTGATTTTTTCGACGAGGGCGGAGAGCTCGGTCGTGATCTTCCCCTGTTCGGCGGCGAAGAGCGGGGCATGGCAGGACAGAAAAAAGAGCGCGGCGCCGGCGAGGAGGGTTTTAATTTTCATCGGGAATGGAGTGGGGACAATGTGCGGACGATGGCCGTGGGTGCAAGGGTGCGTTGCAGGAGGTGGCGAGTTTTTGGTTTTGGACGATACCGGAAAGTCGAACGCGTTGTCCCTAACGCATTGTTTGGCTTTGCCTTTCCTTCAATGCGGGCAGGGCGCTTTCAGCGCGTTAGGGACAATGCGCTCCACCTCATTCAATGGATTCACTGCCAGATCGCGGAGGGTGAAGCTGAAGTCTGGAAAACAAAAAAGGCCGCGGGGTTAGCCGCGGCCTCCAAAGGGCGGGTCCGAGACCCGCGCTACGATGATGAGTTGTCAGCCCTTCGACAGGCTCAGGGTTCTTAACCCTTCTGCATTTGGTGAGGGGCGACGTCGATTTCCTTCGGGTTGATCGGGATCCGCATGTTGTAGAAGGACCGGTACACGAACACGAGGCCGACGATGAAGATCGCGGCGCCGAGCATATGCTTAAGGCCGGGTTCCATCTTCACCGCGATCTCGACGGCGAGCAGGCCGAAGAGCGTGGTGAACTTGATCACGGGATTGAGCGAGACGGACGAGGTGTCCTTGAACGGGTCGCCTACGGTGTCGCCGACGACGGTCGCGGCGTGCAGCGGGGTGTTCTTCATCTTCAGCTCGACCTCGACGATCTTCTTGGCGTTGTCCCAGGCGCCGCCGGCGTTGGCCATGAAGATGGCCTGGAAGAGGCCGAAGAAGGCGAGGCCGACGAGGTAGCCGATGAAGAAGAACGGGTCGAAGAACGCGAGCGCCAGCGAGAAGCAGAACACGACGACAAAGATGTTGATCATGCCCTTCTGCGCATACTGCGTGCAGATTTTCACGACTTCCTTCGAGGCTTCGGTCGCGGCGGTGGCGGCGTCGAGCTTCATGTTGTCCTTGATGTAGACGACCGCGCGATAGGCGCCGGTGACGACGGCCTGAGTGGAGGCGCCGGTGAACCAGTAGATGACCGCGCCGCCCATCAGCAGGCCCATGAGGGCCTCGGGGTGCACGAGCGAGAGACGCTCGAGGACGTTAAAGGACGGATCGATCGCTTGGAAATGCGCCTGCAACATCATGATGATGCCGAACACCATCGTGGTCGCGCCTACGACCGCGGTGCCGATGAGCACGGGCTTGGCGGTGGCCTTGAAGGTGTTGCCGGCGCCGTCGCCCTTTTCGAGCTGGTGCTTGGCGCCCGCGAAGTCCGGGGTGAAGCCGAAGTCGCGCTTAATCTCGGCCGCGATGCCCGGCTTGGCCTCGATCTGCGAGAGCTCGTAGACGGACTGCGCGTTGTCGGTGACGGGGCCGAAGCTGTCGACTGCGATGGTGACGGGGCCCATGCCGAGGAAGCCGAAGGCCACGAGGCCGAATGCGAAGATCGGCGCGGCGAAGCGGAACTGCTCGGGCATCATGGCCTGCACGGCGGCATGGCCGGAGAAGTAGTAGGCGCCGAACATCAGGCTCAGGATGCAGAGACCGGTCCAGAACGCGGAGAAGTTGCCCGCGACGAGGCCGGAGAGGATGTTGAGCGAGGCGCCGCCCTGCTCGGAGGACGTGACGACTTCCTTGACGTGGCGGCTCTCGGTTGAGGTGAAGATCTTGGTGAATTCCGGAATCAGCGCGCCGGCGATGGTGCCGAGCGAGATGATGGAGGAGAGCACCCACCAGAGGCCGGCGTGGTCCGGCAGCTTCGCGAGCAGCAGGTAGCTGGCGGCGTAGGTGACGCCGATGCAGATGATCGACGTGATCCAGACGAGATTGGTCAGCGGGTGCTCAAGGTTGAAATCCTTGGCGTTGCCCCAGACGGCCTTGCTGATGACGTCGTTCACCCAGTAGCTGACGAGCGAGGTGATGACCATCAGGATGCGCATGGCGAAGAGCCAGACGATGAGCGTGGCGCAGAGCGTGGGATTGGCGGCGAGGGCAAGGGCGAGGAAGGCGATGAGCGCGACGCCCGTGACGCCATAGGTCTCGAAACCGTCGGCGGTCGGCCCGACGGAGTCGCCGGCGTTGTCACCGGTGCAGTCGGCGATGACGCCGGGGTTGCGGGGATCGTCCTCGGGCAGGTTGAAGACGATCTTCATGAGATCGGCGCCGATGTCGGCGATCTTGGTGAAGATGCCGCCGCAGATGCGGAGGGCGGAGGCGCCGAGGGACTCGCCGATGGCGAAGCCGATGAAGCAGGAGCCGGCGAG
>CAIUWA010000004.1 GCA_903902745.1 uncultured Opitutia bacterium | reverse complement strand
TGGCGATGGGCGGGTTGGTCTCGAAGAACAGCATGAGGCCCTCATACGCGGCGGAGCCGACGACGCTCTCGACCTCGGGGGAGAGCAGCTTGACCTTGGTCTGCGACTCGAACTTCGGGTCGCTGTGCTTGATGGACACGACCGCGGCGAGACCCTCGCGGACGTCGTCGCCCGTGATCTGGGGATCCTTGTCCTTGAGCAGGTTATTGGCCTTGGAAAACTGGTTGATGGCGCGGGTGAGGGCGCTGCGGAAACCGGAGAGATGCGTGCCGCCGTCGGGATTGTGGATCGTGTTGGTGTAACAGAGGACCTGGTCGTTGTAGGTGTCGTTGTACTGGAGGACGATCTCGGCGTGGATTTCGGCCGGCTTGTCGTCGAGCTGCAGCTTCGTCTCCTTGACGATGCGGATGGGCTTCGGGTGGAGCGGGGTCTTGCCGGTGTTGATCTGTTTCACGAACTCCTCGACGCCGTCCTTGTAGTAATAGGTCTCGGGCTTCGACTCGGCGGGACGCTCGTCGGTGAAGACGATCTCGAGGCCGGAGTTGAGGAACGCGAGCTCGCGGAGGCGCTGGCTGATGCGGCTGGCCTGGAAGACGGTCGTGTCCTTGAAGATCTCGGCGTCGGGCTTGAACGTGATGTAGGTGCCGGTGCCGCGGGCCTTGCCGATGACCTCGAGCTTCTGGACGGTTTTGCCGCGCTCGAACTTCATGTGGTAGACTTGGCCGCCGCGGGAGACCTCGACCTCGAACCACTCGGAGACGGCGTTGACGCACTTGGCGCCGACGCCGTGGGTGCCGCCGGAGAACTTGTAGCCGCCCTGGCCATACTTGCCGCCGGAGTGGAGGGTGGTGAGCACCATCTCGACGCCGGGAATCTTGTAGGTAGGATGGATGTCGACCGGGATACCGCGGCCGTTGTCGCGGATGCTGATAGAGCCGTCGACGTGGATGTTGACCTCGATGCGGGAGCAGAAATTGGCGAGATGCTCGTCGACGGAGTTGTCGAGGACCTCGGAAACGCAGTGATGCAGGGCCCGCTCGTCGGTGCCGCCGATATACATGCCGGGCTTCTTGCGGACGGCCTCGAGACCCTCGAGTTTGCCGAGCTTGGAGGCGTCGTAGGCGTCGGCGCCAGCCTGGTTGATTTTGTTGCGTTCTGCGTCGGTTTGGTCGGCCATGAAAGGGTTTTGCGAGGGTGAAATATTAAGGGAAAATCGTGCCGATGAACCGCCGCGCACGCGAGGGTTTTTTTGATAAAAAATGGCCCCAAAAAGGCCCTTTTTTTGGCCTATAAGCGCCCCCGACGAGGCCCCGGCATCCCTCCACGGGGGTAAACGGCCTGGCGGGCCGGACTTTTCGTTTGCGGGACTTGCCCCGCACCCTACCGTCGGCCCCCAGTGAAGCTCTCCGTCAAAGCCGTTTATGCCTGCCGCGTGCTCGCCCAGATCGCCCGGATGCATGGCACGGGGGAGCTGGCGCACGTCGAAAACCTCGCCCGGCTGGAGGCAGTGCCGGCCAATTACATCGCCCAAATCCTGAGCGAGCTACGGGAGGGGGGACTGATCACGAGCCGCCGGGGCAAGACGGGCGGCTATGCCCTGGCCCGGCCGCCGGAGGAAATCTCGCTGTACGACATCATCACGCTCGTGGAGGACGACGTGCTGGAATTTGGGGGCGACGCCCGGGGCCAGTCCGGCCACCGGGTGCAGAAGGCCTGGCGGGCCGTCCGCGCCGCCCTGGTCGCTGAAACCAAGCGCCACACCCTCGACTTGCTCGTCAGCCGTGAGGTTGAAGAGATGTATCACATCTGACCGCCCCCCGCCTTTATGCTCACACCCGTCCTTGAAACGCTTCTCATCCTGCAGGACCGCGACACGCGGCGCCTGGGCCTCGAGGGGCAGCTCAAGGCGGTGCCGCGGGAGATTGCCGCGGTGGAGCAGAAGATCGCGGCCGAGAAGGCCGCCATCGAAACCGCGCGCCTTGAACTGAGGGAGCTTGAGACGAAGAAGAAACTCCTCGAGACCGAGATCGGCTCCGCCGAGGACAAGCAGGCCAAGTACAAGACCCAGCAGATGCAGGTGCGGAAGAACGACGAGTTTCAAGCCCTGGGACATGAGATCACCACCACGCAGGAGGCGATCGGCGCGCTGGAGGAGCAGGAACTGCAGGTGATGTACTTGATCGACGAGGCGAAGAAGAAGTTCGCCGCCGCCGAGGCCGTGCTGAAGCAGAATATCGCCGGCCACGAGGCGCGCATCCGCACGCTGCGCGAGCGCGAGGTCAACGTGGCGGCCGAGCTCAAGGCCGCCCAGGGCGAGGTGGTGACGGCCCGCACGCCGTTGGACGAGCCCACGCTGCGCATCTATGATCGCATCGCCGCGCAGAAGCAGCCCGTCTGCGTCCCCCTGCAGGGCGGCAAGTGCGGCGGCTGCCACCTGAAGGTTTCCAGCGAGGCCGAGTCCGCCTCCCGTGGCAAGAATCCCGACATCAAGATCCCGATCTGCGACCAGTGCGGCCGGATTGTGTATTGGGAAGCGTAGCCCGCGGACGCGGGGAAGGAATTGGGAATTTGGAATTAGTAATTGGGAGTTGGAAATTGGTGGGGCCTCCGGGCGCGGAGGCCTGTTGGCTGGTGCGGACTTTTCCGACCACCAATTCCTAATTCCAAATTCCCAATTACTGCCCTCGCCCTCACCTTCCGCGCAGGCGGTTCCAATACCTGCGGCCGCGATAAAGCGCCAATCGGGCGGGAGTAAAGTGTGCGTCAGCCGTGGCCATGTTGTCGGCATTGACCCGGTAGAGCAGGGAGGAGTCCCATTCGCTGTTATCCGCGCCGCCGATGCGAAAGGCATGGCGGTAGCATTCGCGGACACGTTGGAGGGCGGCGGCATGGAACCGGCCGTAGGGAAAGACGAAGCTGTCCACGGGTTGCCCGAGGCGAGCGGCGAGCAGGGCCTGTGGCACCACGATTTCGGTGTGCAGGTCGGCATCGGGCTGGTCGAGCCGGCGGTGGGTGAAGCCATGGGCCGCGATCGCGACGTGCCCGCTTTGCGCCATTTCGCGCAATTCCGGCCAGGTGCAAAAGCCGCGGTAGTCCGGATGGACGCAATCCACGTCGGGGTTGGCCTGCAGCCGCTCGAGGGAGGAGGCCTTGACCTCCTCGCGCACGACCACGGGCGGAACCGCGAGCAGCGCGCGCAGACCGTGCTTCTGGAGCAGGGGAAAAACGACGGCGTAGAAATCAAAGTAGGCGTCGTCGAAAGTCAGGCAGACATTAAGCCGGCGCGAATCGAGCACCCCGCCCGGCAGGACGCAGGCAAAGTGGGCCGCAATGTGGGCGAAATGTGCGTCGAGCATTCCGGGCGCGTTGCCCAGCGGGCCGGCCCGAGCCCGGTGATACATCAAAGCCAACAGCCTCATGCCGTGCGCCGCTGGTTGGCCTCGTGCAGGCAGAGATATTTCCAAAAGACCAGCTGGGCCTTGAAGGCACTGATCACCAGTCCCTCGCCGCCCTGCAGACAGCCGCGCTGCAGCACATAGCTCTTGAAGAACGCCCAGGTGCTCCGTGTGACGGCCGTGATGATGCCTGCCGACTTGCGGCCGGCATGCTGGGCGGCGAAGAGCCGGCTGTAGGTTCTCATCTTGTGCAGGAAATCATCCATCGAATCATACGAGTAGTGCCGGATGGGATGGAGGAGCTGGCGCACGAATAAATTCGAGCACTGCACGCGTTCATGGACCTCGCTCCCGCAAAAATTGGTCGCCCGGCGGTTGAACAGCCGCTCATGGCGGTCGGGATGCCAGCCGCAACTGGTGATGCGCCGGCCGTTGAAATAGTTGTGGAAGGGCATCGCATACACCATGCGCCGGTCCAGCGGGAGGGCGGCGATTTCGTCGGCCAAGTCGGCGGACACCACCTCGTCGCTGTCCACCGAAAAAATCCAGTCGTGCCGGGCAAGGGCGACCGCCTGCTGGCGGGCGCGGCCAAAGCCAGGGAAGGCGCCTTCGAGCCGGTACAACTGGACGTTGGGATGCCGCCGGGCGATCGCCATCGTGTCGTCCGTCGAGCCCGTATCGAGCACCACGACCTCATCGCACCACTGGAGGGCGGCCAGCACCTCGTTGAGGTGGGCGGCGCTGTTCTTGGTCAGAATCGTCGCACTGATCAGGGCCAGGCTGGGCGTCGGGAACCGGGATGGCCGGAGCGTATGGACGGTGGCGGTGAACCGGTCGGGTGCGTCGGCGATTTCGGGATGGAGCGCGCGCCCGCTTGATACGGGGGAGGGGAGGGGCATGGACTCATCCTAGCGATGGTGGCGGCCTTTGTATGTCCGCTGCGGTTGGAATTAACTGTCAGGCGGCGCCTGATAGGACGGACTCAGGGCCGCTTGCCCTCGTTCCAGCGCACGGCGGCCCGCATCAATTCCGCCGCATCGGCCAGGCCGAGTTTTTCCCGGATGCGCGCGTAATATGTCTGCACGGTCTTGAGGCTGAGCTTCAGGTCGTCCGCGATGCGCCGGGTTGAGTGGCCTTCCCCGAGCCGGCGGAAGACATCCAGCTCGCGGTCGCTCAGGATCTCGGGCGAGGCGGAGATCTCCTCCGGGGAACGCCCCACCATTCGCTCCGCGAGGGCGGCGAGCACGGCGGGATCCGCATAGATCTTGCCGGCGTGCACCTGCCGGATGGCGGCCACGATCTGGTGGGTGGATTCGCGCTTCATCACATAGCCGCGCGCGCCGGCCCGCAGCGCGCGCTCGATGTCGCTGATTTCCTCATGCATGGACAACACGACGACGGGCACGGCGGGGAGCCGGCTGCGGAGATCCTTGATGAGGTCGAGACCGGAGCCGGACTTGAGCGACAAGTCCACGATGGCCACATCGGGCAGCGTGGCCGTCATGGCCGCGAGGGCGCTGGCTTGATTGTCGGCCTCGCCGCAGATCTCCAGGTCAGGTTGCAAGCGCAGCAGGCTGGCCAGCCATTCGCGCACGAGGGGATGGTCGTCGACGATGAAGATGCGCACCGGCCGCGGGTTCATGGGACGGCGGCGAGAGACGGCTGGGGGATCCGGCAGATGACCCGCGTACCCTCGCCCGGAGCGGGAATGATCGACAGGATCCCGCCGATGAGCGCGGCGCGGTGCTCCATGATTCGCAGCCCCAGGCCGGTGCTGCTGTCATCGGGCGGCTGGCCGGAGCCATCGTCGTTGATCATCAGGAAGGTCGCCTCGTCGTTGCCCGTGAGCACGATGTCGACGCGCTTGGGCTCGGAATGACGCAGCGCATTGCGCAAGGCCTCCTGCGCGATACGAAACAACTGGGCGGCGGCGGCGTCATCGATGACTGGTCGGCCTTCCATTCGGAAGCGGCAGGGCACGCCGCCTTCGCTGCCCTTGGCCGCCAGGTTGGCGAGTTCTCCCGGTAGATTGGCCGGCTCGATGCTGGCGAGGAGCAAGCCGCGCGCGAGCCCGCGGGTCTTGGCGATCCCTTCCTCCACGTAACCGACGATGGACTGGGCGTCGTGTGCGGCCGTCGCGTCATGGCGGACGAGATGCTCGGCGAGCACCTTGGCGGCGAAGGCGGTGCCGACCAGGTGCTGGCAGAGATCGTCGTGCAGTTCCCGGCCAATGGCGTTGCGCTCCCGGGCGGCGATGTCGAGCAGCTCGCGCTCCAGCCGCTGGCGGCCGATGACCGACTCCTCCAGCGCGGCGGTGCGCTGGCGCACCCGTTGCTCCAGCTGGCGGCGCAGCGAGATGAAGGAATGGAAAATCCAGATGAAGAGCAGGTACACCGACAGGTCGAACAGCCGGTTCAGGTTGACGATGGTTGGCGGCACGCTCGAGTAGATCCCGGCGATCCAGTCGCCGGACATGCGCACCGTGAGACAGGCGGTCGCGGTCACACATCCGGCGAGCCAGCCGAGCCGTGCGAGGCTGAATGCAATCGGAATCAGGTAGAAAAGGGTGAGCGAAAACCAAATACCCGATGCGTAGTCGACCCAGCCAATAAGGGCGACGGTGGCTGCCACCACGGCGATTGAACGGGTGCGGCGGTGCCCGGTGTCCTCGGTTAGCCGGGCGAGTACCCAGGAGGTGGCTTCGGCAGTCCGGGGTGTCGCGGAGGGGCTAGGGGTGGATTCAGTCATGGGCCCGTCGTCTCGCGCCGGGCCGCAGGCCGGCTTGGGCGGACGAAGCGGGTGCCAGCGTCAGCCGCCGGGCCGGGCGCGTCAAGGCCCCGCGGACGCGGGGGAGGATATTAGTATTTGAGAATTGGTAATTGGGAGTTGGGAATTGGTGGTGGCCTCCGTTCGCGGAGACCTGTTGGGCGGCACTGGCTTTTCCGACCACCAATTCCCAATTCCGAATTCCCAATTCCAACCTCCTCCGATCCGGCCGGAATCCCGGCTTGCGATGCCGGGGCCGGCCCTGCAGGTTCACCCTCCTTAGTTTTGGGGCCTGGTCGTCGCTCCGAGTTCTTTGATCCCAAGGCGCGGGTAATGCCGCGCCCGTTAGAAGCTTGGAGAGGAAAGTCCGGACACCACAGGGCAGGATGCCGCGCAAGGTTCACGCCAAGCGCGGGCACCGCGTTTCAAGGCGCGGTGACGGACAGTGTCACAGAAAATATACCGCCCGCCGTCGCTCGGCTTGCCGAGCTATGGCGTGGTAAGGGTGAAAAGGTGGGGTAAGAGCCCACCGCGCCAACGGCGACGTTGGCGGCATGAAAAACCCCGTCCGGTGCAAGGCAAAATAGGTGGCTGGGTGGCCCGTCCGATAGCCACGGGTATGCTGCAGCCCGCTTCGCCCTGCGAAGCTCGGCGCAAGCCGAGCGAAGCGGGGCTACGCAGGCCAGGTCCATCGCAAGATGGAGTTGAGAGAAATGACGACCGAAGCGCCGCAAGGCGTGGAACAGAATCCGGCTTACCGGCCCCAAAACTAAGGCCCTTCACGTCTTGGATATCAGACTGAGGAAGTGCTTGGGAGTAGCTCGGTGCTTCAGCCCGCGGCTTGCGTCCTGAAACGCGGGCTGAAGCTCCGCGCTGCCTCGACCGCGGCCGTCAATTTTCTGCGCGAGCCTGAATTATTACGGCGCTGTAACACCGTGCTGACGGATTTGTAACATCGCCGCCACACGGCTGTCACCTGGGTCGCGTAGTTTGCGGGGGTGAAACTACCCAACCTACACCTCCTTTATTTCATTCAAGTCGCCGCCACCTTCGCGGCTGTCGCCTGCACCCCACTGTGGGCCCAGGACACCACCGCGGGAAAAGAAAAAGACAAGGTCGTCCGCCTCGAGGATTACGAGGTGACCGAGCCCCGCGTCTCCGCCCAGACGATGGCGCCGACCGAGAGCCGCCTCGACATCATCCAGCCCGAGTCGGTCATCAACCTCCAGACGATCCAGAACAGCATCGCGCCCACGGCCGACTACGCGATGATCGCCAACCTCGCGCCGAGCGTGACGAATTTTTCCACGAACGGCCCGGGCCTGAACGAGTCGAAGCCCACGATCCGCGGCTTCAACGACGGCAGCTACAACGTCACCATCGACGGCATCCCCTTCGGCGACGGCAACGACTACACCCACCACACCACGAGTTATTTTCCTGCGAAGCTGCTCGGCCGTGAAACCATCGACCGCGGCCCGGGCACGGCCAGCACGATCGGCATGGCGACGTTCGGTGGCACGATTGCGATGGAAACGAAGGATCCGCGCACGACGGCGTCGTTTGTGCCGACGCTCAGCTACGGCAGCTGGAAGACCGAACTCGCGCATCTCGAGTTCAACACCGGCGTCATGCCGCAGGCGAAGGGCGGCTCGCTGATCGGCAGCTACCAATACATGACCTCGGACGGCTACCGCACCTTCGGCACGCTGCGCCGCAACACGTATTTCTTCAAGTATCTCCAGCCGATCGGCCAGAGCACGACGCTCTCCTTCATGGGCGAATACAACAACATCAAGTTCAACAACCCCAACGCCTCGCCGCTCACCGGTCTCCAGATCCAGACGCTCGGCCGCAACTTCGGCCAGACCAGCGACCCGCTCGATCGCAATGGCGATTACTATGGCAACAACTACCAGGTGAAGCAGACGGACACCGGCTTCATCGCCTTGGACAGCAACCTGGGCGGCGGCTGGAAGCTGGACGACAAGGTCTACACTTTCTCCTACAACAACAGCAGCCATGAATCGCCCGCGAACAACGGCGGTGCGACCATCAATCCCGTCACCGGCAAGGTCGTCGCAGGCACCGATCTCGCCGGCCGGTTCAAGTTGAACTCCGTGCGCAGCGCCGGCAACACCTTCGCCCTCACGCATGACGACGACATGGGCACGTTCAAGGCCGGCGTCTGGTTCGACTACCAGCACGGCCCGCGCTACCAGATCGCGCTCGATTACAACATCGCGAACGCCCAGGCCCTCGGCATGGTCGCGACGCCCTCGGGCTTTCTCGATCCGCTGGCCCCGAAGACGCTCGGCGGCTATGTTTACAAAATGCATTTCTACACGCGCACGTGGGAGCCCTACGTCGAGTATGCATGGCACCCGCAGCCGAATTTCACCCTCACCCCCGGCGTCAAGTACATGCGGGTACAGCGCGTGATCGAGGCCCCGATCAACCAGACCACGGACCTGTTGCCGGCGTTCTTCAGCACGACCTACTCCAAGGCGATGCCGCTGGTGACGGCCAACTACCGCCTGCAGCCCCACTGGTCGGCCTATGCGCAATACGCGACCGGCTTCCTCACGCCGCCACTGGCGTTTTTCCAGGAGGATCATCCGGAGAACAATGTCGTGAAGCCACAGACCACGACGAATTACCAGCTCGGCACCGTCTACAAGACCAACCGCTTCAACACCGACGTCGACGGTTACTTCATCCGGACGCACAACCTCCCCGTCTCACAGGTGAACCCGAACCAGACGGGCACCATCAATCCCAACGACCTGGTCACCTTCACCGCGGCGGGCGCCTACTACTACGGCGTCGAGGCGCAGGGAACCTTCTACGTTGGCGGCGGCCTCAGCACGTTCGTCAACGGTTCGCGCAACTACGCCACGTATGAAAAGTCAAAGCGCCGCATCGACAGCGTTCCGCAGACGACGGGCGGCTTCGGCTTCATTTATGACCACCAGGGATTCTTTACCTCGCTGATGTCCAAATACAGCGGACCCTACACGACCTACCAGGGAGCGCCGAATCCCGACCAGCCGTTGCCCGCCAGCGCGCTGTCGATCGTCCAGGGCGGCTACACGATGTTCGACCTCTCGCTCGGCTACGGCCGGAAGCTCGAGCGCGGCAGTTTCCTGAAGAGCTACAAGGCCCGCTTGCAGATCAACAACCTGTTCGATCGCAATGTCATTCTCCTGAAATCGGCGAAGGCGACGGCGGGCGTGCTCAATCCGCTGACCAGCACCTACAACCCGCTCGTTACGCGTGGTTACTTCCTGACCATCTCGACCGAGTTCTGAGCAAACGCTCTCCGCTTGCTCCCATGGTTTAGCCTCAGCGCCCTCGTCCTCCCGGGGGCGCTTTGTTTTCCGTCCTGCAGAAATTCTGACTCCTGATTTCCCATGAAACTCAATCGCCGCTCTTTCCTTTATCTCTGTCTTGCCGCCCTCGTCGCCGCTCCGCTCAGCGCCGCCGACCTCAAATACCTGGCCGCCGGCCAGCCCGATCCCATCGTCCTGCTCGCACCGCCGCCCGTGGCGGGCTCGGCCGAGGACGCCGCGGACCTGGAATCGGCCTTCCGGGTCTACAGCGCCGCCACGCCCGCCGAGCGGGCGCGCGGCACGGATGAAGTCAAGCTGACCATCTTTCACTTCGCGCCCGCGATCGGCCCGTGGTTTGTCCCGGGAAAATTTCCCAAGACCGAGGCGCTGTTCAAGGAGGTCGAGGCCGAGGCCAACGTGGTGAAGAACCTCGCCAAGGCCCACTGGCAGCGGATCCGTCCGTATCACGTCGATCCCGCGCGCTTTCCCGCCGCGATCGAGCACGAGGACCGCACCGATTACGCCTACCCGAGCGGGCACTCGACGCGCGGCACGACCTACGCCCTGCTGCTGGCGGAGCTTTTCCCCGACCGTCGCGACGCCCTGCTAGCCAAGGGACGCGACACCGGCTGGCTGCGGGTGCTGGGCGGCGTGCATTATCCGGCGGACATTTACGCCGGCCGGGTGCTGGGTCAGGAGTTGGCGCGGCAGTTTCTCGCCAGCCCGGCCTTCCAGCGTGACCTCGCCGCCGCGAGGGCCGAACTGGCCGCCGCCAAGGTAGAGGTGGCTGGTGCGCACTGACGCACCGGAAGGGGAGATTAAAACCGGCGTGATCCAGCGCGGGCTGGCTTGGACCGATATTTAGCGTCAATATTTGCGCGCATGAATGGCCGCTTCGTCTCGCTGGTCCTCGCCCTTCTTGCCTGTGCTCCACTCGCTGGGGCCGCTGCGGCCGGCTCCCGCCACGTCGTGGTGGTGGTGTTCGACGGCATGCGGCCGGACTTTGTCACCGCCGAAACCACGCCGAACCTCTGGGCGCTCGCGCAACGCGGAGTGTTCTTCGCCAGCCACCATCCCGTTTATCTGAGCGCGACCGAGGTCAACGGCGTGGCGATGGCCACCGGCACCTATGGCGCGCGCAGCCTTGTGATCGCCAACACGGATTACCGTCCACTCATCGACCCGCAGAAATCGGTCGGCATCGAAAAACCCGAGAACGTCCGCAAGGGCGACGAGATGAGCGGCGGCCATTATCTGGCGGTGCCGACCGTGGCCGAGATTCTCCATGCGCACGGCTTGGCCACCGCCATCGCAGGGGCGAAGCAGGTGGCCCTGCTGCATGATCGCGCGGTCCGG
Organism: uncultured Opitutia bacterium; assembly: GCA_903902745.1. GTDB lineage: Bacteria > Verrucomicrobiota > Verrucomicrobiia > Opitutales > Opitutaceae > CAIUWA01. Next base: position 10,548 of record CAIUWA010000004.1, on the reverse strand, counting down.
GCCGGCGGGCCCGGGGTTTCACCCGTGCTCTATGAAGGCGCGGTGATGCCGTCCTCCTTGGGCTCCGCCTTGGATTCCATGCTGGGGACCTTTCCGGCCGTTGCCGCGGATGAAAACAAAATGGCGCGGGACGCCTGGACCACGCGGGCATTGATTGGCACGCTCTGGAAGGACGCGGTGCCGGCCTATTCGCTCCTCTGGCTGGCCGAGCCGGATGCGTCGCAGCACGCCACCGGCCCTGGCACGACCCAGGCTTTGGCCGCCATCAAGAGCAGCGACACCAATCTGGGGCTCGTCCTGGCCGAACTGGAGAAACGCGGATTGCGGGACAGCACCGATGTCCTGGTCGTCTCCGACCACGGCTTCTCGACCATCAGCCGCAAGGTCGATGTCGCAGGGGAGCTCTCGAAGGCGGGCTTGGACGCGAAGCGGGAAGTGCCCGGCCGCCTCCAGCCGGGGGAGGTGCTCGCCGTGAGCAACGGCGGCTCCACGCTCCTGTATGTGGGCGGGCATGACGCCGCCGTGTGCCGGCGGTTGGTCGCCACGCTGCAGGAGCAGGACTGGACTGGAGTGATCTTTGCGCGCGAGCCAGCCGAAGGAACTTTTCCGCTCAGTGAGGCGCACATCGACTCGCCGCAGGCGGCCGACTTCGTGGTGGCGCTCCGCTGGGATCGCGAAAAAAATTCGAATGGCACGGCCGGCCGGATCGTTTCCGACTTCGCGTCGGCCACGGCCAAGCTCGGCAACCATGCGAGCCTGAGCGCCTACGACATGCACAACACGCTGGTGGCCGCCGGGCCCGGCTTCCGTCGCGGGGTGAGCAACCCGCTGCCCTCGGCCAACCTGGATCTCGCGCCGACGATCCTCTGGCTGCTCGGCCTCCGGGACGAGGCGGCGAAAATGGATGGCCGCGTGCTGGGCGAGGCGCTGTCCGGGGACGCGCCGCCGTTGAAAACCTTCGAGCTGAAACGTCTCACCTCCCGCCGTGAGACCGCGGCCGGCACGTGGGAGCAATACCTGCAGGTCAGCGAAGTGAATGGCGTGCGTTACCTCGACGAAGGCAACGGTGCGCTGCAGCCACGCTGAACAAGGGTCGACTATAGGAGCGGCTTTATGCCGCGATGACTGGATCCGCTGAGCTAACCATCGCGGAATAAAGCCGCTCCTACTGTTTCAGATCCCGGTCACTTCGCCAGCGCCTGCTCCAGCAGCCAGGCGAGCCGGTAGCCGCCGCGGATGATTTCATCCTGCACCTTGCCGGAAGCCCAGGTCAGGTAGTTCTTCGAATTGTCGGCCACGGCGAGCGGCCGGTGCTTGGGATTATCCACGCCGCTCGGGTAGGGGACGAAGGTGAGCCGAGTATGAGCTTCGCGGGCCAGCGGGAGGATTTCTGTCGCCCAGCCGCGGACCCACGCCTCGGCGCCGGCCTTGGGGTCGGGCAGCCACGCAGCCTTCGGGGCCGGAGCCGCGAGCTTCGCGACCAGCAGGGCCGTGGGGGAATTATTCGCGAGGGCATACTTCGAGCGCCATTGGGCGACGGCCTGCTTCACCGTGTCGTCATCCCAGACCGAGTGTAGATTATCCTGCTCGGTGCCAGGGATCAGCGCGGGGCCGGCCTTGATGCCTTTGTTTTTGTCCTCCGCCGGGGCGCGCACCGCGATGATGTTGCCACCGAAGTCCGCCTTGAACGGCCCCTTGGCCGGGTCGACCAGTGTCACCTTCGTGCCGTTGATCTGGAAATACTCCGCGCCGACATGCAGCGGTTGGTGCAGGTCCCCCATCAGGTGGGCCAGCAGGATGACCGCGACGGCCGGCGTGATCCGGCGCTGGAGGGGATCGGGGACGGGCGCATCCTGGTGCAGGACGTGGAAGCAATAGGCGATCGTATGCACAAGATCGACCTCATCGGTGCCGATGGCGCCGTCCGCGTACTTGAGCGTGACACCCTTGGCGAGGGCGAGGTCATCGAAGTGAAAGAGATGATGCCGCGGCTGGCTCTGCACCTCGACCAAATTGGCGCGGAAGTATTCCCACAGTTCCTGCCGGAGATTGTCCGGGAGAAAACCGGCGATCTTCAGATGAATGGCGGCATCGACCTGCGTGACCTTGGGCATCGCTTTCTCGGCGTCGGTCAGGTTGTCCCACGTGCGGATCGAATCCGGAATGGGCGCGAGCTGCTGGAGATTGAGCCCGGGGATGATGGCATCGAGCTTGGCGCGCGCGGGGCCGCTGCCGAGCCGGACATCGGCGATGGCCCCGACCAGTTCATGCCCATCCCGGCCATAAGCCAGCAGCCGGCCAGGCAGGAGGGCGAGGGCGGCAAGGCCAAGGAGGCCGCCGAAGCGGAGGCAGGAACCGGTGGATTTCATGGTTGGTGGTGGGAGGATTTGGAGACCGGGCTGCGAGTGAGCGTCTTGCCTTCCAGTCGGGCAATCCCCTCCAGCGTGGCAAGTACCTAGTGGCTTCGCGGCCTTATCTTTACCGCCCCTGATTCAAACTGTACCACTACCGAATAAAGCGCGATTATAGGCGCGGGGTGCGTCGCCCCTGCGAACGCAGCCAAATGCAGAGGACCACAACTCCAGTTACAGCAAGGTAGGCCAATATTTCCCGAAGGGAGTGCATCGGTGCAATGCTACTTGCGCCCCGGGTTCTCGCAATGCGATTCGCGGGAGCTTCGCTGGCAACTGCTCAGCGATGCGCGTCAGGGCCGATTTGCGGGCCGTCCTGTGGGTTTGTGGCGTCAGGGTAGGCGTGGCGTTGGCCAGCTTCATCCAGCTCGGTGCGCGCTTGGTATCGGGGATATTAACAGGCCAGCCGATCACAATGCGGTCGAACGCGGGCCGGGCTGGCTTGGGCTTCGCTGATTTGCCCGACGGGACATAGGCCCAAGCGCCCGCTTTCGCGTGATGAAGCGCCCGAATGAGGTTTGCCCGGCTGGCCTTGTCCATCCTGCGGGAATCAACCGGCGAGGGCTATTTCACAATTCCAATTTCAAACTGATACACTACCTATCCGACAAAACCCTTGACTCAGCCGCAGGCGTTTGAGTCTTAGACCACTCCAATCTCTCCATCGACCATGGCCAACACCAAATCTGCCATCAAGGCCGCGCGCAAATCCGCCCGCTTCGCCACCCGCAACCAGGGCCTCAAGACCCGCCTGAAGACGCTGCACAAGAAGCTCGACGCCGCCGTCAAGGGCGCCGATGCCGCCGCCATCAAGGCCGCGGCCAGCGCCTATGTTTCCGCCATGGACAAGGCGACGAAGTCCGGCGTCGTGCACCGGAACGCCGCCTCCCGCGCCAAGGCCCACGTCGCCAAGCATTTTGCCGTGAAGAAGTAAGCGCCGCAATTTTTCTCCATCGTCTCCCTTCGCCCCCGCCGGTCTCGTGCCGCGGGGGCGTTTTGTTTTTGGACCGCGGAGTTCGGAGTTTTTGGCCACAAAAAGGCACAAAATGACACGAAAAAGACCCATCTGATTTGGTGTCCGAACCCTCAATCTGTTCCGACTGGTTCCTTTTGTGTCATCTCGTGCCTTTTTTTGGCAAAAAATCCGAGGTTTGGTCGAAGGCCTATCGCGGCCCCACCTTTTGGATGGTTGATCTCACCGCATCGTTGCGGCTGAGATAAGCCGTGGTCCCGCCGCCCGCCAACGTCCGCCGCCATTTTCTTTCCTGGGATCAGCCGCTGCTGTCCCAGGCGGTGGCGTTTCTCGCCGGCGGCTGGTCGGGTGGGACGCCGCTCGATCTCTCGGCGGTCATGGTCGTGGTGCCAACGCGGCAGTCGGGCCGGCGGTTGCGCGAGGCGATCGCGGGGCACGCCGCGGCGCAGGGGCAGGCGGCATTTCCGCCGCGGGTGCTGTCGCCCGACCGGCTGATCGCACCCGACTCCGGCGCCGGCACCGCTTCGCGGCTCGAGTCCTTGCTCGCCTGGACGGAAATTTTCCGGGGGCTCGACCTCACGGACTTCCGCCAGGTGTTTCCCGTCGATCCGCCCGCCCGCAACTTTGCCTGGGCGCTGCGGCTGGCGCAGGAATTTGCGCGGCTCCAGGGCACGCTGGCGGAGGCCGGGCTGCGGCTCGCGGATGTACCCGCGAAGGCCGGAGCGGATTTTTCCGAGGCGGAACGCTGGCGGCAGATCGCCGGGCTGGAGCAGTTGCACGCGGATAAACTCACTGCGCTGGGCCTGCGCGACGCGCAGGCGGCCAAGATGGAGCGCGCCGGCACCCCGGTTTTGCCGGACGGCATCCGGCGCATCGTCGTGCTGGGCACGCCCGATCCGCTGCCGCTCGCGCTGCAGGTGCTGGCCGCCCATGCCCAAGCAGTGCCGGTGGAGGTGGTCGTGTTCGCACCGGTCGCGGAAGCCGTGGCCTTCGATGGCTGGGGCCGTCCACTGTCCGCCACCTGGGCCCGCCGCGAACTGGAGCTGCCGGAATTTGAACGGCGGGTGCAACTCTGCGCCGATCCGTCCGCGCAGGCGGAGCGCGTGGTCGCCACGGCCCGCGGTTATGACGAGGCCGAGGGCATGCTCGGCGTGGGCGCGGCCGATCCCGAGGTGCTGCCGCTCCTCGAAACCGGGCTGCGTCACGCCGGCCTCGCGAGCTTCAATCCCGAGGGCCGGACGCGCCATGGCGACGGACTTTTCCAGCTCCTGGCCGCGCTGGCCGGCTTGGCGCGGGAGGATTCGTTCACGGCCGTCGAGACCCTCGCGCGCTGCCCGGATTTCCAGGAGTTTCTCCGCGCGCGCTGCAGCGATGGTTTCTCGGCGGCGCAGTTTCTCGCCGAGCTGGATGAGTTGCACGCGGAGCACCTGCCGCCCGACCTCGCGGAGGCGCGCCGGCATGCGCCGGACAGCGCGGAGCTGGCGGCGGTCGCTGAATTGCGGACGACGCTGACCACGGGGGCGTTTCCTGCGAATGCCGCTGCGGCGCTCGGGACTATTTTCACCGGGCGCCAGTATGATTCCGCCCGGCCCGCGGATGCCCTCGCCGCCGAGGCGGCCGAGGCGTGGACCGACGTGATGCGCGAGACGGGGGCGGCCGCGGCCCGTTTTGGCGGTGTCACCATCGCGGAGTGGTGGGATGTCGCGCTGCGGCTTTACAGCGAAGGCACGCGCACCGATGAAAAACCCGCCGGCGCGGTCGAGCTGCAAGGCTGGCTCGAGCTCCTGTGGGAAGATGCGCCGCATCTCGTGGTCGCGGGGATGAACGACGGTCAGGTGCCCGACGCCGTGGTGGGTGACGCTTTTCTCCCCGAGTCGTTGCGCGAACGGCTTGGTTTGAAAACCAACGCGGCGCGATTTGCGCGTGATGCGTATCTGCTGCAGGCACTCGCGGCGTGCCGGAGGCAAGGCGGCCGGCTCGACCTGCTGTTGGGCAAGACATCCGCGGCCGGCGATCCGCTGCGGCCATCGCGGCTGCTGCTGGCCTGCGCGGAGGCGGAATTGCCGCGCCGGATTAAATTCCTGTTTCGCCCGGCCGAGGCGGCGCGTCCCAATCCGCCCTGGAGGCGCGCCTGGCAGCTGGAGCCGCCGCGCGTTGCCCCGCCGGCGCGGGTGGCCGTCACGGCCCTGCGCGCCTGGCTCGAGTGCCCGTTCCGCTTTTACCTCGCGCAGGTGCTCCGGCTGGAGGCGGTGGACCCGGCCAAGACCGAGCTCGACGCGCGGGATTTCGGCACGCTCTGCCATGCCGCGCTCGAGGCCATGGGCCGGGAGCCCGCGTTGCGCGACTGCACGGACGCGGGGACGCTGCGCGAATTTCTGCTCGCCGCCCTCGCGACCGAGGCGGCGCGGCGCTTTGGGCCCGAGCTTACGCTGCCGCTGATCGTCCAGTTTGAATCCGCGCGCCAGCGGCTGACGCGCGCCGCCGAGGTGCAGGCGCGGACCCGGGCCGAAGGCTGGGTGATCGAGGCCGTGGAGCGGAAATTCGTCCTCGATGTCGGCGGCCTCGCGGTGAGCGGCAAGATCGACCGCATCGACCGCCACGAAGGCACGGGGGCGATCCGGGTGCTGGACTACAAGACCTCCGACACGCCCGCGCAGCCGTGGGCGGCGCACTTGCGGCCGGTGCGGCGCGACGAGCTGGTGCCGGAGTTCGCGCGATTCGCGGCCGAGGGCCGGGAGCAGGTATGGAGCGACCTGCAGCTGCCACTTTATTTGCGGGCGCTGGCGGCGGAGTTTCCCGGCGAGATCACCGGCGGCTACTTCAACCTGCCGAAGGCCGCGAGTGAGACGGGCATCGCCTTGTGGGACGATTACACGCGCGAGCTCGCCGAGTCGGCCTGGCGCTGCGCCGTGGGCGTGGCGGCGGCGATCCGGGCGGGCGAATTCTGGCCACCGAACGAGAACATCCGCGCCGATTACGATCCGTTCGCCACGCTGTTCCACCACGGGGTGGCTGCGAGCGTGGCCTGGAAGGAGGGTGAATCATGAACCGCTTTGGCCACATGATGATCCTCGCCTCGGCGGGGTCGGGCAAAACCTACGCGCTGACCAACCGTTTCGTGCGACTGCTTGCACTGGAGGTGCGACCCGAGCGGATCGTGGCACTGACCTTCACGCGTAAGGCGGCGGGCGAGTTTTTCGACGAGATCCTCAACAAGCTCGCGCGGGCCGCGGGCGAGCCGGAATATGCGCGGCAGCTCGCGGGTGAAATCGAGGTGCCGGCGCTGACGGCCGCGGATTTCCTCCGGTTGTTGCGCACGGTGGCCGAGGCGATGCACCGGCTGCGGCTCGGCACCTTCGACGGCTTTTTCGCCCGTGTGGCGCGGAATTTCCCGCTGGAGCTCGGGCTCGCCGGCGAGTTCGAGATCCTGCAGGAGCATGCCGCGCGGATGGAGCGCGGGCGCGTGCTGCGGCGGTTGTTTGAGCGGGCGGGGGAGCTGGCCGACGCGCAGAAGGAGTTTATCGAGGCCTTCAAGCGCGCCACCTTCGGGGCTGACGAGAAGCGGCTGGGGGCGCAGCTGGACCGGTTCATCGACCAGCACCAGGAAATGTTTCTCGACGCGCCGGACCGCGAACTCTGGGGCAACGCCCAGCGCATCTGGCCGGAAGGAAACGAGTGGCTCGCAGCCGTGGCGCAGCGCGAGCCCGCGGCGAAGGCGCTGCGCGCCGCGCTGGAGGAGGCGGGACTGAACGAAAAGCAGCGGCCACGCTGGGAGGCGTTTTTCACGGAGCTGCCGGACTGGCAGCCCGGCGCCCCTATGGGCGCCGGATTGGAATACCTGTTCAAGAACGCCCTCAAGGCCTGGCCCGCGCTGGCGGAAATCACCGTGGAACGGAAGAAGCAGGCGCTGACGCCGGCGGCGAGTGTGGCGTTGCGAATGCTTTTGCAGGCGATCATCGGCGCGGAATTGGCGCGGCGGCTGGAGATCACGCGGGGCATATATGCCGTGCTCAGCGGCTACGAGGCGTTCTACCACGATGCGGTGCGGCGGGCCGGCAAGCTCACGTTTGGCGACGTGGAGCGGCTGCTGCGGCCCGGCGGGGATGGCGCGCGGGTGCTTTCACGCGAAGCGGCGGATGAGAACCGGCTCTTCATCGATTTCCGGCTCGATGCGGAGATCGACCACTGGCTGCTGGATGAATTCCAGGACACCAGCTTCGGCCAGTGGTCGGTGTTGCGGAACCTCATCGACGAGGCGGTGCAGGATTCGAATGGCGCGCGGAGTTTCTTCTACGTGGGCGACGTGAAGCAGGCGATCTTCGCCTGGCGCGAGGGCGACCCGCGGCTCTTCCGCGAGATTTTCGAGCAGTACAACCGCGTCCGCCCCGACACCATTGCCGAGGAGCACCTCGTGAAATCATACCGTTCCGGCCCGCCGGTGATCGCGATGGTCAATGCGGTGTTTGGCGCCTCACAAGTGATCTCGGACTTGTTTCCCGGCGCGGCGGCGACGGCGTGGAACCGGGAATGGCACCCCCACGAGACGGCCAAGCCCGAACTCGGCGGACAGGTGGCGCTGCTGCAGGGAGCCCATTCGACAGGCTCAGGGCAGGAGGACGAAGCCGGCCGGTTTGCCACCGCGCTGCAGCTCCTGCAGGAGATCGAGCCGCTGGAGCGCGGGCTCACCTGCGCGCTGCTCGTGCAGAAAAACGACACGGCAGCGCGGCTGGCGGATTATCTCCGCCGCGAAGGCGGCCTGCCGGCGGTGGCGGAGTCGGATTTGCACGTGGGCACGGACAACCCGCTCGGCGCCGCGCTGCTAGCATTGGTGAAGGCCGCGGCACATCCCGGCGACACCCAGGCCCACGGCCACCTGCAGATGACACCGCTGGGTGCGCTGCTGGCCGCCGAGGGACTGACCGAACGCGAGGAGCTGACGCGCCGGGTGCTCGGACAGATTCACGCGGAGGGCTTTGAGCGCACTATGGATGCCTGGCTGCGCAAACTCGAGCCGCGGCTTTCGCCGGATGACACGTTCAGTCGCGAGCGGGCCCGGCAGTTCACGGCGGCGGCGGGGCGGTTCGATGCATCGGGCAGCCGGGAGGTGGCGGAGTTCATCCAGTTCATGGAGCGGCACACCGTTCGCGAAGCGGACACGGCCGCGGTGGTTCGCGTGATGACCGTGCACAAAGCGAAGGGCCTCGGCTTCGATCTCGTGATCCTGCCCGACCTCGAGGGCACGAAGCTCGACGGACGGCGCGAGAGGCTCGCGGTGCAGCGGGCGGCGGACCGCTCGGTGGAGTGGGTGTTCGACCTGCCGGGAAAAATTTTCGCGGAGCAGGACGCGGTGCTATCGGCGCATGTGCGCGAGGCGGAGGCCGATGCGTGCTATGAAAACCTGTCGCTCCTCTATGTCGCGATGACCCGGGCGAAGCGGGCGATGTATCTCATCACGAAGCCGCCGGGCCCGTCGACCTCGCGCAACTTCCCGAAGCTGCTCGCGGAGACGCTGGGGGAGGAGGGCGCCACCGTGCGCGTGGGCAAATTGGAATTGGCCGGGTCGTTTGCTAAAGGTGACGCCGACTGGCACAAGTCCATTACTGTAGCGGTGCCTGAGTCAAAGGGGGAACCGGAGACCGGGCGGCTGAATCCGGCGGCGGTCAGGAAATCAACGCGGTTCCCCCCGCGCCGGCCATCGGAGGAGAAAGCGGGTGCGGTGGAGGCGGGGCGGATTTTTTCCCTCGAGGGCCGCGGGGGAGCGGATTTTGGCACGGCGGTGCATGAGTTGTTTGCGGACGTGGAGTGGGTGGGGGAGGGAGGGGCCGACAAATTTGCGGCAGCATGGCGCGCGCGGAGTGCGGCGTCTGAGACAGGCCCAGGAGAAGCGATTGAGGAAGTACTCGCCTGCCTGCATGCACCGGAGCTGGCGGCGGTGTGGGCGCGTCCGACAGGCGCGGCCGGAGTGGAGGTGTGGCGCGAGCGGGCGTTTGAGGTGGTGCTCGACGGTGCGTGGGTGACGGGGGTGTTTGACCGCGTCGTGGTGGAGCGCGATATTACCGGGCGCGCGGTGCGGGCCACGGTGTTTGACTTCAAAACGGATCGCTTGGAGGACGATGGCGAAGCGGTGTCATTGCAGCGTCATGCCAAGCAATTGGAGTTGTACCGGCGTGCGACGGCGGTCCTAGCCGGCTTGGCGGTGACGGCGGTGACGTGCGAGCTGGTGCTGACGCGCTGGCGGCGGCTGGTGAACGTACCGGGGCCGGCGGCTAAATTCTAGCTGGACAGTGGGACGGGCGACACGCACGTTTTGTCCTCCTAACTATGGGCAACCTGAAAAAGAAACGCCGTTTGAAGATGAACAAGCACAAGCGCCGGAAGCGCTTGAAGTCGAACCGCCACAAAAAGCGCACTTGGCAGAAATAAGCCACGCTGGTTCCCTGCTTCCCCCGAGGCCCGTCGCACTCCGCGACGGGTTTTTTGTTCAGGCGCGGAGACGTGACGACGCCGGAATAACGATGGGAAGCGGCATGAGTACGCCGAATTGCATGGGGTAGGGCAGTTTCAGTTCATTCTGCGCCTCCAAAATGCGATGGGCTGGGAATCATTCCGCGAAAAAGCACAGCGGGGGAAGATATAGTGCCATAAGCCCCTACTGGTGGAATGGCTTCGATTTATCCGCAGAAAACTCCCGAGGAGGTGTTCTGTTCAGAGACCGGCACGCAGGCTGCTGAAACCGACGCGAATGCTCGTCATCAAGAAAAGGTAAATGGCGATTAACGAGCGGTTAAGGCTTAGAAATAGGCTTGTCATAAGTTGGGCTTTTTAGGAGTTTGCGCGTTCTGTTTGCATTTGCCCCAACTCCTATTGCCCAGCTGCACAACTTTTCGCATTTCTGGTCCGGACCTGAACCAATTCTAGAGAAGAGCCCCTAGGCTGAAAAAAATACGAACTGGCCGCCTTTTTACCTGACTGATGTTATTTTCCTCCAAACCGAAAGGGTACTTCGTCGAACTGAGCGACTATGTGTGCTACCAACCTAATGGCGGGCGTATTTTAGCGGTAAATTGGGTAACACTTTTTGGTTTATAGAGACGGTGATCAGACCCTGGCAGCGAAGCCAGGCTTCCGCCGCGTGACGCCAGGCGGCGTTTAAGCGGCGGTGAT
>CAIUWA010000003.1 GCA_903902745.1 uncultured Opitutia bacterium | reverse complement strand
CCGCGGGGAGCCGGTTCGGCTCCCCCGTGCCCTGACCTTTTCGACTGACTCTTTCTCTTCCATGGTAACACTCCTTTTCTCAATGGAGTGTCACCCAATTTCCCGGCTATTCCGGTCCCATCATCTGGTAGTTAGCACAAGAGGCCCCCGCATCGAAGAGTCCGTTGACGAAGGCCGGCTTCTCCGCGGTGCTGGCATAATGGGCGGTCAACGGCGGGTGCGGTAGCATGGATGAGCAGTGCGCCGAATGAAAGGCGGAGGCCAGCGGAATCAGCCGGTCGGCTCAAAGTGATGTCACCAACAATGAGCTACGCCAAACCAGTTTCGCGCAGAGGCACAGGGGCGCAAAGTCCGGGCAAGGAACAATGAATCGGTTTTGAATCCGATGGATTGGCTCACTTTTCGGCTCCGCGCCTCTGCGCGAAACATTTTTCGTTTGATGATATTACTCCAGCCTGATCACGGCGGCGTCGCGGTCGCCCACGGTGGTCGTCAGCGTGTTGCCGGTCACGGCCGGAGTGGTGGATTCCTGCCAGAGTTCGGCGGCCTTTTGGTAGGGGGCGGGGAGGGTGATCTTCACCGTCTTGGCCGTGCGGGTGGGATTGACGACCCACAGATAAGTGCCGCCCGCGCCCTGGTGCAGGCGGGCCTTCACCTCGTGGTCGCTGGACTGCACCTTCGGCTGGACGCCCGCCCAAGGGAGCAGGCCGGCGAAGAATTCACGGTTGGCCGGCGTATGGTTGCGGAAATAGTTGCCGCCCGGAAACGTGCCGATCAGCAGCGTCTTGCCGCTGCCGGTGGTGTTCTCGACCGCGGCGAGGTGGCCGTTCGCGTACTGGCCCGCCGCCTGGCCTCCCGCGAGTTTGTACTCCTGCATGAAAAACTGTCCGCCGATCTGCTTGCCCTGAACAGTGAGGGTGAGCTTGGTCAGCAGGTCGGGCGTGAACTGGACGTACGTCTCGCGCGCGCCGAACAACTGGTCGAGTCCGAGGTTCGGCTGGACCGTGCCCACGGAGGCGTCGTCGCCGAAATAGCCGGGGCAGCCTTCGCTGACGAGCTTCCCGCCCTTCGCGACATAGGCGCGAAGTTTGTCAGCGGTGGCTTTCGTGAGCATCTCCGGGTAGGGGAGATAGATCAGCGGGTATTCCCCAATGTCATCGATGCTGACGTAATCCGCCTGGATGTTGGAATCGAAGAAGGCCTGATAGGCGCCCTGGGAGGACTGGAGGTAACCGCTGCCGCCACCCCCGCCGCCTTCACCGCCGGCTCCGCCACCCCCACGGCCGCCGCCACCGGCGCCGGTGCCCTGGATGCCGGCGAAGTCCAGCGACTCCTGCACGAAGACGATGCCGACATCGCCCTTCACCGGATGTGATTTCCAGATGTCGGGATGCGAGTTGGTCCAGCGCGCGAGCTTGCCGGCCATTTCCGCTTGCGGCGTGACGGAGCCGTCCATGCCCATCGGGCCGAACGCGCCGAAGAGCGGGCCGTTGAGCAGCGGCCGCCAGCGCGTGAACTGGATGCCGGAGGCGCCGGCCGTCATGTCGATCATGCTCCAGACGCGGATGTCCTTGTCATCGGAGCTGCGCCCATCCTCGAGGGGACGGCCCACGACCTGCGGCTGCAGCCAAAGCGGCCCGCCGGTGGCCTCGGAGTGCCAGAAGGGTTTTCCGCGGTTGCCGCTGCGCACCGTGTCGGCGGCATTGAACTGGAGCCAGGGATCGTTGGAGTGACGCGAGGCGACCCAGGTGAAGCCATAGGTGTCGACCTCGGCCGGCGTGCGCCATGAGATCTCGTTGAGCAGGCCGGTGCCGTGAGCCGTGATCAGGTTCTTCTTGTCGACGGCGCGGATGAGCTCGATGCGCCAGCGGAGCAGGCGGATGGCGTCGTCGCGGCAGAATGCCCGCCAGTCAAGGGCGTCGAGATAGCCGATGGTGCCGTGCGGTGGATGGACATACTTCCAGTCCGCGAGGCTGTAGCGGTGCCAGGCTTTGCCGAGATTCTCGATCGTGCCGTATTTGGCCTTCAGCCATTCGCGGAATTTCTCCTGGCTGGCCTCGCAGAAGCATTCCTGCGGGTTGCTCTCGTTCCACAGGTCGTAGCCCATCATGGCGGGCTTGTCGCGATAGCGCGTGGCGAGGGCGGTGAGGAACTTCCCGGCCTCGGCGCGCACCTCCTCGTTGTCGAGGCACATCAGGGCATTGCCCGTCGCGCTGCCGGTGACCACGCCGGGATAGGAGTCGTCGCCGGAGCCGCTCTCGTTGCGGGCGTGCGGATACTTGTCCCACATCCATTCGGGGGCGCCGGTGACGTTCTCGGCGACGATGACCTTGATATGGTTCTGGCCCTCGAGCTCGACCATGCGGTCGTAATCGCGCCAGTCGTATTTGCCGGGCGAAGTCTCGATCGAGGCCCACATGAACCAGTGGCGGAAAACATTCACGCCCAGCCCGGCGGCGACCTGGTGGTCGTGTTCCCAGTCCTGCTCCGGCGGGCTGGACTTGCGGAAATAGACCGCGCCAAATGGAAAAACCGGATTGGGCAGTGGCTTTTCCTGGGCTTCAACGCAAGGGGCCAGGGCGAGAATGGCGGCCAGCAGGCCGGCACCAGCCAGGGGTAGGATTTTCATGGCCACCCCATCCGAGGGCTTCCCTCGGCTACTGGCAAAACATTCCTGCGATCAATGCGGCGGAGGATTTCGCGCAGAGGCGCGGAGGCGCAAAGGGCGACCCGGAGATCCGCAGGATCCGCGCCGGTCAACTGGCTGCGCCGACGCCTTCCAACGTGACGTGGGTGAAGGTCTGTTCGTCACCAAACCGGGCCTTCGCATTGAGGATCTCAAGCCCCGCGAGCCGCCCATCGCGGTCATAGTCGGCGGCGATGCCCTCGGCCAGATGCTTGGTGGTGACGGTGGTCTCGCGAAAGCTGATAGTGAGGGCGTCAATCTCGGCGTCGTAGGAGATTTTCATGATTTAGAAGTAATATGTGTAAACGGTGATGACAACGATTTCCACCGGCGACTCGATAAAGACTGGGCGAACCCGTTTGGTGGCATAGTGGCGGCCATTCCAAGCCGCATTGAAAATGAAATCCTTGTAGCAATGGAGGCGTCCGAGTTCAGCTGGTCCCCACGCCGCAGTCCGAATCGCCGCCTCCACTTCGGCAACGGTAAAGCCGCGGCTGCTGAGGTAACCCATGGCATGTTTGGTGAGCCGGATTGGCGTCCTGTACAACGGCTGCGGCATCCCACTTGAAACGCAGCCGGCGATGCCGATCTTTCAAATAATTGACCTGTCTCCTTCAATCGCCGGTAACGTCCTAATTTGAAAAATGTCTTCGAGGTAGGGCGAGGCATCCCTGCCGAGCCGCGGTCTCGGACCGTGAGCCTGTCGAACGGCTCGCGGGACGATTCGCCCTGCCAAATTGGGACACTGCTCAATCGCCCGGCCCTCTTGCATCGGGCCGGCTTCTCTGCAACCTTTCGGGCTTCGCCGAACCCCAGCCTGCGACGCGCGATGTGCGAAGCCCGGGCACCCCACCGTTTCCCATGTCTCAAGATCCCAATGCCGAGTTCGATCACGCCACCCTGGACAAGATTGAGCTTAGTGCCACCGGCGCGGTGCCCACCACCCCTGCTTATCAGGACGCCCTGAACCGGCTCTACGCGGCGCAGCAGGTTTACGCCCACGCTGACCACAAGGGCGGACATGTCACCGCGCGCTCGCTGGCCCGGCTCCCGTTTTTCCACGCGCACAACCTTGATGCGTTTATCGCGGGGCAGATCACGGACGAGGCGTTGGAGACCAATGCCAGCATCTACGACCGGTATGTGCAGTCATTGCCCGCACCGCACCGCGCCCGGGCGGAGAGCCACCGCCTCATGGTGATTGGAAAACCCGCCCGCCATCGCGCCAGGCACGACGGAACCGTCGTCCACGACCCGCTGCACACACTGTTCCTCGTGCCAGGCGCCGGCCCGCACCCGGGGCTGCCGGGAAATTACCTCCACGGATCCGTGTTCCACGTCGGGCCGGACGAGGCGACCGGTTCATGGGAAGTCCACGTGCACGACTCCGAGGATGGCGCGTCCCGGTTCAGCGCGCCGACCAGGCCGGAGGCGCTGGCCAAGCTGCAGGAAGTACTGGAGAGCGCGCCGTTTCACCTGAACGAACTGGAATCGCTGGGGTTCCGGCTGACGTAGAGGGCGGATGGCCGGATGCCAGAGGCCGGACGCCGGGGAAGGAAGAGCTGAAGGGGGCAGGGAACGAATCGATTAATTCAACGAACCGGGCCGCTCCGGATTTATCGATTCGCACCCTGACTCTTCGGCTCGACCACGCTGCCTCCAGATTGGGAGCGGATGACGAGGTGAATTGGTTCGGGTAGCCGAGTTGAAGTACCTCAGGCCTTGACTGTTGACAGAATAATCCGGTCGTGGCGCGGATTGCGGGTGAGTGGGGAAGCTAGGCACCGTCCGAAATTTAGATTGGATTTTCCCCGGGGAACCTGCACTTTTCCGGCCTCTCCGCCAGAGTAGCTCAGTGGTAGAGCAGAGGACTCATAAGCCTTTGGTCGCCGGTTCAATCCCGGCCTCTGGCACCAATTTTCAACCGTTTTTCCGCCCGCTTCGCGCTCACTTCCATGATGGCCCGACGGTTGATCCTGCCGGCAGTGGCCTGCGTCCTGGCCGGTTGCACGAGCAGCGGGACGCTGGCGCCCTCCCGGGCCAATCCTTCCCCCGCAATCGTTGAGCACGGCCGGGCCCTGCTGCGGTCGTCGAAAACCCATGCAGTCGCGGTCGTGCTGCTGACGCCGCAATACGAGGCGCGGATGTCCGCCTTGCCGGCCTTCCTCGTGGTCGCGGCCAACGGCGGGGAGACGCCGCTGCCTTTTTCGCCGGGAAATGTCCGCGCTTTTTCAGGCGACACGGAGGTGAAGCTTTATACCTACCGCGAACTGGCCTGGCGGATCAACCTGGCCGCCGAGCGGCAGGCCGAGACCATCGGTGAGAACGCCGCCGCTGATTTCATGGAGGCGCACTCCTCGCAGGTGGCGCAGTCGCACACCTTCGACCTGCCGGCCATCACGACGGGCCGCTTTCAGCCCACCACGGCCACGCCCGTGGTGGACCCGGCCCTTGCGACCGTGGCGCTGAACCAGATGGTGAAAACTTCCCAGGGGGTGGCGGAATCCATCACGGCTCCGCAGCTCGACCAGCTCGAAGGATTGCTTCGCGAAAACGTCATCGAGCCCGGCCAGCGGGCCGGCGGGATGGTCAAGTTGCACCCCGAGGACATCAAATCCGGCTTGCCGCTGAAGCTCGTGGTTTCAATCGGCGACGAGAAACACGAGTTCCTCTTCGACGCGGGTAAATAACGGATGGATTTGCCACGGAGGCACGGATCCGCCGTCGCCCTTCAGGCTATGGCGAGACTCATGGGCACGGAGATCGACCACTCTGTGTGCTCCGTGTCTCTGTGGCTAATTCCCGGTCAGCCCAAGTCGGCGAGCAGGGCCCGCAGCTCGCGTTCGGGGTCCTCGTGGTGCTGCTCGACGGCGAGGCGCAGGGCGTCCTGCAGCAGGGCTTTGCCCTCGGGGCGGTTACCGAGTTCGAGCTGCAGTTTCCCGAGGAGGATGCGCGGCATCATCCAGTCCGCCTTTTTTCCCAGGCAAAACTCGTAGTGCTGCACGGCTTCGGCGCCGCGGCTGGCGGTAGCCAGCGCCTGGGCGAGGCTGAAACGGAAAAGTTCGTTGCCGGGCTGCTGGGCGACCAGAGCCTGGAACTGCTCCACCCGCGGTGGCATGGTCACTTCGCCTCGTCGACGAAGATGAGGATGCCAGTGGAGTTGTCCGGCCCGCCGCTGCGGTTGGCCAGCTCGACAATATCTTTAAGGACATCCGCCGGCTCGGCGTCGCGGGCGATCATTTCACCGAGCTCGGAATCGCGGATGAGGCGGGTCACGCCGTCACTGCAAAAGAGGTAGCGTTCGCCCGGCACCAGCCGGCGGGTCAGCAGATCGACTTCCGGCGGGGTGGGCTGGCCGATGCAGCGCGTGAGCGCGTTGCGGTTCGACTGGTGGTAATAGACGACCTCGCCCTTGGCGCGGCGGACGCGGGCGTCGCTCTCCACGGAATGATCGCGGGTGATCGCCTCGATGTTGCCGCCGTGCCAGACGTAGCAGCGGGAGTCGCCGATGTGGGCGAGGTGGATGCTCCCATCGCGGATTACGCCGAAGGTGAGGGTGGTGCCGATCCCCATGCCGGGGCTCAGGCGGTGGCCGAGATTGGCGACGCTCTCGTTGGCCCGCTGGACGGCCGTGGCCAGATCCAGGGCGCCCGGAGGCATGGCCTGCACGGCCTTGGTGATCTCATCCACCGCGAGCTGGGCCGCCTCTTCGCCGCCGGGCAGGCCGCCTACACCGTCCGCCACGCCGTAAATACCAAGGGCATCGTTCTGAATGTAACGGTCCTCGTTGTGGGTGCGGAGATGGCCAATGTCGGTCAGGGCGGCTGTACGCAGTTTGATCATGCTTGGAGAGTCAGGCGAAAGGGGTAACGGAGACTGGCGGACAGTCTGCTCAGGCGAAAGGACGAAATTGCTGCTCGCGGTTTGCAAGGGTTAATTGCTCGAACCCCCGCTTTGGCAGGCATTCGAGAAAGAGCCGGCCGTAGGTCTTGGCGAGTACCCGCGCATCGAGCACGGTGACCAGGCCCCGGTCGCTCTGGGTGCGGATGAGGCGGCCCACGCCCTGGCGGAACTTGATGAGGGCATCGGGCAGCGTGAGCTCGTTGAAGGGGTTGCCGCCGCGGTCCTGGATCGCCTCGGCGCGGGCCTCGGTGATGGGGTGGGTGGGCGGGTCGAACGGGAGGCGCGTGATGATGACCTGGGCGAGGGCGTCGCCGGGCACGTCCACCCCGGTCCAGAAGCTGTCGGTGCCAAAAACCACCGCGTTGCCGAGCGTGCGCATCTGCCGGGTGAGCTCGCTGCGGGAAAGCGTCTCACCCTGCATGAAGAACGGGCGTTTCTCCTCCTGGTAAACGGGCTCGAGGGCGGCGGCCACGGTGCGCATGTCGTTGTAGCTCGTGAACAGCACGAGGGACCCGCCGCGCACGCGCCGGGTGCAGAATCCGATGTAGTCCGTGAGCGATTCGATCGCGAGGCGCGCATCCTTGGGCGAGGGCAGGGGGATGTCGGCGGCCACGTAGACGCGCATGTTGCGCTCGAAATTAAACGGGGATTTTACAATGACCGACCGGGCGTCATCCGCCCCGAGGCGCGCAGCGAACGGCTCGATCGCGCCGCCCATGGCGAGCGTGGCACTGGTGCACGTGATGCCGACGCCGCAGCCGAACAGGTGCTGGCGCAGGGCGGGCGCGACATCAATGGGCGCACCGCGCAGCGTGACGATGGTCTGGCGCCGGCCGCTACGCTCGACCCAGTAAACCTGCGCCTTGTCGCCGAGGGTGAGCCATTCGGTGAGGCCGGCCTGGATGGACTTGATGCGGGCCTTTTGCTCGAGCAGTTCGTCGCGCTCACGGCCGTCCTCAAGTTTGTCACCCAGCTTGCCAAGGATCCGGTGGAGCGAACCGAGCGGGCCGTCGAGCAACGGTTCAGCGGCATCCGGCTCGCGCACGCGCACCACGGCGCGCTCGTTCAACAGGCGCGAGGCGAGGAAATCGAAGAACTGCCGCGAGGCGTCGAGCGCATCGACGACGCCCTGCTGGGCCTCGGATCCGCCGAACTTGCGGAAGAGGCCGCGCTTCGTCCGCGGGTTGAAGAGATGCTTCAGCGCGCGCTCGATCCCATAGCTGCTGAGGGACAGGCCGAAATGGTTGGTGGCGACCTCGGGGACGGTGTGGGCCTCATCGAGTACGAGGAAATCATCGGGAAAGAGCACGCCGCGCGCGTCGGTGGAAGTGGCGCCCTGGGCCTTGGCTCCGCCCGCGTTGATGAGGGCGAATAGGAGCGCATGGTTGATAATGATGACATGGGCCGCGCGCAGGCGGGTGCGGGCGCGCTGATAGAAGCACCGGTCACCCTGGCAGTGCTTGCGCGAGCACGAGGAAGAATCGGCGCTGACCGTCTCCCAGACCTCGGCGCGCGGCGGCGGCTGCAAGTCATGACGCAGGCCGGTCTCGCTAACTTCCGCCCAGGCGGCGATGCGCTGAAGCTCGGTGTATTCCTCATCCGTGAAGAGGCTCGCCCGGTCGGCGAGGGCATGGGACAGACGCGTCGTGCAGAGGTAATTCGACTTGCCCACGAGCACCGCAGACTTGAATCCGGCGTACACGGCAAGCGGTGGAGCCGCTTGGAAGAGCCGGCGGCAGAGCGGCAGATCCTGGGTCTCGATCTGTTCCTGCAGCGAAATGGTGTTGGTGGAAACGATGAGCTGCCGGGTCTGATCCATCGCGTGGATGATGCCCGGGACGAGGTAGGCGAGGGACTTGCCGACGCCGGTGCCGGCCTCGAACAGAAGGGTTTCATCGGCCGCCATCGCCGCGGCCACGGTGCGGGCCATTTGCTCCTGTTCGGGGCGGTGCTCGAGCTTGAGCCGGTCCTGCAGCCAGCCCGTCTCGGCGAAGATTTTCTCGGCCAGCTCCGGCGCATGGCTCGGTTTGGGAGCCGCGGGGGCGGAGTCGGAGTCGTCGCGAAGGCCAATCATCAGCTTGAGCCGTCCAGCAAGGAATCGGGCCCGGCCCGGCGCAATTGAATTTGCGGGAGAGCAGAGTGTGCGCTCAATTGTTGCGTGCCTTCCCCTGAACATTCCGGCGGCGACTGGGTTGAAGAGCTGGTGCGCTTTTTGCGCACGCAGCCGGGCGTGAGCGCGGTCCGCATCGACCCGACGGCGCACAAGGTGGCGGTGGCCACGGTCGGCCCGGTCGATTTGCGGGATTTCGAGGCCCGGCTGGCGGAAACCATCGCGGCGGTGGAGGCGCAGCAGGCGGCGCGGACGGGCCAGGCGGCCTTGACGGGTTATTCGCTGCGGAAGGAGGGCGGCGCCACGGTGATTGGAAGGGACAGCTGTGTCACGGCGGAGAAACTCTGGCTCTGGCGCGAGATGGAATGGCCGGAGATCAAGGCGGAGCCGCAACCCGAGGACCAGGAATGGCGCACGCTGGCGACGCTCGCGGCGATTTGCGGGGCGGCCGGATTGGCAGGGTTTGCCGCGGGATATCTGGCGCCCGGCTGGCCGCTGCTGGCCCGCGTGCTGTTTTTGATCGGCTTGGTCACCGGTGGCTGGGATGCGGTCATTGACACGTGGGCGAATCTCCGCGAGCGGAAGATCGATATTCATTTTCTCATGCTGGCGGTGGCCGTGGGCGCCATGTTCATCGATGCCTGGGGGGAGGCGGTGCTGCTCCTGTTCCTGTTCTCCGCGTCCGGCGCGATGGAGGAGTACGCGCTGGATCGTACCCAGCGCGAGGTGAGTGCCCTGCTGAAAAGCGCCCCGAAGCGGGCGACCCTCGTGCGGCCGGACGGCAGCGAGGAAGAGATCGCGGTGGAGTCCCTGCAACTCGGCCAGCGCGTGCGGGTTCGTCCCGGTGAGGCCTTCGCGGCGGACGGCACGGTGGGCAAGGGCCGGAGCGCGAGCGATGAGTCCGCACTCACGGGCGAGGCGAATCCCGTGGAGAAAGGCGTGGGCGACCAGGTTTTCAGCGGCACGATCAACCTGTGGGGCGTGGTGGAGTTTGACGTCGCGCGCCTGCCGGCGGAAAGCACGCTGCAGAAAATCATCCGCCTGATCCAGACGGCGCAGAAGCTGAAGGCGCCGAGCGAGCGGTTCACGGACCGCTTTGGGCCGGGCTATACCTACGCCGTCATTGGCGGCTCCTTCGCCATGTTCCTACTGTGGTGGCTGGGCTTTCATCTGCCGGCCTTCACCAACGAGCCCGGGGTGCGCTCGGCGTTTTACCGGGCGATGACGCTCATGGTGGTGGCGAGCCCTTGCGCGCTGGTGCTGTCCATTCCCTCGGCCATCCTGGCGGCGATCGCCTGGGGGGCGCGCCATGGCGTCCTGTTTCGCGGCGGGGCGGCGATCGAGAAACTCGCGGATGTCAACGTGGTGGCGCTCGACAAGACCGGCACGCTGACGACGGGCGAGCTGGCGGTGGTCGGGACGGAAAGTTTCCCGCCCGGCCGCGAGCGTGAGATTCTCGAGCTAGCCTATGCCTTGGAGGCGAAATCACAGCACCCGATCGCCCGCGCCATCGTGCGCCATGCGAAGGCGGCGGGCGCGCGTGCGCTGGAACTGGAAGACTTTCAATCGCTCACCGGCCAGGGCCTGCGCGGCAGGCTTGACGGGGCCAACCTGCTGCTCGGCCGGCGGGAACTGCTGGAGAGCGGCCCGCTGGCGGAGTGGGCGAGAAAACTCCCGCCGGCTGCGGCGGAGTTGAGCGAGGTCTGGGTGCTCGGCCGCGATCTCGTGGGCCGGGTGCTGCTCAAGGACCAGATTCGCGCCGAGTCGCGGGGTGTGCTCGCCGCGCTCAAGGCGGCCGGGATCAAGACGGTGATGCTGACCGGGGACCGCCGCCATACCGCCGAGGCGGTGGCCAAGGAACTTGGGCTCGACGAGGTGCGGGCGGGGCTTTCGCCCGAGGACAAGGTCGCTGCCATCCAGTCGCTGCGAAGTGCGGGTGGGCGAGTGGCGATGGTCGGGGACGGGGTGAACGATGCGCCCTGTCTGGCGGCCGCGGATGTGAGCGTGGCGATGGGGGCGCGCGGCAGCGACGCGGCGCTCGAGCAGGCGGAGGTCATCCTGATGCACGACCGCATTGAGAATTTCCTTGCGGCGCAGCGCCTGAGCCGGCGTGCGCGGGCGGTCATCCGGCAGAACCTGACGATTTCGCTGGGCGTAGTCATCATAATGGTGGGTGCCACGGCCTGGGGCGCGGTACCGCTGGCCATCGGCGTGGCGGCGCACGAAGGCAGCACGCTGGTCGTGTGCCTCAATTCCCTGCGGCTGCTGTTTGGGAAGAACGCCTGAGGGGATGGCTCGCGGCGGACCATTTCCCGTGCAAATTTTATGAACCCGGCCGGGGCATCCGCAGTCCAACCGACAACGTCTTAAATATCATGAACCCCAAAATGCTCATACCCCTGGCAGTCGGTTGCGCGGGACTTTTCGCCGGCTGCACCTTTCCCTCCAAAACCCCGGTAGTGTCACGCCAGCAGGTGAATCAGGTGCGGCA
The DNA here is from genome assembly GCA_903902745.1 of uncultured Opitutia bacterium. Taxonomy (GTDB): domain Bacteria; phylum Verrucomicrobiota; class Verrucomicrobiia; order Opitutales; family Opitutaceae; genus CAIUWA01. Next base: position 85,645 of record CAIUWA010000003.1, on the reverse strand, counting down.
TATCGAATACGGCACGATCCAAAAGACAGATGCCGTGGTGATTGCGGGCCAGAATTCGGTCGTGGGCACGTATGGCGGCGGGGCGATGGGTGCGGCCTCCGCGGGCGGAGTCGGCCACGGGGTGGGGACGGACATGGCCCGGGTGGGCGGTGCCGTGGTGGGCGCGGTAGGCGGTCAGGCTGTCGAGGAGGTGGTGACCCGCAAAAACGGGCTCATGCTGACAATCAAATTGGAAAACGGAGGCAGCGTTGTCGTCACGCAGACGGCTCCGCCGGTTTTCTACGTGGGCGACAGGGTGGCGGTGATCAGTGGTCCCGGCGGCGCCCAGGTGACCTTGCCGTGATTGGCTTACTGTAGAGGCGCAATATGAGCGCCGATGGTTTCAAGCCGGCAGTCATCCGCCGTCGCTGAGGCAATGGCGGACAAGTAGACCGCCGCTGCATCCTTAGGATATGGGATTAAAAGTGAGATTGAACCGCCCCCTTGGTTTGGTCAGGTTGCCCAACATCAGCCCAAACACCCCTTCCATGCTGCATAAGATATTCCCCTTGTTGGTGGCTGGCGGCTTGGTGGTGCTGGGAACCGGCTGCTCCTCGCCCGCCTCCAGCACGCCGGTGTACAGCCAGGCGGAGACCGGTCAGGTGATCAGCCAGCAGGTGGGCGAGGTGATCAGTGTGCGTGACGTCATCATCACGCCGAATTCGCCCGCGTCCTATGGCGCCCCTGGGGCTGGCTCCCGCGTCGGATCCGCCGCGGTGATCGGTGCCATCACGGGTTCGCCCATCGCGATTGCGAGTGCGGTGGGCTCGGTCATGGGTGAGTCCGGCGGCAGCAAACTCGACAACAAGATGGGCGAGGAAATCACGGTCATGCTCAAGGGCGGACAGACCATGACCGTGGTGCAGGAGCGCGGCAGCGTGCCCCTCGCTCCCGGTGAACGCGTCCAGGTTGTGACGAGCGGCGGGAGTCCCTATCCGCAAAAAGTCCGCGTGGTGCGGCAGCCGGAGGATCCCTCGGCCCCGATCGGGACGAGGACCTGGTAGATAGAGGCGATTCCACAAGTAGGACCAGACCTTGGTCGCGGCCTCGGGTGTTTTAGCAAGGACTGATCTGAACGGCGCCGAGCAAGCTCGGGCCCTACAGTTGAATCGCGGCAGTGCGATGCGCGCTCAATCGCCGATCCAGACGTGATCGCCGGCGCGCACTTGGCCGTAAAGCTCGATGACATCGAGGTTGCGCATGAGCACGCAGCCGCCGCTGAACGGCTCGCCGATGCGTTCCTCGTGGTTGGTGCCATGGATGTAAATATAACGCTGATGCGAGTCGACGTTGCCACCGAGGTTCACGCCGGGCTCCAGACCGCGCAGCCATAGGATCCGGCTGGTGATGAGGTTGGGGCCGGCGTCGGTGAACTCGGAAAAATGCCGGCCGGTCGGCACGCGGGCCTTGAACACGACGCCCGGCGGCTGGCCGTCACCGATGCGCTCTGCGATTTCATGCAGGCCGCGCGGGGTGCCGAGGGAATCCTTCACATTGGAAGGCGGGCGGCGCGAGGTGGAGATCGCATGGCTTTTCGCCAGCCGGCTGTGCTCGAAAAGCTGCAGGCTTTGTGTGCTGATGCGCACGGCCAGAATCCGGTCTGCGGGCTTGATGCCGAGTCGCGAACAGGTTTTGTTCACCTGTTCCAAGGGCGAATCCATGAATACGAAGTCATCCTTCACGGTCGGTATCGTCGGCGCCACAGGCGCCGTCGGTCAAGAGCTGCTGCAACTGCTGCAGGAGCGGAAGTTTCCCGTCGGCACGCTGCGGCTGTTCGCCTCGGCGCGTTCCGTGGGGAAGACAATGGAGTTTGCCGGCAAGAAACTGACGGTGGAGGAGGCGAAGCTGGGGGTGTTTGCCGACGTGGACGTGGCATTTTTTGCCGCCGGCGGTCCCGTGACCCGTGCGCTGGCGCCCGATGCCGTGAAGGCGGGTTGCCTCGTCATCGACAAGAGCTCGGCGTTCCGGCTCGATCCGGCGGTGCCGCTGGTGATCCCCGAGATCAACCCGCAGGCACTGCGCACGCACCAAGGCATCATCGCCAATCCGAATTGCTCGACGGCCGTCACCCTGATGGCGCTCTGGCCGCTGCACCAGCGCTTCGGCTTGAAGCGGTATTTTGCGGCGACCTACCAGTCGGTTTCCGGCACGGGCGCCGATGCGGTGCGCGAGCTCGAAACCCAGGTGCAGGCCCATGCGAAGGGCGCGCCGCTGGCGCACAAGGTTTATCCGTACCAGATCGCCTTCAATGTCATCCCGCAGGTCGACACCTTTGGGCCCAACGGCTACACGGGCGAGGAGACCAAGATGATGCAGGAAAGCCGCAAGATCATGGGCCTCCCGCAGCTCAAGGTCTCGGCCTCGTGCGTGCGCGTGCCGGTGGTGCGGGCTCATTCAGTCGCCATCAACGCGGAGTTTGAGCGTCCCGTGAGCGTGGAGCAGGCCCGGGCCGCCATCGCCGAATTTTCTGGCGCGGAGCTGGTTGATGATCCGGCGAAGCAGTCCTATCCCACGCCGCTCGATTTTTCCCGCAAGGTGAAGTGCGGCGTCGGCCGCATCCGCGTCGACACCGCGCTCGACAACGGCCTCGCCCTCTGGGTCAGCGGCGACAACCTCTGGAAGGGCGCCGCCCTCAATGCGATTCAGAACGCCGAGCTGATGGTGCGGGATGGACTGCTCCGGCCCAAGTCGACGCTGGCGAGGGTATGAGGATAGCGGCAGTTGGTAGTTGGCAGTTCGTAGTTGGTTGCAGCCGGAATGTTGCCGGGCGCCGAGTGCGGGTTGACCAACTCCAAATTACCAACTCCCAACTGCTAATTCCCAATTACTCCCCCACAAATTCCTTGTCACCCCCATGGCCCGCCCGCTTAGCTCGGCCCTCGGCTCGGACGCCTAGCTCAGTTGGTTAGAGCATCTCGCTTACACCGAGAGGGTCGGGGGTTCGAGTCCCTCGGCGTCCAGTCTTCGCTCGCAGCGCAGCGAGAGTGAAGACTGGCCTGCGTAGCCCCTTGGGGCGAAGCGGGCCGGTTAGTGCTGCGGCAAAGCTTCGACTGGCAAGCCACCTCCTTTTCCTACTTACTAAACCCTTCATGCGACACACGATTTCCGTCCTCGTTGAGAACAAGTTCGGCGTCCTCGCGCGCGTCGCCGGGATGATTTCCGGCCGCGGCTTCAACATCGATTCCCTCAACGTCGCGCCCACCCACGACGCCTCCCTGTCACGCATCACCATCGTCCTCAATGGCGATGAGGCCGCGCTCGACCTCTGCATCAAGCAGCTCCGGAAACTCGTCAATGTGGTTGAGTGCACCGACTTCAAGGAAGGCCAGGCCGTAGCGCGTGAGCTTGTGCTCGTGAAGGTCGCGGCCGACTCGAAGTCGCGGTCCGACATCATCCAGGTCGCAGACATCTTCCGCGCGAAGATCATCAACATGTCGCCTGACTCACTGATCATTGAGGTCATCGGCGACGAGGACAAGGTCAGCGCCTGTCTCGGCCTGCTCGAGCCCTTCGGCATCCAGGAACTCGCCCGGACCGGCCGCCTCGCCCTCAAGCGCTGACGCGCCCGCTGTCGAAATTTCAAATCCCAGATTCCAAATCCCACATCTATGCCTGCCAAAGTCTACACCGACAAAGACGCCAGCCTCGGCGCGTTCAGAAACAAGACCATCGCCATCCTTGGCTACGGTTCGCAGGGCCACGCCCATGCGCTCAACCTCAAGGACAGCGGTTGCAAGGTCATCATCGGCCTTTATCCGGGCTCCAAGTCCCGGGCCGTCGCGCAGCAGCACGGCTTCAAGGTCTATGAGACCGGCGAGGCCGTGCGCCGCGCCGACGTGATCATGGTTGGCCTGCCCGACATGAAGCAGGCGGATGTCTACAAGAGCTCCATCCTCCCCAATCTCGCGAAGGGCAAGACGCTCCTCTTCTCGCACGGCCTCGCCGTGCACTTCGGGCTGATCAAGCCGCACAAGGACATCGACATCATCATGGTCGCGCCCAAGGGCCCCGGCCACATGGTCCGCCGCCTCTACGTCGAGGGCAAGGGCATGCCCGCCCTCATCGCCGTGGCTCAGGACAAGTCGAAGCACGCCAAGCAGACCGCGCTCGCCTGGGCCAAGGGCATCGGCTCGACCCGCGCCGGCGTGCTCCAGACCACCTTCAAGGAGGAGACCGAGACCGATCTCTTCGGCGAGCAGGCCGTGCTGTGTGGCGGCGCCAGCGCGCTCGTCCAGGCGGGCTTTGAGACGCTTGTCGATGCCGGCTACCAGCCCGAGATGGCCTATTTCGAGTGCCTGCACGAGCTGAAGCTCATCTGCGACCTCATGTACGAGAGCGGCATCGCCGGGATGCGTTTCTCCATTTCCGAGACGGCCAAGTACGGCGACATCACCCGCGGCCCGCGCGTGGTCAACAAGCAGACCAAGGCCGTGATGAAGAAGATCCTGAAGGAGATCCAGACCGGCCAGTTCACCCGCGAATGGGTCCGCGAATACAAGGGCGGCCTCAAGAAGTACAACAAGCTCCTCAAGCAGGGGGAAAAGCACAAGATTGAGAAGACCGGCACCTACCTCCGCGGCATGATGCCCTGGATGTCGAAGAAGAACCTCAAGGGTGTGCAGGCCAGCTACTGAGCCAGTCACGGATGGCCAATCCACCCGGGGCGCGGAGATTATCTCTGCGCCCTTTTTCGTCCCGATGAAGAAGCTGATTCTCGCAACCCGGAAGAGCCCGCTCGCCCTGGCCCAGACTGGCATGGTCGCGGCGCACCTGCGGGCGGCCCTCGGGGTCGAGACCGATTTGCTCAAGATCGTCACCACCGGCGACCAGCAGGCCGACTGGTCGCTGGAGAACAAGGGCGGCAAAGGCCTTTTCACCGGCGAACTCGAGGCCGCGCTGCTTCGGGGTGAGGCCGATGTCGCGGTCCACAGCACCAAGGACTTGCCCGGCGACATGCCAGCCGGGCTGGCCATCGGCGGCTATATGCCGCGCGAGGATCCGTGCGATGTGCTCGTGCTGCGCGCCGGCGTGGCGCAGCCCAAGAGCCTTGCAACCGGCAGCCCGCGGCGGCGCCTGCAGGCCAGGCTGCTTTACCCGGCGGTGGAATTCTGCGAGATCCGCGGCAACGTGGATACGCGCCTCCGCAAGATTGGCGATCTGGGCGTGGCCGACGGGACCATCCTGGCCGCCGCGGGCCTCAAGCGCCTGGGTATCGCCCACTGGCCGAACGTGGAATTCCACGCCCTCGGCTTTCAAAGCATGGTGCCGGCGGTGGGGCAGGGCGCGATTGCGGTGCAGTCGCGCGCGGCCGACGCGGAGAAATTTGCCGCGGTCTTTGACGCCGTTACGGCGCGCCATGTCGCGCTGGAACGGGCTTTCCAGGCCGCGCTGGGCGGCGGTTGCCATACCGCCTTTGGCGCGCATGTCACCGCTGACATGTTATATTTTTATCACGAAAAAACCGGGCTGCGGACCCAGCCATTGACGGCGACTGATTTCGGCCGGCCCGACGAGACGGCCGCCCGCCTGCTGCGGGCCCTGGGACTGTTATGAGTGCTGCTCTGACACTCACCGGTCGCCGCATCGCCGTCACCCGCGCCCGCGAGCAGGCTTCCGAACTCGCCGGCCGGCTCGCCGCCCTGGGCGCGGAAGTGGTCGAGCTGCCACTGATCCGGGTGTCGAAGGACATTCCCAAGGAACTGCTCGATGAGGTCGTGCAGGAGCTCGGAGTCTACGACTGGATCGTGTTCACCAGCGCGAACGGGGTGCGGTTCTTTTTCGAGGAGTTTTTCCGTCTGTTCGATGACATCCGCAGCCTCGGCCTGCTGCGCATCGCCTGCGTGGGCGAGGGCACGGCCCGGTCCGTTACCGAACTGCACCTGCGGATCGAATGCCAACCCGCGACCGCCACGGCCGAGGCGCTGGCGGACGAGTTGATCGCCACGGGAAGCCTCGACAGCGCGAAGATCCTGGTGATCACCGGCAATCTCAACCGGGAGGCCATCGTGCAGAAACTGGAGGCGGCCCGGGCCATCGTGGACTGTTTGCAGGTCTACAAGACGGAGAAAACGGACCTGAAGGCGGATCCGTCCGCCGCCGATTTCCGCACGCGAGGCGCCGACGCCATCCTTTTCGCCAGTTCGTCCGCGGTGCAGTCGTTTGTGGACCAAGCGGCGGCGCTCAAGCCCGAGTCCGGTGCCACGCGTCCACTGGCGGGCAGCATCGGTCCGCAGACCACCGAGACGATGAAGCAGCTGGGCGTGCCCGTTGATTTCATCGCCAAGACGCCGAGCCTTGATGCGTTGGTGGAGGCCGTGGTGAAACGTCTGGGCCGGTCGGAGCCCGTCAAATGAAAGTGCCTTTTCTCGATCTCTCGCTTCAGCACCGGGCGCTTCGCACCGAGGCCCTCGCCGCACTGACAGCCACCTACGATGCCACGCGTTTCTGCCTCGGCCAGGACGTGGAGGATTTTGAGAGGAATTTTGCCGCGACTCTCGGCTATCCGCGCGTGCTCGGCATGAACAGCGGGACCTCGCCGCTGCATGTGGCCTGCATGATTGCGGGTTTCAAGCCGGGCGACGAGGTCATCACCACGCCGTTCACCTTCATCTCGTCGGCCTGGGGCATCAATTACACCGGGGCGACACCAGTCTTCGCCGACATCGAGGAGGACACCTTCAATCTCGATCCGGTGAAGCTCTCCGCGGCGGTTACGCCCCGCACCAAGGGCATCATCATTGTGCATCTCTTCGGCCAGCCGGCCCGGATGGACGAGGTCATGGCCATGGCGAAGCAGCACGGGCTGTTCGTCATTGAGGACTGCGCGCAGGCGGTTGGGGCGAAGTATAAGGACACGCCTGTCGGCATCATCGGCGACGCGGGCACCTTCAGTTTTTATCCGACGAAGAACCTCGGCGGTTGCGGCGAGGGCGGGGCATTTGTCTCGCGCCGGGAGGAAATACAAACGCAGGCGCGGCACATCCGCGTCCATGGCTCCGACCGCCGGTATTATCACGACATCATCGGCGGCAATTTCCGGATGGATGGTTTCCAGGGCGCCCTGCTCAACGTGAAACTGCCTCACCTTGCCGGATGGACGGCGCGCCGCCAGGCGATCGCCGCGCGTTATCTCGCCGGGATCAAGCTGGCCGACGTGCGTTTGCCCGGACAGCCGGCCTACGGGAGATCCGTCTTTCATCAATTCACCCTCCGCCATCCCCGCCGGGATGCGCTGCGCGAGCACCTCGCGAAAAACGAAGTCGGCACCGATCTGATTTATCCCGTGTCACTCCATTTGCAGAAGTGCTACGCGAGCCTGGGCGCCGGCCATGGCTCATTCCCGATCGCCGAACAGGCGGCGAAACCTGCCTGAGCCTGCCGATTTTCCCTGAGCTCTCCGACGCGCAGGTCGATCACGTAATTAAGAGTATCAATGCATTTTGATTCGCGCAGAGACGCAGTGATCGCGGAGACAAGAATCGGAGGGATTTCTTTGCGCTCTCTACGCCTCTGCGTGAAATTCCTGCCATGATCGACGGCATCCGCATCAAAGTCTGTGGGCTCACCTCATTGGTGGACGCCGAGTTTGCCGACAAGTGCGGGGCGGACTACCTTGGGTTCAACCTGTATCCGAAATCGCCGCGGCACATTTCCCTGCTGCAGTACCAGGCGATGTCGACCCTGCTGCCCGAGCGCAAGCACATGGCGGTGATGGTCGAGCCGACGGCAGCTGAACTCTCCGCGGCGCTGGCGGCGGGGTTTGATTTTTTCCAAATTCATTTCCGCGCGGATTTGCCGCTGGCGACCGTGGCCGCGTGGTCGGCGGCGGTGGCGGCGGACCGGCTGTGGCTCGCCCCCAAGTTGCCGCCCGGGACCGATGTGGCGGCCGACTGGCTGCCACTGGCGAAATATTTTCTCCTCGATACCTTTCAGGCCGATGGCTTCGGCGGCTCGGGCCGGACCAGTGACTGGCCGAAGTTTGCCCGGCACCGGCAGGCCCATCCGGAGAAATCATGGATCCTTTCCGGCGGCCTCAACCCGGAGAACATTGGCGAGGCGGTGCGGCAAAGCGGCGCGCGCTTCGTTGATGTGAACAGCGGGGTCGAGTCCGCTCCCGGAGTGAAGGACCGGGAAAAGCTGAAGCGCTTCATTGTCCGTCTGCACGAGGCGGCGACGGCGCCGTAGCTTCCGAAGGTAGAAGCCTGCAAGCAGACTCCTGCAGCTGTCTCAAACCGCCTGTAGCGCGCCCTCGTGCTCCAGCAGCCGGCGCTTGAGGTCCTCGCCGAAGGCGAAGCCGGTGAGACTGCCGTCGCTGCCGATGACGCGATGGCAGGGCACGATGAGGCAGATGGGATTGGTGCCATTGGCCCGTCCAACCGCGCGAGAGGCGCTCGGATTGCCGAGCTGGGTGGCCAGCTGGCCGTAGCTGTGGGTCTCGCCGAAGGGAATCTGCTGGAGCGCAGCCCAGACACTTTGCTGGAACGGTGTGCCGCTGGACGCGAGCTTGAGGGTGAACTGCTGGCGCGTGCCGGCGAAATACTCGCCGACCTCGCACCGGGCCGCCGCAGCGCGGGTGGGATCATGCACCACCTCGTCCGCGGCAAAGCGCTCGCGGAGTTCGGCGAGGCCGCCAAAGGCGGTGGCGATCACCGAGCCGTTGGCATCAAGGGCGACGGAAAAATCACCCAACGGCGTGGCAAAGGTATCGTAGAATTGTCGCATGGGTGGGAGGGATTGGAGCAAGTGAGTCGGATCGAGGGAGTGAAGCAAGGCTGGCGCCCGGAAATCCGGCCTAGATCGACTGGAGGTAGAGCTGCTCGACCTTCTGCCGCGCCCAGGGAGTTCGGCGCAGGAATTGGAGGCTGGATTTGATGCTGGGGTCGTAATTGAAGCACCGGATCTCGATGCGCCGGCCCATTTCCTCCCAGCCGTGGACTTCGACGAGCCGGTGGAGCATCATCTCCAGGGTGACGCCATGGAGGGGATTGTTGGCCTGTGGTTCGGGCATGGCTGGGAGCTTCCAGAAATCAGGTCAGGCCGTGGCGTGCTGCTGGAGCAGTTCCAGCGGGATGATCTCAAGCGTCCGCGCGTGCGTGGCGGCCAGCGAAATCGGTGCGGCCTGGTTGGCCTCCAGCGCGGCGAGCCAGCGCGTGGCGCACAGGCACCAGCGGTCGCCGGGCTTCAAGCCGGGGAAATCATACTCCGGCCGCGGCGTGGAAAGGTCGTTGCCATCGGCGAGGCTGAATTCGAGGAACTCGGCCGAGACCTCGACGCAAACCGTATGGCAGCCCTCATCCTCGGCGCAGGTGTCGCAGTGGCCGTTGCGGAAGAAGCCTGTGACCGGTGAAACCGAGCAGGGCTTGAGCGGGCCGCCGAGAACATTGCGCGAAGGGAGGGGAAACATTCCGGCCATGCTATGAACTCGGCCCTGCGGTGCAATGCCGGGCTGGTTTGCGATGGGATCCGCTTGTTGTAGCGGCGCTCTATGAGCGTCGCTGAAGCTATAGCGGACAAGTAGACCGCCGCTACAATTTTCAACCTACGCCAGCAGGTGCTGCCACTGGTTCTCGCGTGCGCCGCGGGCGGCCTTGAGGGCGCCAACCGCGACGTAGCGCTTGTAATCCTGCCCGGCGAGCTGGACTTTCGGCGTCTCGTAGCCGTCGTCGGCCAGTCGCTTCTGCAGCACGGTGTCGAAGCCCTTCATTTGCGAGCCGCCGCCGGTCACGATGATGTTTTGCAGCAAGGTGACCACGGAATCGGAGGAGGCGCGTTCAATCAGCGTGGTCACCGCCGGGTAGATTTTGTCGACGAGGGTGTTGCACGCGCGGCCGATCACGTCGCTGAGTTCAATGGTGTGGCCCTTGCCGCCCATGATGACCTTCACATCGAGCGGCCGCCGGCTGGGGCCCACGTAGCCATGCGTTTCCTTGATCTCGCGCACCTTGTGGTGGGAAAGGCCGTTGTTGGGATAGGTGCGGTCGAGCTCGTCGCTCATCAGCTGGTCAATGGCATCGCCGGCAAAAGCCACGCTGATCTGGTCCTCCCGCGTGGGAAAGTATCCCTGCACCAGGCAGATGTCGCTGGTGCAGCCGCCGATGTCGATGAAGAGCGAGTTGACGACCGGGTCGATGTAGCCCGGCTGGCCGACCCGGGAATCATCGCGGTAGCCCAAGGCGGCGAGAAACGGCTCGGGTATCAGGAGGATGCGGTCAAAGACCCCTTGGGCGCAGCGGCGGATGTCCTCGCGCGCCGGTTCGCCGGCGTTGGCGGGCACGCCCACCACGGCGCGGATCTCGGCCTGGCCGGAGGGATCGACCAGCGAGCGGATGTGCTGGAAAAAATCACGGGCGGCCTCGGGATGGGCGATGATGCCATTCTCTAGCGGCGCGACGAGCCGCACGTGTAGCAGGTTGCGCATCGCCTCCTCGCCGTAGAGGACGGTGGCGTTGCCGGCAATGATCCCGTCCACGATGCCGTCACGGACATAGCCGACCACGGATGGGACGATCTTGCTGAGGACAATGTCGGTGGATCCGGGCGGACCGGAGAGTACGCAGGATTTGTTGGTGCCGAGGTCAAAACCCACCAGCACGGTTTTGGCGGACTTGACGGTGCCGGGGCGGGATGCGCTGGTCGGGGTGGAGACGTTGGCGGGTGCGGCGGGCTTTTCGAGAGTGGCGGAGATCATATGGATTTTTGGTTAAAAACACCGGGAGGGCGAAGGAACGAAGCAGAGGGATTCTAGGAGGCCCGGCGCGTGGCGCGTTGGCGGTGTTCGCCGCGCTCCTGGGCCAGCATGCCCTCGATGAGGTCGGCAACAGTCGGGGGCGGGGCGCCGGGCTCCGGCCGGGCCGCCGACTTGGCGGGGAAGGCATCGAGGACCGCGGACAAGCCGGCGGTGGCGGGAGATCTGGGCCAAGGCAGGCGTTCGGCCAGCAGCGGCACAAGCAGTTCGGCGAGCAGCTCGGCATCGGCGACGCGCTTTTCCTCGGCGGCAAACCGCAAGGGCCAGGAATCCTCGGGTATTCCGGCCGCGGTGGCTTCAGCCACGGCCCGGGGCAGTTCGTCGGACTCCAGGCGACTCGCTGCAAAAGCCTCGCCGGTGGCGCGCAGCACACAGATGCGCCGGTAAAGATGCAGCACTTTGGCGCACGGAGCTGGCTCGGAAGGCGGAGATTGAAGGGATGGGACGTTCAATGTCGCGGCGCCAGACCGCGGATTTGTCGCGCGGTTCGCGGAAATCTTTGTCGCCGGAAAAACTTCCGGCCGGAGGGCGCTTCAGCGATAGAGAAAATAACCCAGCCCGCTGACGAGGCCGACCAGTGCGAGCAGGATCACCCAGAAGATCACCCAGCAGCCCGAGCGCGACGGCGGGGCGCTGGTTTTCTCCTCCTCGGTGCGGAACTGCGCAAACAACCGGTCGGCTTCCGCCGCCGCCACGGGGGAGGGCGTCGGGGGCACGGGACGCGGCGGCTCAACTCGCGCCGCGGGGGCGCCGCCCTGACTTTTTTTGGACTCCTCCGCTATCTCCTGGTCGAGCAGATTGATGTGCTCCTGCAGCAGTACCCGATGGCGGCGAAGATCATCGAGGCGGGAAGGCATGGAAGAGGATGCAACGCTCACGCCGTCCGCCCCGGGCAAGCAACACACAAAAAAGGCGCCGGAAAACCCGGCGCCGGAAAATCAAACGTCCCGAGGGACTCAGGCCGTGACGATGGAGACCTTGCGGTGAACCTTGTCGAACTTCACCACGCCGGGCTTCAGCGCAAAGAGCGACCAGTCGCGGCCGATGCCGACGTTCTTGCCCGCGTGATGTTTGCTGCCGCGCTGGCGGACAATGATGGTGCCGGCGGTGACGGTCTCGCCGCCAAAGGCCTTGATGCCGAGCCGCTTTGACTGGCTCTCGCGCCCGTTAGTGGATGAACCCTGACCTGTTTTATGCGCCATGACGTGGACTCCTTAAGCTGTGATGGACTCGATCTTGATGACGGAAAGTTCCTGGCGATGGCCGCGCTTGCGCTCCATGCCCTTGCGCTTCTTCTTCTTGAAGACGATGACCTTGTCACCGCGCTTGTTCTCAAGGATTTTGGCGGAGACGGAGGCACCGGGAAGGGTGGGGGTGCCGACCTTGAAGCTCTCGCCCTCGCCAGTGGCGAGCACGTCCTTGATCTCGACGATCGCCCCGGCCACGGTGTTCGGGTAACGGTTAACGATGAGGATATCCCCCTCCGTCACGGTGAACTGCTGGCCTTGGGTTTTGATGGTGGCTTTCATGAATAAAACCGCGAAATAAGCGGTTTTGACCGAGCGAAAGCAAGGCTTCTTTTTAACAGTGTGCCGGATCCTGATTATTACCCAACACGGTGGACAAAGTAAGGCGGGTCTCTGACCCGCCTTTCGAACCCCGAAGGGCGGGTTGGAAAGCCGCGCAACTTTCGCCCGGCTTATTTCAGAGGTGCCGCCTTGGCTGGTGCCTCATCCTGGGAGGAATTGAACATGTCGATCTGCATGTAATAGTGCTCCCGGCGCTTATAGTCGTTGGGGTAAATGGAGCGGGCCAGATATTCGCGCCGCTGGTTGGCCTTGGCCTCGATTTCCTGCTGGCGCTGTAGGGCGGCCAGTCGCGCGGCTTCGCGGTCGGCGAGCTCGCGCTTCTGCTGCTCCGCCTCCTGCAGACGGCGCAGGGCATCGAGCCGGGCGCGTTCCGCCTCGGAGGTTTCGCGTTCACGCAGCTCGGCCAGGCGCCGGGCCTCGCCTTGGGCGGCTTCCCGTTCGCGGCCCAGGCGTTCCCTTTCGACCGTCAAGCGGGCGGCTTCCGCCTCGGCGGATCGCCGGGCATCCTCGGCTGCCACTTGTTCGCGCCGGAGATCAGCCAGTTTTTTCTCCGCGTCAGCGAGATCCTGGCGGGCTTTCAGTTCGCCGAGGCGCCGGGCCTCGGCGTCGGCCGCCGCGCGCCGCTCGGCTTCGAGCTTGTTTGAGTCAGCCGCCGCGCGCTCGGCCGCGCTGCGCTGCTCGGCGATGATCCGATCATTGTTGGCCTTGTAGCTGCGATAGCCGAAGAAGGCGGCCAAGCCGGCGAAGGCCACGAGGAGAAAGATGACGGCGGTTTTATTCATGGCAGGTGGGGCAAGCGCAACGGGCACGTCGCTTTGTAAGCGACCACAGCGGGGGTAAAAAGTTCAGACAAATCACAGCGCCACGAGGGGAATGCGTCAATGTGCCTCGGTCCGAGGGGAGAGCGGCAGGGACAGTAGGACCGCCAGTCCGTTATATTCTGCCTCGTGGAGTCGCCGGCGGGCCTGGCCGCGCCGGGCCGCCAGGTCACCGCTCGTGGTCCTTGCGCGGCGCCTTGAAGAAAACGTAGTTGGTCAGGAAGCTCAGTCCCAGCACGCCGCTCAGGGTGCGGATGTTGCGCATCGCGCCGAAAACCATGGTGAGCGAACTGGCTTGTGGCTCATTAACCCGCAGCAGCAGCACACAGCCGGCAATGGCCAGGACGGGCTGGAGCAGAAAGCACACGTGGTAGACGGCGAGCGGGTCGCTCCAGCGTCCGAGCGCCCAGGTGAGGATCCAGCCACCAGCCACGGGTGCGACGGCGGCGAACAGCGAGGTCACGGCGAGGTTGAAGCCCAGGGCGAGATTCTTGGCCTCCACCGGGATGAGCCGGAGCAGGATGGTGAACTGCCCGAGCACGAAGCCCGCGCTGGTGATGCCACCCCACATCCACATGGCGTAAAGCATCCAGCGGTTGGCTGGAGTGAGAAAACACCACAGGAAATTCTGCCCCTGCCAGAGGAGGAGCGAAACCGTCATGACCGGCTTGTTGCCGTAGCGGTCGAGCAGGAGGCCCCAGGCGGAGAGGGAAAGCACGCCGCCGAGCTGGGAAAGCGTGGACAGGAGGCCGACGTCGAAGGCCGACAGGCCGAGTTGCTCGAACATGAACACGTGGTAGAACGGGCCGAAGCAGTTGGCGGCGAACGACCATACCGCGCCGAAGGCGATGAAGAGGAGGAAGGAACGGGCGGTGCCGACCACGCGCCATTGGCGCCCCAGCGACAGCAGCGGAGCGGTGGCGGGCCGGTGCTCCCGGGTGGGGCTCTGCCATTGCCAGCGCAACGAGAATACGCGCATGAACGCGGCGCCGGCGATGATGAGCTGGAAAACCGGGACCGCATAATTCCAGCGCGCGAGCGCCCAGCCGGCGACTAGCAGAAAGGTCAGGGTCGAAACCTGCAGCGTGGCGTTGCGCCGCCCGAAAAATTTCCCGCGCAGCCGGCCCGGCACCCATTCCTGGATCCAGGCGTTCCAGGACACGCCCGCCACGGCGGAGAAGCAGCTGGAAAGCAGGAACCAGACGATGAACCAGTGCCCGGCGGCGGCGGGATGATCGCGCGGCACCCACGGGAGGAAGACGCCCAGCGCGGCCCAGGTCACGAGGTGCAGCGCCGCCGCGGTGATCGAGACGGTCTTGGGTGGACGCCATTTGGCGAGGAAGGGCGCGGCAAAGATCTGCAGGAAATTGCCCACGAAGGGCAGGGCACTGATCAGCCCGATGGTCGTCATCGGCAGCGTGAACGCCTTCGCGACCAGGGCCGTCATGAAGACATTTACCGGCAGCGACATCGTCACGATGGGCATGGCCATGATCCCCTCGGCGGTGCAGAGCCGGAGGGAGCGGAGCAGGTTGGCCTTGTGCCGGACGGCGGTGGCGCGCGCGGTGGTTGCGTTCACGATGCGTTTATCCAAATGAAAGCGGCATGGGCCGGATTATTAAAGCGAAAGCGCTGCGGAGAAAAAACACGGTCGCACTTGCGCGCTGGCTGCTGGGGAAGCATCTCGTGCGCCGGCGCCAAAATGGGCGCAGCGAGGCCAGGTTGATCACCGAGGTCGAGGCCTACCACGGCGAAAGCGACCTGGCCTGCCACGCCCGCGCGGGCCGTACGCGGCGCACCGCGGTCATGTACGCTGCGGGGGGACGCTGGTACGTGTACCTCTGCTACGGCATGCACGAAATGCTCAACCTCGTCAGCGGCCCGAAGGACTGGCCGGCGGCCGTGCTGATCCGCGGGGTGGAGGGCATCAGCGGGCCCGGCCGGCTGACCCGGAGCCTTGCGATCAATCGCACGTTGAACAGCGCGGCGGCGGCGCGCCCGAGCGGCTTGTGGCTCGAGGACCGCGGCGTCCGGGTGCCACGGCGCTTGCTGCAGGCCACTCCGCGCATCGGAGTGGGCTATGCCGGGCCCGTCTGGTCGAAAAAGCCCTGGCGGTTCACGTTTGATCCCGCCGCGCTGAAATCACGGTGAGGCCTTGGCCGCCGGCGGCTTGGAGTCCGGGACGGTGGGAGGCGTCGCGGTGGGGGCGGAAGGGAGCTGATAGTCGATGAGGGACGCCACGCCCGAGCCAAAATTGAACTCCACCTGGAACTTCACCGGCAGCCGGAGCTGATCCTGCGAGATCCAGACCTTCACGCCGGAGCCGCGCTTGAACATGCCCTTGGGCGGAGTCTTCTCCATGCGGGGCACCAGCAGGAGGGTGTTGAACGTGCCGAGCGGCGTGGTCACCTCCTCATAGGCCTCGGCATGAATTGTCAGTTCATAGAATTCGTCGTCGAAGATCACGAGCGCGTCGCGCTTTTCGCCCGGTTTCAGGTTCCAGGATCGGGTCTGGACCAGGCTCATGATGAGGTCCATCGGTTCGCCCGCGGGCATGACCAGCGTCGCGGATTTGGCGGGATTGATCTCATTGACGTAGCTGGCGCTGGACTTGGCGTAATCGAACAAGACTGAGTTTTTGGTCTGCTTGGACTCCGACTTGCTGGTCTCCTCCGTCGAAAGCAAACGGCCGGTGGTAACATCGAACAGCGCATCCCCGCGGGCCTCGAAGGTGTACAGGGCCTTGGCGAAACCGTGGGTCGAGGTCGTCGTGGTTACCCGCAGCCGCGGCTGCCCGCTCTCCGGGGGGGCGGCATGGGCCCCGATCTGGATTTCCCCGGCGTGGTAAAAGATGCCCCAGCCCACCCGGTAGGTCAGGGCCTCGCCGTCGCCGAGCGCCGGGGTCGCCCCGAGTGACGCGCGGACGCCGAGCAACAGGGCGATAAGAAACAGGCGGGGGGCAAGGGGCATGACGGAAGCGGGCAACCAACTATACATTATTCAAGGGAGCGAATCCCAAATTATGACGGCAGGGAAAATTCAAGCTGGTTGCCCTGGCCAAGGGCGAGGGCGTCCCAGCCGCGTTCGCGGAGAGTCCGGGCGAACTCCCGGGCAAACCCGTGCAGCGTGAGTACCCGCCGTGGCTGGACAAGTTCCACGAAGCGCACGAGATCGTTGAAGTCCGCGTGGTCCGAAAGCGGAAAGGCGGCGTGGCATTGGTAACGGTAGATCGCACCCGGATCGATCGCCCAGCCTGTGATCACGGCGGTGCGGGGAGAGGGGATGCGGCTCAGTAGGCCGCTGCGGCCGGGTTGCGGCGGGCAAATGACGATGTGGCCGCCGACTTCCTTGGCGTCGAACTCGCGGTACGGAGGAAAATTGACCCCAAGCTGCTCGTGAATGCGCGTGAGAAAAAGCGTCTGTTCATGGAGCATGACCGGCAGGCCCGCCGGCGCGAGGGCGCGCAGCACCTCCTGGCTCTTGCCTAGGCTGTAACACAGGAGCACCGGCGTGGCTCCGTCAGCGATCGCCTGCCGGCAGAAATCAATTATCCCGGTGATCACTTCCGCCTCGGGCGGGAAGACATAGCGCGGCAGACCAAACGTTGTTTCCATGATGAGAACGTCGGCTCGCGGCGAAGCACAGGGCTCGGCCGCGAGGCTGGGCCGCAGCTTGAAATCTCCGGTGTAGAGTAGAGTGCCATGCTCCGCCGTGAGATGGATCTGGCTTGAGCCGAGAATATGCCCGGCCGGGTGCAGCACCGCGGTGACCCCGGGTAGGAGCTCGTGGGGCTTACCGAAAGGCAGCACGGTTTCCTTGCGCCGTCCGGGCAACCGGGCGTGTAGCAGTCGCGCGGTGGCGGGCGAGCACAGCACTTCCTCGTGGCGGGCGATGTGGTCGGAATGGGCGTGCGAGACGAACGACCGTGGCGTGCGCGTCTGGGCGTCCAGCCACCAGCCGATTTGCGGCAGCCACACGCCCTTCCGGAGTTGCACGTCCCACGTCATGGCCACGTTCAATGCCAGCCCAGCGCGCCGAGGACGAGCAGCAGGAGCAGCAGCGCGGCGATCGAGAGCCAGTACCATTTTGTCCCGCGCCGCAACCCGGCGGCCCGACCGGGGTTTGCAGCCTCGTCGCCAAAGGCCTCGTCGGGAAGATCGAGGCCGTCGTAGACCGAGCTTTCCCGCCAGCCGGTGCGCTCGTCGGCACCGCATTCCGGGCAGGCGCGCGCGGCGGGGGGGACCGGTGCGCCGCAATTGGCGCAGGAGTCGGGTGGCGGCGGGCGGCTCATGCGCGGCCGTTCACCGCTCGCTGCCGCCATTCAGGTATTTGCGCTTGGCCAGTCGCCACGCGGTGACGAAAAATGCGGTCAGGGGGATGGCCAGCAGCATGCCGCCCACGCCACCGAAGGCGGTGCCCCAGAAAAAAATCGCCACGATGATCGCCACGGGATGCAGCCCGGTGCGCTCGCCCATGATCCGCGGCGTGAGCACCCAGCTCTCGATGCATTGCACCACGATTTTCACGAGCAGGACCAGCCCCACGAGCTTCCAGCCGCCGCCGGGCTGGAAGAACGCCAGGGGCAGCGCGACGCCGAGGCCGACGATGGTGCCCAGGTAGGGTACGATGTTCAGTACGCCCAACATCAGACCGAGGATGAGGCCGAAGTTCAGGCCCACGAGGGTGAAGCCGAGTGCCAGCAGCACGCCCATGACCAAGCCGATGACCAGCTGGCCGCGAAAAAACGACTCCACGATCGCGATGAATTCACGGGTAAGAAACACGACGTCGTCCCGCACACTCGCGGGCAGGAAGGGCAACTGGCCGCGAAGCTTCTGGGTTGGATCGCTGCGCGAGAGCAGGAAAAAAAAGAGATAAACCGGCACGATCGCGAGGTGCGTGCCAAATGCGACCAGGCCGAGCATTCCGCCGCCGGTGGCGCGGAGGGAGGGCAGGGCGTGTGCAACCAAGGCCTGGGCCTGGTCGGTGAGCGTGTCAGCCAGGCGCTGGATCGTGGGGTGGGCCATTTGCTGCCGCAGCACTTGGGACCACTGGGGGTAATGGCTCTCGATGTAGCCGCGGGAATCTCCCCAGAGCGTGGGCGTGTAGGCGATGAAGTTGAGCAACTGGTCCACCAGGGGTGGAATGATCAGCAGCACGGCTCCCGCGACCAGCAGGAGAAAGACGCCATAGAGGAGGATGACGGCGGCCGTGCGCTGCAGGCGCAGCCGCTTTTCGATTTGGTTGATCACGGGCCGGAGTACCAGCGCCAGTGCCCCGGCGGCGGCCAATGGCCAGAGGACGCCGGAGAAGACGCCAACCAGCCAGCCGACCCCAACCAGGGCGCCGATGATCAACGTGACGGAACCAATCAAGGCGAGCAGCGTGAGCGCGAAGCCGACGGTGCGCCGCTGGCTGGGAGTCAGCAGAGGATCTGGTTCAGCGTGCATCGGTGGAAGGGGACGGGAGGCAGGGGACAGGAGACAGAGGACGGAGGCCAGAGGAAATATGGTGCGTGGAAAAGCAGGACCGGCCGCCAGCGTTCGGCTATCAGTTTGAAACTGTGGGAGGAGCATTACGCCCCGATTGAACGAGGGCTGCTTCAGTCGGGGCGTAAAGCTCCTCCCACATCGATCAATGGCAAAGGTGGAATGAACAATAAAACGCGCTTCGGGCTTTGACGCGGGGCGGTTTTGCGTAAGTTGCCTGTTCCCGTCATGCAGGCTGCGACCCACATTCACGTCAAAGGTGCCCGCGAGCACAACCTCAAGAACCTCGAGCTGCGCATCCCCCGCGGCAAGCTTGTGGTCATCACGGGGCCCAGCGGGTCGGGCAAGTCGTCGCTGGCCTTCGACACGCTCTATGCCGAGGGCTACCGCAAGTACATGGAGAGTCTCTCGGCGCAGGCGCGCCAGGTGCTCGAGCAGCTCAAGCGGCCTGACGTCGATTTCATCCACGGGCTTTCCCCGGTGCTCGCGATCGAGCAGCGGACGGGCGGAGGCTCGCCGCGCAGCACGATTGCCACGGCCACCGAGATCGCCGACTACGCGCGGTTGCTCTGGGCCGTCTGCGGCGAGCAGCGCTGCCCCAAGGACGGCGGCCGCGTGGTGCAACGCTCGCTCGACGACAACGTCCAGCGCGTCCTGGCCGCGTGCGCGGGCGAGCGGATCATGCTGCTCGCGCCCTTCATGCGCGCGAAACCCAGCGTCCTGCGCGACGAACTCCCGCGGCTGCGGCAGCGCGGCTTCCAGCGCGTACGGCTCGACGGCGAGGTCAAGAATCTGGATGACACGCGCCTCATACCCGCCGGGGCTAAGGAAATGACGGTCGAGCTGGTCATCGACCGGCTTGTCGCCACGGCCGACCAGCGCAGTCGTCTGGCGGATTCGCTCGAGCTGGCCTTTCGCGAGGGCGGGGACCGCGTGATCGTGCTGGCGCAAAAGACTCCGGAGGCGCCGTGGCGCGAACTGCCCCTCAGCCAATCACTCGCCTGCGAGATCTGCGGCGACATCTTCGACAAGCTTACGCCGCGGCATTTTTCCTTCAACCACAGCGAGGGGGCCTGCACGACTTGTGGTGGGCTGGGCCGCAAGCTGCGCTTCGTGCCCGAGCTGATCATCGCGGACCCGGAAAAAAGCGTGCGCGAGGGCGCGATCAAGCCATGGCGGATCGGCGGAAAAAATCTCATTATCAAGCACAACGCGCTGCTCAAGCAGCTCGCGGAGCAGCTGCCCTTCGATGCGGACGTGCCGTGGAAAAAACTTCCCGCGGCCACGCGCGACGCGATTCTCCATGGGGCGGGGGAGCGGCAATTTGCCTTCAAGCTGCGCCGCATGCGCGAGGCGAAGGCCCAGCCGTTCGCCGGTGTCATCGCGGACCTGGAGGAAAGCTGGCGGCACACCGAGAGCGAGGGGTTCCAGGCGCGCCTGACGACGTTCATGATCGCCGGCGACTGCCCGGAGTGCCACGGCACCCGGCTCAACGCCCGCAGCAGCGCGGTACGGATTAACGTAGGGGCGTTCCTTGGGGACGCCCATCCGTCAGCCTTAACCCAGCGGGCGTCGTCAAGCGACGCCCCTACAATTTCAGGACCATCGGCCGGGGAAGGACGTGACATTACCTTCCCGCAATTCATGGCCCTTGATATCGGCGCGGCGCACGCCTTTGCGGGTGAGCTGGTCGCCACGCATGGGAGCAACGAGGCCGTGAGGGAAGTCGTTACGGGCATCCAGCAGCGCCTCCATTTCCTGCTGGAGACCGGGCTGGGCTACCTGACGCTGGAGCGGGATTATTCCTCACTGTCCGGCGGCGAGGCCCAGCGGGTGCGGCTTGCGACCCAGCTCGGTATGGGACTGATCGGCGTCATCTACGTGCTCGACGAGCCGAGCATCGGGCTGCATCCGCACGACAACCAGAAGCTCCTCGATACGCTCGTTGCCCTGCGCGACCGCGGCAACACCGTGATCGTGGTGGAGCACGACGAGGAGACGATGCGCCTTGCGGATGAGATCATCGAGCTCGGCCCCGAGGCCGGCACCGAGGGTGGACAGTTGCTTTTCCAAGGCACGCCCGCGCAATGCGCGGCGCTGTCGGCGAAGGTTTCCCGCACCGGCCCGTACCTCGCGCGGAAGCTTGGCGTGGTGAAGGATGCCAAGACCAAGGTGCCCGATGGCGCGTGGCTCACGGTCCGAGAGGCGCGCGAGCACAACCTCAAGGGCATCGACGCAAAGTTTCCGATCGGCCTGCTGACCTGCGTCACGGGCGTGAGCGGTTCCGGCAAGAGCACGCTGGTGAATGACATCCTTGCGGCGGCCGCGGCCCGCAAGCTCAACGGCGCGAAGTCGCTGCCGGGCCGGCACCGTCATATTGAGAACCTCGATTTCTTCGAGAAGCTCGTGCAGGTCGACCAGGAGCCCATCGGGCGCAGCCCGCGCTCCAATCCTGCGACGTTCACCAAGCTGTTCGACCTGCTGCGCGATCTTTTCGCGCAGGTGCCGCTGGCCAAGGTGCGCGGCTACAAGGCGAGCCGGTTTTCCTTCAATGTGCGTGGCGGCCGGTGCGAGCGCTGCCAGGGCGACGGCGCCATCAAGCTCGACATGCAGTTCATGGCCGACGCCTACGCGCCCTGCCCGAGCTGCGGCGGCCGGCGCTACAACCGGGAGACCCTCGAGATCCTGTTTCACGGCAAGTCCATCGCCGATGTGCTCGACCTGACCGTGCGCGAGGCCATCCAGCTTTTCCGCAACATCCCGCGCGTGCTCGACAAGCTCGCCACGCTCGACGCCGTCGGCCTCGGGTATCTCACGCTTGGCCAGTCGGCCACAACGCTGTCAGGCGGCGAGGCCCAGCGGCTTAAGCTTTCCTTGGAGCTGAGCAAACGCCAGCAGGGCGCCACGCTCTACATCCTCGACGAGCCGACCACCGGACTGCACTGGGTGGACATCCAGAAGCTGATGGACCTGCTGTTCAAGCTGCGCGACCAGGGCAACACCGTGATCGTGATCGAGCACAACCTCGACGTGATCAACCTCGCCGACTGGCTCATTGACCTCGGCCCCGGCGGAGGTCGCGACGGCGGGGAACTGATCTTCGCGGGGCCGCGGACCGAAATCGAAAAGGAGTCGCGCTCACTTACGGGAACGACCCTCAAGCGCTGGGCCGCGGCGGGTTCTTGATTTTAATTAGCCACCCGTAATTCAGGCGGGTCTCTCAAATCCTCACGCCCACTTCAAATCGGTATCGGTGAAGGGCAGGGTGCGGATGCGTTTGCCGGTCGCGGCGAAGATGGCGTTGCAGACCGCGGGTGCGGCGGCGGGCAGTCCGGGTTCGCCCAGTCCGGTGGGTGGCGCGAGGGACTTGATGAAATGCACTTCCACGGCCGGCGGGGAATTTTCCATGCGCAGCACCGGGTAGTCGTTGAAATTGGCCTGTGCAGCGGCCCCGCCCTCGATGGTGATCTTCTGGAACCAGGCGGCGCTGAGGCCGTCGAGCATCGCGCCCTGGACCTGGGCTTCCGCCGAGCTAAGGTTGATGATCTGCCCTGCGTCCACGGCCGCGGTGAGCTTCTGGATTTTCAGCACGCCCTGCGGGCTGACGGTCACATCGGCGACGATGGCGACATACGCGTTATTGGTGTGGGTGACGGCCAGACCCTGGCCCTGGCCGCGCGGCAGTTTTTTGCCCCAACCCGCCTTTTCCGTGGCGAGCTTCAACACTGTCACCATCTTCGGTGGGGCAAATCCGCCGCCGCGTCCTCCGCGTCCGCCGGCAGGTCCACCGGGACTGTCGGCACCGGGGACGGCCGCGAGCAAACCAAGGGTGAAATCGAGCGGATCGCGCCCGGCGGCGTGCGCCAGCTCGTCCACGAACGACTGCGTGGCCCAGGTGTTGCCGTTGTCACCGGGCGCCCGCCAGTAGCCCGTGGGCACGCTGCCCGTGAGCTTGCTGGACTGGACTTGGGAGCCGGGCACCGCGTTGAAAGGGAACCCGCCGCCGGCCATGTCGCCGGGGCCGCCCGTCATTTTTACAAAGGAATCATGCAGCGCGACCAGCTGGCCCGCGCCATCCACGCCGCCTTGGAGGAAATGCCAGCCGTTGGAGCGGTAGTTGTCGTGGGCGAAATCGTGCTCGCGCGACCAGGTGAGCTTGACGGGCGTGCCTTCCATTTTTTTGGCGATGGTGGCGACCTCGAGCGAAAACTCGTTGCTGCCACGCCGGCCAAAGCCGCCGCCAAGCCGCGTGACGTGAACAACCACATCATGGGCCGCGAGTCCCAGCCCTTGGGTGACGAGGCGCTGGCCGCTCCCGGGAACCTGCGACGGGCACCACATCTCCATGACGCCGCCCTTAAACAGCGCGGTGCAGTTTTGCGGCTCGAGCGTGGCGTGGGCGAGAAAGGGATAATGGTAAGCCGCCTCGACAGCCTTCACCCCGGAAGGCAATGCGGGAGCGGGTGCGGCCTTGCCGAGTGACTCGGCCTGCTTCGCCATGTCGACGCTGCTCTGCGTGACCCCAGGGCCTTGATCCCACTGGACCTTGAGTTTTTCCGCCGCCTTGAAGGCGTGCCATGTCGAGTCGGCCACGACGGCCACGCCGGAAGTGAGTCCGGTGATGCCGTTGAGCACGAAGGCGTCGAGCACGCCGGGAAGTTTTTTCACTTCATCGAGATTGGCGTCGCCAGCCTTGCCGCCGAAGACGGGACACTTGACGTAGGCGGCGTAAACCATGCCGGGCAGTCTTTGGTCGATGCCGTAGAGCGCCTGGCCGGTGACGATCTTCTCGTTGTCCACGCCGGGAACACGGGTGCCGAGCAGCTTGAAATCCTTCGGGTCCTTGAGCGCGACATCGGTTGGCACCGGCAAGGTCGCGGCCTTGGCCGCGAGTTCGCCATAAGTCAGACGGCGGCCGGAGGCTTGGTGAATGACCGTGCCATTCTCGGTCGTACAATCGCGCGCGGGTACATTCCAAGTCTGGGCCGCGGCTTCGATCAGCATCGCGCGGGCAGTCGCGCCCGCCTGGCGCAGCGGGCCGTAGTTTCCCGGCGTGGATCCGCTGCCGACGGCCGACTGTCGGCCATACGCGGGATTCAAATCACCCTGCGTGATTGTTACCTTGTCCCACGACACATCGAGTTCCTCGGCGATGATCATCGGGAGTGCGGTCTTGGCGCCCTGACCCATCTCCGAGTTCGGGGCGATCAGCGTCACCGCTCCGCTGGGGGCGATGCTGATGAAAACATTCGGGTTAAAAGTCCCTGATGCCGCAGGCAGCGTCTGGGCCATGGCGGTCGAACTTCCAAAACGAAAATAAGTGCCGACCAACAGTCCGCCGCCGGCGAGGGCGCTGACCTTGAGGAAGCTCCGGCGATCCAGCGTCGGTGCGGGCGAGGGAGAAGCGCTGCTCATGGCGAAATGGCGGGCGTTGAACCGGCTGCGGCGTGAATGGCCTGGCGGACGCGGGTGTAAGTGGCGCAGCGGCAGAAATTGCCCGACATGGCCTCATCGATGTCCTGGTCGGTGGGCTTCGGCGTGGCGGTCAGCAGCGCGGTGGCGCAAAGGATCTGCCCGCCCTGACAATAGCCGCACTGCGCGACGTCCAGTTTGCACCAGGCCTGCTGCACCGCGGTGAGTTTGCCGCTGGTGGCAAGGCCTTCGATGGTCGTGATCTTCGCAGTCCCGACGCTCTTGAGTGGTAGGCGGCAGGATTTAACGGCCACGCCGTTGCGGAGGACGGTGCAGGCCCCGCACTCACCGATGCCGCAGCCATATTTGGTTCCGATCAACCCGAGCGTATCCCGCAAAACCCAGAGCAGCGGCGTGTCGTCGGTGACATCGACCGAATGGACCGTGCCATTCACATTCAAATTGAGGTTGCTCATGGTGGGGGAGGGCGCGGCGCTTATTTTCAAGCTTTCCCATCGGTAGGATTTGTCAACGGCGGAGCATGCGGCTGGACCGGTGAAGGTCAGAGGATCGGATGGTCTGATGGACGGATGATCGCATTCGGCCTGAGATTGTAGGAGCGGCTTTATGCCGCGATGGTTCGCTCTGCGGTCTCAAGCATCGCGGCGTAAAGCCGCTCCTACAGTCGATCCTCGGCAAGCCGGGGATTTTCGGGGATTGCGGTGGTGCGGCCGGTTGGCGCAGAGTTCGGAGCGAACCCCGTTCGACCCCATGTTGTCCCTCCCCCTTGTGTTGCGTGCGGTGGCCGTGTCTTTCGCCTTGGTGACGGCCGTCCGCGCCGCCCATCCTTTTCTCTGCACGGATGCCTCAGGCAACAAGGTGGCCCTGGTTTCTGCCGAGGGGAAAATCGAATGGGAATATGAGTGCCGGCATCCGCAGGACTGCTGGGTGCTGGCCAATGGTAATTTTCTTTTCTGCCACGAGGGTGGGGCCCTTGAGATGACGCGGGACAAGAAAGTGGTGTGGGAATACAAGGCGGGCCCGGACACCCAGGTTCACGCCTGCCAGCCGCTGCCCGATGGCCGGGTGCTGCTCGTCGAGAACGGACCGTGCCGGATCATCGAGGTCGACCGGGCTGGCAAGATCGCAAAGGAAATCAAGCTCCGGACGCCTCCGGCGGCGATCAAGCTGCACGACCAGTTCCGCGGCACCCGCAAGACGAAGGACGGCCACTACATTCTTTGCCGCAAGGGGGAGCACCTGATCGAGGAACTCGACGGCAACGGCAAAACCCTGCGCACCATCCCGGTGCCCGGCGATGTGCACGAGGCGCTGCTGTTGCCGAACGGCCACCTGCTCATCGCTCTCGGCGAGGGGCACAAGGTCGAGGAACTCGACGCCGGCCTGAAGGTGGTCTGGGAGCTCAACCAAAACGACCTGCCTGGCAACCCGCTCCAGCTCATGACCGGTTTCCAGCGCCTGCCGAACGGCAACACGATTTTCTGCAATTATCTCGGCCACGAGCAGGTGGCCGGGCAGCCGCACTTCTTTGAGATCACGCCGGACAAAAAAATCGTCTGGCAGTTCGCCGACCACGAGCATTTCAAGACCATTAACCAGATCCAGGTGCTCGACGTGCCGGGAGATCCGGCGAAGGGCGAAATCCTCCGCTGATAACTTTCCAGTCCATCGACCTCGGCCACCCTTCTTGCCTATGAATCCAACTCTTCGCCGTCTTTCCCTGATCCTCATCGCCGTGTCGTTATGGTCGTCAGTGCGCACGGCCGCTGAGTCCGTTGCCGTTCCTCAAAAGGTCATCGAGCTCTGGCCCGAGGGCATTCCCGACCTGAAGACCGGGATCCCCGCCGAGCGCATCGACAACGGCCGGGCCTACAGCGTCAACAAGCCGACCCTTACGATGTTTTCCCCTGCCACGGTCC
Organism: uncultured Opitutia bacterium; assembly: GCA_903902745.1. Lineage (GTDB taxonomy): Bacteria > Verrucomicrobiota > Verrucomicrobiia > Opitutales > Opitutaceae > CAIUWA01. Next base: position 59,614 of record CAIUWA010000003.1, on the reverse strand, counting down.
GGCCGGGCGGTACCGCGGTGATTATTTGCCCCGGCGGCGGCTATGACCATCTCTCGCTCGAGAACGAGGGCACCGCGATCGCGCGTTGGCTGAATCCGCTTGGGGTCACTGCCTTTGTCCTCCGCTACCGTTTGATCGAATACGGCCATCCCGCGCCGTTGCGCGACGTGCTCCGCGCGGTGCGGCTCCTCCGCTCGCACGCGGCGGAATTCGGCATTAATCCCGCGCGCATCGGCGTGATCGGCGCCTCGGCCGGCGGGCATCTCGCCGCCTGCGCCGGTACGCTCTTCGATGCTCCGGAGGGTCGCACCGGCGTCGAACTCGACAAGGTCAGTGCCCGGCCGGATTTCATCATGTTGCTCTACGCCGTCGTCAGCATGAAGGAGCCCAACGTCCACACCGGTTCGCGACGTTCGCTGCTCGGGGCGAATCCCGCGCCGGAGTTGCTCGACCATTTGTCGCCCGAATTGCAAGTGACCAAGGATTCCTCCCCGACCTTCATCGTGCACACGGAGGAGGACCGGGCGGTGACCGATTTCAACAGCATCGAATTCTACAAGGCGCTCCACCAAGCCCGCGTCCCCGTCGAAATGCATTTATATGAGAAGGGCGGTCATGGCTTCGGGATGCGCAAGGATCTCGGGCAGACCTCGGAATGGCCCAAGCGCGCCGAGGAATGGATGCGGTCTCACGGCTGGCTGCCCGAGTTCGACGGCTGACCGGGTCTTCCCGGTGCGGCTCGCTTCCTGGCTTCTCATTCCCCTCAACCCAACCCCTACCTCATCATGTCCCTCCTGCGTTTTCGCCTCCCCGCATTGTTCCTCGCCGCGGCCCTCACGGTGCTGGCCGCCGATTTCAAGCCCGAGCCGGGATTCATCAGTCTGTTCAATGGCAAGGATCTCACTGGCTGGAAATATGTCGGAGGCGAGGCGTTCGACGGCAAAGCCCAGAGCTCGGACGCGCGCTACTCGGCGGCGGACGGCATCCTCACGGTGCATCCGCACACGCCCCGGCAGATCTCGCAGTTGTGGACCGTCCGTGAGTTTCCGAAGGATTTTATCCTCAAGCTCGAGTTCCGCGCCGAGGTGAACGCCGACAGCGGCATTTTCATCCGCAAGCCCCAGCTGCAGTGCCGCGACTACCTCGTGGCCGGCCCGGACGCCTACAAGACGCTCAAGAAATACAAGGCGCAGGACTGGAATGAAATCATCGTCACCGTGAAGGGCGGCGTGGCGGTGTGCACCTGCAACGGCGAGGTCCTCGAGGCCGCGCTCGCGGTTCCCGCCACGGGCGGAATCGGCCTGGAGGGCGACCGGGGCCAGATGGAGTACCGCCACATCCAACTGAAGGAATTGCCGTAACTCCGCGGCGCTCAGTCCGTCCAGCTCTTTTCAACCCATCCCATACCCCAAATCCCATGACACGCCCCCTCCTTTGCCTTGCCCTGTTCGCCGGACTGCTCCCGGCCGCGGCGTTTTCGGCCGAAACTCGCGTTGCCCTCGACACGCCCATGGCACCCCCGGCCTGGGCGGTGCTGGAGCGCCAGCTGCTGGCGGATAACGTTCCCGCCTGCCGCGAGTTCTTCCAGAAATATTATGACGATCGCGGCTACCTGAAGTGCTTTGTGCGCTGGGGCGCGAACGACGGCCCGGATGACGCCTTCGAAAATTTCAACCACTGGCCCGAGCTGTCTGCGCTGGGCGCCAAGGACGAGATCCTGCAGATGTACCTCAAGGCTTGGGAGGGCATGATCAAGCAGTACAACGAGGCGAAGACCGTCGACGTGCCCGCCGGTCGCGGCGGAATGTATTACCGGGATTTCAGCGCGCAGTCCGACTGGATGCACCACGGCGAAGGCATGCAGAATTTCAACCGCATGGGCCTCAACGTCCCCACGCTGCCCATCTACCAGGAGCGGGCAAAGCGCTTTGCCAGCTTCTACATGGGGGAGGATGCCGAGGCGGCCAACTATGACCCGAAGCTGAAGCTCATCCGCTCGATGATCAACGGCAGCCGCGGGCCGCTGTTGCGCAAGGCGACGGCGCTCGACTGGGTGGGCGACCCGTTCGATCCCGAGGGGTACGGCCTCGTCCACGGTGAGCACACTTACGCTCAGTTCCTCCAGCATTATGAGGAATATGGCGATGTTGTCGGCGACCATTTCCTCAATCTTGTCGCCACGACGCTGCCGACGGATGCCTACCTCCTCAAGAACGAGCCGAAGTACAAACAGTGGATTGTCGGCTATATGGACGCCTGGCTCGAGCGCATGAAGGAGAACCACGGCATCATCCCCAGCAACGTCGGCCTTGACGGCAAGATCGGCAGCACCGACGGCAAGTGGTGGGGCGGTGCCTACGGCTGGGGTTTCAGCCCGGTCAATCCGGTCAGCAACCGCCGCGAAAATCGCAACCGCATCCCGCGCGCCCTGGTCGGCTTCAACAACGCTCTCCTCGTGACGGGCGATCAAAAATATGTCGACGCCTGGCGCACCATGATGGACGCCGTCAACGCCAACGCCCGCACGGTCGACGGCAAGAAGGAATATCCGACGATGTACGGTGCGGATGGCTGGTATGGCTGGCAGAGCCAGCCGTGGAACGTTGGCGCCCTCGAGGTCTGGTATTGGTCAATGAAGCCGTCCGACCTTGCGCGGGCCGGCGGGCAGGGCGGGTGGCTGGGCTATCTGCAGGGCAAGGACGACACATATCCTGAGGCGGCATTGAAGCGTGATTTGGAAAACATTCCACGCCGGGTGGCGATGATTCGGGCCGACCAGACGGCGCCGGAAAAACGGCTGGCCGACAACCAGCTCAACTACAACCCGGCAACCATGGGCTCGCTCGTGCAGCTGATGCTCGGCGGTCTCCCGCCAAGTGTGGACGGCGGCCTGCTGAATGCCCGGCTCCGCTACTTTGATCCCGTGGGCAAGCGGGCCGGCGTGCCCGAGGATGTGGGCGCACTGGTTTCGGAGCTCACCGACACGGGTACCACTGTCACGCTCGTGAACTTGAGCAAAACGGAGATGCGCACCGTGGTCGTCCAGGCCGGCGCCTATGGCGAGCACCAGATTGAATCCATGGAGGTAAATGGCCGGAGCATGCCGCTCAACGGCCGCACCTTCACCGTCCAGTTGAAGCCCGGCGCCGGTGGCACCATCAAGCTCAAGATGCACCGTTTTGCCAATGCACCGACCATCAACTTCCCCTGGGATCGCAACGGGTGAAGCAGGGTGAGGTGCATCAATCGATCAGAGGGCCCGAGCAAGCTCGGGCCCTACATTGCTCGAGCCTGATGAATTCTCCTCGTAGGGCCCGACCTTGGTCGCGGCCTTCCGGCGAATAATCTCAATCCATCCCACTCTCCCATGAAACTCCGTCCGCTCCTCCTTTCGGCATTTCTGCTCATCCCGGCGTTCTTGTCGGGTTCGTTGTCCGCAGCTCCCCAAGTCATCGACATCTGGCCGGAAGGTGTGCCGGATCTGAAACCCAACGCCACGCCGGACAAGGAGGAAAGGCCTGGCACGTTCAGCAACATCCACCATCCCACGCTGGTGGTTTATGCGCCACCCGCCGGCAAGGCGAGGAACGACACGGCGGTGGTCTTCTGCGCCGGCGGCGGCTACATCCATGTCGCGGTGGGAGTGGACGGCGGCGATGTCACGAAGTGGCTCAATTCCATCGGGGTCACGGTGTTTGTCCTCAAGTACCGCAGCGTGGAATACGGCCACCCGGCTCCGCTCCGCGACGTCCTGCGCTCCATCCGGATTGTGCGGTCGCGCGCCGCGGAATTTGGCATCCGGCCGGATCACATCGGGGTCATGGGCGGCTCGGCCGGCGGCCACCTCTCAGCCAGCGCCGGCACGCTCTATGACGCGCCCGAGGGCCGGACTGGGGCCGAAATCGACAAGGTCAACGCCCGGCCGGATTTCATGGTCCTGATCTTCCCCGTACTCTCGATGGAGGAACCCTACGTGCACAAGGCATCGCGCACCGCCCTGCTGGGCGCCACTCCCTCGGAGGAGTTGAAGAAGCACCTGTCCATGGAGCTGCAGGTGACGAAGGACACGTCCCCGGCCTTTCTGGTTCATTCCACGGCGGACACCACGGTGCCGGTGGAGAACAGCCTGATGTTTTTCCAGGCCATGCGGAATGCCAAGGCCCCGATTGAAATGCACCTCTACCCGAACGGGCCCCACGGCTCGGGCATGGCGACCTCCCTCGGCCCCATCTCGGAGTGGCCCAAGCACTGCGAGTCCTGGATGCGATTCAACGGCTGGCTGCCGAAGATTACTGATGGCTAATGAGGTAGTTCGCAGTTGGCAGTTTGTATTTGGAGTCGGTCGAAAAAACCAACTGCCAACTGCTAACTCCCAACTGCCGCCCCTCATCCCTCCCGTCCGCGCCCAAACTCCTCCTGCGCGCAATCGAGCTTTTCCAGTGCCTCCTGGATGGCGTCGGCGGCACTGCCGGAGAAGCCGCGGACATCGTCTGAGATGGTCGCCAAGGTGACGCGAACGATCTGCAGGTCCTGGTCGAGCATTTCGCGGCGCGAGGGGGCAAGGTAATCCATGCGGGCTTTGACGCGTAACAGCGGGGATTGTTTCATCGCCGGGCAATTTTACCCAATCGTTGCTGTCCGCCGGGCTCTCAACAGCGCTATTTCAAATTACGTAGCCGTTGCCAAACAGGGCGCGCACAAGGCACGAACTGGGTAGGAGCGTGGCTCGTCCACGCCCGATCGGTTCTCGATCTGCGCCAAACGCTTTTCTCCCTTTGCGTCATGGCGTCATTGCGCGAAACTCTCCCCGTGCCGTTGCCGACCATCATCCATCTCGATGCCGACGCGTTTTTCGTGTCGGTCGAGCTAACGCTCCGGCCGGAGCTGAGAGGCAAAAAGGTGGCGGTCGGCGGCAAGGAGCGCGGCATCATCTCCTCAGCGAGCTATGAGGCGCGGGCCTGCGGCGTCTACACGCCGATGCCCACGACCCGGGCGCTCAAGGTCTGCCCGGACCTGATCCTGATTTCGCACAGTTCGGGGCTCTACGGAAAATTCTCCCGCCAGATGTTTGAGCTGTGCGAAACGCTCACGCCGGTGGTGCAGCGCAATTCGGTCGACGAAGGCTATCTCGATGTGGGCCCGTGCGCTTTCAAATCCACGGCAGACATCGAGGCGGCCGTGCGCCGGCTGCAGCAACGGATCTGGGACGAGTTGCAGCTGCCGGTTTCGTTTGGGATCGCCGGAAACAAGCTCGTCGCCCAAATCGCCTCGAAGTTGCGCAAGCCGCGGGGATTTGTCGTCGTGCCGCCGGGCACCGAGGCGGAGTTCCTCGCTCCGTTGCCCGTCGGCAAGCTGCCCGGCGTGGGGACAAAGACGGAGGCCATCCTGACAGAAAAGCACGGCATCCGCCTCATCCGCGACCTCTGCGCCCGTTCGGAGGATGAACTGGTGGCGATCTTTGGCTCGGGCTGGCGGGAGATGCTCGCCATGGCGCGGGGGAAGGACGAACGGCCAGTGGAGACCGAGGAAGAGGATGCGAAGAGCTATTCGCAGCAGGAAACCTTTGCGGAGGACATCGGGGATTTCTCCGAGATCGAGCGGGTGGCAAAAGGCATGGTGGACGAACTTCTGCCCAAGATTCGCGGGGACGGGAAGCGGGTGCGCACGATGACGGTGAAGATCCGATATCCGGATTTCTCGCAGGAATCCCATGGGCGCAGCCTGGAGACGGCGACCGACCTGGAGGCGCCATTTTATCCGCTGGTGGCGCCGCTGCTGCGCGAGGCCTGGAAAAAACGGCAGCCCCTGCGACTGGTCAGCGTGCGCTTCTCCAGCGTCGAGGACGGCCCCGCCCAGCTGGAGATGTTTGCCCAGACCGATGAAAAGCGCCGCCGCCTGGCCGGAGTGATCGACAAACTGAACAACAAGGGGCGGGAAAGTGTCGTGCAGCATGGCCACCAATTGGGAACGCAGAGTTCACAGAAAGGGATGCGTTGAGAATCCACCGGCATTTTTTGGCCACAGATTACACAGATCCGACTTCGCCAATGCTACGCCGGGACACGTGGGCGCAGATAACGCATGCGACTATCTGTGCCCACGTGTGTAATCTGTGGTTAACTTCTGCCGGGTTTCCCGTCCTCCGGCTTGCCTCCGCGCCCTCTGCGTTGAAAGTTTCCGCTCCGAATCCCCATGCCGATCTACGAGTATTACTGTCCGGACAACCATACGATCTACCAGTTCTACGCGAAGACGCTAGCGCAGGGGCGCACGGTGCCGAAATGCCCGGATAACCCGCGCTTCCGAATGGAGAAGATCCTGTCGTCGTTCGCGGTGACGGGGGGAGGGAAGGCGGAAGACGGAAGACCGAGGACGGAAGACAGTGGACCGGGGACGGGTGACAGGGCGGAGGATGCGCGGATGGAGGCGGCGATGGGGGCGATGGAAAGGGAATTTTCAAACGTGGATGAAAGCGACCCGCGCGCCATGGGGCGCATGATGCGGCGGATGGCGGAATTGAGCGGGGAGAAGATCGATGGCGAGATGGAGGAAGTCGTGCGCAAGCTCGAGGAAGGCGCCGATCCCGACGCGTTGGAGGAGCAGCTCGGAGGCGAAGCCCCGTGCCAGATGGATGATCCGGCCGGCCCGGGCGCCGCGGTCGGTGATGCCAAGGAGGGCCGGCACCGATTCCGCGCCCGGAACGCCGCGCCCGCACGTGATCCGAAACTTTACGATTATCCGTGATTCCATCCGGAAGGTGGAGCGCGTTGTTCCCAACGCGCTGGGAACCTCCGTCCGCGTTTACCGTCGACGCAGCCTGGCAACGCGTTGGGGTCAACGCGTTCCACCCGTCGAACCCTGTAGATTCGCTTGGTCATTCGTCGGGATTCGGCTCTAGCTGAGGCCGATGCCTTCTTCCGATCTCCTCACGCGTATCGCCGCCGCCAAGTCCGCCGTGCTCGCCCAGACCGATCTGCTGCACCGGGAATTCGGCCGCGCCGAGAGCCGGTGGAAGGCGGACGGCACGCGGGTGACGGCCATCGACATCGCGATTTCGGAAAACATTTTCCGGGAACTGCAGGCCCAGTTTCCCGACGACCAGTTCCTCAGCGAGGAACTGACAGAGACCAAGACGCCCATTCCGGTGACGGCGGCGTTTTCCTGGGTGCTGGATCCGATCGACGGCACCAATAATTTTGCCCTGGGCATCCCGCACTGCGCCATCTCCCTGGGCCTCTGTTTTCAGGGCGAGCCTGTGTATGGCGTCATCTACGACCTGAGCCGGCGCACCTTGATGCACGGTGGACCGGGCTTTGGCGTGTGGGATGGCGAGCGCGCGGTCCGAGTGAACACCACCGCGCCGCACAAGGATTCCATCGTGGGGCTGCATAGCCCGACCGACAAGACACTGCTGCCGATGGCGAGCGGAGTGATGTCGCAGTTCAAGATCCGCGGCCTCGGCAGCGCGACCCTGCATCTGGCCTATGTGGCCGCGGGCCTGCTCGACGGCTGCGTGGACTTCAACGTCAAGATCTGGGACCTGGCCGCGGCGATTCCGCTCTGCCGGGCGGCGGGCGGAGAAGTGCACTTCCTGAACGGCGAACAACTGCCGATCCGCCAGTTCGACCTGAAGATGAAAGGCATCATCTACCTCGCCGGCAGCCCGGTAATGTGTGCCCGGCTGCGGGAGCTGATGAAGACGTAGGGGAGCCGATCACTTCATCGAATTAATCGATTCGCACCCTGACCCCGTCTGGCTCGTCGTCAGGACCGAAGGCGGTCAATCAGCGGCCGGTCCCTTTTGCTCCAGCGCTGAACGGTGTTTGAAAAAATACTCCACGTTGCCCACACCGGAGTGACCACCGTGGCAACAAACCGCCTGCTCCCTCCGCCGGAATGCTGTGAACCGCTGGCCAGCCTGGTGACGCGCTTCGGCGGATCGGTGGAAATCCGCTCCGCGGCGGCGCGGGTTGAGTATGATCTGCCCCCGCATGCGACCGCGGAAATCCGCGAGTACTGGCGCGGGGAGTCGCAGATTGAAATCGCACCCGGAATCGTCGCACGGTTGCCGGGAGGGAAGGTGTTTGGCGCCGGCATCGTGCTCGCGCCCGACGGGAAAAGCATCGCCCGCGATGTGTCGCTGGATTTCGGCAAGCCGTTTGAGGAGCACTGGCTGCTCACTTCCGATAAGCTCGTGCCGCCGCAATGGGTCGGCGGTTCCACCGCGGTGATCGCGACCAACCTGGGCACCGGCTACGGCCACTGGCTGCTCGACGAACTTCCCCGGCTGCTGGTGCTTCGCCGCAGCGAGGCCGACACCCTGATTGCCCACGCGTCACAGCCCTTCACCGGCGCCGCCCTCGGGCAGCTGGGCTGGACAGGAACGGTATTGCCGATGGATCGCCGGACTCATTTTCAATGCGAGCAGCTGGTTGTCCCCGGTTTCAGCAGCACGTTGGGCCATCCGACACCGCACGGGCTGGGTCTCATCACCGAGTTCACGGCTGCGTTTCACTCCGGCACGTCCGCGTTTGGCGAACGCATTTACGTCACGCGTGAACAGGCGCGCCGCCGAAAAATCAGCAACGAGGCTGAGCTTTGGGGCGAACTGCAAGCCGCGGGCTTTGCCAAGGTGCGGCTGGAGGAGCTGACCTGGCCGGAGCAGATCAACGCCTTTCGCCACGCGAAAGTCGTGGTGGCGCCGCACGGCGCGGGGCTGGCCAATCTGGTCTTTTGCCGGCCGGGCACGCGAGCGGTGGAGATTTTCAATCGATCCTATCTGCACGGATGCTTCTGGCGGCTCGCGGCGCTGCAAGGGCTGGATTACCGGCCGGTGGTGCCGGACGCCGCGGAGCCGTTGACGCAGGCGACGGCCTCCAACCGTCTCGATATCGTGGCGGATCTCCAGCAGGTGAGGGCGGCGCTGCGCTGAGTACCGGGCGGTTCAGCCCGGCGCCGCCGTGACTTGGCCTCCCTGTGGCGCACTGGCCTTGGGTTGCTTCCTGCGGCAAGCGTGTGCGCTCCTGCGCCTCGTACGCGTCCGGTTGGCTACGGCTTCGGAAACTTTCCGCTGCAATCAGACCTGGTAGGTCTTGAGCGGGATGGGATCGAGCACCTTGCTCTGCGGGGCCTGCTCGGCGAGCTGGGCGGCGAACCAGGCGCGGGCGGGCGGATCGCCGTGGGTGAGGACGATGCTGCGGGCGCCCGTTTGCACGGCGAACTCGAGGAGTTCCTCGCGGTCGGCGTGGCCGCTCAGTTCGAAGCGTTCGACGCGCGCCTTGATCTTGGCCTTCACGTGCGCGGTCTCAAAGACGAAGGTCTCGCCGTTCTTGGCCGCGAGCAGCTTGCCGCCGGGGGTGTCGGGATCGCAATAGCCGACAAAGCCGATGGTGTTGCGCGCATGGCCCAGGAAGCCGGAGGCGAGCGTGTAGCTCGGCGTGCGCTCGACCAGCATGCCGGAGCTCACGATGTAGAGTGCATTCTGCTGCGGGTCCTCGCCCGCGTTCAGCTTGCGCGGGGTGGGCTTGATCTTGAGGTCCTTGATGATGCCGCGGTTGAACTGGAGGTGGCGGGTCTTGCGACTGATTTCGTCGAAGTAGTCCGCGAGATCCATCCCGAGCCCGGAGGCGAAGATGGGGCACTCGACCAGTTTGCCGAACTTCCGCGCGTCGTGGATGATGGTGAGGACCTCCTGCATGCGGCCGAGGGCGAAAACGGGGATGAGGAACGAGCCGCCGCGCTGGATGGTGTCGTTGATGCTCGCAATCAGGCGGGTCATCTCGGCGGTGCGGCCCTTGTCGGCCGCGCGCTCGGTGGTGCCGCGCGTGGTCTCGGTGATGAGCGTGTCGAAGTGCCCGGCGGGGAACTTCGCGCCCTTGAGCGTGCGCTGGTCGGTGAAGAGCACGTCGCCGGTGATGAAGATCGCCCGGTGCTTGTGGCGGAGCTCGACCGCGGCGGCGCCGGCGACATGTCCGGCGTGATGGAAGGTGACCTCGATCTCATCCTTGGCGCCGTGGAACTTCTTGGCGTGGTTGAAGGGCAGGCCGGTCAGGCGCTTGCCGCAGCGGTCGATCTCGTCGTGCGTGAACAGCGGATAGTCGGGGATGTCCTCCTCCTCCTTCTGGCGCATCATCACATTGGCGGAGTTGTGCAGCATGCGCTCGACGAGCATGCGGCTGGACGTCGTCATGATGACCGGCGTGTTCGGAAACTCGCGCATCACGACGGGCAGGCTGCCGATGTGGTCGAGATGGCAGTGCGTGATGATGATGAGATCGAGCGACTTGCCCCGGATGAGGGAGAGATCGGGAATGGCGGCGCGGCCCACCTTTTTCGGGTTCAGGCCGCAGTCGACGAGGATGTTGATGTCGCCGAGCTGGAGGAACAGCGAATTGGCGCCAATGCCGCCATCGCGGTTCAGGTCAGTTAACTTCATGAGTTGTCCGCAGCTAGAGCGAGGGCGGGGGTGCGGGCAAGCGAAGAGTGGAACGGTGGGGATTGCCCCACCGAGTGGATCAGCATCGGTAGGGCGGTGACTCCGCTCGCCGCCGGGAACGTCCTTGGAGCCCAACCCGAAGCCACTGGCTCCGAAAAATCTGTCCTTATTCCCGGCGCGGAGCGGAGTCCGCGCCCTACCGGGTTCGAGCTTTTATCCATCGGGCGTCGTCTAGTAATGCCCCTACGTTTATTTACCCGGTGGCACCACCATCTCGAACGGCGGCAGGAGCACGTGAATCTTCCGGCCCAGCTCGTCGACGCCATGGTAGCTGCCGTCCGCGCGCGCGTCGCAGCCGCTGACGTGATAGCTGTTGTAGGAAAATTGTTCGCCGGGCGCGAGTCGCGGGGTTTCGCCGACGATCCGGTCGCCCTCGATCACGAGCCGGCTGCCATCGGCGTGCAGGATGACCCATTTGCGGCCGAGCAGGGTGACGGTGTGCGGGGAGGCGTTGTGGATCGTGATAAAGTAGACGAAGGCGTGGGGTTTGTCCGCGGGAAGGCTGGCGCCGCCATGGTGATAGCAGAGTTTATCGAGCCGGGCCGTGAGACCGGGCAGTTCCTGGGAGGAGCAAGCCACGACGCTAAGTGACGCGGTATGCCCGTGGCGGCAAGCGGCTTCGCGGGAAGGGAAAGAGGTCCAGAGGAATTTCGCGCAGAGGCACAGAGGCGCAGAGCGGGGCATATATTCAGATTTCACGGGAATTTGGATTGCTCTGCGCCTCCGCGCCTCTGCGCGAAATATTCCGGACTTGCTGCGCGCCGTGCGGCACCGCAAAAACTCGGGCTTCATGGCTAAACTGGCTCTCCTCTCCGTCAGCGACAAACAAGGCCTGGTCGAGTTCGCCACGGCCCTAGTCAAACAGCACGGCTATCAACTGCTCTCAACGGGCGGCACCGCCAAGCTCCTCGCGGAAAAAGGCCTGCCGGTCACCGAGGTGAGCCAGCACACCGGTTTCCCCGAGATCATGGAGGGGCGGGTGAAGACGCTGCACCCCAAGATTCATGGCGGATTGCTCTGCCGGCGCGACAAGCCGGGACACCTCGCGCAGGCGCAGGCCAATGGCATCGAGCTCATCGACCTCGTGGTCGTGAACCTCTATCCCTTTGAAGAGACGGTGGCGAAGCCCGGCGTGCATTTTGAGGAGGCGATCGAAAACATCGACATCGGCGGGCCCTCGATGCTGCGCAGCGCGGCGAAGAACCATGAGAGCGTGACGGTGGTGTGCGACCCGGCGGATTACCTCGCGGTCCTGACGGCCATGGCGGGTGCACCGGCGGACCTGACGGCCCTGCGACGCAAGCTGGCTCTGAAGGTTTTCCAGCGCACCGGAGCCTATGACACCGCGATCGCCAGCTATCTGGCGGGGCAGGCCGACGAGCCCGATCTCGCGGCGCTGAGCGGGTTTCCGGATCAGCTTTCGTTTTCGTGGAAGAAGGCGCAGACGCTGCGTTACGGCGAAAATCCGCACCAGCAGGCGGCACTCTACGGCACGTTTCACGAGCATTTCGGGCAGCTGCAGGGGAAGGAACTCAGCTATAACAACATCCTCGATATCACGGCCGCCACCTACCTCATCGGCGAGTTCGAGCGTCCGACGGTCGCCATCCTCAAGCACACGAACCCCTGCGGGGTGGCGAGTGCCGACACCTTGCTCGAGGCGTGGGAAAAGGCCTACGCGACGGACCGCCAGGCGCCTTTCGGCGGCATCATCGTGGTGAACCACACGCTTGACGGGGATCTCGCGAAGGTCATCGCGGAAATTTTCACCGAGGTGATCATCGCACCGCGTTTCAGCGACGAGGCGCTGGCGATCTTCGGCAAAAAGAAAAACCTGCGGCTGATGATCGCCAAGGAAGGCCTCGGGGCCGACGCCCTCCAGGAAATCAGGTCCGTGGTCGGTGGCGTCCTCGTGCAGGACCGCGACCGGACGCTGGGCAAGGTGAGCGAATTCCGTGTCGTGACCAAGCGTCAGCCTACGGGCGAGGAATGGGCGGCCATGATGTTTGGCTGGAAAGTCGGCAAGCACGTGAAATCGAATTCCATCGTTTACTGCCGCGGCGAGCAGACCCTGGGCGTGGGCGCGGGCCAGATGGCGCGGGTGGACAGCTCGCGCATTGCCGTGTGGAAGGCGGGTGAGGCCAAGCTGAGCCTCAAGGGTTCGGTGGTGGCGAGCGAGGCGCTGTTCCCCTTTGCCGACGGCCTGATCGCCGCGGCCGATGCCGGTGCCACCGCGGCCATCCAGCCCGGTGGCGCGATCCGCGATGAGGAAGTCATCAAGGCCGCGGACGATCGCGCGATGGCGATGGTCTTCACCGGGATCCGGCACTTCAAACATTGAGAGAAGAAGGCCGTGGGCTGCTACGAGGACGGGCTCGGGCCTGCTGCATCATTCGGATTGGCGTAACGGACGTGTTACAAATTGCGGGTTGAGATGGCGGCATGGTTTAGGCTGATTGACACCAGATGAAGCTCGGTTGCGCATATGGTCTCAGCCTGATGATGGCGCTGGTCCTCGGATCGGGTGCGCGGGCCGAAGCCGGGATGGGGACTGATCCACTGGCCGATGCCTGCGCGCTGGTGTCGACCCGGCCCGGTCTGCGCGTCATGCACGTGAAGGGCGAATCGATGGAGCCGTTTTTCGGCGATGGCGCGCTCGTGGTGGTGAAGGCCATTCCTTTTGCGCGGCTGCAGTCCGGCTCTCTCGTGGTCTACCGCAACCGATTCGGGGAGCTGATTGCGCACCGGGTGGTGGCGGTGGTGCCCGGAGGAGGATGGCGGGTGAAAGGCCAGGCCAATAGCCGCGCGGACAGCACGCTCGTGACCGCCGGGAATCTCATCGGGGTGGTTTACGCGACGTTCAGCGCCGCCCCGGTGTCGACCCCGGCGCTGAAGGCCGTGGAAGTTGTCCTCGCGGCACCCGCACGCTGAACGCGGCGGGGCCGTTTTCGGACTAGCCCGCGGCGGGCTTTTTGCCCACGGTGGGCAGATGTTCGATCCCGTTGAAAAACTGAAGGAGTATGTGCGGCAGGCCAGTGTGTCCGCGGATCCGGCCTACGCCGAGGGGATGCGCGGGGCACGCGACTTTGTGGCCGGACTGCTCGGCTCGATCGGTTTTGCCGTCGAGATCGTGCCGACCGCATTGCATCCGGTGATCGTCGCAAAGCGCGGGACGGATCCGAAATGGCCGCACGTGATCATCTACGGCCACTATGACGTGCAGCCGCCCGATCCGTTGGAGCTCTGGGACACCAAGCCGTTCGACCCGGTGGTGCGCAACGGCCGCATGCATGGTCGCGGCACGGCGGACAACAAGGGCCCGCTGATGGCGCACCTGGCCGCGGTGGGCCGCCTGCTGGAGCGCGACCCGGGACTCCCGCTGCGCATCACCTTTGTGATCGAGGGGGAGGAGGAGATTGGCAGCCAGAACTTCAAGACGTTCCTGCGCGAGCACCGGGCGAAGCTGGCCGGGGCGGATTTTATTTTTCTCTCGGACACCGCCCTGCCGAACCGCGAGCAGATGGTCATCACGACAGGATTGCGCGGACTGGTCTGCTTCGAGATCGAACTCACCAACGCGCGCACGGACCTGCACTCGGGACTGCATGGCGGAGTGCTGTTGAATCCTATCCAGGCCTTGGCGGAACTCTGTGCCTCGCTGCACACCCCGGATGGCCGCGTAAACATCCCGGGCTTCTATGACGACGTGCGGGATGTCGAGCCGTGGGAGCGCGAGCAGCTGGTCCAGTTGGGGTTGAAGGAAAAAGAATATGCGGAATTTCTCGGCATCGAGCGGTTCCACACGCCGCCGGGCTACACGCCCTTCGAGGCGATCCGGTTTCTGCCGACGCTGGAATTCAACGGTTTTGGCGGCGGCTACCAGGGCGAGGGATCGAAAACCGTCATACCGAGCAAGGCGCGCGTGAAGATTAGCTGCCGGCTGGTCTCGAACCAGGAGCCGGAGAAAATGCAGGCCCTGATCTTTAAGGCGGTGCGAGAGAGGGCTCCGGCCGGATTGAAGCTGAAGCTCACCGAACAGCACGAAGCGACGCCGTACGTCGTGGTGCCGCCCGGCCGGCCCAATACGCCGAAGGACCAGTCCCCGGTGCTGGCGCGCGCATTTCGCGCGACCGAGGCAGCGGTGACGAAGGTGTGGGGTCGGGCGCCGCTCTACCTGCGCGAGGGTGGGAGCGTGGGCCTGATCGCCGACCTCAAGAAGGAACTCGGCCTTGATGCCATCATGATGGGCCTGTTCCTGCCCGAGGATAATTTGCATGCGCCGAACGAGAGCTTTGACCTCGGCCTCATGGAAATGGGCAGCCGGGTGTCGGAAGACGTGCTGGAGCGCGTGGCGCGGGGGTAGGGTAGCACCGGGTTTGTAATTGTAGGAGCGGCTTTACGCCGCGATGAGAGACTCGATTAAGCGAACCCTCGCGGCGTAAAGCCGCTCCTACAGCTGACGGAGGCCAACTCATCCCTGCACAAAAAAGCCCCGGACAAGTCCGGGGCTTTGAGGGAAAGAGGAAAATTATTTCTTGAGGATGATCAGCTCAACGCGGCGATCCTTCTGCATGGTTGCCTCGTCGGCTTCCTTGGCGGCCTCGAGGCTGCCCTTGGAGACGGTCTCGATTTTTTCCGCCGGCACGCCGATGGTGCCGAGATATTTCTTGGCGGCATTGGCGCGGCGATCACCGAGGCCGAGGTTGTATTCGGCCGTGCCACGCCAGTCGCAACGACCTTCCAGCAGCAGACGCTGGTCGGCATGCTCCTTGAGATACTGGGCGGCGGCCTGCAGCTTGGCGCGCTCACTGGGCTTGATGCTCGACTCGTTGAATTCGAAATAAACCGCCTCGAGCTTCCCGCGCAGCTGGCCATCGGGCCCGAAATCGTCGCCAGCGCCACGCGCCTGGAGCCCGGAATTGGGGTCGAACCCTGTCGGCACATTGCTCGGGTTGATGTTCGCGCCGCCGTTTTGGGGGCCCATCAT
The DNA here is from genome assembly GCA_903902745.1 of uncultured Opitutia bacterium. Lineage (GTDB taxonomy): Bacteria > Verrucomicrobiota > Verrucomicrobiia > Opitutales > Opitutaceae > CAIUWA01. The sequence continues at coordinate 44,132 of CAIUWA010000003.1, read as the reverse complement.
GGTCTGGTCGGGCGTGGGGCGCGTCGGCTTGTGAGCGCAGCCCGCGAGCAGCAAGGCGGTTCCGGCGAGCAAGAGGGAAAACTTCGGAGCGACAAGGTTCATGTGAAGGACGTGAAAGGAAAAAGAAAAACGCACTGCATCTATTGGGGCAGTTTTTTCCCGCCGCAAGGCTTTTACTGCGTTTTCTTGGGCTCGATCAGGCCGATCTCCAGCGCGTAGCGCGTGAGGCTGGCGACATCATGCAGATTCAATTTGCGCATCAGGTTCGTGCGGTGGTTGTCGACCGTCTTCACGCTGATGCCGAGCTTGGCGGCGATTTCCTTCGTGCTGTTGCTCTCCGCCACGAGTTGGAGGATCTCGCGCTCGCGGTCGGTCAGGAAATCCGGCGCGCTACTCGCACTCGGGTTGGCGACGACGTTGCGCAGGAGCGCCGCGACGGCCGGGCCGAAATACGTGCCGCCGTTGGCGACCGTCTCGAGACCTTTCTTAAATTCGAACAGGCCGGCGGTCTTCTCGACGAAGCCGTGCGCCCCGGCCTCCAGCATCTCCCGAACGAGCACCGGATTTTCATGGCCGGAAAAAACCAGCACCCGCATCGCCGGGAGCTTCTTGCTGATGCGGCGGAGGAGATCGACCCCATTGAGCCCGGGCAGTTTGGCATCAAGCACGAGTACATCCGGCGCCACCTCCAGGCACAAATTTTGGGCGCTTTGGCCGTCTCCACTCTCACCAACGAGCTTGTAATTAGGGTCCAGGCGCAGGATTTCGGCGAGCATTTCGCGAATGGCGGTCTGGTCTTCGACAATGACAAGGCGTTTCATTAAACAGCGGGGTTGTGGATTTTAGCCAAGTGTTTACATCCAAACTGAGATTGAAAACACAATTTTCGAGCTTTGGCCGCAAAATGGAATTTGACTACATTTTGACACTTCCGGTTCGAAGCCTTTGCCGGTTGGTAGTTTCAGGGCAGCGCGTCGCCGTCGCCGGCTTGATCCTGCTGCCCGGCCTGGTCGGCTGCTCCGCTCCTGCCACGCAGCAATCGCCGGCACCCACGGCGGGCGCGTCGCAGCGGGAAATCTGGCATGACGCGGAATTGCTGGCCGCCCGTGAATCCGGTCGGGATGTGCTGGTCGGTGCGGGTGAATCGATGGCACCCGTCTATGGAGACGGCTCCGTGCTGGTGATCCGGCCGGTGCCTTACGAACAGCTGCGGGCCGGAATGACCGTGGTGTATCTCAATCGCGAGGGCCGCCGGGTGGCGCACCGACTCTGGCGCCAGGAGGCGAAGGGCTGGCGGGCGCGCGGACTCAACAACACGGAGCCCGACGCCGAGCTGGTCACACCCCAGAATCTGCTCGGAGTGGTTTACGCCAGCCTCGCCCGAGACCCGGAGGGGAAGGGAGCCGACCCGGCAAAATGACCGGACCGCTGGCTGCGCCCGGCAAAATTGGCTTCATGCAGCCCGGTGATCGGAAGATGGCATGCCATCCGTAGCTCCAGAGGAGCGAAGGATGGTGGGCTGGCTGGGATTCGAACCCAGAACCAATTGCTTAAAAGGCAACTGCTCTACCATTGAGCTACCAACCCCCAGTCCAAAGGAACGTGCGAAATAGGTTTTGGGTTCGAGCCTTGGCAAGAAATTTCTCCCCTGAAACCAGCTGGCACAGTTGACCGGGAGACGGACGCGGTCTAGGCAATTCCCTCTAAAACATTGGGAACAATTCAAAAATACGCCCGTCAGAGCGAAGTTGATCGCATGTCAACCAAAGCTCAGGAAGTAGCCTTCGACCGCCTGCTCGTGGACCGTTTCAAAAACGGCGACCAGTCGGCGTTCAATGAGATGGTTTCCCGCTATTGGGACCGCATTTACGCCATGGTTAACCAGCTCCTGCGCAACCAGCAGGACGCCGAGGAAGTGACCCAGGACGCCTTCATCCGGGCCCACCGCGGCCTCGCCAATTTCCGCGGCGACTCGGCTTTTTCCACCTGGCTCTACCAGATTGCCACCAATCTCGCGCGCAACCGCTACTGGTACTGGTGGCGCCGCAAGCGGGACAAGTCGGTCTCCTTTGACGCCCCCCTCAGCGCGGACAACGACACCACGCTGGCCGATGTCATCCCGGCCGAGCTGGAGACGCCCGAGGACGCCACCGTCACGCAGGAATTTGTCACGCGCATCGCCGCAGGCATGGAAAAGCTCAGTGCCAAGCACCGGGAGATTCTGATTCTGCGGAACGTCAAGAACCTGTCCTACGAGGAGATCGCGGAGATTCTCGCGATTTCCGTCGGTACGGTCAAAAGCCGCATCGCGCGCGCCCGGGAGAGCCTGCGGGCAAAAATGGGAGATGATTTCAAATGAAAGACACCAAGTTCATCGAACTGCTCAACCTCTACCTTGACCAGCAGATCGAGCCGGCCGATGCCGCCCTGCTTGAGACGGAGATTGCCCGCAATCCGGCCCGTCGGGCCACCTACCAGCAATATTGCCGCATGCACCGCGCGTGTACGGTGATGTTCGAGCAGGCGCGCCCTTCCGCCGCCAGCGCAGGTGGAAAGCTCGCCATGGCCGCCGCCGCCGCCGAGGAGAAGGTCCTGGCGTTTCCGGATTCCCGTCCGCGTTTTGCCTGGGTGGGTTATGGCGTGGGACTCGCCGCGGCCGCCTGTGTCGCGTTCATTTTTGTCCATCGGCCCGTGGAGGGCCCGGTGCCGGCGCCGCGTGAGCAAATCGTGCAGATCACGCCGGCGTCCAGCGCCGCCAAGCCCGTGGGGCTCGTCGCGACGCCCGTGAATTATCTGACGGCCGGGCAGTCGCCGCGCAGCCTCCGCCGGGTGACGCCCGCGACCGCCGAGCCATCCCTCGATTGGATGCAGCAGGTGCAGTTCACGCCCATCGGAACTGTCCCCGCGGAAGATCTCGTTTTTCACCGCAGCCTGCCCGTGCAGACCACGCCCGCTTCCATGAAGCTGGCGCCGGTGAACCCCGAGGAAAAAGCCGCGTGGCAGTTTGAGCGCTAATTCAGCGCCTTCTTGACCAGCGCCTCGGTCGTGGCCTTCGCCCCGAGCGCCAAGGCCGCCGCCCGCACGGCTTGGTCGGCCTCCGCCGGCTTATAGCCGAGCGCGACCAGGGTCGCCACCGCATCACGATGCGCACTCGAGCCGCTGGCTGCGATCGCGCCTGCCTCGCTCGAGGGAGCGGCCCAACTGCCCGGGCCGACCTTGGACTTCAATTCCACCACGAGCCGCTCGGCGGTCTTCTTGCCGATGCCCGGGCATTGCGCGAGCGTGCCGATGTCGCCGAGACGGATCGCGCTTTGGAGCAGGGGCAGGGACAACTTGCTCATGATCGTGAGCGCGACCTTCGGGCCGACCCCGGTGACGTGCTCGATCATGAGGCGGAAAAAGTCGCGCTCCTCGCCCGTGGCAAAGCCATAGAGCGTCTGGGCGTCCTCGCGATAGACGACATGGGTGTGCAGCCGCACGGCGGCGCCGGGGGCGGGAAGTTTTTCCGCCGTCGTCACCGGGATGTTCACCTCGTAGCCGAGGCCGTTGAGCTCGACAATGGCGTGGAGCGGGGTGGCCGCGACGAGCGTGCCGTGGATGGAGGTGATCATCTAACGCAGTCCCAGCACGTCCTGCATGTCATAGACCCCGGGCTTTTGCGTCACGACCCACTGCGCGGCACGGAGCGCACCGCGGGCGAAAATGGCACGGTCGCCCGCCTTGTGCGTGAGTTCGATCCGCTCGCCCAGCCCGGCAAACATCACGGTGTGGTCGCCCACGACATCCCCGCCGCGCAGGGCGTGGACGCCCACCTCGGTGGGCTGGCGTTCGCCGGTGATGCCCTCGCGGCCGTGGCGCAGCGCCTTGGCGGAAAGCTTTCTTTCCTCGAGGATAATCTCGAGCAAGCGAGCAGCGGTGCCGCTGGGCGCGTCCTTCTTGAAACGATGGTGCATCTCCACGACCTCGATGTCGTAGTCGGCCCCGAGCACGCTGGCGGCGCGGCGGGTGAGGGCGAAAAGCAGGTTGACGCCGACGGAGAAATTTCCAGCCCAGACGCACGGGATCTTGCCGGCGAGGCCGAGCAGCTTCTTCCGGTCGGCCGCCGAATGGCCGGTGGTCCCAATGACGACCGGCTTGCACCGGGCCACGGCCTGTTTGAGCAGTGACTCGGTCGCCTGGTGGGAGCTGAAGTCAACGATCACATCGCAGTCCGCGATCGATGCGGCCAGATCATCGCCGGCGTCCACGGCGCCACTCAGCGTGAGCTTCAGGTCCCGGGCGGCGGCGGCGATCGCGAGGCCCATGCGGCCCTTGGCGCCATTGAGAAGAATGCGGAGGGCCATGGCGGGACGTTCAGCGGTCGAGCATGGCCAGCGTCGCGGCGAGTACGCGGGCGTTCGCCGCGGTCATTTCGCAGAGCGGGGCGCGGACTTCGCCCGAGGCAATGATTCCCGCGCGCACCAGCGCGGCCTTGATCGGCACCGGATTGGGCTCGATGAAGATCGCCTTGAACATGGGATAAAGCCGGCGATGGAGGACACCAGCCTTCGCGAAATCGTGGGCGAGGGCCAGCTGCACCATCCGGCCGACTTCGCGCGCGTAAAGATTGGATGCGACGCTGATCACGCCCTCGGCGCCAACGGACATGAAGGGCAGGGTGAGGGAGTCGTCGCCGCTGAGCACGGTGATGTCGCGGCCCATCGCCTGCTTGAGCTGGTCGACGCGATCCACGCTGCCGCCGGCCTCCTTGATCGTGCTCACATGGGAATACTTCGCCCGGAGACGTTCAACGACGGCCACGCTGATTTCGATGCCGCAGCGTCCCGGGATGGAATAGAGGATGATCGGCTTGTCGGTGGCCTCGGCCAGCGTGGCAAAGTGCCGGTAAAGACCTTCCTGGCTCGGCTTGTTGTAGTAGGGCGCCACGACGAGCATGGCATCGGCCCCGGCCTCGTCGGAAAGCGTGGTGAGCTCCACCGCCTCCTGCGTGGAATTGGAACCGGTCCCCGCGATCACGGGCACGCGCCCGCGGGCGGCCGCAATGACGGCCCGGATGACGTCCATATGCTCCTCATGCGAAAGAGTCGGCGACTCGCCCGTGGTGCCCACGGGAACGAGGCCGTTGATGCCGCCCTTGATCTGGTGCGCCACCAGTTTGGCGAGATCTTCATAGGCGACCTGTCCCCGCCGGAAGGGCGTGACAAGCGCGGTGATGGTGCCGGTGAAGCGGGAAGGATGCATGGAGAGGGCGAAGCGGACAGGCAATGAAGCCTTGCTGAACAGAGCAGGGCGATTTAAGGAATCCGCAACGTTTTTTTGCCCTGTATTCCCCCATGACGCCACACACTGAAATGTTCAACGACCTCCTGAAGCTTGCCGTCGACAGCGGCGCGAGCGACATCGTGGTCAAATCCAACAAGCCGGGTTACGTCCGCCTGGCCGGCCGGTTGAAGCCGGTGGACATGGACCCCATCACGTGCCCCGAGGCGCAGGCGTTTGTGGACGAGAACGTGCCGCGCGTTTTCAAGGCGAAGTGGGACGACGACGGGCAGGTCGACTTCGCCTACGCCGCCGAAGGCGTGGGCCGTTTCCGCGTGAACGCCTTTCACCAGCGCGGGCTCGTGAGCATCGTCATGCGTCATATCAAGAGCCGCGTGCCAAGCTTCGAGGACCTGGGTCTCGGGCAGACTGCGGAGGCGCTGATTAAGCTCTCGCAGGCCAAGGACGGCATCCTGCTCGTGTGCGGCGCCACCGGCTCCGGCAAGAGCTCCACGATGGCCGCGATGCTGAACTGGATCAACGTGAACCTCGACAAGCACATCGTCACCATCGAGGACCCGATCGAATACACCTTCCAGGACGAGAAATCGCTTTTCCAGCAGCGCGAGATCGGCCTCGATGTGCCGAGCTTCGAACTGGCGATCAAGTCCGTGCTGCGCCAGAACCCCGACATCATCCTGATCGGTGAAATGCGCGACAAGGAGACCTTCGAGACCGCGATCAGCGCGGCCGAGACGGGCCATCTGGTGTTCTCGACCATGCACGCGGCCACCGTGGCGCAGTCACTGACCCGCCTGTTTGAATTTTTTCCGCCCGAGCAGATCGCGCAGGCTCGCCGCCAGATCGCCGGATCCCTCCGCGGCTTCATCTGCCAAAAGCTCATCCCGACGATCGAGGGCAACGCCCGCGTGCCGGCGAATGAAATCCTGAGCGCGGATGCGGTCGTCAAGAACCTCATCCTCGAGGGCCAGAACGAAAAGCTCCAGGGCATGCTCGAAAGCGGCGCCGACTCGACGAGCTTCTCCTTCAACAAGGACATCTACCGCCTGATCAAGGCGGGCAAGATCAGCAAGAGCGATGGCCTCAAGTTCTCGCCCAACCCCCAGGCGCTGGAGATGAACCTGAAGGGCATCTTCATGAAGACCGGTTGATCGGCCATGGACCGGTCGCACGTCATCGGCTTCGCCCTCCGCCTGCTGCTGGTCTCGGCGGCGGCGGCGGCGGTGCCGGTCCGGGCGGCCGAGGAGCCGGCGAAAAAGGCGGTCAACGACACCATCACCGCGACCAAGGGTGATCTGGAGGCGCTGAAGGCCGATCACGTGATGCCGCTCGATCCCCGCCTGACGCTACCCGGCATGGGCGCGCCCGAGTTGTCGATGCCTTCGTCCCTGCCGCTGCCGCGCCCGCCCACCACGGCCACGGAGAGCGCCAAGACGGCCAAGTCCGGGGCGTGGCTGATCGACGCGATGGAAAAAAAATCCGCGCATTCGTCCGATCCGCGAAATCGGGAACGGGCGGACAAGTCCGGCGCCGGGCTCAACTCACCGGCGGCCGCCTTCGGGGAGGAGAAGGATATGACTGTGCAGATGGATCGCCGTGAGTTGGTGCGGGATGAGGCGGAAGCCGTGGCCGCGGTGAAGGATGCGCCGAACCCGCTGACGGGCTTCATGGAGGCGTGGATGACCCCGCATGATTTCAACCTGCTGAAGACCACGATGGAAACGAGCCCGGGCCCGTCGCCATTGAATTCACCCGACAGGTTGGGTCAGGCTCTCGCGCTGCCCGATGCCTCCGGTTTTGCCGCGACGGCGGATTTAGCCCGCCGGGCCGGACCAGCTGGTCCCGTGGAAAATCCGTATGTCCAGGCCATGACGCTCCCTTCGCCGCAGAGCCTGCTGCCAGAATTGAAGACCCCGCTGCCACTCCCCGGTCCGAACCCCGCCGGCTTTTTACCGCCGCCGGTGCAGGAGAAACCCGCGCCCTTCCGGCCGGAAGTCCAGAAGCGCGACGATGACGCGAAGTACTTTCCCCAGCTGAAACGTTTTTAGGGCTTGGATTTCGCGGTGCCGGGCGATTCTCTGGACGGTTTGAACATGGCACTGGCACTTTTATTCGCAGGACAGGGAGCCCAAAAAGTGGGCATGGGAAAGTCGCTCCATGAGGCCTCGCCGGCCGCCCGCGCCCTCTATGACGAGGCGGGACAGGTCCTGGGCTGGAACCTGGCGGCCGTGAGCTTTGAAGGGCCGGAGGCAGAACTCACGCAGACGAAGGTCTGCCAGCCGGCGCTGTTTGTGCACGGGCTGGCCTTGCTCGCCGCCCTCCAGGAGCGGTCGAAGCTGCCGGTGGACGGACCCCGGTTCGCCCTCGGGCTGAGCCTCGGCGAGGTCACCGCCTACTGTGCGGCGGGAGTGTTCGATTTTGCCACCGGCCTCCGCATTGTGGCGGAACGCGGCCGGCTGATGCAGCAGGCCTGCGAGCAATCGACCGGCACGATGGCCGCCGTCGTCGGCGAGGACCGGGCGAAGGTCCAGGACCTGTGCCGCGAGTTCAACATCGAGGCGGCCAATTTCAACGCACCCGGTCAGATCATCGTTTCCGGGGAAAAGGTGCTGGTGGACAATGCCGTGTCAGCCGCCAAGGCGCGCGGGATGAAGAAGGTGATCCCGCTGAATGTCGCGGGCGCCTACCACAGCCGGCTGATGGAGCCGGCGCGCATGGCCTTCGCGGCTTATCTGGCGACCGTGCCGTTTGCCGCCCCGCGCTTCGCCGTGTTTACCAACACCACGGGACAGGCCGTCAGTGACCCGGCCGCGATCAAGGCTGCGCTCGTGAGGCAGGTGGTGTCGCCGGTGCTCTGGGAGGATTGCATGCGGGCCGCCGCCGCGGCGGGTGCGACCGAATTCTGGGAGTTGGGGCCGGGAGCGGTGCTCGCCGGGCTGGCCCGCCGCACCGACAAGGCCTGGGTGGTGAAGAGTTTTTCGGAGTTTACGGATGTGACCGCCTGACGATGCCCGCCAAGAACACCCGCAATTTCTGCATCATCGCGCACGTCGACCACGGCAAAACCACGCTCTCCGACCGGCTGCTCGAGCACACCAACACGATCGAGCAGCGGGTGATGACCGATCAGCACCTCGACTCGATGGATCTCGAGAAGGAGCGCGGCATCACGATCAAGTCGCATCCGGTGACGATGACGTACCGCGCGAAGAATGGGCAGGACTACAAGCTCAACCTGATGGACACGCCCGGCCACGTGGACTTTTCCTATGAAGTCTCGCGCAGCCTGGCCGCCTGCGAGGGCGCCGTGCTCCTGATTGACGCAGCGCAGGGCGTCGAGGCGCAGACGGTCGCCAACGCGCACCTGGCGTTTGCCCAGAAACTCAAGGTCATCCCCGTCATCAACAAGATCGACCTGCCCAGCGCCAACCTCGAGCTTTGCATCCGCCAGCTGGAGGACATCCTGTCGATTCCGGCCGAGGAGGCCATTCTCGCCAGCGGCAAGTCAGGCATTGGCATCGAGGACATCCTTGAGGCCGTGGTGGCCCGCGTGCCGTCTCCTCGCTGGACCGATTATCCTCAGACGCGCTGCCTCGTGTTCGACTCGCTCTACGATTCCTACCGCGGCTGCATCGCCTACGTGCGCGTGTTTTCGGGCACCATCAAGGCCCACGACATGATGATGCTCATGAGCAACGGCCAGAAGGCCGAGGTGAAGGAGGTCGGGGTGTTCATGCCCAAGATGACGAAGATCGGCTCCCTTGGCGCCGGCGACGTGGGCTACATTGTCTCCAGCATCAAGAACACCGCGGACGTCAAGACCGGTGACACCATCACGCTCGCGGCGCGGCCCGCCACCGAGATGCTGCCCGGCTACAAGGAGGTGCGGCCGCTCGTCTTCTGCGGGCTCTATCCGCTCGAGAGCGACGACTACGAGAAGCTCAAGGCCGCGCTCGGCCGGCTGCGGCTGAATGACGCGGCGTTTGTCTACGCCTCGGAAAGTTCCCTCGCGCTCGGTTTCGGTTTCCGCTGCGGCTTCCTCGGGCTGCTCCACATGGAGATCATCCAGGAGCGCATCCGCCGCGAACACGGCGTGGACATCATCTCGACTTACCCGAGCGTCATTTACCATGTCGTGAAACAGGGTGGCGAGGAGCTGGACGTGGATAATCCCGTCAACATGCCGGACCCGGGCACGATCCTGGAAATCAGGGAGCCGACGATCCGGGCCTCGATCATCCTGCCCAACGACTCGATGGGCGACATCCTCGCCCTCATCATGGAAAAGCGCGGGGTGGTTGATCACACGGACACGCTCGACATGAACCGCGTGATGCTGCGCGCCATCCTTCCGCTCAACGAAATCCTCGTGGATTTCAACGACCGGCTGAAAAGCATCACGCACGGTTACGGCTCCATGGACTACGAACTCGGCGACTACCTGACGTCGGATCTCGTGAAGATGGACATCATGATCAACGGAGACCCGGTCGATGCTTTCGCCTGCATCGTGCACCGCGAGAAGGCCGAGGGCAAGGGCCGCCAGCTCTGCGAGAAGCTCGCGGACATCATTCCGCCGCAGATGTTCAAGGTCGCCATCCAGGCCGCCATCGGCGGCAAGGTCATCGCGCGCGACAACGTCCGCGAGATGCGCAAGGACGTCACGGCGAAGTGCTATGGCGGTGACATCAGCCGGAAGCGGAAGCTCCTCGACAAGCAGAAGGAGGGCAAAAAGAAGATGAAGCTGATCGGCAAGGTCTCCATCCCGCCGGACGCCTTCATCAAGGTGCTGCAGAACGACTGAGCGCCCATGGCGAGAACCGTTTTGCCGGAGATCAACCTGTTCGTCCGGGTGGCCAAAAGATCCCTGGACTGGGTCGGGCTGGGTGGCGCGGACTACCGCATGCGGGGGAACGCCGCCAACTGGCTCGAGCTCGCGGACAACGTCTGGCATTACCGGCGCGACCAGTTGACGGAAGGTGAGCGGAATGAGCTGCGGGCGCGCTCGGATGCGCTGCGGCAGAGCCACCGGGAGCAGGCGGAGGCCGGCAAGCTGAAGCTGCTCATCGAGGAACTGGAAGACACGCTGCGGCGGGTCGGCGGCCGGGTTTACCCGAAGAACGTGCTGGTCGAGTATGTGGAATTCTTCCTCGTGGCGGCGATCGTCATCCTCGGCGTCCGCGCGTATTTCGTGCAGCCGTTCAAGATCCCGACGAATTCGATGTGGCCGAGCTATTACGGCATGACCTCGGAGATTTACCGGACGCCGGCGGAACGGCCTGGTGCCGTGGCGCGGGCTTTTCGCCTCGTCGCCTTTGGAGCCAGAAATTATGCGGTGTCCGCGCCCGACTCAGGGGAGGTTTCAGCAGATTTTTTCGACAACGGCTTCCTGGCGTATGTTGAGGTGCCGGGCCGGCGCTGGCTCGTGTTGCCGACGATCTTGCATGAATACACGCTTTTTGTGAATGGCGCGCCGGTGAAGATCAGGGTCCCGGAGGACTTCCGTTTTGATAAGGTTGTCCAGGGGGCTTTTTTCGGCAGCCACGACGAAATGCTGGCGCAGCTTACGCGGGAAGCCGGGCGCGGACTGGCCGAGTCGCACATGTTCAACGTGAAGCCCGGAACGGCGCCATACCGGGTTTATCGGCTGCGGCTCGGGAAGACCGTTCAGCGCGGGGATGCGTTGCTGTCCTTCGACCTTTTGACCGGTGACCAGCTCCTCGTCGACCGTGTCAGCTATCATTTTGTCCGGCCGTCAGTCGGGCAGGGGTTTGTCTTCCGCACCGACAATATTCCCGGAATTAGCGACAATGGTGGCCAGCTTCAGCAGTATTACATCAAACGCCTCGTTGGCTTGCCGGGCGACAGACTGGAAATCAAGTCCTACGGGCTGTATCGCAACGGCCAGCCGATCACCGGCTCCTCGGCCTTCGGCAAGAATGCGCATCGTGAAGGTAACTATCCGGGTTATCAAAATCTCGGAGACCTATCCGAGGGCCGTTCGATGAGCGTTCCGGACAGCCATTTTCTCGCGCTGGGCGACAATTCCGCCGACAGCAAAGACGGTCGCTACTGGGGCTACGTTCCGGCCAAGGATGTCATGGGTCGTCCATTGGTCATTTATTATCCATTCACAAGACGCTGGGGACCAGCAGACTGACCTGTCTACAACGCACAATGTTTATTATGTTAAGTAAAGTACTGCCTGATTCTGGCCTGTCCCTTATCACCTGAAACCGCGTTGGCGCGTCTTAACTTCCGATGCATGGCGATTCCTGCTGCACCCCGGCACGTGATCCTCTGAACCAGGGAAAAAAGCGGGGTCATCCCCCGGTGCGACGGCGCAGACTTTTTTGCGGGTGCGCACGGGTTCGCTCGAAGGCATGCGCCCTATTCCGGGTGGAGAGTTTTTGATGGGCGCGGACGATCCCGATGGCTGGCCTGCCGATGGTGAGGGTGCGTTTCTAGCCTGTCCCTTATTAGTTAAAGCTCATTGGATCGACGTACCTCCGATGCATGGTGATTCCTGCTGCACCCCGGCTCGAGATACGGTGAGCCACGGCGAAGGTCCGGGCTCAGCCCCTGCGGCGTCTGCTGCAGCTTTTGCGCGGGTGCGCACGGGTTCGCTAAATGGGATGCGCCATATTCCGGGCGGTGAATTCCTGATGGGTGCGGATGATCCCGACGGCTGGCCGGCAGATGGCGAAGGCCCTGTGCGTGCAGTCACGCTACAGCCCTTCCACATCGACGCCTGTTGCGTGACGAATGAGCAGTTCAATGCCTTCGTGAACGCCACAGGCTACAAGACCGAGGCCGAGCGATTCGGCTGGTCGTTCGTATTTCATCTCTTCCTCACCCCTAAGCAGCTCGCTCGAGTCACGCAGCGTGTGGTTGGCAGCGAATGGTGGTGCCAAATCGACGGCGCGTCCTGGCGGCATCCCGAGGGCGCCGGCTCGAATATCAAAAAGCGCTGGGACCACCCCGTCGTCCATGTCTCGTGGCACGATGCGAATGCCTACGCGGCCTGGGCCGGCAAGCGCCTGCCGACGGAGGCCGAATGGGAATGCGCTGCGCGCGGCGGCCTCGTGCAAAAACGCTATGCCTGGGGCGACGAACTCACACCCGGCGGCCGGTACATGTGCAACATCTGGCAAGGGACCTTCCCCACGCACAACACCGCTGAGGATGGCCACGTCGGCACCGCTCCGTCGAAAAGCTTCAAGCCAAACGGCTATGGGCTGTTCAATATTGCCGGCAATGTCTGGGAATGGTGCCACGACTGGTTCAGCCGGGATTTCCACATTACGGGCCCGCGCCTCGACCCGGTCGGCCCACCCACCGGCGACCGCAAAGTCATTCGCGGCGGCAGCTATCTCTGCCACGCGTCTTACTGCAACCGCTACCGCGTCGGCGCCCGCACGGTAAACACCGCCGACAGCTCCACGGGCAACACCGGCTTCCGCTGTGTGCGGGACATGTAGCCCTATTTTATTTCACTGATTAAAAACTGCTCGATGGGTGTGATGGCCTTTGGCCCCGCATCCTCGAGCACATAGTGCCCGGCCTGCGCCATGGGCCGCAGGTCGGCGTTGGGGAAAATTTTGACCCAACGGTTGAGGAAATCGTAATTGAAGCAGAAGTCACGGCCGCCCCACACGATCATGATGGGTTGTTTCGCCAATTCATCCAGGTCATTGCCGATCTCGTCCAAGGTGGCCCAACTCGGATGGGATCGACGGAGCGGAATATCGCGCACGAAGGCGTCCACGGCGACACGATGGTCCCAGGAATCGTAGGGAAAGAGATAGCCGCGCTTTTCGTGCCGGGTGAGCGAACGCAAATGCATCGCCATCCAGGTGGCCGGACCGGCGAAGCCGTTGAGTCCGCGCACGATCAGCGGGCCGAGGCCCGGGATCCGGCAGAGCTGGATGCGGAGCGGGATGCGCTTAGCTAGGAACGCCGCGGTGTTCAGGATCACGATTCGTCCGATCAGGTCGCGGTGGCGGGTGGCAAAGCCGAAGCCGATCGCCCCACCCCAGTCGTGCACCACCAGGTGGACGCGGCGCAGGCCCAGCGAGGTGACGAGCGCCTCGATGTCGGCAATGCGCGTGGCGAGGGTGTAGTCGTAGTTCTGCGGCTTCTCCGACAGGCCCATGCCGATGTGGTCGGGGACGATGCAGCGCAGCTTCGGCGAGACGGCCTGGACGAGGTTGCGGTAGTAGAACGACCAGGTCGGATTGCCGTGCAGCATGAGCACGGCCTCATCGGAGCGCGGGCCCTCGTCAAGGTAGCTCATTTTTGCCCCGCCGGCGGTCGTGAACGACTGCGGGGTGAACGGGTAAAGCCGGGCGAGCCAGGCGGGGATTGGGGTATGAGGAGCGGAATCCATCAGTGGAGGGCACCCTTCGACAGGCTCAGGGTGAAATGAAAATCATGGATTTTCATTTCACCATTCCAGCGCGAGCATCAGGCAGTTGAGTCCGCTGCCGATGCCGAGCAAACCGATGCGGCTCCCCTCGCGCACGGCGCCGGCGTCGATGGCGGCGGCCAGGGTTGAGGGCAGCGCCACCGAACCGGTGTTGCCGAGGGTTTCGAAGGTCGAGAAATCCTTGGCCACGTCCAGGCCGAGGGTCTCATAGAGCTTGCGCCGGTGGACGCTCCCGACCTGGTGACAGATGAAGCGGTCGAAGGAATTTCCGGGCCAGCCGGCAGGGCCACTGAATTCGTCCCAGGTCTCCCGGGCGAGCTGGACGCCCGCCAGCAGCAATTGCTCGGAATCGGTCTGCATCGCCAGGGAATCGGCGCCATGGGTGTCGCCCTGACAGAGCTCGCTATGCTGGGTTGCCGCGCGCGCCACGCCTCCGAGGAGGCGGTGTGGGCGGCCCTTGACGAGCGACTGATGGCAAACGACAGCCGCGACCGCCCCCGAACCGATGGTCAGGTTGGCAAAGTAGGGCTTGATCTCGTTCCGGTTGAGCGGGCGCTCCAGCAGGGTCTTCAGCGTCTGTTCAACCAGCGGTCGACTGTTCTCGCCAGCGGCGACGAGCGCGCAGCGGATCTGCCCCGACTCGATCAGGCCCGCGGCGATCGTCAGCGAATTGAGAAATCCCAGGCAGGCATTCGACACGTCGAAGATCTGCGCCGTGGCCGGGAGTCCGATCAAACGGTGCGCAAAGGAAGCCGTGGCCGGCTCCAGCATGTCGCGGCTGACGGCGGCGTGGATGAACAGCTCGACCTGCTCGGGCCGCAGTCCGGACTTGGCGAGCACGGCGCGCCCGGCGGCGGCACTGGCCTCGGAGGGCCGGGTGCCGGCGGGCCACACGCGGCGTTCGCGGATGCCCGTCATCAACTCCAGCCGGCCGGCGGGCAGCTTGAGTCGCTCGTACAGCGGACGCAGCCGTTCCTCGATGTCGGCGGAGGTCCAGATTTCCTCCGGCAGCGCGACGGCGAGGGACTCAATGCATGTAACGCCGAATTTCATTCGGCAAATCCCGGACGGCAAAATCCCAAACGCCAAAGTGCCAAACCACAAACAAGCAAAGAGGAGAAGAGTCCTGCTGTCATCGCCGGTGGATTCATTTGGCGTTTGGCCCTTTGGGATTTGGGATTTGTGTGGCTGCCTCCGGCAGCCGCATTGCGAGTCGGATGATTTCCTTGTCGAAGTAATTGCTCCCGAGTCCGGCGTCGACCACGAGGGTCGTGCCATTGACGCCGCTGCTCCGCGGGCTGAGGAGGAAGAGCGCGGCATCGGCGACTTCCTGGGTGCCGAGGTTGCGCTTACGGAACGTGAGCTTTTCCGCGTAGAGATAGCTTTCGAGGTAGCCGGGGATGCCCGCCGACGCGCTCGTCTTGAGCGGGCCGGAGCCGAGGACATTGAAGCGCACCTCCGTGTCGGCGCTGAAGGACTTGGCGAGAAAGCGCGTGCAGGACTCGAGCGCCGCCTTGATCGGGCCCATGTAGCCGTAGTTGTCGGGCGTCACGAGGAGTGACGAGATGCCAATGGTAACGACCGAGGCGTCCTTCGCGATCTGGGGCTTGAAGGCGCGGGCGATCTCCACGAGGGAAAACGCCGAGATGGCCGTGGCCTGGAGGAAGTCCTTCCGCTTCGTCTCGTGGAAGCCCTTGAAGCCCTCGCTGTAGTTGGCGAACGCGATGGAATGTACGATGCCGTGCAGCGGGGCGTGGCCGGCGGCCGCGACCGCAGCGGCCAGGCGCGGGGCCGCACCCTCATCCTCGACATCGCACAGAAAAACCGACTTGCCGGCCAGGAGTGTCGCCAGCGATTTTTTGCGCTCATCCGACCGGACGCTGTAAATCACGCGGGCCCCCTGCCCCTCCAGGGACTGGGCCACGTGCCAGGCAACGCTTTTGCGGTTGGCGACACCGAAGACCAGGAAGGTCTTGCCGGAGAGTTGAAGATAGTCGGACATGGATAATTACTAACCGAAAAAATCAGTTTGGCCGCGGATTGCACGGATGAACACGGATAAATTCCGAGGAGAATGACCGGACAAAGCAGAACCCAGCAGCTGAACCACGGAGGGGCACGAAGAAACGCGAAGGAAATTTACGATCATGTCTCATCCGTGCTCATCTGTATAATCCGCGGCCATTCCGATTTCAGGCCGGCGTGGTCTGCTGGCCTTCGGGGGTTTTCCAGGCGACGGAGAAGTCGACCGTGAGGATACGCTTGTCACCGTTCTTCACCGTTCCGCTCATCATGACGAAACCGGCGAGTGAGTCCTTTTTCTTCACCTCAATGGTGACGCAGTCGCCCGGATAGACGGGATTGCGGAAGCGCACGTCGCTAATTTTCGCAAGGAGCGGTACGCCCTCCCCCGGCTTGCCGCCCGCGGCCATGGCTTGCTTGGCGATAAAAATGGCGGCCGTTTGGAAAACCGACTCGCACAACAGCACGCCAGGGGTG
Source organism: uncultured Opitutia bacterium (assembly GCA_903902745.1). Lineage (GTDB taxonomy): Bacteria > Verrucomicrobiota > Verrucomicrobiia > Opitutales > Opitutaceae > CAIUWA01. Next base: position 27,925 of record CAIUWA010000003.1, on the reverse strand, counting down.
ATCGGGGCGTTCGGATAATGTCCCTTGTAGAAGTCCTCCTCGGCACGCCAGGTCCGGCGAGCGATCAGGCCGTCGACCGACTCGGAGACGATTTCGTCCACGAATAGGAACGGCGGGCGGTGCGGGATGAGCTGCAGGATGCGGGGGTCAACGGTCATATGAGGGCGGTTGCCGGAGCGGCGGGATGCTTGGAGGCGAAAAGGAACTTGTCGATTTTGTTGGCCGTGATGACGCCGTAATTGATGGTGCCGAGCCAGCCCGACATGATGATGCCGACGGAGCCGGCATGGTACAGGCCGGGCAGTTTTTCGGAAAGGTCCATGGAAACCTTCAGGCCCTCGAACTTCGTGCCGAACGAGGTGCCGCCGAAATGCGTCGTATAACGTTCGACCGTGCGCGGCGTCGCAGCCTCCATCCAGTCGATCTTCGCCCGGACGCCGGGAATGTATTTCTCCAGCGCGGCGAGCGACTCGTCGATAAGCCGTTGCTTGTGCAGCTTGTAGTCCTCCTCGGACAGGCTGTTCCAGTCCGCGTATTTGCCGTTGATCGAGACGACCACCGTGTAGCGGTCCGAACCAGGCCGGGTGTCGGGATAGTAAACGGAAAAGGTCCGGCTCGTCGTGTGGAAATCGGTGAGCTCCTCGCTGCTGAAATGCGGGTTGGCGGAGGTGAAGACGAGGTCGCCGATGTGCGGGATGCTCTCACCCTTGCGGATCCCGAGATAGACCTGGCAGGAGCTGGAGTTGATGCGAACCGCCTCGGCAGCGGCGATGTAGTCGGCGGGAAAATTTTCCTTCCCGGCCAGCCGGAAGATCGTGTTCTTGATGTTGGCGTTGGAGAGCACTGCCTTGGCGCGGACGACGCGGCCGCTGCTCGCGACGATGCCGCAGGCCACTTTTCGTCCGTCGCGCTCCTCAACGAGAATTTTCTCAACGAGGACCTTCTTGCGGATTTCCACGCCGTTCTTCCTCAGCTCGGCCGTCATCTTTTCGATTAGCAGGTCGGAGCCGCCGCGGAAGGTGTAGACGCCCGAGCCCATGAAGTTGGAGAAGACGATGCCGTAGGTGATCGCCGGGTCGTCGAGCGTGGAGCCGTTGGCGTAGGCGATGGGCTCCATCAGCAGGCGCTTCACGTCGTCGCGGCCCGGGAAAAACCGCTCCAGCATCTCGCCGGTCGTCTCAGGGTTGTTGTCGTAGAAATTCATCGCCCGGAGGTAGTCGTAGAACCGCTCGACGCGGGCGCGGTCGAGGCCGAATTTCTCCACGAGCACCCGGGTGTAATCCTCGCGCGTGAAGGTGGTCCAGACATCCATCTGCGGGTTGATGAAGCGGATATCCTTCAGCGGCACGATCGAGTCGGAGATCTCCTTCGTCCAGTATTTGCGGCAGGACTTGATCATGCCGACGGGAAAGCCGTGGAGGGAGATGTCGAAGATGTGCCCGCCCTTGCGGGTGAACCAGGTGGCGAGGCCGCCGAACTGGTAGTGGTGCTCCAGCAGCAGGACGCGATGTCCCGCCTTGGCGAGCACGTTGGCGCCGGTCAGGCCGCCCAATCCGCTGCCAATGACGATGACGTCGTATTCGTCGGCCACACCCTTGAGCCAGTCATAAGCCATGGAAGATTGAGGGTGAGGTGGCGGTGCGCGGGAGCGCAACTGGTTTTGCAGCGATAATCTGGATCGCCTCGGTAGCTGGAGGGTTAGAGGGAGGTTTTACTGGTGGCGAAGCGGGGGAAGGAATTGGGAGTTGGGAATTTGGAATTGGTTACGAGCCAGCCGCAGTCGTGGGCCGCAGTTCAGCCTTCCGCCACCAATTCCCAATTCCAAACTACCAATTCCCCCGGTCGCTCCCGACCGGCTTACCCCTTCTGCAAAATATGATAATTCGCCATCGAGATGCCGCTAAGCATGGCGCCGACGATGCCGAGGAATCCCTGGTCGGTGCCGCAGAGGTAAAGGTTGGCCAGGGCGGTACGGCCCTGGCGGTGCTTCACCGGCGAGCCGTAGATGGCGCCGTTGAGATGGCCGGTGAACTTCGTGATCGTCCGCGGCGTGAACATGTCGGTGGTCACCACGGCCGCCGCGAGCACTGCATCGTCGACAGCCGGCAGGAACCGGCGGGCACTGCGCTGCACGTCGACAAACCAGCGTTGTTTGTCCGCCTGGTAGGCCGCCTCCGGCAGCCGGGCCCAGCGGTCGTAGTTCGCGAGGCAGGTCACGCGGAAAATTCCCTCAGGCAGCGCCTGTCCGGGGCCGTAGTCGAAATTGTTCGGGATGCAGATGACCCCGCTGCGCGGATCGACCTGGGCGTCCGGTCGGGCATAGTCGAAGCGTGCGGAATCGTTGAAGAAGATGATCGTGTCGCTCCCCCACCCGAGTTCGGCGGGCTGGCGGTTGAGGATGGTGATGGTCTCGACGAAGGAGAGACGGCCCGCTGTCGCTGAGGCTATGGCGGACAAGCTGGCGGGGAGGCCTGGCGTAATTTGGAATTCGGAATTTGGAATTTGTGAATCGGCCGCGAACAGCGCGGCGGTCTCGGGGGCGCCGATGGAGGAGATGACCTGGTCGGCAGTGATTTCCTCGCCGGTGTCGAGGACGAGCGCAGCGGCGCGCCCCTCGCGGGCGAGAATGCGCTGGACGCCGCACTTCATGCGGCGCTCGCCGCCGGCCTGGCGGTATTTTTCCAGCAGCACGCGCACGACCACGCGCACGCCCTCCAGCGGGCGGGCAAAGCCTTCGAGGAAGAGCGCCTTGAACATGATCACGAACTGCCCGAACTCCATGTCGTGCTCAGTGGCGCTGCCGTAGTACATCAGCGGGCAAAAGAGCATATCCTCCAGCAGCGGATCGGTAAGGTGTTTCCGCACGACCTGGCGCGCGGAGACGGGCTGGGCGTCGAGCGAGACGTCGTCGTAGGTTTTCACAAGCGCCGTGAGCCGGCGGAAGCCGTCGATCTGGTCGGGAAACTTCACTGCGACCTCCGCCTCCAGCACGGCGAAGTCATTGGTGAAATGCAGCGACGTTTCCCCGCGCGGGCCGAAGGCAATGCGCGACTGCTTCTGCTCGCAGAGGGCAAATTCGTCCCGTTCGATGCGAAGCTGGCGGAGGAGCTTGCCGAGGGGCGTGCCCTTCACGCCGGGCCGCACGTAGTTGGTCATGGCGTGCAGGCCCACGTCGAACTTGCGGCCGGCGATGCTGTAGAAGCTGTTGAGTCCGCCGACGGTGTTGTGCCGCTCGAAGATGCAGACCTTCTTCCCGAAGTGCGCCAGCCGGATGCCGGCGGCGAGGCCGGACATGCCCGCGCCGATGATGGCGACGTCGTAGTGCGAGGCGGAATTCATGCGGGATTTTTAGCCACGGAGACACGAAGGCACAAAGGTCCGGAAAAATAGAATCATTAGAAATATCCGCCCTCCGGTCATTTCAGATCTTCGTGCCTTTGTGTCTCCGTGGCTAAAACAAAAAAACCGGGCAGGAAGCCCGGTTGGAAAAATCAGGGAAGGACCGCCGTCAGCTCTTCGCCGCGAGCGCGTTGAACTTCGGGGTCAGGTATTCGGCGCTGCTGTCGAGCGAGGCGAGCTGCTGGTACTCGGCCTCCGGCACCTCGATGCCGTGGCGCTTGCGGAGCTCCATGACGATGTCGAGGAAGTCCATCGAATCCAGCTGGAGTTGGTCCCGGAGGCGCACGTCGGGCTTGACGTTGCTCAAGTCCTCGTCGGGCGCGATGTCCGCGATGATGTCGAGGACTACCTTTTTGCATTCGTCTTTGGTCATATGGGCTGGTGGGCGGACTTAGGGGACAAACCGTTTAACAATCAACGTGGAATTTATCCCGAGCATCCCGAATGAATTATTAAGGATGGTGTCCACTTTCGCAACCTGCCGCGGCTGGTTCAGCACGAGGCCCGGGAGGGCGCACAGGGGGTCGAGGTTGTCCACGTTGATGGTCGGGTGCACGGTCAGGTCGTTGAAGGACGGGAGGTTGCCCGCCAGCTCTAGCGCGCCGGCGGCGCCCATGCAGTGGCCGATGAAGCTCTTGGTGTTATTGATGTGGGTGTCCGGGCAGCCCTCGCCAAACACGGCCCGGATGGCCTCGCACTCCTGGATGTCACCGAGGGGCGTGGCGGTGGCGTGGGTATTGACGATATGGATGTCAGCGGGCTTGAGGCCGGCCTGGGCCAGGGCCTTGCGGATGCACTCGGCCTGGCGCGCCGGATTCGGCAGCACGTAGTCGCTGGCGTCGGAGTTCACGCAATAGCCGGCGATCTCCGCGTAGATCTTCGCTCCCCTCGCCTGCGCGTCCTCCAGACGCTCCAGGGTGTAAAGGCAGCCGCCCTCCGAGACGACGATGCCGTTGCGGGCGAGGTCGAACGGGCGCGACGCCCTTTTCGGGTCCTCGTGGGTGGCAAGGGCGTTCTGGCTCTTGAAGCCGGCAAAGATGCCGAAGGTGTGGATGCTCTCGCTCACGCCGCCGCCGATGGCGAAATCGACCTCGCCGAGCCGCAGCATCTGGGCGGCGTGGATCAGGCCCATGTTGCCGGCCGCGCAGGCGGCGCCGATCGTGTAGGCCGGGCCGGTGGATCCGAGGTGCAGGGAGGTTTCGCCGGCGGGGTTGTTCGCGACGGTGCGGGGGTTGTGGTAGTGCGACCAGTACTTCGTGTCGTAGTTGAACTTCGAGATGTTGAAGATCTCGTTCTCGGTCTCGACGTTGCCGTGCTCCGTGCAGCCGATGTAGATGCCGACGCGATCCTTGGGGACCGTGGTGAAATCGATTCCGCTGTCCGCCAGCGCCTCCCGCGCGCAATAGACCGAGATCGACCCGGCGCGGGTGCCGACGCGGACATCCTTCTTCTTTTGGTATTTCAGCGGGTCGTAATGGCAGACCCCCGCCAGCAGCGAGCCCATGTAGCGCACGTCCAGCCGCTCGATCCCGGCCACGCCAGTGAGCAGGTTTTTCCGGAATTCCGTGAGACTATTGCCGTTGGGTGCGGTCAGTCCGACACCCGTGATCACTATGCGCGCATGCTTCATTCAAAAGTTGAGTCGGAAATCGCTAGCCAACCCCCCGCTGAAAGCAATACAAGCCTCGCTCGCATGAACGTTCTTGTCGTCGGGGGAGCCGGTTACATCGGCAGTCACTGCGTCCGCCAGCTCACCGCGGCGGGCCACCGCCCGGTGGTCCTCGACAATTTCGCCTACGGCCACCGGAAAGCCGTGGCGCCCGGCGTGACCATCCATGAGGCGGACCTCGGTGACGAGACGGCGGTCAGCCGGATCCTCAAGGCGGAGAAGATCGACCTCGTCATGCACTTCGCCGCCTTCTGCTACGTGGGCGAGTCGGTGACGGACCCGTTGAAATACTACTTCAACAATGTCTCGGCCACGCTGCACCTGCTGCATGCGATGCTCGATGCCGGGGTGAAGAAATTCGTCTTTTCCTCCACCTGCGCAACCTTCGGCGTGCCGGCGACCCTGCCGATCCACGAGGAGCTGCCGCAGGCGCCGATCAATCCCTACGGCCAGACGAAGCTCGACGTGGAAAACGTCCTCAAGGCTCTGACCACAGCGCACGGCCTGAGCTTCGCAGTCTTCCGTTACTTCAACGCGGCCGGCGCCGCGGAGGATGGCGCGATCGGCGAGGACCATCATCCGGAGACCCACCTGATTCCGCTCGCGATCGACGCGGCCACGGGCCGGCGGCCGGACATCCAGCTCTTCGGCACGGACTACCCCACCCCCGACGGCACCTGCCAGCGCGACTACGTGCACGTGGACGACCTGAGCCGCGCCCACATCGCGGCGTTCGACAAGCTGGCCGTACCTGGCGCGCAGCTCTTCTACAACCTCGGCACCGGCCGCCCTTCTTCCAATCGCGAGGTGCTCCGCGCTGTGGAAAAAATCACGGGCAAAAAGATCAAGGTCATCGAAAGCCCCCGCCGCCCCGGCGACCCACCCGCGCTCTACGCCGATTCATCGAAAGCCATTCGCGAGCTCGGCTGGAAAGTGAAGTTCCCCGACATCGAGTCCATCGTCGCCACGGCGTGGAATTGGCATTCGGCGCATCCCAAGGGCTACGACGACCGGTAAGAATTTTGATTTCGCGCAGAGGCGCAGTGACGCAGAGCGGATCAAAGCAGGTTCAGTTGCTAGTGATTGCAACTTGCGTGTCTTACTTTGCGTCTCTGCGCTTCTGCGCGAAACTTCTCAGAGCCGTGGCTTCGGCGGCTTGTTCGGGGCGTCCCAGGCGTTGGCGCCGGTGATGTTGAGCTTGCGCTTGTAGACCTTGTCGACGGTGGCGACGTAGAGGGTGTCGAATTTTTCCCCGCCGATGCAGAGGCTGATCGCGCGGCCGCCGGGAACGGGCGCCGGAAGCACAGCGTTCACGCGGCCGGCCTGGTCGCAAATCTGGATGCCGATGCCGGTGGCGATGTAAAGGTTGCCTACGCGGTCGACCGCCATGCTGTAGGCGTTACTCTTGTCCAAGGTGTCAGGCACGATGAGGTGATAGAACGCCTGCTTGTGGAGCAGCCTGCCGTCCGGCTGGATCTGATAGCTGTAAACCCAGTGGGAGCGGTGATCCACGACATACAGGAGCGACTGGTCCGTCGAGAGGGTGATGCCGCCGCCAAAGCGCAGGCCGGTGTCGACCTGCTGCTTAGCGGCACCGGGCCGGATCAGCCACACGGTGCTTGGGTCATTGCTGGCGGCGGTGGGCGGACTGGTCACGTAGACGTCGCCGTTGTGGGCGACGACGATGGCGTGGCCGCGCAGGCCGTCCGCGAGGACCGAGGCCTTGTTCGCTCCGTCGTAAGCGATGATCTTCTCCATGCCCGCGGCGGCGCTGTAGAGCCGTCCATCCGGGCCCACCGCCTGGCCGATGGCCCGGCCGGCGTCAGACAGGAACACAGCGGCGGTGCCGTCCGGACCGGTGCGATAGGTTTTGCTGCTGGCGGGGTCGCTGAAAAAAACTTCGCCCTTCTTGCCGACGGCGAGTCCCTGGGGCTGGCCGAGGCCCTGCCCTACCAGTTGCCAGTTCTCGCCGGGAATGAGGATCTGGCCGCCGAGCCGCTCGGTGTTGAGGGTGCCGGCCTTGACCGCCTGCGGCCAGTCCTTCCAGAGCCAGCGAATGGCATCGGGAAAAACAGACGAGAGCTGGGCGCCGCTGTGGCCATCGGTGCCCCAAGCGTGATTAACCTCGTAACCGGCGTAAACGAGTGCGCGCTCCATCTCCTGGTTAGCCATCCACCAGTCGCCGCCGTAGATGTTCTGGTCGGCCGAGCCGTCCTGCAGGAACACGCGGATCGGCTTGGGTTCGAATTTGCGGATGAGCGTCGGATAGTCGTTGCCGCCCCGCAGGCCGACATATGTGCCGATGCCGCTGAGGACCCGGCTGAACTCCTCGGGCCGTTCCCACGCCGCGGTGAATGCCGCGATCGCGCCGCTGCTTGTGCCGCCGATGGCGCGATCGTTGCCGGAGTGTGAGAGACGGATCGCACGGCCGTCCGCCGTCCGGTGCTTCTCCACGTCGGGCAGTAGTTCCTCGAGCAGGAAGCGCGCATAGGCATCGCCGAGCCCGTCGTATTCCAAGCTGCGGTTGTAGCGGTCCTCCGCGGTCGCGGGGTTGAGGGCTTTCACGACCCCGGGCGTGACGAAGACGCCGGTGATCACGGGCAGCTCGTGCCGCGCGATGAGATTGTCCAAGACGGTCGGGGCGTTGAGCTGCACGCCGTCCTGGTCGACGAACACGCAGGCGGGCTTGGCCGGGTCATATTGCCTCGGCACGTAGATGGTCACGGTGCGCGTGGTGCCGGGAAAGATCTTCGAGTTGGCGAACGTGTAGGTGATCTGCTCACCCTGCGGTACACCGGGCTGGACCTTGGAATCAGGCCCGAGCGGATAGGTCTCGGCAGCGGTGAGACAGGGCCCCGCGAGCGCGGCCAAGGCAAGGAGGACGGACAGGGTGAAACGCGGGGTGGATTTCATGGGGCAATAAGAAACTAAGTGCGTACGGCAGGGAGGTTTCATCGCAAAGACTTCCTGCGCCGGCGGATTTCAAATTCGGATTTTATAACACAGAGGGCGCAGAGAAAGCCGGGAGTGGGTTCGGATTGTTGTTTCGGCGCTCTATGGGCGCCGATCTTTTCGGACCGGCGGTCATCCAGCGTCGCTGAAGCTATGGCGGACAAGTAGACCGCCGCTACAACTTGCCCCCACTCCGAGCTCTCTGCGTTCTCTGTGCTAAGTCTGTCCGATCAACCGGCCTTTTCGTTCAGGCGTTTCTGCAGCGCGGCTTTGGTGAGGCCGAGGCGCTTGGCAGCCTTGGCGAGATCTTTGTCCTCGGCTTGGAGTACCCGGGTGATCATCTCGCGCTCGAGGCGCTTGAGCACGGGCTCGTCGGCGGAGCCGAGCTGGGCAAAGACAAAATCCAGCGCGCCGTCGAGGGACTGGAAGGCGGCCGCGGCCGGCTGGCCCGGTTCGGGGGCTGTGAAGCCCATCGACGAGACCGTCTCGGTCGCAATGGGGGCCATGTTGCCCTCGGCGCCACGGATCTCGACGGGCAGGTCCTTCACCAGCAGCGCGTCGCCCTGCGCGATGACGGCGCTACGATAGATCACATTCTCCAGTTCGCGCACGTTGCCCGCCCAGCGCTGGCGGGCCAGCACGGCCATCGCCTCGGGCGAGACTTTCGTCACGCGTGCCTTCTTCTGCTTCACCAAATTTTGGACGCAGAAGTCGACGATCTGCGGGATGTCCTCGGCCCGCTCGCGCAAGGGGGGCATGCGGATGCGCACGACGTTTAGCCGGTAGTAAAGGTCCTCACGGAAGGTCTTGGCCTTCACCATTTCCTCCAGGTCCTTGTTCGTGGCGGCGAGGATGCGCACATCGACCTTGATCGTCTCGGTGCCACCCACGCGCTGGATTTCGCCGGCCTGCAGCACGCGCAGGATCTTCGTCTGCGTTGCGAGCGCCATGTCGCCGATCTCGTCGAGGAAGATGGTGCCGCCGTCGCACAGCTCGAACTTGCCGAAGCGCTGTCCGGTCGCGCCGGTGAACGAGCCCTTTTCGTGGCCGAACAGCTCGCTCTCAATCAAGTTGTCGGGAATGGCGGCGCAGTTGACGGCGATGAACGGCTTCCCCGCGCGATGGCTGTGCTTCCAGATCGAGCGCGCGACGAGCTCCTTGCCCGTGCCGCTCTCGCCGGTGATCATGACGGTGACGTCACTCGCGGTGACCTGGCCGATGATCTTGAAGACCTCCTGCATGACCGGCGACGAGCCGACGATGCCCTCCTTGTAGTCCTCGCTGTTGATGCTCGGCTTGTAGTCGCGGACGGCCCGGAGGTCGGCGTAGGCCTTCAAGGCGGTTTCGGCGAGGGTGAGCACCTTCGACGGATCGAAGGGCTTCATGATGTAGTCGAATGCGCCGTACTTCATTGCCTCGATGGCGGTCTGCGCCGTGCCGAAGGCGGTCATCAGCACGACCAGTTGCTTGGGGTTGACCGAGCGGATGTGCTGGAGCGTCTCAATGCCGCTCATGCCGCCCATGCGGATGTCGAGGAAGATAAGGTCGGGCGCCTCCTTCTTCACGAGGGCGATGCCCGCCTCGCCGCTGCCGGCCTCGGTCACGTGGTATTTGCGCGACGAAAGGACGCGCGTGAGCGAGTAGCGGATCTCGGCGTCGTCATCAATGACCAGGATCGTGGGCGGCTTGGCGGTGGACATGGCGGGCAACCTTCACCGCTGCGCGCCGCCGAGTCCAGTTTTGTGTGTATGGGGCGAGGAGCCGTCGTTCGGACCGATGATTATTAGCCACAAAGGCACGGAGCCACGAAGCTCGATCCAGGGATGGCTATTTTCGATCTGCCTTCGTGTCTCCGTGCCTTAGTGGCTCGATCAAGTTTTCAAAATGCAGAGAAGACTGGCGATTTTTCCCGGCCCGCTTTGATTACGCGGCATGCTTGGCTGGTCCTTCAAATTATTCCGCATCCGCGGCATTCAGCTCGCGGTTCATTTCACCTTCGTGTTGCTCCTCGCCTACGTGGCGAAGGAGGGCTGGGCCGAGGACGGGCTCAACGGCCTGCTCTGGAGCGTAGCCACGATCCTGGCTTTCTTCACCTGCGTGGTGCTGCACGAGCTGGGACATTCGTTCACCGCGATCCACTATGGCGTGGGCGTGCGCCGCATCCTGCTGATGCCAATCGGCGGGATGGCGGAATTCGACTCCATCCCTCGCCGGCCGCGGCACGAGCTGATGATCACCATCGCGGGCCCCGCGGTGAATTTCGTGATCGCGACAATACTAGGACTTGCGGTCGGACTGCCCGACGGCTGGTCCTTCTGGTCGTTCGCGGACTATCCGGCCAACGGCACCGGCTTTGCCCAGATGCTGCTACACTGGAACCTCTGGATGGGCTGCTTCAATCTCCTACCCTCCTTCCCCATGGATGGCGGCCGCATCCTGCGCGCGCTGCTGGCCATGAAGTTCGACTATCTCCGGGCGACCTTCTGGGCCGCCACAGTGGGTAAATTTGTGTGCGGGCTGGGCGTGATCTACGGCCTGGTTTTCCACCACACGATGACGGCGGTGCTGTTCGGATTCATCTTCGTCGTGGGCGAACTTGAGTACCGCGCCGTCAAGCGCCGCGAACTCGAGGATGCCTACTGGCGGGAAATGATGCTGCGGGCCTACGCAACTCCCCCGGCCCAAGAGCCGCCGATTCTCACCTCCTAGCGGCAAATACGGACAGGCGGATCGGAGAGGGTTCACGCGAAGCCGCGAAGAGCGCGAAGCATGAAGATTGCGGCTCGATCCCCGAAAACTTCGCGCACTTCGCGCCTTCGCGTGAGACCTCCGATGCCCTGCTGAGGCCCCACAGCCAGCCTCGAGCTTACAGCAGTTTCGCCAGCAGCGGGTCCAGTTCCGCCGCCCACATCTCGTAGCCTTCGGGCGTGAGGTGGAGCTTGTCCGGGCCAAGGCCTTTCCAGCTGTCGCCTTCGGGAGTCATCTTCGCCGTGAGATCGAGATAGAACACGCTGCGGTTGTCCGCGAAGTTTTTGGTCAGGGCGTTGACCGCCATCATCTTTTCATTGGCACGCGCGTTCGGGAGGATGCTCAGGAGGATCACCTTGACGCCGGGGAAGGTCGCCCGGGTTTTGGTCATCACGGCCTTGACCCCGGCGGCGATGTCCTCGGGCGTGTCGCGGGTGTTGTTGGTGCCGATCAGGAGGACGGCCACCTTGGGCCGGAAGGCGGCGACGTCCATGTGCTCCAGGCGCCAGAGCGTGTGCTGGGTGGCGTCGGCACCGACGCCGAAGTCGAGCGCGTTGCGCCCGGCATAGTGTTTATCCCAGACCGCCTTGCCGCGCGTCATCCACATTTGAGTGATGGAATCGCCGATAAAGATGAGGTCGCAGGGCTTGCCCTTCATCGCGGCCACCAGCGCCTCACAGGCCTGGTTGTCGGCGGCGTGGCGGCCGGTATAGTTGGAGTCACTGGGAACCGTGGTCGACGGCGCGCCGGCCGGTGTGTCAGCGGCGGAAAGCGACAGCGGAGCGATGGTCGCAGCGGTCAGGGAAAGGACGGCAAGGGAGAGACGGAGGTTCATGGGGAATGGGGGATGAGGTCATCACTAGACCGATTGGATGCAGCGGGCCAGCGATAATTTTACCTGCCTCACTCCGCAAGGCGTCTGCCTGCAGTGGGGGGAGGGCCATGGAACGCTTAGCCCGCAAAGGAGTCGGTCGCGTAAAGCATCACAAGAAACGAATACCCGCCTCGCCGCCCTCAGCCCCTCCCCTCCCATGTCCTTTGACCAGAATAGCAACCTGCCCGTCGTTAACCTCCACAAGAAAACCACCCAGGTGAATGTGGGAATGATAGCCAGCGTGCTGATTTTTTTCGTCATCTGTGCCGCCACCTACATGTGGTTCAGCCGGCACCAGGCTGAAACCGTCAATGCCATGCACGAGAAGCAGACCAGCGAGAGCGCCCATTGAAAACCTCGTTGGCCGGTTTGGCCCCGCGCCCCAAGTGTGCGCGGGACGTTTTAGGACGTTAGGGACTCAGCCTTCGCTCGAAGCTTCGGCGAGCACTGCAACGCGCTCCGCCTTGGCATCAGTCCCGGAACTACTTCGCCGGTGCCGCGTAGCCCGTCACCCGCCGGAAATCGCTCCACTCGTATTCCATGCGCACGCCGAATTTCGACATGCTCACGCGCGCCGTCCCGCTGGCTGGATTATCCTCGGCGGCGGGCTCGTCGGGAGCCAAGGCCGGGTCGAAGCTCAGGTCGAAATCGACGCCCGTGATTCGGGCCAGTCCGAGCGCCACGCGCATGGAGTCGTGCAGGACGGCCGTGACCCGCTCGATGGCGTGGCTCTCGCGACCCACCGTCACCAATAAAACGAGCTTCTCAGTCTGGGTCAGGGGAATCACCCCGGGCCTCACCCCGATCGTGTAGACGACCGCGCGCGCCGTCTCGCTCGTCGCCACGGCCTGCGGCAGATCCAGGAATTCCTCCAGCGGCTTGTTGCCGCGCTTGTGCGGCTTCAGGTTTTTTCGGCGCTCCAGCGACTGCCGCTGCGCCTCGGTCGGCTCATGGCCGTCAACTTCCAAGAGGTGCCACCGCTGGATGTCCGGCAGGGATGGATCGTAGCGCTCGAGCCGCTCCTCCGTCACCCGGCCGTCATCGGACAAGGTGCGAACCCGTTGGGTCAGGGCCCAGTCATCCTTGCCCGCGCTCCAGTTCCCGATGGCGGCTTGAAGCGGGGCGGGCGTTTCGGCCCGGAGCGCGGAAGAAGCCAATACAGATACAACGGCGGACAGCAGGCAGAGAAGTCGGAGGCGGGCCATAGCCTCCATCGACCCGTCACCCGCCCCGGGGTTCGGCCCGGTACGCCCCGGAAAAAATAAAAGGCGGAGCGGATGGCCCGCTCCGCCTGACCGCGGCAGGGATGGTTGGGGGAAGCAGCTAGAACTTGTAGGTGATCTGGCCGTCAAACCCGTAATCCGGGCTGCCGGAATCAAAGCCCTTGAGCGCGTACAGCACCACATTCCAGCGGTCGCTCGTGTTATGCGTCAGGAAAACCGTGGCATCGGTCGAGTAATCGCCGCCGTTCACGAGCCGGCTGCCCCAAGGCGCTCGCGGATCTTTTTTATAAATCCCCGCATCCAATTTTGATCCGGTCACCGACTCCGCGGCCCTTTTCTTCAACCTCTGGGCGAACCTGGACTGGGTCGCGCGGTCGATAGCTGGCGCATGAGCACTGCAACATCCTTACTCTGGCTGCGTCCGCTTGCGACCGTTTCCCTCCTTTTCCTGTCCAGTGCCTGCCGTGATCCGGTAAAGCCCGTGGTCCGCCGGGAAAATCTCCCCTTGCCCGTGGCCGCCCCCGCTTCGCCCGGCCTGGTTGTTGCTCCCGACCCGGCGTCTCCGGCTTCGATGATGGGGGCCCTGCCACCTCTCGCGTCCCTGGGCTTGATCGCGGATTACACGTATGAACGCCGGGCCGAGTTCATGGCCGGACTCAGCCGGCTGGCCGGCTCGGCTGATGCCCAAATCCAACAGTTGAACACCCGGCGGGCTACCCTGCCCGGGACTTCCGCTCAGGACTGGGACGTGGCGATGAAGGAACTGACGGATGCCAGATCCGACCTGCAGTTTAAAATCACCGCGCTCAACGCTTCGACCGCCGAAATGTGGAGCCAGACCAAGGATAATGCGACCAGATCATGGAAGCGGGTGGAAGACGCTTCCGACCGGGTCAGGCACAGCACGACCCTTTGAATCGTCCGAGCACTGCCGCCATGAACACCCGCTCCTATTGGATGGATTCCGCTCCCCTCCCCCCGATCGCGAAGCTCGAGCGGGATTGCAAGGTGGACGCGATTGTCATCGGCGGCGGCATCACGGGCATCACCGCCGCCTATTTGCTCAAGCAGGCGGGAAAAACGGTCGCCTTGGTGGAGCGGTCGCAGTGTGCGAGCATCGATACCGGCCATACCACGGCGCACCTCACTTGCGTGACCGACCAGCAATTGCAGCAGCGCGCGAGGATGTTTGGCCGCGACGCGACCAAGGCAGTATGGGATGCGGGGGCTGCGGCCCTGGACAAGATCGTCGCCCTGATCCGCACCAAGAATATCGACTGTGATTTCAAATGGGTCCCCGGCTATCTCCACGTCCCGCTGGAACACGCCTCCGTCGGAGCCGCCCAGGAGCTGGCGGCCGAAGCCGCTCTCGCCCGGGAGCTGGGCATTGCGGCCGACTATTCCCCGGCGATTCCATTTTTCGGGGTCCCGGGCGTGAAATTTCCCCACCAGGCGATTTTCCATCCGCGCAAATATCTCGCGGAACTGCTCCGCCGGATTCCCGGAAATGGCAGCCATGTCTTTGAATCCACCGCGGTGGAGGAGATTGAGGAGAACCCGCCGGCGGTAAGATCCGGGCGCTGCCGGATTGAGGGCCAGTACCTGGTCATCGCGACGCACAATCCGCTGATGGGAAACACCGGCGTGCTACCGGCGGCGATGTTCCAGACCAAGCTTTCCCTCTACACCTCCTATGCCCTGGGCGCGTCAATCCCGTCGGGATTCCTGCCCGAGGCCGCGTTCTGGGACACCGGCACGCCCTACGACTACTTGCGGGTGGAGCGGCGCGAAGGCTGCGACTACGCGATTTTTGGCGGCGAGGATCACAAGACCGGGCAGGAGGCCGATACGGTCGCGGCCTATGCCCGGCTGGAAAAACGCTTCCGGCGCCACCTGCCGGACGTGGCCATCGATCACCGCTGGTCGGGCCAGGTTATCGAGACGAATGACGGCCTCCCGTTCATCGGGGAAACGGCGGAACGGCAGTTTATCGCCACCGGTTTCTCCGGCAATGGGATGACCTTTGGCACACTCGGCGCCATGATGGCGGTGGACGCCATGCTGCGGCGGAAGAATCCGTGGCAGGAGCTGTTTGACGTGCATCGCCGGAAGATTTTCGGCGGCGCGTGGGACTATCTCCGCGAGAATAAGGACTACCCCTACTACATGGTTCGCGACTGCCTCGCCGGCCCCGAGGCCGGCTCCCTCGGCGAGCTCGGATGCAGCGAGGGGAAGATTCTGAACCTCGCGGGGGAAAAAGTCGCGGCCTACCGTGATGCGCAAGGCCAGGTCACGCTCTGCTCGGCCGTCTGCACCCACTTGCAGTGCATCGTGGGATGGAACGGTGCCGAGCAAACCTGGGACTGTCCCTGCCACGGCTCGCGCTTCAAACCCACGGGCGAGGTCATTTCCGGGCCGGCGGAGAAGTCCCTCGAAAAAATTTCCGCTGCCGTGGTTTCGTAGCGTCAGCCACCGCAGCCACCCCCGGGCCACATCACAAGGCCGTCAGGGCCCAGGACGGAACCTCGACCTCGCGGCCCTGCACGAAGTCCTCGACCAGGCTCTGCAGCCAAGGACGGGAGCACGTGCATTTCACGATCCGGACAAAGTGTTTTTCGCCCTTCTGCACCACTGCATATTGGTCGATCCGCACGCGGATGGGATCCGTCTCGCCATGGGGCAGGCATAGGACCTCAACGGTCTTGTTCTGGGCGTCGATTTTCAAGTCCTGCAACACCCCATAGCGCGAGATCAGGTTGTTGACGTAAGTCTGGGCGGCCTTGCCGGCCATGAAGTTCTTTACGGAATTGAACATGGGGATGCGGGATGGGATTGGAATGGAACCGGCGGATGGAGTTCAGCGGGTGGGCTTGTGCCGGACTTTTTCGTCGTGGTAAAAAATACTCAGTACCAACCAGAAGCCCCCGGCCGCCGCGGCGAGGAAGCAGAGGATGGCCAGTCCCGGATAACCGAAAAGCTGGAAACTGGTCTGCACCCGCATCAGCAGCGAGGCACCGATAATCAAGGCCGCGAGGATTATGCCGGTCGTGATGCGGTTGGCGATTTTCTGCATGCCATCCAGCACGATCTTGGCGTCCACCGCCTTCACCTTCACCTCCAGCTCGGAGTTGGTGACCGCGTCCATGATGCGGTTGAGCCGCGACGGCAGATGAGTCATGAAGCCCTTCATCTCCAGGACCGAGCTCATCACGCTGCCCTTCGACATATCGTGGTGCAAGCGGCGCGTCATGAGGTCGGTGGCATGGCGGCGGATGGCCTCGTTGGGATCAAACTCGGGCTCGAGGGTGCGGCCGACCTCGTCGAGCTGCAGGAGGGTTTTCCCGAGGAGCGTCAGCTCGCTTGGCACGACGAGCCCGCTCTGGCTGGCGGAGCGGCTGACTGTGATGAGGGAGCGCCCGACGTTGATATGCTGCAGGCCGCGGGCCTGGGTCTGGATCATGAGCTGGCGGATATGCCGGCGGAATGCGGGCGCATCGAATTCCTCCAGTTTTTCGCTCATGCTGATGACCAGGTCGGCGGCCTCCTCGCTCTTCCCCTCGCTGATCATCAGGAGCAGTTTCAGCAGGTTGTCCTGCATGCCGGGCGCGGTATGGCCGACCATGCCGAGGTCGAGCAAGGCGATGCGGCCGTCGTCCGTGAGGAACACGTTGCCGGGATGCGGATCCGCGTGGAAAATCCCGTCGATCAGCACCTGCTTCAGGTAGGCCTTGAATAGCTCGTCCACCAGGGGCGCGCCGCTCAGCTCCAGCCGGGCCAGCGGGCCGAGCTTGGTGATCTTCCGGCCCTGGACAAAATCCATCGTGAGCACCGAGCGCGTGGAGTAGTCCTTCACCGGCTGCGGCACCTGGATCAATTCAAACTCCTCAAGGTTCTTCCCCACCGTGACGAGGTTCTGCGCCTCCTGCTCGTAGTTGAGCTCCTCCTGGATCGTGTTGCGAAACTCCTCGAGGACGGCGGTGAACCGGTAGCGGTGGCCGACCTCGGTGTGCGCATCGAGAAACTCCGCAATCTCCTCCAAGACCTCGAAGTCCTCGGCGATCTGCTGGCGGATATTGGGCCGCTGGACCTTGACCACGACCTCGCGTCCATCCCGCAGGGCGGCCAGGTGCACCTGCCCCAGCGAGGCGGCGGCCAGCGGCTCGGGATCAAAGCGCGCAAAGGCCTTGGACATCCGCACGCCCAGTTCCGCCGTGACGATCTGCTCGACCTCGGCGTAGGAAAACGGTTTCACCCGGTCCTGCAGCCGGGCCAGCGCGATCAAATAGGGTTCCGGCAGGAGATCGGGACGGCTGGCGAGCACCTGGCCCAGTTTCACATAGGTGGGGCCCATCGCCTCCAAGTCATCCGCCAGATGTTCCGGCGCGGGCTTTTCCGCGGCGCTCTTGTCCGCCTCCACGGGATCGATGGCATCGGGCACGTCCATCTGCCGCACCAAATCGGCGCGGCCGTATTTCCATAGGAGCGTGGCGATTTGCTTGTAGCGCTTGAAGTGGCTGGCGGAGATTTTCATGGGTGTTCTCCCGGCGCGGTGCATGGGGAATGGTTTAACGGACAGCACTTTGCCGCGATGGTTCTCGCCGCTCTGACACTCCCGGCCGATTTCCCACTACCGCCAAGCGGGCCGGCTGGGCGGGATGCCAGCACCTGACGCCTTGGCTTTAAAAGCCTCCGGCTCGCAGTTGCAGCGGGGCCTGCGACACCACAGGCCCAATGATGGGTCAGTCGTCGCGAATGCGGTCCCATCATCTTGCGAGCGAACAGCCTTTGCGGGCGGAATTGTTCACGCTCGAACATCTGGCGGGCCATGCCAGGCAGGTGGCGCACGACCATCAAACGGCGCCCTCCCGGGCGGCCAACCACCTGCTCGCGCGCCTGAACCAGAATGAGCAATTGTTGCGCGCGTACAACCGGGCCACGCTCGCAGCGGACCAGATCCGGCGGGTCACGCATGCGGCGGAATGGCTGCTCGATAATTTCTACCTCATTGAGGAGCAGATCCAGATGGCCCGGCGGCATCTTCCCCGGGGCTACAGTCGCGAACTTCCCCGCATGATCAATGGCGCCTCGGCCGGGCTGCCGCGGGTTTACGACCTCGTGCTCGAGCTCATTTCCCATGTTGACGCGCAGGTCGACGAGGAGTCCCTCACCACATTCATCACGGCCTACCAGTCGGTGGTGCCCCTCCGGTTGGGCGAACTTTGGGCAATTCCCATCATGCTCCGGCTGGCCTTGATCGAGAACCTGCGGCGCATCACCTCCCGTCTCACCATCGCCCGCCGGCAGCGCGACCTGGCGGACCAATGGGTGCAGCGCCTGGAGGAAGTGGCGGAGCAAAACCCTTCCCGCCTCATTCTGGTCGTGGCCGACATGGCTCGCTCCGAGCCGCGGCTGTGCAGTTCGTTTGTCGCAGAGTTCTACCAGCGCCTCTCGCGGCAAAATCCGTCGATGGCGCTGGCGCGAAACTGGCTCGAGCAACGGCTCGCCGAGGAGGGGCTGATGGCCGACCAGCTTATTCTGATCGAGGGCCATAACCAGGCTGCCGACCAGGTCACCATCAGCCACAGCATCTCCAGTTTGCGTCTTTTGGGGGCGGTGGATTGGCGTCAGTTCGTGGAGCAGGTGAGCCAGGTAGAGCATTCCCTGCGCGGCGATCCGGCGGGAATCTACGCCACGATGGATTTCGCTACACGCGACCACTATCGGCACTCCGTCGAGGCGATGGCCCGGCACAGTCGGCTGTCGGAGCGGGACGTGGCGGACCAGGCCATCCGATTGGCAGCCGCGGCCAGTGCCGGGGAACCCGGGGATCGGAAGGCTCACGTGGGCTTTTATCTGGTCGACAAGGGCCGGCCGACGCTGGAACGGAAGACCGGCGGGCGGTGGCCGTGGCGGACCAAGGTGGAGCGGACCATCCAGCGCTTCCCGCTGTCTTTCTACGCGGGCGGCATCCTGCTGCTCACGACGGGAGTCACCCTCGGCCTCGTCGGGCAGGCCCACGCGCTGGAAATTCACGGCGTGAAACTGGTCGTCCTCGGCCTGCTCTTTCTGCTCTGCACCAGCCAGCTGGCCGTCGCGGGCATGAACTGGCTGTCGCTGCTGCTGGTGCCGCCGCGCTTGCTGCCGCGGCTGGATTTTTCCGAGGGCATCGCCCCGGCCTGCCGCACCATAGTGGTCGTGCCGACCCTGCTCAACGATTCCGCCGGCATCGATCATCTGCTGGAAACCCTGGAAATCCACTATCTCGCGAATCGCGACGACCATCTGCACTTTGCGTTGCTGACGGATTTTCCCGACGCGACACAAGAAGTGACGCCCGACGACGATGGACGGCTCCAGCAGGCGAAGGCCGGCATCGCCGCATTGAACCGGAAGTACGGCTCCGTCCGGACAAACATTTTTTTCCTTTTCCAACGTCCCCGCCGCTGGAATGCCCGGGAACGGCGCTGGATGGGTTACGAGCGCAAACGGGGCAAGCTGGGTGAATTCAATGCCCTCCTGCGCGGCGGCTCTCCCGCGCGCTTTTCAGCCATGGTGGGCGACTTGTCGGTTTTGCCGGAGATCAAATATGTCATCACGCTCGATACGGACACCCAACTGCCCCGCGATGCCGCCCGCCGGCTCGTGGGGGCGATTGCCCATCCCCTGAACCGGCCGCAGTTCGATGCGACGCGGGGTATTGTCACGGAGGGCTATGGCATCCTGCAGCCGCGCGTCGGCGTGAGCCTGCCTTCGGCGGGACGCTCCTGGTTTGTGCGCATTTTTGCCGGGGATGTCGGGCTCGATCCCTACACCCGCGCCGTGTCGGACGTCTACCAGGATGTCTTCCAGGAGGGTTCGTTCATCGGCAAGGGCATCTATGACGTTGATGCCTTTCAACAGGCCCTGGCCGGACGCTTTCCGGAAAACGCCGTCCTGAGCCATGACTTGATCGAATCCTGCCATGCGCGGTCCGCCCTGGTCAGCGACGTCGAGCTCTACGAGGAATATCCCTCGCGCTACAATGCGGACATCAGCCGGCGGCACCGCTGGATCCGCGGTGACTGGCAAATCGCGCAATGGCTGCTGCCGCGGGTGCCGGGGGCGGATGCGCGGAGCATCCACAATCCCCTTTCGGGGCTTTCGCGCTGGAAAATCTTCGACAACCTGAGGCGCAGCCTGATGCCCGCGGCCCTGCTGGCCATCCTGCTGGCCGGCTGGATCTGGCTGCCCGCGCTGGCCGGGGTCGGACTACTGCTGGTGCTGGCGATCATCCTGGCTCCGCCCCTGCTGGGCTTGGCGACGGATCTGCTCCGCCGGCCGGAGGAACGACCCTGGCTCATCCACGCCGCCATCCTGCTCCGGAGCGGCGGCCGGCAGTTGGGGCAGGCTTGTCTGACCCTCGCCTTCCTGCCCTATGACACGCTCGTCAGCCTCGACGCGATCGGACGGACCTTGCTCCGGCTGTGGTTCACGCACCGGGGGTTGTTGGAATGGCAGACGGCGAGCGAGGCGCAACGGACGGCCCGCACCGGTCTCACCGACTATTACGCCACGATGTGGATCGCGCCGGTGCTGGCGCTGGCCGGGGCGATATTCCTGCGGGGTCTGTCGCCCGGGGAGATGTTCCCGGCGGCGGTCGTTTTCACCCTATGGCTGATCGCCCCGTGGATCGCCTGGCTGATCAGCCAGCCGATCGAGCCAGAGGCGACGGGCCTGCAACCCGGGCAGACGATGTTTCTGCGCACCACCGCGCGCCGCACGTGGCGGTTTTTCGAGACCTTCGTGAACGAGGCGGACAATTGGCTGCCGCCGGATAATTTCCAGGATCAACCTGCGCCGGTGGTCGCTTCGCGGACCTCACCCACCAACATCGGGCTGGCCTTGCTGGCGAACCTCGCCGCCTGTGATTTCGGCTATCTGCCCGTCGCCGGACTGATTCAGCGCACGCAAAAAACCCTGGGCGCGATGGAACGGCTGGAGCGACACCGCGGGCATTTCTACAACTGGTACGATACCCGAACCTTGAAGCCCCTGCTGCCGCTCTATGTCTCGAGTGTGGACAGCGGCAACCTCGCCGGGCACCTGCTCACGTTGACGGAGGGCCTCGCCGAGTTGCCGGGTCGCAGGATTCTGCCGCCGCAGCTTGCCGCCGGCTTGCGCGACACGTCGGCCGTGCTGCTTTCACTGACAGGGGAAAATGCCGGTGCCGGCAACCCCGAGACGGGATTGACCGCGGAACCCGCCACCCTCGCGGAGGGATGGGCCCTTTTGCAGCACGCGGCCGCGCGGGCGCAGCAGATGGTCGCGGGCCTGCCGGCGGCGGCGAATGAAGAGGTGAAATGGTGTAGCCAGGCGCAGGCCCGCGACTGTGCGGCGCAATTGGAGGATCTCCTCTGGCTCGCGCCCTGGCTGGAACTGCCAGCAACGAAAAACGCCGTGGCATTTCCTCCCGCCATTGCGGAGGCGATGGCGCGGCTGGACCGTGAGGCCACGTTGCAGGAGATTGCCGGACTGGGACGGTCGCTTTGCCCCATGGTCGAAGCGGCGCGGGCCGGCGTTTCGGAGTCCGAGCGGGAGCGCCTCTCGGCCTTGCATGCTGCCCTCGGCCTTGTGGCGGAACG
The DNA here is from genome assembly GCA_903902745.1 of uncultured Opitutia bacterium. Lineage (GTDB taxonomy): Bacteria > Verrucomicrobiota > Verrucomicrobiia > Opitutales > Opitutaceae > CAIUWA01. Next base: position 6,439 of record CAIUWA010000003.1, on the reverse strand, counting down.
GGCCGCCGGTCGCATCGTGCAACTGGCCGAGTTGGGCCGGCAGGCGACCGCGTTCGCGACGATGGACTTCGGCTTCTTGTTTGATTCGGCGCGGGAGCTTTTCGCCGTGGGCTACAGCGTCACCGAACGCCGGCGCGATGTCGCCTGCTATGACCTGCTGGCCTCCGAGGCCCGGCTTTGCAGCTTCGTCGCCATCGCCCAAGGCCAGGTTCCCCAGGAGCATTGGTTCTCGCTCGGCCGCCTCCTCGTCACCGCCCATGGCCGCCCGATCCTCGTCTCCTGGAGCGGCTCGATGTTCGAATACCTCATGCCGCTGCTGGTCATGCCTTCCTATGCTAACACCATGTTGGACGAAACGTGCCGGGGTGCAGTCGCCCAGCAGATCGAATACGGCCGGATGCGCCAGGTGCCCTGGGGCATGTCGGAGAGTGGTTACAACCTGACCGATGTTCATCTCAATTACCAGTACCGCGCCTTCGGGGTGCCCGGTCTGGGCCTGAAGCGGGGCCTGGGAGAAAACCTCGTGATTGCGCCCTATGCCTCACTCCTGGCGCTGATGGTCAGCCCGCGCCTGGCTTGCGAAAACCTCGAGCGTCTCGCCGCTGAGGGCCGCACTGGTGCTTATGGATTTTACGAGGCGGTGGATTATACGCCGTCCCGCCTGCCGCCCGGGCAGACAAGCGTCACGGTCCGTTCCTTCATGGTTCACCATCAAGGCATGGGGCTGCTGGCGCTCGCCAGCCTCCTGCTCGATCGCCCAATGCAAAGACGCTTCCTGGCCTGCCCGATTTTCCGGGCGGCCGACCTCCTCCTGCAGGAACGCGTGCCCGCCGTGGCGTCCCGCCAGCTGGACGAGAACCCTGAGCTGGGTGAATCGCGCAAGCTGGCCGGCGAGCGGGAGGACGACGGCCTGATGCGCGTCATCACCAATCCCGCCGCCCAGGCGCCGCAGGTCCATTTCCTGTCCAACGGGCGCTATCATGTCGTCGTCAGCAGCACCGGCGGCGGCTACAGCCGGTGGCGGGATCTGGCCGTCACGCGCTGGCGCGAGGATCCCACCAGCGATGCCTGGGGCACCTTTGTCTACCTGCGGGACGTGGACACGGGTGAGTTTTGGTCGGCTGCCTACCAGCCGGTCCGGCGGGTCACAAAGCGGTGCGAGGCGATTTTCACGCAGGCCCGGGCCGAGTTCCGGCAGAAGGACGATGAGCTGGAAATCCACACGGAGATCTGTGTCTCGCCCGAGGATGACGTGGAGCTGCGGCGCCTCAGCGTGGCCAACCAAGGGCCACTGCCCCGCACCATCGAGTTGACGAGCTACGCGGAGGTGGTGCTGGCCTCGGCGGCCGCCGATGCGGCGCACCCGGCCTTCAGCAACCTGTTTGTCCAGACGGAAAGCCTGCGGCCCGATCAGGCGATCCTGGCCCGGCGCCGTCCACGGTCGGATGAGGATCATGCCCCCTGGCTGGTCCATGTGCTGGCGGGACCGGACTCCGATCCGGCCGCCATCTCCTGCGAGACGGATCGCCTCCGCTTTATCGGACGTGGCCGGACGCCCAACCGCCCCGTGGCGCTGGAGGAAATTTCCCCGCTTTCGAACACGACCGGCTCCGTGCTCGATCCCATCGTCTCGCTCCGGATCACGGTCACGGTGCCGGCGGGGGCAACGGTCGGCGTGACCTTCATCCTGGGCATGGCGGAAAAGCGCGAGGAAGCGGTGGCTCTGGCCGAGAAATACCGGAATGCGCGGATGGTCGATCGGGCCTTTGACCTGGCCTGGACCCACAGCCAGGTGGTCCTGCGCCAGTTGAACGCGACGGAGGCCGAGGCCCAGCTTTATGGCCGCCTCGCGGGGCCGTTGATCTATGCGAATTCCTCCTGGCGGGCCGAGACGGGCGTGCTACTGGGCAATCGGCGCGGACAGAGCGGACTCTGGAGCTACGGCATCTCCGGGGACGTGCCGATCGTGCTCTTGCGCATCGCCAACCCCGGCAAAATTGAAATCGTGCGCCAGCTCGTGCAGGCCCATTCCTACTGGCGCCTCAAGGGCCTCGCGGTGGAGCTCGTGATCCTGAACGAGGACACCTCGGTTTACCACCAGCCGCTGCATGACCAGATCATCGCCCTGATCACTTCCGGCATCGAGGCGCAGATGCTCGACAAGGCCGGCGGGATTTTCGTCCGGCGGCTTGAACAGGTGCCGGACGAGGACCGCCTGTTGTTGCAGGCAGTGGCGCGGATTGTCCTGGTCGACCAAAACGGAACCCTGGCCGAGCAACTGGGCCGGCGAGATCTCCCGCTCCCAATCATTCCCGCTCTCGTGACGGCTCGCACCCTGCCCTTCGACGCGCCACCCCCGCTGCCGCCGCGCGAGTTGGTGGCGGGCAATGGGCTCGGGGGATTCACTCCGGATGGCCGCGAATATGTCATCACCTTGCAGCCGGGCCAGACCACACCGGCTCCCTGGGTCAACGTCCTGGCTAACCCGACCTTTGGCACCGTCGTCTCGGAAAGTGGCAGCGCCTACTCGTGGTCGGAGAACTGCCATGAATTCCGGCTGACCCCATGGCACAACGACGCCGTGAGCGACCCCACGGGCGAGGCCTTCTACATCCGCGACGAGGAGAGCGCCAGTTTTGGTCGCCCACTCCCCTGCCCGCGCGGGGGGCGACCCCCTATGTGATTCGCCACGGCTTCGGCTACACGGTCTTCGAGCACACGGAAAATGGCGTCGCCTCCGAATTGTGGATCTATGTGGCCACCGACGCCCCGGTTAAATTTGCGGTCTTGAAGCTGCACAACGTGTCGGACCGGACCCTGCGCCTGTCCGCGACCGGCTACTGGGAATGGGTGCTCGGCGACTTGCGCTCCAAGCATCTCCTGCATGTGCAGACCCAGCTTGACCCCGCTAGTGGTGCCCTGCTGGTCCGAAACCAATTCAACGCCGAATTCGCCACGCGCATCGTCTATCTGGAGGTCAACGACCATCGACGCACCGTCACCGGTGACCGGCGGGAATTCCTCGGCCGCAACGGCAGCCTGGCCCAGCCAGCCGCGTTGCGACGGCTGCGCCTTTCCGGACGGACGGGGACTGGGCTCGATCCCTGCGGGGCCGTGCAGGTGGCTTTTGAACTGGCCCCGGGGGAGCATCGGGAAGTGGTCTTTCAGCTGGGCGCAGGCCGCAATCTCGCGGAAGTCCAGAGCCTGATCCAGCGCTTCCGCCGCCCCTCCGCGCCGCAGCTGGCCCTCGAGGAAGTCTGGGGCTACTGGGGGCGCGCTTTGAGCGCAGTGCATGTCGAGACACCCGACCCGGCCGTGAATGTGATGGCGAATGGCTGGTTGCTTTATCAGACCCTCGCGTGCCGCCTGTGGGCTCGCACCGGGTTTTATCAGTCCGGCGGCGCCTTCGGCTTCCGCGACCAGCTGCAGGATGTGATGGCGCTGGTCCATGCCGAGCCCGCCCTGGTGCGCGAACACCTCCTGCGGGCGGCTGCCCGCCAGTTTCGCGAGGGCGATGTGCAGCACTGGTGGCATCCGCCCGCGGGGCGCGGGGTGCGCACCCATTTTTCCGACGACTATCTTTGGCTGCCGTATGCCACTTGCCGCTACGTTGCGTGCGTCGCCGACACCGGGGTGCTCGACGCGCGCGTCCCCTTTCTGGAAGGCAAGCCGCTCCGGCTGGAGGAGGAGTCCTCCTACGATTTGCCTTCCTGCAGTGCGGAATCCGGCACCCTGTACGAGCATTGCGTCCGGGCCATCGAACACGGTTTGAAGGTGGGCGTGCATGGGCTCCCTTTGATTGGCTGCGGTGACTGGAACGACGGCATGAATCTCGTGGGCCGGGGCGGCCGCGGCGAGAGTGTCTGGCTCGGCTTTTTCCTGCACGATGTGCTGATGAAATTTGCCGTGCTGGCCCGGGGCCGGGGTGACACCGTCTTTGCCGAGCGGTGCCAGGCGCAGGCGCAGCAGCTGCGGGCCAGCCTCGAGCAGCATGGCTGGGACGGGGAATGGTACCGCCGCGCCTATTTCGACAATGGCGAACCCTTGGGCTCACGAACCAATCCGGAATGCCAGATCGATTCCCTGCCGCAAAGCTGGGCCGTGATCAGCGGGGCGGGAGATCCGCAGCGCGCGCGGCAGGCCATGACGGCGGTGCGGAAGCGGCTCGTCCGCCCCGAGCAGGGAATTGTCCAGCTGTTCGATCCGCCCTTTGACTGCTCCGGCCTCAACCCGGGCTATATCAAGGGCTACATCCCCGGCGTCCGTGAGAATGGCGGACAATACACGCACGCGGCGATTTGGACCGCGATGGCCTTTGCGCTCATGGGTGACACGGCGGAGGCCTGGGAACTGTTTGCGCTGCTCAATCCCGTGCATCACGGGGACAGCCCGCAACGGATGGGGATCTACAAGGTTGAGCCCTACGTCGTCGCGGCCGACGTTTACGCCGTCGAACCGCACCTGGGTCGCGGCGGCTGGACCTGGTACACGGGCTCGGCCGGCTGGATGTACCGGCTGCTGGTGGAAACCCTGCTGGGCGTGAACCTCGCGGGAACGCACCTGCGGCTGGAGCCCCGACTTCCGGCCGGCTGGACCGGGTTCAAGATTCACTACCGCTATCGGAATACGACCTACCACATTAACGTGACTAGAAAGGCTGGTAGTCCATCCGACCAAAATGAATTACGGCTCGATGGACAGTTGCTGCCCGGCATCGAGCTGCCGTTGCAGGATGACAAGCGGGATCATGTCGCCGAATTGACCGTCGGATGATCCACCGCCGGCACGCATGCATAGGCCAGACGAAGTGAAAACTCTGATCTGATCCCGGATCGAACGCAGCCTCGCACCTCGACTGCATCAGTGCCGGGAGTCCGACTCTAAGAAAGTCCTTCCTATATCGTCATGAAGGATGACCGGCCGTCGCCCATGAATTTACGCACGCTGCTGACCAACCCGCCCAAGCCGGTCGATCCCTGGCTGCGCCGCGGATTTCTCCTGTTTTGCCTGCTGCTGCTCGGTTGGCATCTGCAGTGGCTGGCCCGGCATGGCTGGCCGGCGGGTCATGAGGTCATCAGCATCATCCTCGTCGCGCTGTTGCTGAACCACCTTGCGTTCCGGTTTTCATGGCCGCGCAAGGTCATGATTGGACTGCGTCTGGCGGCGTGCAGCTGGCTCGTATTCGGGATGGCCTGCACGCTGCGGCTGCTGCTCCGCCGCGTTTGAAGGCTTCAGGCTCGCAACCAAGGATTCAGGCCGGGATTCGGGCGGTCCTTGTTACCGCGCCACCGCTGCGGTCGCTTCGATTTTCTGCCGGGCTGCAATCCACCCCACGAGCGCATTTAGCTCCGTCTGCGTGGGCTGATATTCACACGGCGGAGGCATCTTGCTGGCGTAGAGCATCACGATCGCCTTGTTGAAGGTGTCGATCCGGGTATGCAGGGACTCCTCATCCGTGAAGAGATCGAACCGGATGCCATTCTCGGACCGGTCCGGTCCATGACAGTGGAAGCAATAGCGGGCTAAAATCGGCTCGATGTTACGCTGGAATGCCACCCAAGAGCCGGGCGGAAGCGTCGCTTCGGGCGCAGCGGGCACGGCCGGCTGGGCGGCAGCGTGCGCGGTTTGAACCGCTGGAGAGCCATGGCTGCTGCCATGCGTGCAGGCTGTCAGCAGTGCGGCAAGGCTGACCGCCAGCAGCCCAGGCGGAATCATGGTCCATGGCCGGAAGAAAAAGCTTCCGTTTTCCGGACGGTGTCCGGCCTGGTCTCCTGATCGCGGCTGCATGATCTAAACGTGGGAGGATGGGAAATTTCGATCAAGCTTTTAGCCGGGGAAGACAACGCAACACAGGTAAACGTGGGGGGGGGGGGGGCCGCCTTCGCCAAGGCTTCGGCGCCGCAACTTTCTTTCCACATTGGAAGTCAGAGGAATCAGACCTACGCACCGGCAAGGAGGCACCCGGTCGGACGCTTTCGCCTAAAGCCCCTGGCGTCCGCTCCGATGTAGGAGAGTGAAAATTGCCGAAAAATGAACCCGCATCCCTACCTCCCGAATCCGGTGGCATATTCCAACGGAAGCCAAACCGCGGCCGTGCGAGTTCTGGCTCGCGACCTCAATTGGGATCAGCCCATTTTCCGCGCCCCCGCCCTGCCGAATCCTCGGATCATTTTCGAGCCCCTGCCGTTTGGCGACCGGCATCCGGTCTTGAAGCGACGTTGAAGACGTTGCCAACCCGTTTGCGCGCGGATTGCTCAAAATGGACCGCGGGCGATGTGATTTCCGGGATTGTCATGGAGTGTGCTACCAACCTAATGGCGGGCGTATTTTAGCGGTAAATTGGGTAACACTTTTTGGTTTATAGAGACGGTGATCAGACCCTGGCAGCGAAGCCAGGCTTCCGCCGCGTGACGCCAGGCGGCGTTTAAGCGGCGGTGAT
>CAIUWA010000002.1 GCA_903902745.1 uncultured Opitutia bacterium | reverse complement strand
CTTCCGATCTCAGCCAACCAACTCAATCCGGTCGGGGGAGGAGCTTCGCCCCTCCCCCGAACCCCCTCCCTTAATCATAACTTAATTCACCCGATCCGCTGTCCAACGGACGGGGTCCACCTCACTTTGAGGATAGGGGATAGTTAAGCCTTCCGTCCCCGACAGACTGAAGGCTCGCGAAACCACATGCCTCCCGCTGGCGAATGAAGTCGCCGGCCGGAAGATTGCTTACGTGACCGGACGTGAAAAAATCACTTTAGGCTGACATCCCACACTTTGGAATGCCGCGCCTTGCCCTCCGGTCCTTCTATGTCGAGTATGACGACCAGATTCCCGGGCTTTTTATACTGATGGATTGGGTTTTGCTCAGTCGAGGTTTCGCCGTCGCCGAAGTCCCACTTCCACGAGGTGATCTTCCCTTCCGAGAGATCCTTGAACGCCACCAGGCGCCGGTCCATATCCAGCACCTGCCAGGACCACTGCGCCTCGATGGGCTTTCGGAACTGGGCTTCGAGTGGCATTAATCTGAAAGCGCACAGCTCGGAGGCGTTCCCATACATCGTGTGGTGCCGGGACAGATTCCAGAATGCCCTTTGGTTGGCTTCGTGGTCGATGATCGCCCAGGACATGCCGATGATCTTGTTTTCAGAAAGCACGGATTCCACCGCACGTTGCGGACCCTCAGGGCCGGCGTAGTCGAAGGGCGTGATCCAAAACTCGAGCACCAGCTTGCCGGCCTCGCCCTGCTTAAAATTGTAGGTGCAGGCGGCGTTCGCGTAGGGAAATTCCTTGATCCAGGTTGCGGAAGTCCACGCCATGCACCAGTCCTTGTCCTTGGCGGGGGTGAAAATGTGGTAGTTTTGCGCCTGCACGCCGTGAATGGCCCAGTTGGCCTCTTCCGGACTGATCCGGTCATCGGGCGCGGCTCTTTCCACGCCGACTTGCTCAGGCGTCCAGAACTTGCTATCGGTCTTGGAGAGCAGGGGACCTCCCGAGGCATCGCCATCCACCACGAGTTCAAAGATGTCGGTGTTCAAATCTGGACTGTTAATATCCCAATACCCTTTGGTCGCCTCATAGAGAAAATACAGACGGTTGAGGCCCTTGACCCAGCCGACCTTGACGCGAACATCAATTTTAGGATCGGGCCTGTCGGGCCTATGGGAATCATTCACCAGTTGGTCGGCTCCGATGACGTAGTCTTCCGGCACCATGGCCCAATCATCCGTGTTGCCGTCCACGCGGGGAATTTTGTCAGCCGGAAATTGGAAAACTTTGAAGGTGACATCCGGTCGGTCGAGGGCGAAGGCGGGGAGTCCGCCGCAAATTACCACCGCTGCAGCAAGAGCGAGAAGATGTTGACGAATGATGATTTTCATGGGGCGGGAGAAACGAGCGGGTTGAGCGGATCCCTCTTTTCGAGCCACCCCTGGAGTCGGTCTGGATGGTTGGTTGATGTTGATACGGGTGACGCTGGTTGTCCATCCCCGGCGGAGGGAAATCCCGGCTCGGCGGGCCTTCCTTATGAATCCTTCATCGGCCACGCCAACACCCGGGCCGCGCTGCGGCCGCTGTTCTTCCAGTGCTCGTGTGCCTCTCGTTTGTACTCCACGCTGCAGCTGGCTTTGCCAGCAGACGGCTTCTGCAACTGGGTCTTCATGGGATCGTTTCTTTTTGACGACTCACACCTAACTCGTGTCCGTCAAATCAGGGCAACCTCAACCAGACCCTTCGATCAGCTTCGATCACCGTCTACACCATCCAGCGTTGCATCATTTACTGGCCAGCCGCCGCGGCCTCCCTCATCATTTTCGGCATTACCCCATGATTACGGAAAATTGTGCTTTTGCCGCCGCAGGGCTCGGCCTGATCCTCGGCCTGCTTCCGGCCCGCGCCGGGGAGGCCGGCACCCCCGCCCGCCCGCGGATCCTCGGCGTCGCCCAAGTGGCGTTCTATGTCCATGACATCGAGATTGCCCGGAAATTCTACCGGGACTTCCTGGGCTACGAGGAACCGATGGCCCTGAAGAATCCCGACGGCAGCCTGCGCGCCGCCTTGATCAAGATCGACGACCGCCAGACCGTTCAGCTCATTCCCGAAATCGCGCCGGGCACCGACCGGCTCAATCATATCTCCCTTGAAACGGACGATGCCGAGGCGATGCGGCTCTATCTCAAGTCCAAGGGCATCGTGGTCCCGGACCAAGTGACCAAGGGCCTGGTCACCGCCGCTTTCTTTCAGGTCAAGGATCCTGACGGTCACACCGTGGAGTTCATGCAGTTTGCGCCCGACAGCTGGACCCTCCGCGATGCCGGCCAGCACCTGCCCGGCACGCGCCTCTCGCTGCACATGTCTCACGCCGGCCTCATGGTCCGTCACCTTGATGCCGCCATCAAGTTTTACGGCGACGTGCTCGGCTGCACCGAGACCTGGCGCGGGAGCGGGGACGGGAAGCAGCTCAGCTGGGTGAACATGAAGGTTCCCGACGGCACCGACTGGGTCGAATTCATGCTTTACGAAAACATGCCGGCAATCGACAGGATCGGCACGAACCACCACTTCTGCCTCGTGGTGCCCGACGTGGCCAAGGTGGCGGAAATCCTCGGCCGCCGACCGCTGCCCACGGGCGCCGTGTTCTCGACCAGCATCCTTACCGGCTCCGATCACAAGCGGCAGATTCACGCCTACGATCCGGACGGCACGCGCATCGAGATCATGGAGCCGCGGGCGGTGGACGGCCTGCCGGCGCCCTCATCGACGGTGCCCCCGCCGAACTGAGCGATACGCGTAGGGCCACTTCAAATCAGCCATGTGGAATATCGCCGTACCTTGGTGGGAATTGGTTCTCCGCTGCGTAATTGTGTATATTTTTCTGATCGTTCTTCTGCGGATAAGCGGGAAGCGGCAGATCGGCCAGCTCGCGCCCTTCGATCTGGTGCTCCTGTTGGTCCTATCGAACTCGGTGCAGAATTCCATGAACGCCGGCGACAATTCTCTCGCGGGAGGATTGATTTCCGCGGCGACCCTTGTGGGCATCAACGCCCTCGTCGGGCTTGTCTCGTACCGCAGCAAAAAGCTCGAGGCGCTGATCGAAGGACGTCCGCAGGTCTTGATCCACAATGGCAGGATTTTCGAGGACGTGATGAAACGGGTGAAGTTGACGCACCACGAACTGAACGCCGCCCTACGCGACGCCGGCTGCGCCTGCGCCTCGGATGTGCACATGGCAATTTTAGAAAATACCGGTGCCATCAGTGTCGTGCCGCGAGCCGGTCCCGTGCCCGCGGGCGCCGCTTCGCCAACACTGCCGGGCGATGCCGTGGACCACCAAGGACAGACGTAGTGCTTGATTTGGGCCCGACTTGCCTGGCCGTCTTAGCTTCCAATAATAGTCATTAAAATCTCTATGGAAGAACCCGAAGTGCCCAGCGAACATTTGCATGAAGCCGTTGAGCAGCGCACCGAGCACCACAAGGCACCTTGGACGATGGGGGTCGCCCTCAGTTCCGCATTACTCGCGGGCTTTGCTGCCGTATGCTCGCTGCTTGCGGGCTATTACGCCAACGAAGCGATGGTCGAGCAGATTCAAAGTTCCGACAAGTAGGCCTACTATCAAGCCAAGGGCATCAAAGCCGCAGTGTTGGGCTCGAAAATGGAATTGCTCGAAGCCGAGGGAAAGATGGTTGCCACCCAAGATCGGGAAAAGATGACTGACTACAAAAATGAGCAGAACGATATCGCCGCGGAGGCCAAGGAAAAGGAACGCCTCTCGGAGGAACACCTCCATAAACACATGTCATTTTTGCGCGGGGTGTCACCCTGTCTCAGATCGCGATCGCGATTGGTGCAATTTCAGTGCTGACCAACCGACAGGCATTTTGGTTTGTCAGCCTGGCGTTTGGATTGGTTGGAATTTTCTTTCTCGCGCAAGGCTGTCTCTCCCAATGAGCGTGGGTGGATGGTGTTTTGCCGCACATGAGTGGTCGGATTTAGAGCAGCCCAGAGGACGCCGAACTCCGAGTGGTGGTATCATAAATAATTTATAAATTATGATTTCTCACAAACTATCGCCCAAAGAATAAAGTATTACCGTGCCAACTCGGCACTAAACTGAAAGTAGGCTGTGCCGCGGGCGGACACGCGCTGGCTCTGATCCAGATAGTCGAAAAGGCGCTCGAACTCGAGGCCCGCGGCCAGCTTCAACTTGAACCCGGGCCGAATCTCTCGGCTCACTTTGATGGATGCGTGATATCCTGAGTATTCGATCCTGTGCTGTTTGGGACGTGCGTCGCTCAGAAAGCCGGTTCCTTCGAGCTCGCCGCCGAGACGCATCTCTGTCTGCGGATCCAAGCTTACAATCAAAGTGGGATCGGGAAAAACGGCTTCCAGCCGGAAACGCGAATTCGACGCCCAGACCAGCCCGATCACCGGAATGGGGTGGCGAGAGAATCTCGCGGCATAGAATCCGATTACGGCACTCCAGCTATTGCTCACCGGCACCCCGCATTCAAATTCCACGGGAATGTCCCAGGCGGCAGCCGTCGGATGGTTTTCAAAATACAGTCCTGGATTAAATGTGAGGCCGGCCGCGACTTCCGTCCCTACATAATATTCCAGGCTAAATTGCGCGGCGCAGTCTTGCAGCCGTTGCAATGAGAAATCCCCGTCATTGGCCAAGGCAATCCGATCGGCCTGTACCCCCCAACTCCAATACCAGCCAATCTTCGGCAGAGGCTCGCGTTGCAGCCATGACATCGTCGCCGTGGAGGCGGATTGCTCCGCTATCTTTTGCCCTTGCTCGTAGAGCGAACTCCGACCGATGAATGTAAGCTCAAGATTTGCCTCTTGCCTAGGGACCAACGACGGAGATGCAGTCAATGCCTCGCTTGAAGCCAAAAGGGCGATCGCGATTGCCGCCGGTAAAGTGCCTTTCATGCGCCGATAGGAAAAGATACAAATTATTGGTCGCGCCGCTGCAGTACAATGCAATTGATTTAGGTGAAACGTTTTATGACGTTTGGCAGCATGAAATACCTCTTGCACGTCCATCAGATTACGATATACTTAGGCGTGTTTTCTTTAATCGAGGCAAAACAAAAAGCCGCAGTTACTTTGGCCGGCTTTCCCCCCGAAGTCGTGGACCAATACATCGCTTTCGCCGCGGATGGTGACCCCATTCGGCTCGACAGCGTCGTTCTTGGGGTTCTGCAGTTCCACCTACCCCACCCGCCGTCCCAGCCGCTCTCTGCCATGACCGGTTCCACCCGGCTCCTTGAGGACTTAGGTTGTGATTCGCTGGCGATGATCGATATGCTGTTTGTCGCTGAAGAGATTTTTGGGGTCAGGCTCACTGATGATGAATTGGCACGCGTTACGACTCTGGATGATTTACTGGCGCATTTTCGCCGCCATGTTGTGCCGGGAGTCCCAGGAGTGTGAACGCAGTGGGCACGCAAGAACGCCGGGTCGTGGTGTCCGGTCTCGGATTTATCACCAGCATTGGTAATGACTGCGCAAGGGTAACGCACAACCTGCGCGAACAGCGCTCGGGCATTGAGCGTTTTGAATTTCTGCCTGGCCATGCGCTTCCGGTTACGGTCGCAGGAACGATCAAGGATTTTGATACATCCGGCGCCCAGTGGGCGTCGTGGCGCTGGCCCGCGCCGTATGTGATTCCTAAGGATATCTTGCGCGGACTGCCCCCGCATGGCATCCACGCATTCTGCGCCATGGAGCAGGCGATCCTTGATGCGCGCCTGTCGCCGGCAGAGGTAGGTTCGGAAGAGACGGGCCTCTTCTGCGCCTCAGCCGGTTCGCCGCGGTTACTGCGGCTCAGCCTGAATCAGATTCATGCCAGCAATGGTGAACGCGTGCCGCCGATGACGGCTGTGAGCACCATCGCCGGGACGCTGAACTTCAATCTCTCAGCCCATTACGGGGTGCGTGGCGCCGTCGCGGGCTTTTCTTCGGCCTGCGCGTCGACCACCCAGGCGCTCGGCTACGGATTCGACGAAATCCGACTCGGTCGTCAGCGCCGTGTCTTTGTTGTCGGGGGCGAGGATCTCGGACTGGACTCGATCTATGGTTTTCACGGAATGCGCGCGCTATCGCGCAATCCGGATCCGGCGCGCGCTTCGCGGCCGTTCGACCGGGACCGCGATGGGTTCGTGGGCACCGGCGGTGCCGCGGTCATTCTTCTTGAGGAGGCGGAAACCGCCGCCCGACGTGGCGCCCCGTGCTATGCGGAAATGCTCGGCTGGGGTCAGGCCTCGGATGGTTTTAGTCCCGCTCTTTCTGCCCCTGATGGTCGCGGGCTCGTGAGCGCCATGCGAAACGCGCTCTCGTTTTCTGGCGTGACGGCTGCCGAGATTGACTACGTCAACGCCCATGCCACCTCGACCCCCGCCGGCGACGCGTCCGAAGCTGTGGCGCTCCGCACGGTATTCACGGCGGCGGGCGCGCACCCCTCGGTGAGCAGTACCAAGGGGTTGACCGGACATGGCTTGTCGCTGGCGGGCGTGATGGAGACTGGATTTTGCGCGCTGGCGCTATCCTCGGGTTTCATCCCAGGAACAGCTAACCTCGAACATCCCGACCCAGCATGCGATGGACTAACCCTCCCGCGGACGAGCGTCGACCGCGCACCACGTTTGATCCTTAAAAACAGCAGTGGTTTCGGAGGCACCAATGTTTCTATTGTGCTCCGGCGGCCGGAGCGATGACTCAACGCCCAAGGCTCGCGATGGGTTGGGGGCAGCATGTCGGCACGTGACAATGGCCCGAAACCGCGCAGCTTTGCCTGGATGAATCGTGACCACCTTCTTCTGACAGGCGCTACCGGTTTTCTCGGTGGGACAATCGCTGCGCGTTTGCTGCACGAGGCCCGCTGGAAGGACGTGCTCCTCCTCGTACGGGCACCAACTCCGGCGGGCGCCTGGGATCGGGTTATAAAGTCGCTCAATCGGTTTGAAGTCGGCGAAAAGCTCCTGAAAAAGATCAGCCGGGAGCAGATTATCTGCGGTGGACTGGCCGATCTCCCAACCTTGACCGAAGACCCGCGCCTCGCCGGAGTGACCCACGTTCTTAACTGCGCCGCCGTCACTTCCTTCGGCCAGAACCCCAATACCTGGCCAACAAATGTCGAGCACACCCAACTCTTCGCGCAAAGGGTTGCAAAACTACCCCGGCTGAAGCGGTTCGTTCACGTTAGCACCGCCATGATCTGTGGCTCGACTCCACCACGCGTCGTGTTCGAGGACTCGTATCCTGCGGCCGGTGTGCATCATCTTGTCGGATATACTGGAAGCAAAGCCAAGGCCGAGACACTCTTGCGCGCGGAACTGGCCGGCCTGCCGTTCGTCGTTGCCCGGCCCTCAATTATTGTTGGCCACACTCGACTCGGCTGCAAACCCTCCGGCAGCATTTTCTGGGGCTTCCGGATGGCCGACGCACTGCGGATGGTAACCTGCGAAGTCGACGCTGTGGTGGATGTAATACCAGTCGACTACGCCGCTCAGGCGGTGCTGGAACTGCTGGATGCCGAAAAACTCCGTCATACGACCTACCACATCTCGGCCGGTATGGACTACAGTTCCAGCTTCCGGGAAATCGGGCATGCCTTTGCCCGCGCCTTGGGAGAGGCCCGTCCAGGTGACTACCGCCACGTTTCCTATCGTGATGTGACCGCCTTGCAGAACCAGTTTGGCGAAATATTTGGCCCGGGTAACAAGCGATCCATGCTCGCTGCCGCCCGACTGTATGGCACTTTTGCAGGACTTAATACCGTTTTTGATAACAAACGACTGCTGGGCGAAGGAATTGCTGCGCCACCACGCTTCGCCGACTATTTGGACGTTTGTGTCGAGTCGTCGAAGGGCATTTCAATTGCACAACAAATGCTCGTGGATTTTGAATGAGAGAAACGTTCCGATGACGACAACCTATCTGGGTCCGACGTTTCAGTTGGTTGATACGATCACCCTTGAGGAACTCAATGCCCAGGGGGGATTCCAACCGCGGCTGCGTCCTCTGCTGGTTAAAGGCGCCGTCAAGTCCTGGCCGGCGTGGGAAAAATGGTCCTTCAGCGGAATTGCCAAATTGCAGCGGTCGGACGGCAGCGAAGTCCAGGCGACGTTTCAAAATGGGCTCGTGGAGCAGGGGGTCACCCGGCCCCCCCTCCATCTGCCGGTTGCGCCCTATCTGCGTGAACTCGAAGCTGCTGCGGCCAAAATCCGGGCGGAGTGGAGTCAGGATACGGGTCTATGTCCCGACCGGCTATGGAAAAGTGTGCGGCCAGGAGAAGAATTTTATCTCGATTGGGGCCATCTTCAATCCTTTCAGCCGAACAAGGTCTATCTTGCGCAATGGGACATCTTGAATGAATTCCCGGAGTTGCGGGAAGACTTCGCCATCCGTTCCCTGTGGAAGAAATGGCGCTGGACTTGGGAATATGTCTTCATTGGACCAGCGAATACCGTGACGGGTTTGCACTACGATTTTCCGAACAACTGGTTCTGCCAAGTGCGCGGAGTAAAAGAATTCCTGCTCTTTCCGCCCGAAAACCGAGAGTACATGTGCGAGTCGAAGAAATACGACTGGGGCGCAACCCTGAGCGATATCAACATTTCCAAACTCGCTGAACAACCCCGTGAAAGGGCCTCTTTCGCCCGAGCCAGCGGACTCTACGCCCGGATCGAGGCCGGCGACGCACTCTTTGTCCCAAAGCAGACTTGGCACTGCGTCACCGCCTTGGAGCCTTCGATCAGCCTGGCGGTATTCGGTTTGACGCTACCTGAAATCATCCTGGGAGGCGGGCCCTCGGAACTGCGCAGCCTCCTGCATAAGTTGCATCTTTACCGGTGGGGCAATTGTACTTGCCACAAAATGGAAGCGCCAGCGAACAAGTCGGCTTAGGCCTCGCCGTTCATTAAGGTCAGCCTTTGGCCCGCAGCGGTCGCTGCATCCATGCAACCGTCCAACCGGCAACGGCCATCGCTCCGAATACACTAGCGACTCCGCCAAGCGGACTGACGGCGACGGCGAGGCCTCCGAGCACGGGCCCCAAAGCCGATCCCACCGTGTAGCCGAGCACCATGATGGTAGTCGCCGAGGCGACTTGCCGCCCGGTGAATGTCTGGGCAGTCCCTGTCATGGCTAGTGTGTAAAGGCAGCCGCTGCTTCCGCCCCAGATGAGCCCGAGAAGCCACAATAGCCCCGGCCAACGTCCTACCAAGGGCAAGGTGGCGAGACTGACGGCAAGTGTGGCCAAACTCCAGAGCAAGACCCCTCGTATCCCTCGACGATCGGCCGTCACACCCAATGGTCGCTGAATCAGAAAAGAACCAGCCGCCATGACGCCCGCCAGCGCAACCGCCGGAGCGGCGGCCCAGCCTTGCGCCAAGGCAATCAAGGTCCCCACGGTATGCGTTCCGTTTTCGAATATGCCTCCGAGCATCGCGATCATTCCGAGCATCGCGGCGCGGCGCCATACCTCAAGCCCACTGGGATCGTCGTTCGCCTCCGGCTCGGGCTCCGGAAGGATGCCACCGAAAAGAGGTAAACTGGAAACGGCCGCGAGAGCGCTCGCACCCCAAAAAACGGGCTTGGGGGACATGGCAAAGAGCGCTGAGACAAAAGGGCCGACCGCAAAAGCAATGCCCATGCCCGCCTGAAATAGGCTCAGCCAGGCGCCCTTGCGATCAGCTGGGGCGGCAGTCGCGATCAGGCTATCGGTGAGGGGCCAAGTCAGGGCGCCGGCGAAACCCAGAAGAATGAACGCAATCATCCAAATCCAAGGTGTTGTCGCTGCCGCGCATGAAGCGAAACCGGCGACCGCGAAAATCTTTCCCGTTTGGTAAGTGCGCATCGCTCCAAATCGAACGGCCAGTGCCGGTTGAAAAGGAGCGAGGAGGAGGACGCCACCAAAGATCAGGGCGGAGAGCAGACCGATCTGTCGCGGTCCAAGTCCCTGTTGCTCCATCACGATGACTGAAAGCGGCTGCACCCCGGCAAATCCCATCACGCTGAGAAGAGTGGAGAGACAAAGAAGTTTGAGCGTATGCTTCATCGGTAATACCCTCGAGCTGCCTTTAGGAGGGACGTTTCTCCAGCAGAGCAGAAAGCCCCAAGCACGCAACCGATTCGACGGACCAGTAGGTTACACTTAGTGCAGACTAGTCGCCATGATTTTGGGAACCATCTGTTGCCACAAGGAGGACAAGCAGCAATAGAACAACGAGCACGACTACCATTCAGTAAACGTACTTGACCATTCCGATCGATCAACAAGTTCGTCGGCCGGACGCTCATGCCGAAACCCGAGAGGTTGTCTCGAGGTTGTCAGTGAACCCTGTTTTTGCCTTCACATCGCGGCGTCTCGCTGTTTCTGTTTTCCGGTCTCAAAAGATTAACCCTCAACTAAGTCCGAGTTTTCTGGCGACTTAGCTTCGGGGCGGCAGAAGCGTTCGAATCCCCCTCTCTCCGCCATCTTTTGGCCATAGTATCTGGTTTGCGCGGACGAGCCGGCCGCTCGTCCCAGCATTCGTTGATGACGTGCAGCCAGATTTCCCGCAGGTCAAAAGGACGAGCCGAAGACCTCGCCTTGACTCTTGACTGAAGCACGGCGGTTGAGGCGCGGTGCGCGTGATCGAAAAGCCAACGCCGGGCGAACTGGCCAATTCGACGGGGTCAGGTTAGGGCCCGCTTGTCCCCATCCCCACCACAGGAGTCTACAAAGTGACGGTTTTGAAGAACGTGGGTGGCAAACGATATTGCAACAATACCATTCCTTTGGCGGCGACCGATCTCAATGACAATGTTACCAACAAGTCGATCGGCGTCACCGATTTTTCCCAAATCCGAACCGATGATTTGGCGCGTGGGTTCATTTTGCGCTCAACGGATTGCACAAGGCGAGTTCGCCGCAGTGGTTTTGGCCCGCCCGGGCCACCAACAAGCGGTACTCGTGCCAGACTCGTGCCAATATGCTCGCTTTTACTGCCTTTTGTTGCCCATATTTGCCGCATCGCATGAAAACAAACCAGAGCCCTAAATCGGCTCTGGTAGAGGGTAGCAGGGAGAGTTATGCAATTTGCGTCAAAATTCTCCCGACAGGCGGCAAGGGTTCGACTCCCTCCGCCCGCACCAGGCTTCGCTCTTCGAGCTACGCCTGGCACGCCAGGTTTTTTCGCATGAAAACACATCTGGCCGCGGGCGTTTTCCGCGATGGCTTGTGCGACGGCGGATGTCTTGGCGGAGGCGGGCATTAACCGCGGAAGCACAATCACGCGGCCATCCCGAAATCCAGATTGTGCAAATCTGCCCGTTCGCGCTAGATTGCGCCCATGAGCATGGATGACCAGAAGCCGACCATCAACCGCCGCCGCAAACGCGACCCGCGGCGCGACGAGATGACCCGCGCCATGATCGCTTGCAAAGAGAAGCTGCTGGAGGCGGAAAAGCTGCCGGATGGACCGGCCAAGGTCATCATGCAGAACGCCGCCATCGCCCTGCTCTCGAAGGACACGCCCAAGCGCCCGGATCGACGGAAGACCCAGGCGGCCGAGCCCATGTCCCGTGATGCCGAGCTGGCCGAACTGGTCCGCCGGTTGTATTCGACCTGAACCCGGCGGCGGCAAATGCGCCCATTGCTTTTCCTCCCCGAGGGCAATTGGGCTGGCCCGTGTGCTCAAACCAACGCGTTGGGGTCAACGCGTTCCACCTTTCAGGAGTAATCCCGCCGGCCCTCGAGGGCGCTCTTGAGCGTGACGGAGTCGGCGTAGAGCACGCCGCCGCCACTCGGCAGGCCGAAGCCGATGCGGGAAACCTTCACCGGATGTGCCGCCGGGAGATGCTCCGTGAGGTAATGGCAGGTCGCCTCCCCTTCCACGTCATTGGAGAGCGCCAGGATGAATTCGCGAACCGCCCCGGAGGCCACGCGCTCCAGCAGGGACTTCAGATTGAGATCGTCGGGACTGACGCCGTTGATCGGGGAAAGTTTGCCGTGCAGCACGTGGTAGACGCCGCGAAACGCCCCCGAGCGCTCGATCGCCACGAGGTCGGGCACGTGCTCGACCACACAGACCACACCCGCGTCCCGCCGCTCATCAGAGCAGACCGCGCAGAGCCCGCCCTCCGCGAGATTGCCGCAGCGCGGACACCGACCCACCACCAGCGCCGCATCCTGCAGCGCGGCGACCAGCGCGGGCAGTTGCGCCGGCTGCTCCACGAGCAGATGGAGTGCGACTCGCTCCGACGAGCGGTAACCGAGCCCCGGCAGCTGCTTCAACTGCTTCTGGAGCTTTTCAAAGGCGGGAGTCATGGGGGGGTGATAGTTGGAATTGGGAATTTGGAATTGGGAATTCGGAGGAAAGTCGGAAGGGCTCCTGAGAAGCGCGCAGCCGGCCGACACCGACAATCAAAGTCCACCAATTCCCAATTACAAATTCCCAATTCCAAAATCAGAACATCCCCGGCATCTGGAAGGCTGACGTCACCTTCTTCATCTCGGCGTCGTTGTAGTCCTTGGACTGCTTCGCCGCGTCCTGGATGGCAACGAGGAGCGTGTCCGCCACAAGCTTGGGGTCCTCCTTCAGGAATTCCGGGTCGAGCGCGAGCGCGAGGAACTTCCCCGCGCCGTTGACCTTGAGCTTCACGGCACCGCCGCCGCTCGTGATGTCGAGTTCCTTCGCCTCCAGCTGGGCTTGGAGCGACTCGATGCCGCGCTGCATTTTCTGGGCTTGTTTGAGAAGTTTGCCTACGCCGGCCATATGATGAGGGAGTTTGAGGGTTGGATTTCGGATTGGGCCGCGCCCCACCGGCGCTGGCAAGTGCAGAGTGTGGGTGGCCGGGTCCGGGCGGACACCGGAGTAGTTGGGAGTTGGGAATTGGCAGTTGGTAAATTGAATCCGGTACCCAACGACGAATTGCGAACTACAAACTGCCTGGCTGCTCCAGCAGCGCGGCATAGCCCTCGCGGAAGCTCGGAAACGCCGGTTGCCAGCCGAGCACCTGCTTCAAGCGGGTATTGGCGATGATGCGGTCGGGCGTAAGCGTGCGGCGACCACCGGCCGGAGCTTCGGAAAAGCGCGGCGGCGGCACGCCGAGGCGCACGGCGAGCCAGCAGGTGATTTCATCGCGCGTGGCGGCGGCGTCATCCGCGACGTTGAAAACATCATTTTGGATCGAGGCCGGCGCCGTCAGCGCCGCCCAGAGCGCGGTGCAGATGTCGTCGCG
The DNA here is from genome assembly GCA_903902745.1 of uncultured Opitutia bacterium. Taxonomy (GTDB): domain Bacteria; phylum Verrucomicrobiota; class Verrucomicrobiia; order Opitutales; family Opitutaceae; genus CAIUWA01. The sequence continues at coordinate 15,101 of CAIUWA010000002.1, read as the reverse complement.
GTGGATGAGATTGAGATGGTCCTGGGCGCGGCCACTGACTTCGCCGGCGCGGACCTGGTCGAGCAGGCGGTGGCGCCCCGGCCCATAAATGCCAGCCAGCCGCAGGGTGAACCAGCGGTGGCAGGGACGGCCCGGCGGTTCGTCCTTGCCCTCTCGCACCAAGGCCTCGGCCTCGAGCAACACACGCGCCGTTTCACCGGCGCCGTCAGTCGGGGCGTTCTCATCCACCACTGCCCCTCCACCCTGCGGATAGACCGAAGTGCTGCTCGTGTAGACCAACGTGCCCACCGGCTGGCGCCGCGCCCACGTCAGGATGGACTGCATACCCTCGACATAGCTTCGCCGGTAGCCCGCGACACCACCGCCGCCGGAGCTCACGCAATTGAGCACGAAATCCGCGCCGCCCGGTATGAGTCCGTGCCAGGCCGCAGTGCCAAGCTCGGCCACGACCACCTCGATTCCGACCGCGCGAAGTTCCTCCGCCTTTGCCGCGTTGCGCGTGAGGGCTGTCACCCTGAGCCCGCGAGCACGGGCCTGCCGCGCCATCTCGCCGCCGACATAGCCGCAGCCGAAGATCACCAGCCGTTTTCCCGAAAGATTTCCGTAGGCATCCGCTGTCATTCCACTCAAGCTCACACTATGCCCACGGTACTCGCAATCCTGGCGGAGGGTTTTGAGGAAATAGAAGCAACCGCGCCAATCGACCTGCTGCGGCGGGCGGGAGTCGAAGTGACGGTCGCCGGATTGGGCGACGGCATTCACGTAACCGGCCGCAGCGGCCTGACGATGCACGCCGACACGCCCTTGAACGCGGTGCTGGCGCGCAAGTTCGACTGCCTTTTTCTTCCCGGCGGCCCGGGCGTGGTGCATTTGCGCGCCGATCCGCGGGTGCGCGAGCTCGTGCTGCGTTACCATGCCGCCGGTCGCTGGCTCGCTGCAATTTGCGCGGCTCCGACCGTGCTGCACGACGCCGGCTTGCTCGCCGGCCGGCGCTACACCGCGCATTTTTCCGTGGCGAACGAGTTGCCCGCCATCCTCGCGGGAGAGCGAGTGGTTGAAGACGGCAGCCTGCTCACTTCGCGCGGGGCCGGCACCGCCATCGATTTTGGCCTATTGCTCGTCGCCAAGCTGGTGTCACCAGCCAAGGCGCAGGAAGTAGCCCAGTCGGTTTGCGCCTAAATGACTAAACTCCCGCTCAACCAACGGGATTGCGTCCGACAGGCGTTTGCCTAGACCTGCTTGAGCTGGGGTGAAACCCCCAGCTTTTACACTTTGGGGATTACTACCCTTTACCCTGCCCCGGTCGCTTCCGTGCGGGAAGCGACGGGGCGAAGCATTCCCTACCAAGCATCATGTGTGGCATAGCCGGATTTGTCAGCGCGCAGTCCGCGACCGAATTGCGCACCGCCGCGGTGGAACGCATGTGCGCGAGCATGCTGCACCGCGGGCCGGACGACGGCGGCATCGAATCGAACGGCCCCGCCACGCTCGGCATGCGCCGGCTCGCGATCTTCGATCCGGCCCACGGCCATCAGCCCATGAAGACGCCGGATGGGCGCTTCACGCTCGTTTTCAACGGCGCGATTTATAATTTCCGCGCCCTGCGCGATGAACTGGCCGGCCTCGGCCATGCGTTCCGCACCGAATGCGACACCGAAGTGCTGCTGGTGGCCTATGCGCAGTGGGGTGAACGCTGCCTGCCGCGACTGCAGGGCATGTTCGCCTTCGCGGTCTGGGATATGCACGCCATTCGCCTCGCGACTTCTGGCATTCCCCGGCCTTCGGCGGCCTCGTGGCGGTGTTCTTCCTGGCGGCATCGATCCCGCTCAGCACGTCCCGTTCATGCACCCTGCTGGTGCTGGTACTTCTGGCCGGGGCTTTCCTGCATTGGACCCTGCGCACCACCCGCCAAAGGCTCGCGCGTCAGGAATCCTTTGTTCCGCCCCTGCTCGGCGGGCTTCTGGCCGCGGTCGTGGCCGGGGCCATTGCGTACAAGCTGGCAGAACCCATCATTGTCCAACGGGTGGCCAAGACCATCGAACAGGTAACCGAGCTCCATGCCCGCGGGAGTCTCGGTGACCGGGCCACCGTCTACCGGGACACCTGGCGCATGGCGCAGGAACGGCTGCTGTTCGGCTGGGGCATGGCTTCCTACCCCAACGTGTTCTACCTTTTTAACAGCCAGGTGCCCGGCATCGACCACCTGCCCAAATTTTATTTTGACGCCCACTCCGACTGGCTGCAATCGCTGGCCGAGCTCGGCGTGGTGGGCACTTTCCTCCTGGGCCTCCACGGGCTGGTGCCGCTGTTCAGCCTGCGCCTACGCCGGATTGGGCCCTTGCCCTGCTATCTTTTTTCCGGCTGCGCCCTGATCCTGCTCTATGCCTTGATTGAATTTCCCTTTGGCAACCCGGCGGTGGTGCTGGCCTGGTGGCTGTGCTTTTTTGCCGGCGTGCGCTACGCCCGGCTGGATGCCCAAGCCGAGGACTCCTGACCATGTTTTCCGTCCTGATCCTGACCCTGAACGAGGAACGCGATCTGCCGCGCTGCCTCGAGTCCGCCCGTGGTTGCGATGACCTGGTCGTGCTCGATTCCGGCTCAACCGATCGCACCGGGGCCATCGCCCGCGCGGCCGGTGCGCGGGTTTTCACGCGGCCGTTCGATCACTTTGCCGGCCAGCGCAATTACGCCCAGCGGCAGATCTCGTTCCGCCATCCCTGGGTCTTTCACCTCGACGCCGACGAGCAGTTGACCCCGGACCTCGTGGGAGAGTGCAACCGCATGGCCGCCCGCTCCGATCTGGATGGCTGCTGGGTCGCGCCCAAAATGATGTTCATGGGACGGTGGATTCCCCATTGCACGGATTTCCCCGCTTGGCAGGCACGGTTCGTCCGGGCCCCGCAATTCGAATTCATCGAGGTCGGACATGGCCAGCGGGAGTCGCCCCGGATGCGGCTCGAACGCCTTCAGTCCAGCTATCTCCATGACCTTTCCTCCGGGGGAGAAGCCGAATGGCTGGAAAAGCACCGCCGGTATGCCCGGGCCGAGGCCATCGCGCACCTGCGCGATTCGGGCGAGGTGCCGTGGAGCCAGCTCTTCTCCGGGGACCGCTTGCAACGCCGCCGGGCCTTGAAGCATCTCAGCTACGCCCTGCCCTGCCGGCCGGCGTTGCGCTTCATTTATCAATATGTGCTGCGCCGCGGTTTCCTCGATGGACGCCCGGGACTGCGCTACTGCCAGCTGCTCGCCCGCTATGAGGGCTTTGCCGCCGCGGAACTGCGTCACTTGCGCGCCGCCGGCCCCTGAGGTTTTCCGTGCGCATCATTTTCATCAACCGCTTCTACTGGCCCGACGAGCCGGCCACCGCCCAGCTGCTGACCGACCTCGCCGAGGCCCTGGCCGCACGCGGGCATGACGTGACCGTGATCACCAGCCGACCAGCCGGGCATAGCGGGTCCGGGGCGGAGACTCATGCGGGCGTGCGTGTGTTCCGGGTGCGCAGCTCGCATCGCGGGCCACATCAGCTTGTCGGGCGCGCGGTCGACTTCATCACGTTCCTATTCGGGGCCTGCTGGCGGCTGCTCTGGACCGCACACCAGGGTGATCTGGTGGTGGCCATGACGGATCCGCCTTCGCTCGGAGTTGCGGTCTGGCCGGTGGCGTGGGTCAAACGCGCGCGCTGCCTGCATTGGGTGCAGGATATTTATCCCGAAGTGGCCCTGGTGCTTGCCCCCGGCCCGCTCATCCGCGCACTGGGCGCGGTCGTGCGACCCGGCCGGAATTTCGCCTGGAAGCACAGCGCCGGTTGCGTGGTGCTTGGCCGCGACATGGCGGACTTCATTGCGCAAACGGGCGTGTCCCTTCAAAAGATCACTGTCATCCCCAACTGGGCGCCCGCCGGTCTCGAGCCACAGCCACGGGCGGCGGCCGATCAACTGCGCGCCGCCTGGAATTTGCAGGGCCGGTTTGTCGTAGCCTATTCCGGCAACCTGGGCCGGGTGCACGATCTCCATCCGGTGCTGGCCGTGGCCAAGGCCTTGCACGACGAGCCCCGCATCGTGTTTGTATTCATTGGCGGCGGGGCGCAGCGTGCAGCGCTGGAGAATGCCGTGGCGGCCGGCCGGCTGACGAATGTCCGCTTCCACGCAGCGCAACCGCGGGCGGAGCTGGCTGCGACCCTGGCGCTCGGTGACGTGCACCTCGTGACCCTCCGGGCGGGATGCGAAGCCCTGGTCTTTCCCAGCAAGCTCTATGGCATCGCCGCCGTGGGCCGGCCGGTGCTGTTCATCGGGCCGCGCGATTGCGAACTTTCCCGGCTGATCGCCGGGCGGGGTTTCGGCTTTGCCTTCCCCCGCGACGAAACCGCGGCCATCGCCGACCGGCTGCGCCAGCTCGCCGTAAATCCCGGCCTCTGTGCGGAACTGGGCGGCGCGGCCGCGGAGTTCAGCCGCGTTGCCGGCCGCCTCGACCATGCGGTTGCCCTATGGTCGGAACGTCTCTCCCGGGAAGCCGCTTGCCGCTGATTGCCGCCTCGCCTACGCTTCCCCCGCCACATGACCACCACGCGCAAACTCACGCTGCTTCTGCTGGGTCTCGACTTCATGGTGCTGGTCGCGGTGTTCAATACGGTGAGCAGCCTCTGGTTGCACCGGCTGTTGCCCGTCGAGGGCGATTTTTTCATCACCCCCCTGTTCGCGCCTCTGCTCCTGGTGTTTTTCGCCATCTACCTGATCGATGGCTACAAGCCGCGAACCAACATGATGAGCTTGGATTACACGAGTCTGCACGCCATCGCCATGCTTTCGGCCATGTTGGCCACCCTCCTGCTGACTTTCGTGTTCAAGGGGGCGGGCGATTCCCTGCAATCATCCCGCGCGGTGATTGCCCTCAGCTTTCTGCTGCTCGCCCCCATCACCCTGAGCTACCGCCGGTCCATCTACCTGCGATTCGACCAGCGGCGCGGACAGCGCAGTCTCGTATTTCTTGGCGATCGCGCCAGCTGCCTGGCCTTTCGCGAAGAGTGTCTGCGCGTCGGCACCCGGCAGCCGATCGTGTTTTCGGTCGTGAGTGAAGAGTCGACCGCACCCTTTTTCCACGAGGGCGAACCGGTGCTGACCTTCAGTGAGGTCATCGACCAGGTCCAGAGCGGGAAACTGGCCGTCGAAGCGATTATTCTGCGCGAATCCAGCCGCGAGCTCCAACCCAGCGTGGCCCAGCGACTGGTCACCCTTTATTTCGCCGGCGTGCCCACGTTCACCCTGGAACTCTTTCATCAGGTTTACTGGCGGAAAATCCCCTCTATCGCTTGAACCAGACCTGGCTTTTCCAGGAGGGATTTCAGATCGCGCGCGAACCGGTCTTTGAGCGGCTGAAGCGCGCCAGTGACATCGTGCTTTCCCTCCTCGGTCTCATCCTTGCCTCCCCCCTCATTCTATTGGCCGGGCTAGCTGTGTGGCTCGAGGACCGGGGACCAGTTTTTTTCCGCCAGCTGCGCGTCGGCCGGAACCGGGTTAAATTTTCCCTGCTCAAGCTGCGTTCCATGCGGCCGGCGACCGGGTCGGGTGACCCCTATACGCAACCCGGGGATGTGCGCATCACCCGGATCGGCCGGTTTCTGCGCGCTACGCGCATCGACGAATTTCCCCAACTGTGGAACGTGTTGCGCGGTGACATGAGCCTCATCGGTCCGCGCGCCGAATGGGACCGCCTCGTCGAGGAATACGAGCGACAGATTCCCTGCTATTATTTCCGTCATCTCGTCAAACCCGGCATCACGGGCTGGGCCCAGGTAAATTACCCCTATGGGGCAAACTTGGAGGACACGTTGAGAAAGCTGGAGTACGACCTCTATTACATCCGTCATTTTTCGTTCACGCTCGACGCGTCGATCGTCCTGAAGACGATTCACATCATGCTCTTTGGGAAGGGGCGGTGATCCGGCAGCCGGCCATCACCCGCAGATGGAATAAACCCGGTCTTGGTTCCCTCCCACTTCGAACGATGCCCGCATGAAATCCTACGACTTCGTCATCCTCGGCGGCGGCAGCGCCGGCTTTAATGCCGCCCGGACCGCCACGGAACTCGGATTGCGCACCGCGATCGTCGACGGCGCCCGGCCACTTGGCGGTCTCTGCATTCTGCGCGGCTGCATGCCCTCGAAGACCCTTCTCTACATGGCCGATGTGCTGCATCTCGCCCAGAAGGGAAAAACTTTCGGACTGAAGATCCCCGCGGCCCGCGCCGACATGAAGGCCATCCATGCCCGCAAGAAGAAGATCATCGGTGATTTCGCCGACTATCGCGTGCAGGCGCTAAAGTCCGGCCGCTTCGACCTCATCCGCAGTCACGCGCGTTTTCTGGATCCCCACACGGTGGAGCTTACCGATGGCCGCAAGCTGCGCGCCAAACATTTTCTGATCGGCACCGGCTCCAAGGTCAGCGTGCCGCCCGTGCCCGGACTCAAGGAGGCCAAATTTTGGACCAGCGATGACATCCTCAACCTCGACTTCATCCCCAAGAGTGTGCTCGTGCTCGGCGGAGGCATCGTGGCTTGTGAGCTCGCCCAGTTCCTCCAGCGCATCGGGACACGGGTGACATTGGTCCAGCGCAGCCCGAACATCCTGCGCGACCATTCGGAAGACGCCTCGTGCGTCGTGCAAAGGGCGTTTGTCGACGAGGGTATCGAGCTTTTTGCGGGCACCCAGATCCAGCGCATCGCATCGGACAAGCGCGGCTTCACCGTGACGTTTCTCCATGACGGCAAACGCATCACGCGCCGGGCGGACCATCTGTTCAACGCCCTCGGCCGCGAGCCGAACACCGCCGGGCTCAACCTTGCCGCCGCCGCCGTGAAAACTCGGGCGGACGGCCAGATCGTGATCAATCGCTGGCAGCAATCCAGCGCTCCGCACATCTACGCCGCGGGCGACTGCTCGGGTCCGGCTGAAATCGTCCACATTGCGATCCAGCAGGGAATCCTGGCTGCACGGCACGCCGCAGGCGTGAAAGGCCTCAAACCGGTTGATTATTCACTGCTGCTCAATGTCGTCTTCACCGATCCGCAGCTCGCCACCATCGGCCGGCTCGAGCGCGACCTTGAACAGGCGGGCGTGCCATACGTTTGTGCCAGCTATCCTTTCAACGACCATGGCAAATCCATCCTCATGGAGGCCAATTATGGCTATGTGAAGGTCATCGCCGAGCCAAAGCGCGGCCGCATCCTCGGGGCCGAGATTGTCGGCAAGGACGCCGGTGAACTCATCCACTGTTTCAGCGGCCCGCTGGCGATGCACGCGACCGTCTTCGATTTGCTCCGCGCGCCCTGGTATCATCCCACGCTCGCGGAGATCATCACTTATCCGCTCGAGGAAATCGCGGAAAAGATCGGCTAGGCTTGGCCCCGGGCCAGCCGCAGCAAATCCGGCAGCTCGACGCGCTTCTCGTAAAGCGCCTTGCCGACGATCACCCCGTCCAGATTCGCGTAACGTCGCGCGAGCTCCGCGAGCTTGACGACATCTTCGCGACGGCTCACCCCGCCGCTGGCAATCACCCGTGCCTTCACTGCGCCCAGCATCGTCTCCTGCGCGGGAAAATTCGGGCCCGTCAGCATCCCATCCGTGCCGATGTCGGTGTAGATGAGCGTGGGGACGCCGAGCGCATCCATGCGCTGGGCTAGCGCCAGTGCGCCCGTGCCGGTGGTGTCCACCCAGCCCTTCACGGCGACTTGGCCGTTTTTCGCGTCGATGCCGACCGCCACCTTCCCACCGAAAGCCTGCACCAATTCACCGACAAACGCCTCGCTCTCGGCCGCACGCGTACCAATGACCACGCGACTGACGCCCGATCCAAGCGCCCGGTCGACAGCGGCGCGTGTGCGCAGGCCGCCGCCCAGCTGAACCTTCAATCCAAGCGCCACGATCTTTTGCACCACCGCAAGGTTCTGCGGCTCGCCCGCAAACGCCCCATCGAGATCCACCACATGCACCCACGCGCTGCCGGCCGCTTTGAACGCCGCTCCCACTTCTGCGGGATTTTCGGCATAGACCGTCTCTTGGTCGGCGCGCCCCTGAGTGAGCCGCACACAGCGGCCACCCTTGATGTCGATGGCGGGATAAATCGTCATGAAGCGGAGAGGCTCACCCAAAGCCCATCCGTCGCAAAGCCCTATTTTCATCCCATGCTGGTTTTTCCGCTTTGCGCCCTCCGCGCTTTGCGCGAGGCTCTGGTCCATGCCTTCCTACCAAGTTCCCGGTTTCCTGGCTGACCTGCTGCATGCCCGTTCGCCCTCAGGCTATGAGGGGGAAGCCCAGGCCGTCTTCGACCGCCACGTGAAGCCCTCGGCGGATTCATACGCGACCGACGCCCTCGGCAACCGCCTCGCCACGCTCAATCCCGCGGGCGATCCCGTGCTGATGCTTGCCGGCCACATGGATGAGCTCGGCCTGATCATCACCTATGTGAACAAGGACGGCTTCATCTATTTTGACACCATTGGCGGTCATGATCGCACGGTCATCTCCGGCCGCCGCGTCATCATCCAGACCGCGAACGGTCCGGTGAAGGGTGTCACCGGCAAGCGGGCCATCCATCTCATGGACGAGGCCGATCGCAAGAAAGTCCCCGAAATTCATGAAATCTGGATCGACATCGGAGCCCGCTCAAAAAAGGAGGCGCTCGAACGCGTGGCCATCGGGGACGTGGCGACCTACGATCACGAACTCGAGCTCATCCATGGCAGCATCGGGACCGCCCGGGCCTTCGACAACAAGGTCGGGGCTTACATCGTCGGCGAGACCCTCATCCGCCTCTCCCGGGAAAAGAAGAAACTAGCCGCCCGCGTGGTCAGTGTCGCCACTGCGCAGGAGGAAATCGGCGTCCGCGGCGCGACAACCTCGGCCTACGCCGTGAATCCCCACATCGCCGTCGCCGTGGACGTCGGCCATGCCACCGACCATCCGGATTGCGACAATCGCAAATACGGCGAGACGAAGCTCAGCGGCGGACCGATCATCTGCCGGGGCGCAAACATCAATCCCAAGGTGTTCGACCGCTTGATCAAGGCCGCCAAGAAGCTCAAGATCCCCTACCAGCTCGAGGCCGATCCGCGCCCGACAGGCACAGATGCGCGCGCGATCCAGATGGGCCGCGGTGGTGTCGCCACCGGCTTGATCAGTGTGCCGCTCCGCTACATGCACACGCCCAGCGAGGTCGTCGATCTGGAGGACGTGGAACGCTGCGTCCAGCTGCTCGTGGAATTCGCGAAGAGCTTGGAAAAGGGCGATTACGCCCACTGGTGATCCAGCCGGGCCGAAGGGGAAAAGTCGCGGATGTATCCGCGGCTTTTTGCTTCAGGCCAAGTGGCTCAGGCGGCGTTCTTCGCGCTCTCGCCCTTGACCACCTTGCGGAGGGTCGGACGGCGCCTGCCGGCCACCGCCGCGGCATCGATCACCACCTCGGCGATGTCATCCCGCTGCGGGAGATCATACATCACCTCGAGCATGAGGTTCTCCATGATGGCGCGCAGGGCGCGGGCACCGGTCTTGAGTTCAATCGCCTTGCGCGCAATGGCCCTCACCGCATCGGACGTAAACCGGAGGCGCACGCCATCCATCGCGAAGAGCTTGGAGTACTGCTTCACCATCGCATTCTTGGTACGCAGGAGAATCTTCTCAAGGTCGGCCTCCTTGAGCTGGTCGAGCACTGAAACCACCGGCAGGCGGCCAATAAACTCGGGAATCATGCCGAAGCGGATGAGATCCTCGGGCGCGAGGGACTTCATCATCACCTCGGGTCGCAGGGTCTGGTCCTGCTGGGCCTGGATCGAGGAGAAGCCGAGACTGCGCTGGCCCAGGCGGCGCTGCACGATGTCGTCCAGGCCGACAAACGCCCCGCCGCAAATGAAGAGAATGTTCGACGTGTTGATCTGGATGTACTCCTGGTTCGGGTGCTTGCGGCCGCCCTGGGGCGGGACGTTGCAGGTGGTACCTTCCAGGATCTTAAGCAGCGCCTGCTGCACGCCCTCGCCTGAAACGTCGCGGGTAATCGAGACATTTTCCGTCTTGCGACCGATCTTGTCGATTTCGTCGATGTAAATGATGCCGCACTCGGCTTTCTTAACGTCGTAATTGGCCGCCTGCAGCAGGCGGAGAACAACGTTCTCAACATCCTCTCCCACGTAACCCGCCTCGGTCAGCGTGGTGGCGTCGGACAGCGCGAAGGGCACGTCGAGCATCTTAGCCAGCGTGCGCGCGAGCAAGGTCTTGCCCGAGCCGGTCGGACCCACGAGGAGAATGTTGCTCTTCTCCACCTCGACTTCGTTGAACTCAGGCGCGAGGGCGGCCGGATCCCGGGCGGACTGGCCGGCATCGAACATCAGCCGCTTGTAGTGGTTGTAGACCGCGACGGAGAGCACCTTCTTCGCGTGATCCTGGCCGATGACGTGGTCGTCGAGCTTCTTCTTGATCTCGGACGGCTTGATGAGAGGGACCGCCGGCTTAGCGTCCACCACCGGGGTCTTCACCTCGCGATCGATGATGGTCTTGCAGACGTTGACGCAGGAGTCGCAGATATAAACTCCCGGCCCGGCGATGATCTTCTTTACCTCCGCCTGCGATTTGCCGCAGAAGGAGCAGAGGGTCATGCGCGAGGATTTGGCCATGGCGCAAAAATTGGCGGGCGACGGCGGCGGCTGTCGAGCGCGGAGTTACGCGCGGCTCAGGCAGCCGTCTGCACCACGAGGGTCTGCGCCTCGCGGGTGGACTCCACCACATGGTCGACAATGCCATAGGCCTTGGCTTCATCCGCACTCATGTAGTAATCGCGGTCCGAGTCCTTCTCGACCTGCTCGGCGGTCTTGCCGGTGTGCTTGGCAATGGTCTCGTTGAGGGTCTTGCGCCAGCGAATGATTTCGCGCGCCGCGATGGCGATGTCGGCCGTCTGGCCGCCGGCACCACCGCTCGGCTGGTGGATCATCACGCGGCTGTTGGGCAACGCGAAGCGCTTGCCCTTCGTGCCGCCCGCGAGGAGCACGGTGCTCATGCTGGCGGCCATGCCGATGCAGTAGGTCGCGATGTCATACGGCATGAACCGCATGGTGTCATAGATCGCCATGCCGCCGGTCACCACGCCACCGGGCGAGTTGATGTAAATGTAGACGTCTTTTTTTGCATCCTCCATCTGGAGGAACAGCAGCTGCGCAATGACCAGATTGGCCACCATGTCATCGATCGGGGTGCCGATGAAGATAATGCGGTCCTTGAGCAGGCGGGAATAGATGTCCATCGACCGCTCCCCGCGACCGGTATTTTCAAGGACAATGGGAACGTAATAACTCACGGGTGATGTTTCTCGTTTAGGCTGGCTTCGGTTCAGTGGTGGTCACCGTACTCTTGGAGACGAGAAAATCAACCGCCTTGTCGAAAATGATGGATTGCTGGATGGAGCGAAGCTGCTCGCGGTCCTTGGTCAATTCCTTGACGAGCTTCTCCGGCTTCTGGTTGGTGCGCACCGCCTCGCGGTAAATAAAGCCGTCGATGTCTTCCTCCGTCACCGTGACCTTTTCGGCCTCGGCAATTTTCGCGAGGACGAACTGCAGCTTGACGCGATTGGTGGCGGCCTTGCGCGCCCCCTCGAAGAGCTCCTTCTTGTCCTTCTCGAACTGTTCCGACGCCACGCCCCGGCGCATATTTTCCTCAATGAATTGCCGGAGCACCCCTTGGGTCTCGGCGTCGACGAGGCTTTGCGGCACGGGAAAATCCACCTTGGCCGCCAGCGCGTCTGTGATCTGGCGACGCTGGGCCGCGCGGTTCTGGTATTCCTTCTGCATCTTCAGGTTGGTGCGCACCTGGTTCTTGAGGCCCTCCAGATCATCCACCTTCTGGGCTTTGAAGAATTCGGCGTCGAGCGGCGGCAGGATGCGTTCCCGGATTTCCTGCACTTCAACGGCGTAGACGGCCGTCTTCCCCGCAAGCAAGGGGACGGGAGCAAACTCAGCCGGAAACAAAATTTGCACGGTTTTCTTCTCACCGGTTTTGAGCCCGCTCAGCTGGCGACCGAGGCCGGGGATGACACCTTCCTGCGAACCCTCCACTTCTTCCCAAGTCTGGGGCACCTTGCCATAAATCTGCTTGTCCGGCGCGAGGTCGGCGATGGGCTTGCCGTCCAAGCTCCCCTCGTAGGCGAGCTTCACGTAATCGCCCTTTTGGGCGGGCCGGTCGGCCACCTTGAAGTCGGCACGTTCCGAGCGAAGGCCATCGATGACATTATCCACTTCCGTGTCAGTCGCCTCCGTGGGCTCAACCTGAGTTGGAAGCCCGGTGTAATCGGGGAGTTTGAACTCGGGACGGACATCAACCGTGATCGTTACCGCGGCGGAAAGACCCGACTCGATGGACCCTTCCTCAACATTCACGACGTTGAGCACATCCAGTTTTTTATCCTCCAACGCGCTCCGGTAGGCCTTGGCCACGACCTTTTGTTTGAATTCGTCGGCGATCTCCTTGCCAAAGCGCTTCACGACCATGGCGGCGGGCGCCTTGCCGGGCCGGAAGCCGGGCAGCCGGGCCAATTTGGTATACTCGCCCACCACCAGCTGGTGCTCGGCGTCGACTTCGCCTTTGTCGAGCGAGACAATGAGGCTCTTGCGGGTGGGGGACAGATCGTTGACTTGGATGTTCACAGGAAGAACGGCGCGGAGGTTTTCTACTGGGAGAATTGTCAAAGCTACGGCGCGAGGGTCGCCGGTCAATGCCGGATTCTGCGCGCTTGCGCGCCATGCACTCCCGCCGTTTCGTGGCGGCAGGATGACGAGCCTCCGCCAATTACTCGGCACCCATGCGCCGCTGCTCCTGATCGACGCCGCCTCGGCGCGGGTGCAAGTCGGCCTCTTCGAGGCCGACGGCACGGCCCGTTGGCAAACCTCGGAGGAGGAGGCGGGCGTGGGGGTGTTCTGCAGCATCGAGGCATTAGACCTGGACCTGGCCACCGTGCGCGCCTTCGCCTTTTGTGAGGGGCCGGGTTCGGTTCTCGGCGTGCGTACCACGGCGATGGCCGTGCGAGCCTGCCAGGCGCTGGCTGCACGGCCGGCCTTTGCCTACTGCAGCCTCGCGGTCGTCGCTCATGCGCTCGGGCAGCGGGACACAACCGTGATTGCCGATGCCCGGCGCGAGCTGTGGCATCGCTACAGTCTTGAGGCCGGACTCCGCCGGGTGCCAGCCACCGAGCTTGTCGGCAAGCTGGTGATGCCCGATGGCTTTCGGCATTGGTCGCCGCTTCCCGCCAACGTGGACCGCACTCCGTATTTGCTCGCCGACCTGCTGGCGCGTACGGCTAAGGCCGATCTGTTCCGCGAAACCGACGCGCCCGATGCCTTCCTGCACGAGGAGCCGAGCTATGCGACCTGGATGCCGCAAATCCATCGCGCGCCCGCACCGGCCCCATGACCACGCCGTCCATCACCCATCGTCCGCTGCGTTGCTGGGCCGAGATCGATCTCGCCGCTCTTGAGCGCAACCTCAGGCTTATCCGGGCTTCGCTCCCGGCAAATATCCGCTACGTGGCCGTCGTAAAGGCGGACGCTTACGGGCACGGCCTGCACCATGTCGCGGCTCGCCTCATGCATTCGGGCGCGGATTTGTTTGCCGTCGCCAATGTCACCGAGGCCGCGGCGCTCCGTGAACTCGGTCCCGGCTGGCCCATTCTGGTGCTGAGCCCGTTGCTGCCCGAGGAGGATCACTTCCTGGGCGACTACGATCTGGCCGCAACGGTTTCATGTCCCGAGGAAGTGGCCCGCTTCAATGCCGTCGGGCTCGCCGCGGGGCGGGCGATATCCATCCATCTTAAAATTGACACTGGCATGGGCCGGCTCGGCGTGTGGCACGAGCAAGCGGAAGGACTTTATCAGCAGATTCTGGCGGCGCCGCACGTGCGGCTCGCCGGGATTTACACGCACTTTGCAAGCCCCGACGACAATGTCGCGTTCACCCATGAACAAAGGCGCCGGTTTCTTGCCGCGCTGCGGCGCTGCACAGGAATCAAGCCGGGCGAACTTTTCGTCCATGCCGACAACAGCGCCGGCCTGGAGACAATGCCCGACGCCAGCCCCTTCAACGCTGTGCGCGTCGGCCTGTTGCATTTCGGCATCATTCCCCATCCAAATTCCCTGCTTGCCCAGGTGCACACCGAGGCGGTGTTCAGCTTCCATACGCGGGTCGGCCTCGTGAAGCGGCTGCCGCGGGGAACCTCGATCAGCTACGGTGGCACCTACACCTTGGAGCGCGATTCAACCGTGTCTATTCTGTGCGCAGGCTACGCGGATGGAATCCCACGCGCCGCGAGCAATCGCGCTGAAGTCCTGATTCACGGACAGCGCTGCCCGGTGCTCGGGCGCGTCACCATGGATCAAACCATCGTCGACACCACGGACGTGCCCGGAGTACAGATCGGTGACGAGGCCGTGCTGGTCGGCCGGCAGAGGGACGCGAAAATTTCCATCACCGAGTTCAGTCGTTGGGGCGATACGATCCCGTGGGAAACACTCTGCTCCGTGACCAAGCGCGTGCCACGCGTGTATCGCACGGTACTCGGAGTTTGAGCGGCTCGTCCCGCAGTCGTTCCCTCAACCCGCAAGCTCAGTGCAGGATGGTAACGGTTCGATCACGCGGCACCATTTCATCCCAATCGGGCGAGCGCCAAGTCTTTCCAAGACATCGAGCACCCAATCGAGACCTGGAATTCGGCACGCATCTGCACCCCTGATGCAGCCTTTGATTTACCGATAATGAGCTTATCTCGTCGGAAGCTTTCCCTGCGAAAAACGAAACGTTATTTTTGATGTAAGAATCTGTTTAATAATAACAAGGACGGACATTTTATCAGCGTCCATAAGCTAGGGGTATTACCCTATTTTTATATTGCCGTAAAGGGTTGGAGCCGATTGCATCTTCATTGCGTGGCTATGCACCCTGTGCTACCAACCTAATGGCGGGCGTATTTTAGCGGTAAATTGGGTAACACTTTTTGGTTTATAGAGACGGTGATCAGACCCTGGCAGCGAAGCCAGGCTTCCGCCGCGTGACGCCAGGCGGCGTTTAAGCGGCGGTGAT
>CAIUWA010000001.1 GCA_903902745.1 uncultured Opitutia bacterium | reverse complement strand
CGAGTCCCGACCACATGCGGTATTAATTCGGCTTTCGCCGAGCTATTCCCCACTTTAAGGTAGATTGTTCACGTGTTACGCACCCGTTCGCCACTGCTTTTATATCCACTTGCGCTTCAATAAAAACCGTTCGACTTGCATGTCTTAACCACGCCGCCAGCGTTCATTCTGAGCCAGGATCAAACTCTCCGAAAAACTGAGAGTTCAGAACCTAGTGATTCTTGAACTACTAACTTGATACCAGCCGAAGCTGGCATCGTATTTTGAATTTTGATTGGGGGTCCCAATCAATCGCACAAAGTAAATTTCAAAGAGCCTTCCCCGAGGGGAAAGAGTTCAAGCAAGAACTTCGGCGGATACTCCGTCAATACTTTTCCCGGAAATTATCCGGAAAATTTAAGGAAAGAGCCGAATATTGCCTCCGCTATTTCACCTCACCGCCAATCGAAACTGGCAGCCCGTGAAATACCGGGACGCGGAACATGTAAGCGCAGGATTTTGATTCAAGTTCTTTTTATAAGTTTCCGCCCTAAATTGCTTTAATTCCTGTTAATCAATTATTAGCATCTAATACTTTCTGAGAGAAATCGGCAGATTTTTTCCTGCACAGAAGTTACCGCATCCGTTTTCTCATTTGTATTTTAATATCGATACGATTTGTCAGCTGAGCGGAGATTGTTTGGCCAGCCCGAGATCGAAGGCGGATTTGTGGCTCATCCACAGGATCCATCACTGCAAAATCCCTTCCTAAGTATTATATGGGCCCAACGACACCGCCTGGCCATTGGTTGACCGGAATTTTGCAGGATATCATTGCGACTTGAGCCGTAGTGCTCAACTCACCTGCCTAACCAACCAATTGGGGATACTTGCCTGCTGTACGCCATACTTTCCGTCAATTTGGTGTCTCCAGCTCCCTTTGTGCTCGTCTTGACACTTTGCTGTTAAGTGCCGTTAAAGTAAAAATCTAAGGCGACGCGCTGGCTTCAATCTGCCAAAAAATGTGCCTTTTCCCGTATCTATAAACATCATAAATTTGGCCGATATTGCCAAATATTCGTCTGTTTTTGGCTATTTTAACGGTTATTGTGCTCTATTTCGCACATTCCTCAAAATTGTGGAAATCAAGGGTTGCTAGTGGATGGGCTTTCACTTTGAACGCCGGTCTGCAAAGACGAACTAACTTTTTACGTTAGCCAACATCAACCAAGGCTCCGTTTGGATCTCAAACAGATTAAACAAATCATCGATTTGATGAAGCGCTCGGAACTAACCGAGTTCGCAGTCGAAGAAGAGGGTTTTAAGCTCAAAATCCGGCGTGGTAATAACGGGCTACCCATTGTGACAACAGGGCGCTCATCCAACCCGCCATTCACATCGAACGAGGGTTTGACCACTTCGTCTGCCTCTCTGCCAGGTGCATCGTCCACGCCACCTTCCCCCGGAAGCCCCGGAGTCACCCAGGACGAAGAAGGAGTTACTTACATTAAGTCACCGATGGTCGGCACCTTCTATCGATCACCCTCTCCCGAAAGCAAACCGTTTGTCGATCCTGGAGCCAAGGTTGTCGAAAATTCGGTGGTCTGCATAATTGAGGCCATGAAGATCATGAATGAAATTCAAGCCGAAATCAAAGGCACCATCATTGAAACTCTCGTCGAAAACGGTCAGCCGGTCGAATATGGCCAGCGCCTTTTCAAGCTGAAGCTGGGTTAACTGCATCGAACCACCCCGCTCCGCCGGCAGGCCTAATCACATCGGCCTCATCTTGGCCGCGCTTGGAGGGGTGATTCATTGTTCACCAAATGATTCAAAAAATTCTCATCGCCAATCGCGGTGAAATCGCCCTCCGCATTGTTCGTGCCTGCCGCGAACTCGGGATCAAGACGCTGGCTGTTTACTCCGAGGCTGATGTCCAATCGCTGCATGTCCAGCTGGCCGACGAAGCCATCTGCATCGGAGGGCCCAAAAGCGCCGACAGCTACCTCCGGGCCGACCGCATCATCAGTGCCGCCGAGATAGCGGACGTTGATGCCATTCATCCGGGATATGGATTCCTTTCAGAAAACGCCAAATTTGCCGAGCAATGCGAATCCTGTAACATCAAGTTCATCGGGCCGAAGTCGAAATCCATCAAGATGATGGGCGACAAGGCTGTCGCCAAGGATACGGTTAAAAAGGCCGGGGTTCCCATCGTTCCGGGATCCGATGGCCCCGTCGAGACCGAGACCGAGGCCGTGAAAATCGCTCGGAAAATTGGCTATCCGATCATCATCAAGGCCGTCGCCGGCGGCGGTGGCCGCGGCATGCGCATCGCGCACAACGATGTCTCATTCGCCAAGGAATATCACGTCGCCCGCAACGAAGCTGAAAAAGCCTTTGGCAATGGCGCGGTCTACATCGAGCGTTACATTGAACGGCCCCGCCACATTGAGTTCCAGATCCTCGCCGACAGTCATGGCAAGGTGCTCCACCTCGGGGAGCGCGACTGCTCAGTTCAACGCCGCCACCAGAAGCTCATCGAGGAGTCTCCCTCGCCTTTCCTTACTCCAGATCTCCGCAAAAAAATGGGTAAGGCCGCCATCCGAGCCGCCGAGGCCGCCGATTATGAGAACGCCGGAACCATCGAGTTTCTCGTTGATGCCAAGGGTAATTTTTTCTTCATCGAGATGAACACCCGCATCCAGGTCGAGCATCCGGTGACTGAGGAAGTCACCGGCATTGACCTCATCAAACAGCAGATCCGCGTGGCCAATGGAGAGAAACTCGGCTTTGACCAGGGCGATATCAAATTCGAGAAGCATGCAATCGAGTGCCGCATCAATGCCGAGGATCCTGCCCGCAATTTCGCCCCTTCCCCGGGCACGATCGGCCTGTATTACGCCCCGGGCGGCCATGGAGTGAGGGTCGACTCGCACGTCTACAGTGGCTACGTCATCCCGCCCTATTACGACTCAATGATCGGCAAGCTCATCGCGTTCGGATCAAATCGTAAGACAGCACTCGAACGCATGTACCGGGCGCTGAGCGAATATCTCATCCGCGGCATCAAGACTACGATTCCCCTGCACAAGGCGATCATGTCCGACCCTGTTTTCATCGAGGGCAAGGCGACCACCGCCTACATGGAAGATTTTATCAGCCGCACCCCGCCTGATCTGTTTTCTTAACGAGAATCGCCAATCTGCCAGAGCGGCGGAACGTCAAGCCCCGCCCGCAGCTTACGTTAGATTGGCCGGCCAAGCTGCAGGTCGCTCCACTCGCCAAGGGTACGCGAATCGGAGGTCCACCCTGGGGCGGCCAAGATGAATCTCTCCCGTACCTTATCCAGCTCGCCAGCCAGAATGCCGCTGAGAATAAGCGTGCCGCCCGGCGCAATGGCCGCAACCAGATCGCCGGCAAACAGCATGAGTACATCGGCTTGGATGTTTGCCAGCACGACACCTGCTGGCATGCCCTTGAATCCCGTTTTGAGATCGCCAGTGAGGAACTGCACCCGGCCGGACAGGCCATTAAGCGCCGCGTTCTCCTGACTCACTCGCATGGCCTCGGGATCATTGTCGAAGCCCACTACGTCACGAAACCCAAGCAGCACAGCTGACAGCGCCAGGATGCCCGAACCGCAGCCGGCATCAATCACGCGGCCGGCAAGATTCTTTTCAGCGGCCAATGCGACCAAACGCTCCACGCAGAGCCGCGTGGTCTCATGGTTGCCCGTCCCAAAAGCCAGGCCCGGGTCCAGCCACAGGACTTGGTCCCCGGGAGGAATGGCAAAGGCGGCGCGCTCCCACACCGGCACCCAGTGCAGACGGCCAAACTGCCAGGCCTTGAAGTGCGTCTTGTAGCTGTCCCGCCAGTCACAATCGGGCAGCGGGCGGACTTCCGGTTTCCCTTTGGGCGTAGTGGGCAATCGGGGCTGCAGCTCCCGCCAGCCTTGCTGCGCTTCGTCTTCGCCGCTGAAAAGCCCCGTCAACCAAGCGCGCTGGGCCACGACATCCTCGTACAAGCTCCAGTTTCCCGCTCCCAATTCCAGCAACAGATCATCAATTTCTCCCGCGTTCGCGGCGGCAATCTCCACTTTGACTTCATGCAGGCTCATGCTGGCAGTGTCGGCGTGAACTCCGACTCCTGCAAGCCGCCGCCGCCCCCAATAATGAAAGAGCCGGGCCCGCCTCAGGAGCGCGGCTTGGACCCCCGACTTCCGACCACGGCGCTTTTGACTGAGACAACCGAGGGCGCCGTATCGGCGACCTCGATCGAATTGTCCGGCTGGTGCTCGGTGCCCGCATAATCCGTCGCCACCGCCGCCAACAACGGCAGCACATGTTCGAGACCCGGATCCGGATCCTTGACGGAAACCCGGACATTCCAGATTTCGTCCCCCTTGAAGTTGCGCGCCGGGGCATCCCCGCGATATTTCCGGGCCGAAAGCTGCAAATACAATTCGTGCAGGCGCGGTGCGCCCGGCAGCACGAGCATGGGAGCCTCGCCATAGTCCACCTCGATCAAAAGCTCGGGCGCAACGTTGCCCGACACGGCAAACATCCCCTTGCCCCCAAGGGCGGTATTCACGCAGGTCACCGCCAGGTTATACTGCAAAACCTCCCGCGTCAGCACCGGGTCCCGGGGCAGCAACCGGTAGGAAACACTGGAAAATTTGGTTGGTCCGTCGCTGATGGCGTCAACCGAAACGGTATGCGTGGAGACACTGCTGCATCCCAGAATCAGTCCAGCCACGCCCAAACCAAGGGTCGCCACCAATATTGTTAGACCGAAGTCCGCCAGTTTCATGTTCAAGGGCTGTAATTCCTGCTTCGCACCACAACGTTGGGAACTGTTCAAACAAAGACAAGCCAGGTTGGCGGCATTAATATCTCATCCGAGAGAAGCAACCGCCCGGCGTGTTATGTCCCGGAAAACAACCGGAGCGAAGGACGCCCGTTTTGTCAGGCGCCCAACTGAGCAATAACGGCCGGCAGCAATTCATGCTCGGCGGCGTGAACCTTTGCCGTGAGGGACTCAAGGGTTTCGGCCGGGACGATCCGCACCACGGCCTGGTCAATGATGGGACCGCCATCCACCTCGGCGGTCACGTAGTGCACGGTGCAGCCGGTGATTTTCACGCCGCGCCGCCAGGCCTGGCCGATGGCATCGAGACCGGGAAAACTCGGCAACAGACTTGGATGAAGGTTGATGATTTTGCCCGCAAACGCGTGGAGAAAACCAGGCTTCAGCACGCGCATAAATCCAGCCAGCACGACGAGATCCGGGGCACAGCGGGTGATCGCGGCGATGAACCGCGTCTCTCCTTCGCCTTCCAACTTGGTCTTGAAGGGTGCCGGGTCGATAAAGGCCGCCGGCACGCCAAAGCGCGGGCCCAGTGCCAGGATGCCGGCGTCGGGCCGGTCCGACAGGATTTGCACCACCCGCGCCCGGCCGAGGCGGGCCGCGACCTGGGCCTCGAGAATCGCCGCGGCGTTGGTGCCGCGTCCTGAACCGAGAATGACAACACGCATGATTTGATTAGGGCTGGCCCATGCCGCGCGCGACGGCCGCGCTTCTTTGCGCGATGAGGGTGGTGGTGCTGTGGCCAGGGAGGAAGGGCATGAATTCGATCGTCGTGCCCGCCAGTTCCAACTCGGCGCGTTCGCCCGGATCGAGTTTTTCGAGAGTATAGTCGCCGGCCTTGCAGTAAATATCCGGATGCAACTGCCGGATTTCGGTCGTGAGCCGCGGTTGCCCGAAGATCACAACCGTATCGACGAAAGGCAGGGCGCACAGGTGGGCGGCGCGCACACTTTCACTCTCCACCGGGCGGGTTGGCCCCTTGAGCTGCCGGACACTCGCGTCGCTGTTCAACGCAATGAACAGCGCATCGCCCAGCGCGGCAGCATGCTTGAGATAGTGGAGATGGCCGGGATGCAGGAGATCAAAGACCCCGTTTGTGAGCACAACTTTCCGGCCCTCGGCCCGCAGGGTCGCACGCCGCGCCACCGCCGACTCAAGCGTCCGCCACTTGGATTGGTCTGGTGAGGAGCTCATCGCGGAAGCACGGAAGAGCGGAAGCACGAAGGAGAAATTCTGCAACCCCGGGATTTCAACTTTCGCCTCTCCGTGCTTCCGCGGTTTCGTCAAAAGAATTTCTTGGCCTTCTCGAAGAAGCTGCGCGAGGTCGGCTCATTGGCATCGCCGCTCACACGGGCAAACTCCTCGAGCATCTTCCGCTGCTCGGCCGTGAGCGACTGGGGCACCTCAACATGCACGCGCACCAGCTGGTCGCCCTGGCGGCCGGCACGCAGCGAGGGCATGCCTTTGTCCCGGAGGCGGAACGTCGTGCCGCTCTGGGTGGCTGCCGGAATCTTCAGCGAGCCCTTGCCGAAAAGTGTGGGCACCTCGATCGTGCCGCCGAGGGTCGCCAGGGTGAACTTGATGGGGATTTCGCAAAACAGGTCGTCGCCCTGCCGCTCAAACAATTCGTGCTCCTTCACCGCCAGCACGATGTACAGGTCGCCGGCCGCCCCCCCGGCGGAACCCGCCTCGCCGTTGCCGGCGGAGCGCAGTCGCGAGCCCGTGTCGACCCCGGGAGGAATGCGCACATTGAGCTTTGTGGTCTTCGCCACGCGGCCTTCGCCCCGGCAAACGGTGCAGGGTTTTTCGATCTTCATGCCGGCGCCGCCACAGGTGGGACACGTTTGCGTGAACACGATGATGCCGCCCGAACGACGGATCTGCCCTGTGCCCCGGCAGCTCGGACAGGTCACCCGTTTCGATCCGGGTTCGGCCCCCGAGCCATGGCAATGCTCGCAGCCGGCCAGCTTGCGAAAGGAAATTTCCCTTTCGACCCCGCGCGCTGCCTCCTCCAGCGTGATTTCAAGGTCGTAACGCAGGTCGGAGCCGTCGCGGCCTCCATCGCGGCTGCCACCCCCGCCCCCGCCGAACATTTCGTCGAAGATTCCCCCGCCCCCACCGCCGCCACCCTGCTGGCCAAATACCTCGCGGAAAATATCAAAGGGATCGTGGAATCCACCTCCGCCGCCCGGCCCGCGCGGGGCTCCGGCACCCGGACCCTCAAAGGCCGCGTGGCCGTAGCGGTCGTAGGCGGCGCGCTTTTCCGGATCCTTCAGCACTTCGTAGGCGTGGGAGATTTTTTTGAACATCTCCTCCGCCGGCTTGTTGCCGGGATTCTTGTCCGGGTGATACTGGACCGCCTTCTTGCGGTACGCTTTTTTCAACTCCTCCTCGGAGGCGTTTTTGGCGACGCCCAGCAGTTCGTAGTAGTCTTCCTTGGCCATGGTGGGGCGTCAGCCTTTCGCCTCGTTTTCCTTGGGCTTCCCGCTCGAGACGATGACCGCGGCGGGGCGTAGCAGCCGGCCATTGAGCGTGTAGCCGGTGCGCACCACCGTCAGCACGTGCTCCTCCTTCACTGCGGGGCTCGGCTGGTGCGAGATCGCCTCGTGCAAGTGCGGATCGAAGGGCTGGCCGGCCGGACTGATCTCCTTGAGCCCATGGCCCGTGAGCGCAGACTTTAATTGCTGCAGCACCATGTCCACTCCGCCGACCAGTGTGCCGATCTCCGCCTTGGGTTGTTTCGCCGCCGCCAGGCCCAACGCCAGGTTGTCCAGCACTGGCAGCAGGTCCTCCAGCACGCGCGATGTCGCAAAGAGCCTCAATTCCTCCTTCTCCTTTACGGTGCGGCGGCGGAAATTGTCGAGGTCGGCCATGGCCCGGACATAGCGTTCATAGTTGTCCGCCGCTTCTTTCTTCGCCCCCGCCAATTCATCCATCTTGTTTGCAGGCACTTCCGCTCCCCCAGCCGGCTCAGGGCCACTGGAAGCGGAGGCGTTGGATTGGTCAGCGTCGGTGGATTCGGAACGGCTCATGCGATAAAAGGGAACGAACTAAACTACGGCTTCGGCAATTCTTCAAGTTTTGCCCGGCATCCGTGAAAATTAGATCTGACGGCCGGGCCGGAATACATTCGTTGTTTTCGCGCGCTGCTCATGCGGCGAAATTTTCCGTCACCAGCACCATCGCCATGTCGGGCGCGTGGAAGTCAAGTTCACTGGCATAAGGCAGCAGGACGTTTTCCCCGCGGCCCAAGGTCTCCGCACCCAGCAGTATTCGGCCTGTGACCACGCTGAGCAGGCGCGGTTGCTCCGCGGCGGCGATGTTGAGGTGTTCTCCCTTGCCGAGCACCACCCGGCGGATGCAGAACTCCGAGCAGTCGGCCACCACGCCCGAGGTCGGCGCGGCGCGGAGTGGCGCCGGCTCAAAATCGTCCCAAAGGATGGATCGCAGCGATTCCGTCACGTGCAGCTGGCGGGGATGGCCGTCGAGTCCCGCCCGACCCCAGTCATAGACCCGGTACGTTGTGTCGGAGTTCTGCTGGATCTCCAGGATGAGATTCCCCGCGTCGATCGCATGCAGACGGCCACTCGGCACAAGAATCGAGTCGCCGGCGGCGACCGGGAAACGATGCACACACGACTCGATTGCATGATCGTTGAGAGCCCGTTCAAATTGTTCCCGCGTGACGCCACGCTTGAGGCCGGCAATGAGGTGCGCGCCGGACGCGGTCTCGGCGATGAACCAGTTTTCTGTCTTGGCCTCGCCCTTCAATTCGCTGGCCACCGCCGCCGGCGGATGCACCTGCAGGCTCAGGCGCTCGTGGCAGTCGAGCCACTTCACCAACAGTGGAAAGCGCTTACCCGCCGGCCACTTGGGACCCATCACGACTCCGGCATGCTTCGTCAGAACCTCATGCAGGGTCTGTCCGGAAAATGAGCCTCCGCGCACCATCGACTGCGCCTCAGAGCGGTCGACAATTTCCCAACTTTCCCCGATGGGTCCGCCCTGGGGGAGGGTCCGGCCCAACGACGTTTCCAAGGAGCGCCCACCCCACACGCGCTCCTTGTAAAGCGGTTGGAAGTGAATGATTTCTCGCATGGGTGCTATTTAGTTTTGTGTGAAAATGACGGCCAAGGGTTTACATTTGACCGCTTGGTTCTTTAGCATGCAATCGCGAGACAAAGAGAGAGAATACACAAATGCCCAAGTCGGAGAGTTCAAACCCAAACAAAGATGGTCCGTCGTTCAAAGCCCCGCGCCAGCGTCCCCGCTGGTTGATGGCGTCCGTCTGTTTTGTTTTGGCGGTGTTTTTGTCCGTCGCATTTTTTGACTACAATCCGTCCCAGTATCTGGGCAATCAAAGCGGCGGCACCACGGTGGTCGAAAACGGGGCGCTCGCGGCCAAATCGCTGCAAGTGGGAAAGGAAAACCTCGTCGGCCCGTTTGGCGCGTACTCCACGTATTGGGCTTATGATATTTTTGGCGGCGGCGCCTGGCTGATCCCGGTTTTTCTGTTCTGGCTCACCTATCTGGCGCTGCGCTCGGCCAAGCGGTTCGTCGGCACCCGCATCTTCGTGATGTTTCTGGCCATCGTTTCGGCCGCGGGGTTGCTGGCCATGCAAGGCACCTTTCTCTCGAAGCCCGTCTGGTTCCCGCACGGTCCGGGCGGCATGGTCGGCGGGCTCGTCTATGTGAACGGCCTGAAGAATCTCTTCGGCGTGTTCGGCGCGGGCATGCTGCTCGGGATGGTCTATCTCCTCGGGACGCTGTTTATTTTCACGCGGGATATCGGCGTCGAATTCGAGAAGTTTGTCGCGAATCTCCACGCTTGGCGCGACGCGCGGTCCAAACGCAAGGCTGACGAGGCCGAGCTGCGCCAAAAGGAAAAGGATGCCAGGGCCAAGTTGAAGACCGAGACCACCAAGGCCGCGGCGGTGACCGGGGCGGCGGCCGGCGTCGGCCCGTCGGGCAAAAAACTCAGCTTTGCCAAGACCCAGGACGATCCGCTGGCCAAGGCGCCGGCCTCGCGGGAACCGGGTGCCGCCGGATCCGAAACCAAGCCCGCTTTTGCACCATCCGCCGCCAAGCCGGAGCCCAAGGCCGCTGCTCCCACCCCCAAGGTGGCCAAGGAATCCGTCCCCGAGTCGAAGCCCGCGCCCAAGGCCAAGATCGAGCTGAACATCGTCAAGCCCGAGGAAACCAAAAAGGCCAAGGTCACCGTGCCCCAGAGCTCGGATGAAAATTACAAGTTCCCCCCGCTCAGCCTGCTGAAGGAGCGCGTCAAGCCCTCCGCCGAAAACTCCGAGGAGGAGCACGGCCGCAACGCCGAGAACCTGCTCCGCATCCTCAGTGAGTTTGGCGTCGAGGTGACGCTCGGCGAAATCCACGTCGGGCCCGTCATCACCCGCTACGAGGTCGTGCCCGCCGCCGGCGTGCGCGTCGAGAAGATCGCCGGCCTCGACAAGAACATCGCCCTCGGGATGCGGGCGCAGTCGGTCCGCATCCTCGCTCCCATTCCGGGCAAGGCTGCCGTCGGCGTCGAGGTGCCGAACCAGCACCCCACTCCCGTCGGCATGCGCGAGATCCTCGAAAGCGAGGACTGGGCTTCTGCGAAGGCCGATCTCCCCATCGCGCTCGGCAAGGACGTCTCCGGCAAGCCGCTCGTCTCCGACCTCGCGAAGATGCCTCACCTGCTCATCGCCGGCGCCACCGGCTCGGGCAAATCGGTCTGCATCAATTCCATCGTTTCCTCAATTCTCTACTCCAAGAGCCCGAAGGACGTGCGCCTGCTCATGGTCGACCCGAAGGTGGTCGAGTTGAAAATCTTCAATGCGCTCCCGCACATGCTCATCCCGGTCGTGACGGAGCCAAAGAAGGTGCCCGGCGCGCTCAAGTGGCTCCTCGGCGAGATGGAGCAGCGGTACCAGATGTTCGCGAAGGTGAACGTGCGAAACATTCTCGGCTTCAATGCCCGCAAGAAAAACGCCGCCGCCATCCCCGACGCGCAGGCCGCACTCACCGGAGTCGATCCCCTCGCCGCGGATGACCTCGAAATTCCCGAGCGCCTGCCCTACATCGTCGCCATCATCGACGAGCTTGCCGACCTCATGATGGTCGCGCCCGCCGAGATCGAAACGAGCATCGCCCGCCTCGCCCAGCTGGCGCGCGCCGCCGGCATCCACCTCATCATCGCCACCCAGCGCCCGTCGGTGAACGTCATCACCGGTGTCATCAAGGCCAACCTTCCCTCGCGGATCGCCTTCCAGGTCGCCTCGCAGGTCGACTCCCGCACCATTCTCGACACCAAGGGCGCCGACACGCTGATCGGCCGCGGTGACATGCTGTTCTCGCCGCCGGGCACCTCCCGCCTCGTTCGCGCCCAGGGCGCCTTCGTGTCCGATGACGAAATGCAGGCTCTCGTCGACTTCCTGAAGGTCAACGGCCCTCCCGTCTATGCCAATGAAGTCCAGGCCCAGATTGATCGCGCGGCGAAGGAGGGCGAAGACGACGAGGGCGGCTCCGAGGGCGAGGACGGCGACATGGGCGACGACGAGGAACTTTACCAGCAGGCGCTCGAGGTCCTGAAGTCCACCCGCCGTGCCAGCACCTCGATGATCCAGCGCCGGCTCCGCGTCGGTTACAACCGTGCCGCCCGCATCATGGACCTGATGGAGGAAAAGGGCATCGTCGGCCCGGAAAACGGCTCGAGTCCGCGCGAAATCATCGCCGACCTCGACAAGCTTTGATGGCGGGAGCGCCCCGCCAGGGCCAGCTGGGCAATTCCTCCTTCCCATCGCTCGGCAAATCCCCTAACTGACTAGTCACATGCAGACCATTGGTGAACGCCTCGAAGAAGCCCGCAAACGCAAGGGTGTCTCCATTCGCGAGGCGGCGGAAGCGACCAAGATCCGCGGCGATTACCTCCAGAAATTCGAGAGCAACCAGTTCGATCTTGGTCTGGCTGAGCTTTATGTGCGCGGCTTTCTGCGCTCCTACGCCCAATTTCTGAAGCTGCCCGCGGACAAGATCGTGAATGATTTCAACGGACTCGGCCTCGCCGCCAACGGCCGGCCGCGCACTCCGAGCCGCGAGGTATACGGTCGCATGGATCTCTCCGTGGCCACCGCCGATGAAGGTGGCGCCGGCGAATCCTCCGCCTCCGCGCCGGAAGCGGAATCCACTCCGCCACGGCGCAATCCATCCTCCTTCACCCGGGGCGGTGGCACCCTGCCGTCCGGCCCGATGATCGATCCGAATCTGGTGTTCAAGGGCGGTCTCGCGCTGGCAGGCGTAGTCGTGCTCCTGCTCGCCATCTGGATCGGCAAGTCGATCTTCAGCGGCAGCCCGGCGGCCGCCCCGGCCCGCACCGTCGCACCTTCGGCCGTCGTGCCGCCCGCCCCCGATGCCAAGGCCGTCGTCACGGCGATCGACTATGTCAGCGTCCGGGTCTGGGCCAAAAACAACGACGCCACCGGCAGCTATGGCGAGGAGTTGCTACCTACCACCGTCCTGAAGCGGGGGGAAAGCGCCAGCTTCACCAAGACCGGGCCGATTTACATGTGGGCTTCGCAATGGGAAAACATCCAGATCGAT
Organism: uncultured Opitutia bacterium; assembly: GCA_903902745.1. GTDB lineage: Bacteria > Verrucomicrobiota > Verrucomicrobiia > Opitutales > Opitutaceae > CAIUWA01. The sequence continues at coordinate 23,287 of CAIUWA010000001.1, read as the reverse complement.
TTTGCCGGCAAACACTTTGTCCCGAGTACACCGCCCAACAACCTGAAGGGTTCGGGTCCCGCGCAACTCCCCTGATCGGCGCGAGGCACCGCTGACAACGCTCTCGGGCGCGATCGCAAATATCGTCCTGGCCGCGGAAAACCAAGCGGCCACGCGCAGGCCGGATTGGAGCTGGCCTTTTGATCGCAGTGTTCAGGCACCACTCCGGGAGAAAGTCACCGGCTTGTTTCCAGATTAGCCTTGGCGTGGCCCGTCCGGCGGCGTTTACCACAAGGTTCATGGAGAAGCTTCCCTACCTCGGCCAAACCCTCACGCGCTGGCGGGTGGGCAATTCGACCTTCCTCGCGCTGCCCGAAAAAGGCGCCCGCCTGATGAATTGGAATCTCATGCTCGGCGACGGCTCCGTGCGCGATGTGCTCTACTGGCCCGAGATCGCCTCGCTCGACGACTTCGCCAAGGTGCGCGGCGGCAACCCCATCCTGTTTCCGTTCAACGCGCGCACCTTTGACCGCGGCGAGATCCATTTCTGGCGCGCCGCCGACGGCATTCGGCGGCCCATGCCCATCCACGGCATCGCGCGCCAGGGCGACTTCCGGCTCACCCGCCTTGATGCGCGCGGGTTTGCCGCGCAGTTCGTGCCCGGGGAAGAGGCGCGCGCCTGCTATCCCTACGACTACGAATTCACCGTCACGTACCGCTTCGAGCCGCTCGGGCTCACGTGCGAATTCACGCTGAAAAATCTCGGCGCCGAACCTCTGCCGTGGAGCGCCGGCCATCATTTTTATTTCACGGTGCCTTGGAGCGAGGGGGCGAAGCGTGCCGATTATCTAATCCGCATCCCGGCGACCCGGCGGCTGCGGCAGGATGCCGCGGGCCAGCTGATTCCCGGCCCGGTGCTCCAAACCAATGAGAATCTCGCGAACAAGGCGCTGATCGACACGTTTCACACGGGACTGACCGGCAACGAGGTCGTGTTCGGCGAACAGGGGCGACCGGGCGACATCGTCGTGCGTTTGGGCTCGGCCAAGGTTCCGCCCCCCGCGGCGACCTTTGTGACATGGACGCTGGCGGATGATTCGCCATTCTACTGCGTCGAGCCCTGGATGGGGCCAGCCAACGCCGCCGAGCACAAAAACGGCCTCCAATTTGTGCCGCCCGGACAGACCCAGAGCTTCGTGGTGTCGGTCGCTATCCGCTGAAATCGTGGTTCTGGCTGGGATTTCCAATTTTTGCGTTACTTTTTTAACCTGCCGGAGTCATACATGCCGCCATGAGTTCTGTGCCACTTTTCTTTGCCTTTTTTGACGTCGGCGGGCCCGAGGTGCTGGTGATCATGTTCATCGTCCTGCTCCTCTTCGGCGGCGAGCGGCTGCCCGAGCTGGCCAAGGGGCTGGGCAAATCCATCCGCGAATTCAAGAAGGCGGCCAGCAACGTCGAGGATGAGCTCAAGCGGGCCATTGAGGAAGCCCCGGAGCGCATCAAGCCTCAGCCGAAGCTGGCGAATCCGATCCCGCCGGCGGCCAGCCTCCCGCCCACAGCTTCATCCGACGTCACCCCTGCACTCTCACCTGCCGTCACTCCGGCTCTGCCCCCAGGTGAGCCGCCGTCGGAGACGCACCATTCCTGAGATCGGGGCCGTCCTCGTTTTTTTCAAGTGGAGGTTCCCGCGCGCTGGGGCAACGTGCCCCACCCGGAAATACCGGTGCATTTATTTGATGTGCGCGATTGCCCCGGCCGGTCCAGGCCGCATGGTCGGATTGTGCTCCCGCCACCATGAGGATATCCCGATTCTTCCGCCCCGGAATTTTTGCGCTGGCGTTGGTTTCACTGCTCCTCGCCAGCTGCGCCACTTTCCGCACCGCCACCCCGCCGCCGCCCCTGCTGCTCATTTCGATGGATGCGTTTCGCTGGGATTATTGCGCGCTTTATCCCGAGGAGACCCCGCATTTGCGCCAGCTCATGCGGGAGGGTATTTCCGCCCGGTCGCTCATTCCGGTTTACCCGTCCAACACCTTTCCCAATCACTACTCGATCGTCACCGGTCTCTACCCCGCCCACCACGGGATCATCAACAACCACATGTTCGATCCGGGCCTGGGCGAGTTCTTTCACTACAACCAGGCCGCCTCCGTCCACGACGACCGGTGGTGGGGGGGCGAGCCCATCTGGGTCACGGCGGTGAAGCAGGGCCGGAAAAGCGCGTCGTCTTTCTGGGTGGGCTCCGAGGCGATGATCAAGGGCCTGCGTCCGAGTTTCTGGAAGGTTTACGACTATAGCATCCCGTTCGAAAAGCGCCTGGATGAACTCAGCGGCTGGCTGAGCCTGCCCGCCGCGCAGCGGCCGGCGGTCATCACGTTTTATTTGGAGGAAACCAATACCGCCGGCCACAACTACGGGCCCAATTCCCCCGAGCTCGCCGCGGCGGTGAAACTCCTCGACGGGCGCATCGGCGCCCTCCTCGACCGCCTCAAAGCCGAGGGGCAATCCCTCAACCTCATCATCGTTTCCGACCATGGCATGACGCCCACCAGCGTCGACCAGGTTGTCATCCTCGACGACTACCTCGACCTCAAGCGGGTGCAGGTGGACTTCGATGAAACCGCCGCCGGCCTGCGCCCGCTCCCGGGCAATGACACCGCCGCCATTATGCGCGACCTCGCCGCCCTGCCGCATGCGAAGGTCTATCGCCGGGAGGATCTGCCCCCCCGCTTTCATCTCGCGGACAACCCGCGCATTCCGGACGTCTGGATTGTGCCCGACGAGGGCTGGTATGTCATGCGGCGCGCCCAATTTGAAAATATGAAGCCCAGGTTCAACAAGGGGCAACACGGCTACGACAATGCCCTCGCCTCGATGCACGGCATCCTCATCGCCCACGGGCCGTCGTTCAAATCCGGTGGCACGATCGTGGATCCCGTGGAAAATGTTCAGATCTACAATCTGATGTGCGCCGCGCTGCATCTGGTCCCGGCGCCGAACGATGGTGATGACCGGCTGGTGCGCGCGATGCTGCGCTGAAGCCAGCGCCTGCCCGCAGGCTCCTCAACCCTTGCGGGCCGTCTCCAGCGCCTTGAGCATGACGGCACGGGCCTGCTCGAACTTTCCCTTCACCGTGTCGAAATCCTGCGGGCCGGCCTTCTTCAGTTCCACCAGCAGTTTGTCGCAATCGCCCAGGCTGGCATAGACTTTCTCCACGCGCTTTTTGGACTGCTCCACCGGGGGGACGCTGGCCATCGCGAACAGCTGGCTGCGCGTGGCCCGCAGCTGGTCGCTCGCCGCGTCGACATACGCCTTCACGGCGCGCTCGTATTCGGTGGGCGGAGTGGCCGCCTTTTCGGCCGCCCGCAGGGAACCGGTCATCGCGAACACCAGGAGCAGGGCAAAACGGAGGATTTTCATGCTCACAAGATAGACGCGGTTGGCCGGAATAGTTCCAGTGTTTTGTGTCCGCGTGCCGGACTTTTCTGTCGCGTAGCGGGTTGAAGCTGCAGGAGCGGCTTTACGCCGCGATGGCTCGCGACTCCATCGCGGCGTAATGCCGCTCCTACAGCAGGCCATGAGAAATCGAGATACGACCATCCTTTCCCTAATGCTGTTGCGACAGCGTAGAAGACGCGTACCCCTAAGGCCGATGCCGGAAGCCGCCGCCACCACCACCGCCCCGGGCACTCCCGCCCGCACCCTTCGTCCGGTGCGGCCCGAGCTCCTCGCGCCCGCCGGCGATTGGGAATGCGCCCGGGCCGCCGTCGAGAATGGCGCCGATGCGATCTACTTCGGGCTCGAGCGCTTCAATGCCCGCATGCGCGCGAAGAATTTCACCCAGGCCGACCTGCCCGCGCTGATGGAGTTTCTGCACTGCCGCGGCGTGCGCGGGTATGTGACTTTCAACACCCTGGTCTTCGCCAACGAGCTGGCCGAGGCCCGGGATTATCTTCGCACCATCATCGCCGCCGGCGTCGATGCGGCGATCGTGCAGGACATCGGGATCTGCCGGCTCATTCGCTCGCTGTCGCCGGATTTTCCCATCCATTGCTCCACGCAGATGACGATCACGAGTGCCGCCGGCGTGGACTTCGCCCGCGAACTCGGCGCCCAGCTGGTCGTGCTCGCCCGGGAAAACTCCATCGCCGAGATCACCCGGATCCGGGAGGCGCAAGCCGGGGCCAGCCCGCCGCTGCCGCTCGAGGTCTTTGTCCATGGCGCGCTCTGCGTGGCCTACTCGGGCCAGTGCCTCACCAGCGAGTCGCTCGGCGGCCGTTCCGCCAACCGCGGCGAATGCGCCCAGGCCTGCCGGCTCCCGTACGATCTCATCTCGGATGGACAGCTCGTGCCCCTCGGTGACCGGCGCTACTTGCTTAGCCCGCAGGATCTCGCCGGCCTCGAGGTGCTGCCCGAGCTGGTCCGCGCCGGGGTGGCTTCGTTGAAAATCGAGGGCCGTCTGAAATCGCCCGAGTATGTCGCCAGCATCACGCGGGTCTACGGTCAGGCGCTGGATGCGCTCTGCGCTACAACTGAAGCGGAAAGTCCGGCATCTCCGGGTGGTTCGTCTTTCAACCCCTCCGCCGCCCGCTATGAACTCGAGATGAGTTTCTCGCGCGGGCTCCACCCCGGCTGGTTCGGCGGCATCAACAACCAGGAGTTGGTGCACGCTCGCTTCGGCACCAAGCGCGGCGTGTTTCTCGGCGAAGTCACCCGCGTAGCCGGCGAGAGTGTCACGCTCGCGCTGGCCGCACCGCTCAAGCCCGGCGACGGCGTGGTCTTCGACGCCGGCCGGCCCGACGAGCGCGAGGAGGGCGGCCGCGTCTACCAGGTGGAAACCAGCGACAGCGCCGGCCGCGGAACCACCCTGCGTTTCGGTCATGGCGACATCGACTGGCGGCGCATCCGCCCCGGCCAGTTCGTTTGGAAAACCAACGACCCCGCCCTCGACCGCGAGGTGCGGGCGACCTTCGGGGGCGGACAGATCCGTTTTCAGCGCCCCATCACCCTTGAGGCCCATGGCCGCGCCGGCAGCGTCCTCACGCTCATCGCCCGCGATGACGAGGGGCATGTGGTGCAGCTCTCCTCCGCCGTTCCGCTCGCCGCGGCCGACCGGCAGCCGCTCACGACTGAGCGCCTGCGCGAACAGCTTGGCCGCCTCGGCGGCACACCGTTCAAGCTGGGTGAATTGAAATCCTTCCTCGAGGGCGAGGTTATCCTGCCTATCAGCGAACTCAACCGCCTCCGGCGCGAAGCCGCCGGCGAACTGGAGTCGCTCAGGGCGCAGCCGAAACGCTGGCGCTTCAACGACGGAAACCAGCCAGACGTTTCCGACTTCGCCGCCAATGCCGGCGAGCCGGCCGGCGAACCCGAGATCATTGCCGTCATCCGCAATCTCGACCAGCTCGCGCCTGCCTGGGCGGCCGGTACCCGCACAATCTATTGCGAGTTCGAAAATCCCAAGCACTACCGCGACGCCGTCGCCTCCTTCCGCCAGCTCCAAGCTTCCGGCCCTCTGCCCTCGTCCTTGTCCCCGGCCAGTATCTGGGTCGCGCCGCCGCGCATCTTCAAGCCCGGCGAGGAATGGATCCTCCGGCAGGTGCGGTCGTGCGACGCCGACGGCTATCTCGTGCGCAACTACGACCACCTCGCGTTCTTCGCGGGCGACCGCCGGCGCGGCGATTTCTCCCTCAATGTCGCCAACCCCTGGACCGCCGGTTACTTCCTGCGCCGCCACGGCCTCGAGCGCGTGACCGCCAGCTACGATCTCAACGTCGTCCAGCTCGAGGCGCTGCTGCAGTCCTCGCCGGGCGCGTCGTTCGACCTCACGATCCACCAACACATGCCGATGTTTCACATGGAGCACTGCGTGTTCTGCGCGTTTCTTTCGACCGGCAAGGACTATCGCGACTGCGGCCGGCCGTGCGACACGCACCGCGTCGCCCTGCGCGACCGCGTGGGCGCCGAACTGCCGCTCAAGGCCGACGCTGGCTGCCGCAACACGGTTTACAACAACCGCGCCCAAACCGGCGCGGAATACGTCTCCCGCCTCCTGGCTTTGGGCGCGCGCCATTTCCGCGTGGAGTTCGTGAACGAGGGTCCGGACGAGGTCACGCGTACCCTTGCCAAATACCAGCAGCTCCTGCGGGGCGAGATTTCCGGCACTGACCTCTGGCGCGAATTCAAATTCCTCAACCAGCTCGGCGTCACCCGCGGCCAGATGGAAACCGCACCCCAGATCGTCCACCGCAAGGGCTAGCGTGCGGATGTAATTTGGTGAAACGCGGAACAGCCCGTTCCACCACGGTCACTGTCATCAAGCCGGCTCAACTGTTCCCGCGCCGGAGGAGGGCGCCAAGCAACACGCCGATCCCCAGCGCCATCGCGAGCCACTGGTACGGATTCTCCCGGATCGAATCATCCGTGTACCGGGCGCCGGCGATGATCTTCAGGCGCGCCGCCCCATAAATCTCGACCAGGCGCACCTGCGCGTTTTTCAGGCGCGTGCGGATGTCGCCCAGCTTCTCGCTCGCCTTCTCGACGAATGGGCCGACCAGCAGCGCCTCGGCCTCGTCCATCAACTGGCTAATTTGCGCGATCAGTTCATCGGGAGTCTGTTGTCGGGCGATGGTGATGGTGGGTTTCATGAGTGGGATGGATTCAGTGGTGAGTTGGCTGTCGGAGAGATGAGGTTGAAATCGTTGGGTGCGGTCAGTGCGTTTTGCCGCGCAGGGTCTCAAAGAGGCCTGCAATGGCGGCGAGCAGGCCGAGAGCCAGCAGCCAGAGGGATTTGTTGGTGGGCGTGCCGCTCACCGACGAGCTGACGACCGACGCCACGGATTCATGGGACTTCCAGCCATAGTAGAGCAGGATGCATCCAACGATCAGCACGACCAAGCCTGTGACTTTGTTCATGCCATATCCTTATCATGCCGCATGCCACCGCGGCCGGGCTCCGGGCAATCCCTTGGCCGGCAGGATTTAAAAAATACCGTGGGTCGCAGGGCGCCCTTCAGCCTCGATGATCTCCGTGCAGGCTGCATGAGCCTGTCCTCCCAAAGCTCGCAATCTGCCCGGTTCGGCTCACCGCGGCAGCAGGAAATAGAACTCCGTGCCCTGGCCCGGTTCGCTCATGCAGGTGATGCTGCCCCCGTGGGCGACGACGATTTCCCGCGCGATGGTCAGCCCCAGCCCGGCCCCGGATTTCTCCTGTCCCGGCGCACGATAAAACCGGTCGAACACGCGCGGCACATTCTCCGGCGCAATCCCGGGCCCCTGATCGCGCACGCCAAAGCGCACAAAGCCCAGCGGGCCGGCGATTGCACTCAGGGTGATGACTCCGCCCCGCGGCGAATATTTTACGGCGTTGGTGAGCAGGTTGATGAACACGTGTCGAATACGCTCCCCATCCACGTTCATGGTCTCCGTCTCAAGCCCGGGCTCGATGTCCACCGCGAGCGTCTGGCCCGCGGGGTCGATGAAGGCGCGCGCCTCGCGGGCAATCCCGTCCAGCAGCCCGGCAAGGGTGATGGGATGGCGGTCCAGCGCGGAGGCCCCGGCCTCGAGGCGGGTGAGATCGAGCAGGTTGTCGAGGATGCGCAGAAGCCGGTCGGCATCGTCGCGGGCCGTTTCCAGCAACTCGATTTGCTGCGGGGCCAGGGCGCCGACATTCTGCTCCAGCAGCAGATAGACCGCCATCCGCAGGCTTGTGAGCGGCGTCTTCAGCTCATGGCTCACGGTCCCAACGAGATTGGTCTTCGCGTCGTCAAGCAGGCGGAACTTCGTGACATCCTGCAGGATGACAGCCGCGCCCTTGAACTCGGTGAGCTTGTCACCGATGGCGAGGATGCGCGGCAGATAGTGGCGGTCCTCGCGCGCCACCCGCAGCGTCACCGCCCGCCCATAGTCGGTCGGCAGGTAGTGATCGCCCGTCGCGAGCACCTTCGCCAGCGGCTCCGCCAGCGCGGCGGGAAACCCCCGGCTGAATCCGGAAGACTGCGCGAGCTGCTCCGCGGCCGGGTTGCGTACCGTGTGCGTGCCGTCGCTGGAAATCACAAAGACCGGATCCGGCGCCGAGGTGAGCGTGGCTTCCATCGTGCGCTGCGTGCGCAGGACTTTCGCCAATGTCGCCTCCCGATAGGCCCGGAGGTGGACCGCCATCGCGTTGAAGGCCTTCGCGAGCTGGCCGAGTTCGTCGCGCGAGGTCACCGGCACTTCGCGCTCGAGGTCGCCCCGCCCCAGCGCCACCGCGGACTCCGTCACGGCCTTGATCGGCTCCAGCAACGAGCTGCCCAGGCGCCACGCCAGGAAAAAAAACAATCCCACGGCCACCAGCATGGCGGCGAACAGCAGCCGCAGCGTTTCCTCGGTCCGGGCCTGGATGCGCAATCCCGCGGCCCGGACATCATCGTGATCCTTCTCCAGCACCGCCTCCAGGGCCGTGTTGACCCGGATGAGCGCCGCCTCAGCCTGCCCATAGCGTGCCACGAGGTCGAACGGACCGCCGCGGAAGGTAGTCTCGCCCATCTGGGTGAAGCGCTGGAACCGATCGTCGAGTTCATTGAGCAGGCTGGCCTTGCCGGCGGCCGGGCCGGCGAGCAATTCATCGTTGAGGCTGCGCTTGAACCGGGCCCGGCCCTCGTCAAAGCCGCGGCTGGCACTCCGTGCGCCGCCCGGCAGCACGGCCTGGCCAAGGGCGTCGTTCATCTGGCTCAGAGCCGTGCGCATCTCCTTCACGCGCGCGATCGATAGGAGGTTGCGGTCGAGAATGCCCTGCACCGCCGCGCCAAAATCCTGGCTGGCCCGGAACGCATAGAGGCCGACCGCCAGGAACAGCAGCAGGAGCGGCAACAGGCCGAGGGTGAGGCGCGAGCGGAGCATCGCGGGCAGGCCTTAGTGCAGGCCCAGCTTCTGGCGCTTGCGGTAGAGCGTGGCGGGGTCGATGCCGAGTGTGCGGGCCGCCTCGTCGAGGGTGCCGCTACCTGCAAGGATGCGGCGGATGTGCTCGGCCTCCACGGCCTCGAGAGTCACGGGCGCCCCCACGACCACGGCGGAGTTCGCCGGCCCGTGAAAATCCTCCGGCAGGTCGGCCAGCTCGATCGTGGCCCCGGCGGCCAAGATGACGGCCCGCTCAATCACGTTGCGCAGCTCGCGCAGGTTGCCCGGCCACGCATAGCCGGCAAATGCCGCGGCCACGGCGGGCGAAAAGTTCTTGGCATGCTTGCCGATGCGCGCGGAAAAAAACGCGAGGTAACTCTCGGCCAGCCGCTGCCGGTCCCCGGGGCGGTCCCGCAGGCCGGGCAGCGCGATCGTGATGACGTTGAGGCGGTAGAAGAGATCCTCGCGGAAACGGCCGGCCTTGACCTCCTCGGCGAGATTGCGGTTCGTCGCGGCGATGATGCGCACGTTGGACTTGCGCGACCGGGCCTCGCCCACCCGCTCGTATTCGTGCTCCTGCAGCAGCCGGAGCAGCTTCGGCTGGATCTCGAGGGGCATCTCCCCGATCTCGTCGAGGAAGAGCGTGCCGCCGTCCGCCGCCGCGACCTTGCCGAGCGTGTCGGCCACCGCGCCGGTGAAGGATCCGCGCACATGGCCGAACAGTTCGCTCTCGAGGAGTTCCTTCGAGAGGCTCGGGCAGTTGACCGTCACAAACGCCGCCTCACGTTGCGCGCTGCGCTTGTGCACCTCGCGGGCGAGCACGCTCTTGCCCGTGCCGCTCGGCCCGAGGATGAGCAGGTTCGCCGGGGTCTCCGCCGCCTTGAACGCGATCTGGAGCGAGCGCTGCATCGCCGGTTCCGCGGAGCCGAGGTCGACCGCCGGCGACTCGTCCGCCAGCTGCGATTCCAGCTGCCGCACCTTCGACTCCAGCGAACGGGTCTTGGCCACCTTGGCAAGGACGGCCCGGATCTGGTCCGGCGTGAAGGGCTTCGGGATAAAGTCGAACGCCCCGCGCCGCATCGCCTCGACCGCCGTCGCGATGTTGGCGAAGGCCGTGAACATCACCACGGCCAGCGTCGGTGAGGCCTGCAGCAACCGGGCGAGCACCTCGAGGCCGTCCTCCGTTCCCAGCTTCACGTCGAGAAAGCACGCGTCAAAGGCCGCCTCCTCCAGCGCCTTCAGCGCGCGGGCGCCCGTCGGCACATCTACCACCTCATGGCCCATTGTCTCCACGGCCAGCCGGCTGGTTTTGCGGATGCCGGGTTCGTCGTCGACAATGAGGACTCGCATGGAAGGAAAGGAGGCTGTTTTCAAGACGGGTGGGGGCCAATGCCAAAAAAGCCAAGGCGGGGCCGCTTGCGCGGCCCCGCCAGGTCCAGCTTCAACTAACATCCCGCAAGCCGTGGCTCGCGGGGAGTCTTACTGAATTTGACGGACGCCAGCGGGAAAGGTTCCGCGCGAAAATCACCGTCGCCGCCTTCTACCGCCCTTCCTTCGTGGCTTCGTCCCCTCGTGGTTCACGCTTGTTCGGGATTTCCCCGCCCGAAACATCTGCCTGTCTCACAATTTCTAGTGTCGAATCGGCGACGGAAACCCGCCAACCTGCCCGCCTCCACCGCCATGCCGACCCCTGCCGCCTCCAAGACCACCGCCCTGCCAGCCCTGCCCACCTCCAAACAGCCGGACCTGGAAATCAAGGACGCCCAGCTCATCTTTGAGGCCGTCTGGCAGGATCTCGAGGCCGACTTCGGCCGCGAGAACCTGCGCTTCCCGAAGGAAATCATCCTCCTCGGCGGCGCCCCCGGCGCCGGCAAGGGCACCAACTCCGCCTTCATCGCCAGCGCCCGCGGCCTCACCTGCGGCCCCATCGTCATCAGCGCCCTCCTCGACTCCCCCGAGGCCCGCCGGCTCAAGGACGGCGGCAACATGGTCGGCGACCGCGAGGTGATTGGCCTGCTCTTCCGCCGCCTCCTCCGACCCGAGTATCGCGACGGCGTCATCCTCGACGGCTTCCCCCGCACCAAGGTGCAGGTCGAGTGCCTCAAACTACTGGTCAGCCGGCTCCACGCCCTGCGCAGTGAGTTCTACCAGACGCCGCTGAGCATCCATTTCCGCCAGACGACGATCCACATCATGGTGCTCTTCGTCGACGAGCGGACCGCCATCACGCGCCAGCTCAAGCGCGGCCACGAGGTCAAGGCGCACAACGACGAGGTCCGCCGCACCGGCATCGGCGAACTGCTCGAGGAGCGGCCGACCGACTATGACGAGGCGCTCGCCCAGCGCCGCTACCGCGTGTTCAAGGAGCAGACGTGGGATGCACTCCAGTCGCTGAAGGAGGTCTTCCACTATCACTTCGTCAACGCGCAGGGCGCGGTCGAGGAGGTCGAGCAGAACATCCTCAAGGAGCTTGAGTACCAGAGCACGCTCGAGCTCGACCCGCGCACGGTCGACCGCCTGCGCAGCGTGCCGGTGGCGAAGGAGATCATCATCCACGCCCGCCAGGAACTCGTAAAGCGCCTCGACGGCTACGAGCTGGAGCACCGTGAGCTTTTCGCGAAGGTCCTCGAGTTCATCGAGAAGAAGATCGTGCCCATCGTGATCTGCCACGCGATCTCGGGCGTCGCGCACATCAACACCGAGGACGCGGTCCTCGATGATCCGCTCGCGCTGGCGATGCTGATCGACGTTTTTTCCGAGCGCGGCTACCACGCGGTGGTGGACCTCCACAAGATCGAGGTCCCCGAGCGTTTCGACCCGGCCACCGGCCTGATCAAGTGCCGCGTGAAGAAAGTCTACCGCATCCTCATCCGCTTCCACGGCTCCGAAATCCGCCGCGGTTGAACCTTGGCCACAAAGGCACGGAGACACGAAGCGGACATCCCATTCCGGAGATCGACCTTCGTGACTCCGTGCCTTTGTGGCTAAATCGCACTGAAACGCCCGCCGCTATTCGTAGCGCAGCGCCTCGATCGGATCGAGTGAGGCCGCCTTGAGCGCCGGGTAGAAGCCGAAGCCGACGCCGATCGCGGAGCAGACGAGCAGGCCCAGCGCGGCCCACTCCCACGGAAAGACGATCGCGGCCTTCAGCCAGAGCGCGAGGCCGTCGCCTCCCGCCACGCCCAGCAGGATCCCCATCAGGCCGCCGGCGAGGGAGATGACCACGGCCTCCACGAGGAATTGCAGGAGAATGCTGACCTTTCGCGCGCCGATGGACTTGCGGATGCCGATCTCCTTCGTGCGCTCCGTCACGCTCACGAGCATGATGTTCATGATGCCCACGCCGGCGGCCAGCAGCGCGATGGCGCTGATGGCGAGCGAGCCCGACTGGATGACGTCCGCAATCTGGGCAAAGGACGCGATGAGCGAGTCGTTCGAGCTGAGTTCGAAATCGTTGTCATCCTCGGCCTGCAGGCCGCGGACGATGCGCATGGCACTGACGCCCTTGTCGACCGTGGTGTTGTAGAGGGCCTGGCTTGGCGCCTGGGTGGCAATGTTGATCGAGCGGCCGTTCGCGCCAAAATCGCTCATGAACCGCGTGATCGGGACCAGGGCGAGGCCGTCCTGCGTGCTGCCGAACGCCGAGCCCTTGGAGGCCAGCGTGCCGATGATCTCATAGGTGCGCTGCCGGATCTTCACCCGCTGGCCCAAGGGCGACTCAGACGGAAAAAGTTTCTGCACCACATCCTGACCGAGGATCGCAACGCTGCGCCCAAGGTCGACATCCTCCGTCGTAAAATTACGGCCGGAGTCGATTTCATACTGGTTGGATGCGAGAAAATGCTCATTGGTGCCGACCATGCGCATGTTGGGCGTGGTCTGGCGGCCGCCATAAATCATCTGCACCCCGCCGGTGGCCGTGGTCAAGGTGACCACGTCGGCCGACCCTTCCATCAGTTGCAGGTAGCGCTGGCCCTGCGCGAGGGTAAGGTCGCGGCGCATCGCATACTTGCGCCAGTTGTTGCCACTGATCCGGATGCCGCTGGGCCACTTGCCAAACTGGAAGCTATCCGAGCCAAGGTAGCTCAGCCCGGACTCGATCGAGCCGCGCAGCGCCGACACCGCCGTCATCACCCCGATAACCGAGAACACCCCGATGGTGATGCCGAGCATGGTGAGGGCGGAACGGAGCTTGTTCACCCCGAGGGAGCCAAAAGACATGCGGAGGATCTCGGTGAATTTCATTGCTGAGGGAAATTGGGAATTTGGAATTGGGAGTTGGGAATTAGGGAGGGGTGGCCGGTGGATCGAGGGTTGGACCAATTCCCAATTACTAATTCCCAATTACACTCCCTCACTCATATCGCAGCGCTACCACCGGATCGAGGCGGGAGGCGCCGAGGGCGGGGGCGAAACCGGAGACGATGCCCGTGACGATGGAGACGACCATGCTGACCAGCACGAGACCGGCGGAAAACACGATCGGGAAGGCCGGCATCGCCGAGCGGATGCCCTGGCACACGCCAAACGTGATCCCGAGGCCCACGACGCCGCCGACCAGGCAGATGGACACCGCCTCGATCAGGAACTGCAGCAGGATGGTGCGACGGCGGGCGCCCAGCGCCTTGCGCGTGCCGATCTCCTTGGTGCGCTCCTTCACGCTCACGAACGTGATGTTCATGATGCCGATCGCGCCCACGAAGAGCGCCAGCCCCGTGATGAAGAGGCCCGCAATGGCGATGACGCGCTTGATCGGGTCGAGCTGCGCCTTGAAAAGCTGCTGCTCGTTGATCGAGAAATTGTCGCGTTCACCCGGCAGCTGGCCGCGCACGCGACGCATGGCCCCGGTGAGCTCGTCCTTCGCGTCGGCCAGCTTGAGCTTGTCCGCGATCTTCACGCGCAACTGCACGCCGCCGCGCTGGCCGTAGAAGCGCTTGAAGGCGTTGATCGGGATGATGGTCTGGTTGTCGAAGCTGAACAGGCCGAGGATGGAACCCTGCCGGGCGAGCACGCCGATGACCGTGAACGGATTGTCGTCGATGAGCACCATCTTATCGATCGGCGAAATACCCTGGAACAAGGCGTCCGCCACATCGGCCCCGATCAGGCACACCAGCCGCCCGGCGCTGCTCTCAGTGTCGTTGAAGAGCCGGCCCTCGGCAAAGTCGAAGGTGGAGGTTTGGGCGTAATCCGCCGTGGTGCCGATGGTCGTGATCCCCGTCACCTTGTTGGCGCCGAATTTCACCGAGGTGCCGCGCTGGATCACCGGCACGGCGACCACCAGCTGCGAGTTGGGCGTCGATTCAATGATGCGGTTGAGGGGATCGGCGTGCTTCACGAGGATGGAAGGGCGGTTTTGATAGTTCCACCAGTCGTCGGGGTTGCCCCAAGGCCATTTCTCCACGTAGAGGATGTCATCGCCCAGCATCGCGAGGCTGTTTTGAAAACTCACGTCGATGCCGTTGATCGCCGTGCCCATGAGGGTGACGGCCACAATGCCGATGATGACGCCGAGGGCCGTGAGCACGGAGCGCAGCTTGTTCGCGCGGATCTGCGCGAACGCGATGCGGAAGGACTCAGTGAACTCGTAGACGAGGCGGGTCATGGGGATGTCGGCTGCGCCGGCGGGGAATTGGGAATTGGTAGTTGGGAATTCGGAATTGGAAATTCGGAATTGTTCGGGAGCCGAAAGACCTGGGAATGGGCCGTTGGGCGGTGGGAGAAATCCGGAGCCATGGTGGCAAAGTGGTTCGTCCTAATTCCCAATTCCAAATTCCCAAATACTAGGTCGCGGTCGCCGCATCGCTCTCAATCAACCCGTCCCGCAGGCGCACGATCCGGCGGGCGTGGCGGGCGATGTCCTCCTCATGCGTGACGACGATGATCGTGTTGCCCTGGTCGTAGAGCTGCTCGAACAGCTCCATGATCTCCTCGCCGGTGCGGGAGTCGAGATTGCCGGTGGGCTCGTCGGCGAGAATGATGGACGGGGTGTTGACGAGCGCGCGGGCGATGGCGACGCGCTGCCGCTGGCCACCGGAGAGCTCGTTGGGCCGGTGGTGAACGCGGTCGCGCAGGCCGACGTTGTCCAGCGCCTTGAGCGCGCGGGTCCGGCGCTCCGAGGGGGAAAACCCGGCATAGATGAGCGGGAGCTCGACGTTGTGCAGCGCGTCGGACCGCGGCAGCAGGTTAAAAGTCTGGAAGACGAAGCCGATCTCGCGGTTGCGGATCTCGGCCAGTTCGTCGTCGGTCATGACGGCGACGCTCTTACCGTTGAACTCATACCGGCCGGCGGTCGGCGTATCGAGGCAGCCCAGCATGTTCATCAGTGTCGACTTGCCGCTGCCGGACGGGCCCATGATCGCCAGATATTCGTTGCGGCGGATCTTCAGCTGGATGCCGCGCAAGGCGTGGATGGTTTCCTCGCCCATCTTGTAGAGCTTGGTCACACCCTCGATCTCAATGACCAGGGCTCCGGCCGGACGAACAATGCGGGCGGAGGCGGGGGCGGACGGAGGTGTCATGGCAGGGGAAGCTCGTGGCCGGAGGGCCGCGGGGGGGCGGTTATTTCTTCGCCTCGGGTTTCGGCTGCTCGATCACGACCTTGGAGCCATCCTTCAACCGGCGGCTGATGGCGGCATAACTGCCCGAGACGACCTCGTCGCCGGCCTTCACGCCGCTCTTCACCTCGATGTGCGTGTTGTCGGCGATCCCGGTCTCAACCGAGACCAGCTTCACCGTGTCGCCCTGCTTGAGGAAAACGCCGCGCTGCAGCTTGTCGCGCTCCCGGCGGGCCTGCCCGCGCTCCGCGGCGACATCGAGATTGTTGCCGGACTTCTCCAGGGCGGCCTTGGCCGTTTGCTGCTGCATCTGCTCGGTCGTCAGGCCGCCGGCGCGGACCGTGACGCTCTGGATCGGCACGGCCACGACATTTTCCACCGTCTGCGTCTCGATGTCGGCGGTGGCGCTCATGCCCGGGCGCAGCTGCACGCCTCGGTCGGTGATGCCGATCTTCACGAGAAAATTGGTGACATCATCGGTCCCCTGCGCGCCCGCCGTGCCGGAGTTGCTGATCTCGGTGACGCTGCCGTTGAACCGGCGGCCCGGGAAGGCGTCGATGGTAATGAAGGTATGGTTGCCGACCTTGACGTTGATGATGTCGTTTTCATTCACCTTCACCCGGATTTCCATGTTATTGAGATCGGCGATCCGCATGATCTCGGTGCCCGAGTAGGTGCCGCCGCCGATCACCCGCTCCCCCACTTCGCTCGTCAGCGAACTGATGGTACCATCGATCGGCGAGTAGATGGTCGTCTTGGACAACAGGTCCTTCGCCTGGGAGAGCGAACCCTCGCTCTGGCGGATGCGCGCCAGGTTCGAATCGTAGTCAGCCATGGCGACGTCGTAATTGGTCTTCGTGGTGATGAAATCGGCGTCTGAGATGAGCTTCTTGGCGTAGATTTCCTGCGCCTGCTTGAGGTCCTGGTCGGCCTTGGTGAGGCGGGCCTTGCTGAGCACGGCGGCGGCCTGCGACGCGGCCAACGAGGCCTCCTGCTGCTCCACCCCCGAAATGTAGGTGTCGGGCTTGATCTTCACCACCAAGTCGCCCTTTTTCACCGGCGCACCCTCCTTCATGGGAAGGTCGATAAGCTCGCCGCCCACTTCCGGCGAGATCTTCACTTCGGTCTCGGGCTGCACCTTGCCCGTGGCGGTGACCAGCTGGGTGATCGTCTTGACGACCGCCTTTTCCGTGGTGATCGGAATGATCTCGGCCTTGCCCTTCCGGGACTTTACCACGGCCGCGCCCAGTGCGGCGACCAGCACAATGCCGCCGAGGACATACCATTTCGTGCGCGATGGCTTGCGGGGGGACGGAGCGGGTTGGGACATGAGGATCGGCTGATTGAGTGAAGTTAAACGGACAGCGTGAAAAAAAATTGGTCGCTAACGCAAGCCAAGCCTAGGCAGCGGGTAAGGGTTTCTCCCCTGAATTTTGGGTGATCCGGTGGCGGGCCATTCCCCTATTACAAGCAAACCGCCTTCAAGGTTACATGATTTTTGCCAAACGGATGGTGAGGCGGCGGAGACCGGGAGGTCTCAACCCATCCGCTGCATTCTGTGGAGAAGCCAGCCACAGAATAGACGGATGGGCACAGATGGGGAGGATCAGTCGTTCAGTCTGCCGACCGTAGGGCGGGCGGCCCGCCGGGCCGGGCTGACGCGAGACCCAGTCCGTCGGAACGGACGCGCCGGGCCGCGCGTCCCCACCCCAATCTTCCAACGGATCGTCTATCCGTTTTTCTCCGCGGCCCAGAGCGCGGCGCCTGCGATCCCCGCGCCGTTGAGAAATTTGGCTGGCACCATCCGGGCCCGGGGGCGGACGTATTTGAAATATTTCAGGTGCTTCGCGCTCACGCCCCCACCGATGATGATCAGCTCGGGCCAGAGGATCTTTTCCAGGATGCGGATATATTTGCCCAACCGGGTGCCCCACACTTCCCAGGACAGGTCCTTCTTTTCCCGCACGGAAGCCGCCACCCACTTCTCCGCGTCCCGGCCTTTGAGTGGAAGGTGACCCAGCTCGCAGGGGAAAAGCCTGCCACGATAAAACAGCGCCGAGCCCACGCCGGTCCCGAGAGTCAGCAGGAGCGTCTTCCCTGCAAAATTACGGCCGGCACCGAACTTCATTTCCGCCAGGGCGGCCGCGGCGGCGTCATTGATGAGCGCTACCGGGCAGCCCGTCGCCGTGGCAAAAAGTTTTTCCGCATTACAGCCGATGAAACCCGGGTGCAGGTTGGCGGAGGTCAGGATGCGCGGCCCATGGATCACGCCTGGAAAGCCGATGCCGATCGGGCCCCGCCATTTGAATTGCCGCGCCAGGCCGGCGACCGCGGCGGCCATCCTCGCGGGGGAAAGCGGCACCGGCGTCTCGATGCGCAGGCGCTCCGCCAACAGCCGGCCGGTCCGGATGTCCACCGGCGCGCCCTTGAGCGCCGAACCGCCAATATCGATGCCGAGGATTTTCATGGAAGACAGAGCGGGCTGGCTGGCAGGTGACGCGGAGTCTGCAGGGGATTCAAATGTTTTCCGGCAGGAGGAGTTGGGAGTTGGGAGTTTGTAGTTGGGCGTTGGGTTCAGCCGGCGCCGACCAAACGACGAATTGCCAACTGCCAACTACCTGGCCCGCCATCTGTGGTTTCAATCGTGACCGTGACCATCGGGACCATGCGCGTGGCCGTGGCGCAGTTCCTCGGCCGTCGCGGGGCGCGCCGCCGCCACCTCCACGTCAAAGACCAGGTCCACGCCCGCCAGCGGGTGGTTGGCGTCGAGCACCACTTCCGCCCCCTCGATTCCCACGATCCGCACGACGGGCGCGTGACGGTCCGGTCCCGCTTGAAACGTGTCCCCGACCTTCAGCTCGCCCTCGACCGGCAGCAGGGTGCGCTTCACCCGCTGCACTTGGGCGGGATCATGTTCGCCGTAGGCCTTGGCCGCCGGCACGTGCACGCGCGTTTTCTCGCCGGCGGCAGCCTTTCGCAATTGTTCATCGAGCCCGTCGATGATCTGGCCCGCGCCCTCAAGATAGATGATGGGCGGGCCGCCGGCGGAGCTGTCGAGCAGGCGGCCACCGGAATCACTCAGCGTATAGTGGAAGGAGACGACGCGGCGCATGGCGCCGAGTGACGAGTGGCGGGTGACGCGTGACAAGGAGAAAGCGGGCGGGTAGTTGGTCAGACCGCAGGTTTTGGTCAGCTGCCATTTCCTCCCCATTCCACGCCGCCGCTCGCTTCAACGCCAAAAGACCAACTACCAACTCCCAACTACTCCGGCGCCGCCGGTCCTCACGTTTCCTGCCGCAGGACTTCCAGGGGCGGATAGCCGGCGATGTCCCGGTTGGAGAGCCAGCCGGCGGCCAGCGTGACGGCCACGACGGACGCGGCGGCCGCAAGCAGCAGGAGCGGAGGCGCGACCGGCACCATGTGAAACACAAAATGCGCCAGCAGCGAATTGCCCGCCACGGCCAGCACGCCGCCCACGAAAGCGGCCATCACCCCGAGGATGGCGTATTCGACAAGCTGGATTTGCACCAGCTGCCGGCGGGTCGCGCCGAGCGTGCGAAGCAGCACGGTTTCGCGGATGCGCTGGTAACGGCCGTTCAGCACGGCGCCGACCAGCACGATCACACCCGTCGCCACGGTGAAGAGCGCCATGAACTGGATCACGAAGGAGACCTTGGAAATCACGTCGTCGAGCGTCTTCATCACCAGCGCGAGATCGATGGCGGTGACGTTCGGGAACGCCCCGACCACCGCGCGCTGCACGCGCGCCGAATCAGCCGGGGCGGCCGCCCGCACCGCCACCACATAAAATTTCGGGGCCGCCTCGAGCGACCCCTCCGGAAACACCGCGAAGAAATTCGGCTCCAGCCGCCGCCATTCCACCTTCCGCACGCTGGTGACCTGCGTGCGAATCGGCACGCCCTGCACATCCCAGGTGATCTCATCGCCCAGTTGGAGTTGCATGTCATCGAACAGGCCTTCCTCGAGCGAAATGGGAACGACGGCCACCTCCGGACCGACCTTTCCTGTGAACTGGCCCCGGGTGACGATCTCGGTCGGCGCCAGGCTGCCGCGAAACGTTGAGCGGTACTCGCGGCGCAAGGTCCAACCCGGCAGGCCGCCGTTCCCGCCCGGCCGGTCGCGGCCCGGACTGCGCTCGCGCGGCCCCTGGTCCCGCAGCAGTTCCTCGATCGGGCGGCCCTTCAGCGCGGAAATCTTCATCGTCACGATTGCGGCCTGCTGAATCACCGGCGCGCCCTGCGCCGCGAGCAGTTCGTCGAGGGGCTTGATCTGGTCGTCCTGGATGTCGAAAAACAGCAGGTTCGCCCGGCCGGCGACGCCGGCGCCCTCAAACTCATGCAGCAGGGTCGTGCGCGCGAGATAGAGCGTGAGGATGAGATAGGTGCCCAGCCCGAGAGCGAGGAGCAGCAGGACGGTGCGGTTGTTCGGGCGATACAAATTCGCCACGCCCTGCCGCACCACGTAAGGCATCCGGCGGGGAACCCAGCGCCGCGCCGCCCACGCCACCAACCGGGCCAGGCCGCCCAGCACGCCGAAGCCAAGGCCCAGCATGCCCGTGAACCCCAATCCGATGCGGAGGCTGCCGGTCTGCCAGATCGCAAAGCCCGCCACCGCCCCGACAATGAGCACCCCGATCGTCACGCGCCATGGGTCGGGCCCAAAATTGGCGTCATCCGCAAATGCGGCGCGCAGCGCGACCAGCGGCGAGACCCGGCGGATGGCGAGCAAGGGCAGCAGCGTAAACAACAGGCAGATGACAAAGCCCGCCGCCATGCCCCGGCCCACCGCCGGCCAGGCGACAAAGAAATCCACGTCAAACGGCAGCACGCCCTTCAGCAGCGACGGCAGCATGAGTTGGACCGCGATCCCCAGCACGGCGCCGAGCAGCGCGCCAAAGCCGCCGAGGGCGATCCCCTGCACCAGGTACACCGAGAAGCTCTGCCGGGCGCTCGCGCCGAGGCAGCGCAGCACGGCCACTGTCGTGATTTTCTGCCCCACATAGACATGAATGGCACTGGCCACGCCGATCGCGCCGAGGAACAACGCCACAAAACCGACCAGGCTGAGAAACCCCTGGATGTTTTCCAGCGCTCGGCCCAGCTCGCGCTTGCGCTGCTCGACCGTGTCGAAGGACAGGCGCTGTGTCCGGAACCGGTCCCGCATTTCGCGCACGATGTCCGCGGGATCACGGCCGGGCGGCAGCTTCAGCGCCGTGCGGTAACGCATGAGCACATCGCTGCCGGTGCCGAGCAGCCCCGTCGCCTCCAGCGCCGCCAGCGGGATGAACGCGCGTGGCACGATGGTCGCCACCGCGGTGGATTCGCCGGGGATTTTCTGCAGCGCCCCCACGACGGTGAAGTTCGTGCGGCCGATTTTCACCGTCCCGCCCACCGGCACGTCGAATTGCTGGAGCAGCGTTTCCTCGAGGATCACGACGTTGCCGCCCGCGTGGAGCCGGGCCGGGGCGTCGGCCGGGATGGTGCCAAAGTCACCGTAGAAAGGGAAATTGCCCTCGAGGGCGCGCACCTGCACCAGGCGCGTGGCGCCGCCTGCCGTGGGAAACACCGCCATGGAAGACAGCATCTGCTCCCGCGCCCGTTCGCCCCCGAGCGAACCGAAATATTCCTGCAGGGCCACATCAGGCGGCGTGCGCGACACCACGACCAGATCCGCGCCGAGCAGGCCCTTGGTCTGGTCCTGGATGGCCTGGTCGAGGTTGGCGCTGAACGAGCCGATCGCGATCAGCGCCGCAATGCCCAGCACGACGGAAAGCGAGAAAAGCAGGAGCCGCCGCCGCGAAGCGCGCGAATCCCGCCAGGCCATTTTCAGGATGAAATTCATCGCACGGGATGGCGCGTGACCTGTGACGTTTGGCCGGCTTTGAGATTCATGAATTTAAACTCGTCCCATTTCACGCGCCCCATGTCACACATCCGCTGCTGGAGCGGCGGACTCATCGCTCACCACCGCGCCGCCCTTGAGGCGGATGACGCGCTGGCAGCGCTTCGCGAGTTCGAGGTTGTGCGTCACGAGCACGAGGGTTGTGCCCTTCTCGCGGTTGAGGCCGAAGATGAGCTCGACCATCGCGGAGGCGGTATCGTCGTCGAGGTTGCCCGTCGGCTCATCGCAGAAGAGGATCTTGGGGCGGTTCATGAACGCCCGGGCCAGCGCCACGCGCTGTTGTTCGCCGCCGGAAAGCTGCACCGGATAGTGGTCGCAGCGCTCGCCAAGGCCGACCCGCCCGAGCAGGGCACGGGCTTCCGCCTCGGCCTCGCCGCCGCCCTCGCCGCGCAGCTCGATCGGGACCAGGACGTTCTCCAGCGCGGTCAGCGTCGGCACGAGCTGGAAGTTTTGAAACACGAACCCGACATGCGCGTTACGCACCAGGGCGCGCGCATCCTCGTCGAGCGCCCCGATCGAGACCCCGGCCAGCGCCACGGTGCCGCCGGTCGGGCGATCCAGCCCGGCGCAAAGGCCGAGCAGCGTGGTCTTGCCGCTGCCGCTCGGGCCGACGATGGCGACCGTGGCCCCCGCCCCCAGTTCGAAGTCCATCTCGCGTAGCACGGTGAGTGGCCCGCCCGCGGTCGGGTAAGTCTTGGTCAGCCGCTCGACTTTCAGCATCGTTTGAACATTCATGGGGAGCCGCACAGCAAACACACGAATCCCGCGAAATCGAGCCGATGCCGATCAATTCCCGCCTTCTCCGCGCCTGGCTGTTCCTGGGTTTCGCCTGCTGCGTCGACCGCGTGGGAGCGGCCGATGACAAAACCGTCATCTTTTTCGGCGACAGCCTGACCGCCGGCTATGGGCTCGAGGAGCCCGCCACCGAGGCCTTTCCCGCGCTGATCCAGAATAAAATTACCGCGGCCCACCTTCCCTGGCGGGTGGTCAACGCCGGCTTGAGCGGGGAAACCACCGCCGGCGGGTTGCGGCGCGTCGACTGGATTCTGCGGCAGCCGGTGGATGTGTTCGTCCTCGCCCTCGGCGGCAACGACGGCCTGCGCGGCATCGACCCCGCCGTCTCGCGCGCCAACCTCCAGGGAATCATCGACCGCGTGCGCGCGAAGAATCCGTCGGCAAAAATCATCCTCGCGGGCATGATGATGCCGGCGAACATGGGCGAGGATTACGTGCGGGCTTTCCACGACCTTTATCCCGCGCTGGCCGAAAAGAACGGCGTCGCCCTCGTGCCCTTTTTGCTCGAGGGCGTGGGCGGCAACCCCGGACTCAACCAGCGGGATGGGATCCACCCCAATGTCCGGGGTCACGCGATAGTTGCGGAGAATGTCTGGAAGGTGTTACATCTCTTGCTGTGATTTCGCCCCGCCACCTTTTGGTTGTTTTCAGCCTGCCACTCACAGTCTTCGCCGCGCCGGGGGTATCCACCTCGGGCAGCCTCACCACCACTTGGAATGACAATCTTTCGCACTCGGCCCAGGCGGTCGATCGCCGCGCGGCGGAGATTTTTTCCGCCAGCGGCAACTTCAGCCAGCGATTTCCGCTGTCCCGCGACGCCGCGCTGATCACCGGCGGTATCGCCACGGTGAAAACCTGCCCGCGTTATGACGGGCTCGATGCCCTCTCCGCCGGGGCCCAGCTGGAAGTGCGGCAAAAATTCGGGCTCGGGGCGCTGGCCCCGGTGGTGAGCCTCCACACCGAGGCCGATGCCACTGCGGTCCATGAGTCCACCCGCAACGGCTGGGCGGCCACCACTGTGCTACCAACCTAATGGCGGGCGTATTTTAGCGGTAAATTGGGTAACACTTTTTGGTTTATAGAGACGGTGATCAGACCCTGGCAGCGAAGCCAGGCTTCCGCCGCGTGACGCCAGGCGGCGTTTAAGCGGCGGTGAT